>NZ_JBQFUW010000001.1:0-923999 GCF_056539385.1 Ruegeria sp. BB6
GACCCCAAAGTAAAAGAGATCTCCCGACTGCTTTGGGCTCAGAGCAGCCATTCGCTATGTTCCGTCTAACTGACCTCTTTGCGGACAAAGCAGTGGTTCAACTCAGACGCGAGAAAACCTCCCCACACATATGGCAAACTGGCTCGATGCCGTGATCAGAACCTGACCCTAAACGCCAGCCCAACCAATGGTGCAGTGTCATACCTTTGCCGACTGATTTCTACTCCGTTCGCATCATCTAAAGTCAGGCGGCCATCAAATTCTGCGCCCGCAAACACGCTCATTGAAACCCCAGGATTCGGATTGTACCCAAGAGAAAGAACTACAGGGATACTCTTATCTTCACCCACCCCATCCGGGGCGAGGCCATCCCCATCTAACCTGAAACGAATTCTCTCTGAGCGTGCGGTCAACGAAAGGTCGATAGCCTCATTTAGAGCGTAGCTCAGCGACAACCCGGGGCCTTGCGTTGCTCCGACACCAGAGCCAGTGTTCAAATTCCAGCGGTCATTTATGTCCCAGTCGATAAGCAGAGCCGGAAAAAAATCAGTACCGCTTTCGTCAAATTCAGAAAACGCGCCAAAGGCCGGACCTATCGTTAGGCGCTCGTTCAGTTGCCATGCAATACCTGCAAAAACACCGTAGGTTCTACCGTCAGATGAGGAGGCCCCGCTTTGGTAGTCCCACCTGATCTGTGGCGAAACAAAAACCGTTGTTGTATCCCCCACACGAAACCGGACAGGAACAGCTACGCGAAGGTCCCGGATGTTTTCCCAAGGCTGGTTGTTAGATTGGCTGAAATTATAATCCAGCTTGCCAAAGCTGGTGGAAAGCCCAACGCTGCTTCCGCCTTCTAAATTGTAAAGTGCGGTAGCACGTAGAAACGCTCGACTTGCAGAGAACTTCCCACCGCCACTCAAATCCGCATCCCCTTGAAACGCGGCAAGCCCATCAACCTGATACGCCCATCCTAACCGAGGCTGGGCAGCCGACGGAAACGCGGTGAACCCAAGAAAAACAAATCCAAAGCAGCACGTTAGAAGAAGATTTTTCATCTGACATTTTCCACGTGAGACTGGTTTCCTTTTGGGATGCCATTGCTGGACGAGCGGTTCAAGTCCTATACCCGCACAATCATCTGGGTGCTTGCGTTTTGTGATGAATGGGTAGAGTGATCCGGCTGGAGCGGTTTTTCATGGCAGGAGTTCCTCGATCTTGTTCGTAATGGACGCCGAAAGCGGATCAACGGTCGACCTGTAGGTTTCTACGACTGTGCCATCGGGACCGATCAAGACCTTGTTGAAATTCCACCTTGGCACGAATCCTTCCTCCTCTTTCAAGGACCGGAAGAAAGGGTGAGCGTCAGGGCCGGTCACGTGTGTTATCACGCTCATCGGCAAATCGATTCCGTATTGCAGTTCGCAGAAATCGCGCACTTCGTCGTTGGTGGCCAGTTCTTGCTTGAAGTCATCCGAAGGGACCGCCACAACAACCAATCCGCGGTTGCGATACCGATCAAAAAGGTCTTGAAGCCCCCGGTATTGACGGGTGAACGCGCATTGGGATGCCGTATTGACAACTAGAACCGGTTGACCGTTCCAATCTGACAAAGACAAGGTTCCCCCGTCAATCGAGGCAAACTTCGCGTCAAGTTCAAGGGCGCGCACTTGTTCGCCTAGCAATAGCAAGCCGCAAAGCACAATTATCCGTAACATTCCACACCTCCATTTTCATAGTTGGATACGGAAGAACAATGCGGACGGATTTCATTTTGTGGACATAGCGCGCGGGCCGCGTGCAACTGCCGGCGGTCGCAACTCAGAGATAGAAAATTGGGGAAGTTCGAAAGCTCAATTCAGGCCCATTTTCAAAAATTATCTTGTTCCTCAGTGGCAACGTCAAAATGGCTTTACCCGAATATATTTGAAATCGGTCGTCGCTGGGACGCAGAAAATCATACCAGAACTAGTAATGCACTCGGCACTTTGAGAAGCGCAATACTGTAATTTGAACCTCTGTACTTTGAACTTCCGCGCTACGACGGGCTTTAGACGCAATAAAGAAGAAGACGTTTTCTGCAGGCTAAACGACGCCTGCATTGCTGACGTGGTCGCTTTCAATACCGGGCAGATATCTACCCGTGGATCAACGCTGAAGGGTCAATCAATTTGCTGGCAGCAGCTGTGAATTCGGCAATCACAATTTGACTTTTCCTTTGTTAGGCAGACTTCTACTTGCAGATCATTTTATTGAAACTGAACTTTGGTCCAAAACAGTTGAAAGGAACTACAATGTCGCACACACCTCGATCCTTTTCTCACATAGGGCTTTCTGTGCCAGACGTTGATGAAGCCGTAAAATTTTATTCTGAGGTATTTGGCTTCTACGTCATCATGCCGCCGACAGACGTTCTCGAGGATGATAGCGATATTGGTGTAATGTGCACGGATGTCTTTGGACCAGAATGGAAAAAACTGCGCATAGCTCACATGGCGACTGCGGATCGCGTTGGGATTGAGATTTTCGAGTTCGACGGGAATTATGCGCCTGAAAACAACATGGACTACCGGCGCAATGGGACATTTCACTTTTGCATCCAAGATCCCGACGTGGAAGGTCTGGTGGAAAAAATCGTAGCGGCAGGGGGAAAGCAGCGGATGCCCATTCGTTACTATTATCCGGGCGATAAACCTTACCGGATGGTCTATGTTGAAGATCCATTCGGTATTGTGTTCGAACTATACAGCCATTCCTATGAATTGACGTATTCGTCCGGTGCTTACAATTGAGAAACAATTCAATTTGAAGGCTGCTTTGGCTCCAAATAACCGTTCTCTGCGTTGCAGCGCATCTCAAGTTTTTGAGCGACTGCTTTGAGGTCTGAGCGATCGCTAGTTTCAATTCGCTTCAACGACCGCTTTGCGGATAAAGCTGACGTTTGGACTTGCATCTATGACGTCGGTTTGCCTGAAAATTTTGACTTCGAATGGATGGCAAATGCGTTAAGTCGGATCCGACAACGAGGGAAGTTGGCGCAAGTAATAAATTATTGCATCGACGTCCTCGGGCGTCATACGGCTGTAGTACCCGTAGCCCATGGGCGGCAGCATCGGGTTTCCGTTGGGTCGGACGCCAGTTGTGATCATTTGCTTCAGCTCCGCATCCGTCCACTCGGCAATTCCATCTTCTGCATGCGTTGTCAGGTTGGATGAAACTGAAACTCCCCATGGACCATGGAACTCAAAACCACCTGCACCAAGCTGATTGACCCAATCCGGCCCCATGGGGCCCATTGGACTGTGACACTCAATGCAGTGCGCCACCGGACCGGCAAGGTACTCTCCATACTCTACGGTCACACCTTCTTCTGGGTGCACGACGCTTGTGACGGGCGGTCCATATGCGGGAGGTAACGGTATTTTGTAGACGCTCTCGCCGGGATCATTCTCGACCGCTGGCAAACTGCGCATGTACATCACAATCGACAGAACGTCGTCGTCCGACAGCCGACTGTAAAGTGCTATTGGCATTGGGGGTCCTATTACCCTCGACCCACCTGGGGTAATCCCCTCCCGAATTGCCCGAGCAAATTCCTCGTCTGTCCATTCTGCCACGCGTCCACCCGGGGTGATATTGGGCGCAATTGCCGTAAAGCCTGGATTTTTTTCCACCAGGCGACCGGCCTGGTTCAATTCGATCATTGGTCCTTCGGGTCCAAGTGGAGTATGACAGTTGCCGCAGGCGGCAGGTCCTTCAACAAGGTATTCGCCTCGCTCCAAAGATGGTTCGGCAAACGCCATTGCGCCGGAGACAATGGCAATACCTGCCAATAAATTGGTTTTCATGTTTCTCCCCTCGTTTCCCTAAGGATGGCATAGAAAGCGAAATTTCCAAAGGTTTTGGGCGGGAGCAGTACTCAGCGTTTCATCTAAAATGGCAGAATGCAGGTAGGAGAGCGACCCGCTGCATCGCGGCAAGTCCGCTCCGAGCCCATTCGCCGCAGCGCCGCGCGACGTGATCGCCTGAACGACCGCTGTGCGGACAAACCTGCCGTTTGGTTTTATTCAAAGCAAGTTTAGCGTGGATTGCTCGCAGAATGTTGGCTGTGCGTCGTCGAAAGAAACGTACGCACCGTCGCTCAGCGACCTTCGCAAGGGTATTCATCCATTTGCCATAAAAGAGCATTCTCACAGGGACGGCAGGAATAAAGCCAGGTTTGGGAAAATGATCAATAAAACGACCAGCAAAATTGAGCAGAAAATAAACGGGAATGCGGACGTATAGATTTCGCGCATCGTTGTGCCCGGTGGCGCGACACCTTTCATCACAAAAAGCAGCAACCCAAATGGTGGTGTAGTGAAGCTGATCTCGAGCGAGAGCAACATTATCAGACCGAACCAGATGGGATCAAACCCGAGCGTTTGCGCCAGTGGAAAGAAGATAGGCACGGTCAGCAACATGATCGAAATCTGTTCCATGAACATGCCAAGTAACAACAAGACAGCGAACATCACCGTCAGCATGGCCAATGGAGCAAGTTCAAACGCGATGGCCCAATTCACCAGTCCTCGCGATGCTCCGGAAAATGCCAAAAGCTGGCTGAACGTGGCCGAGCCGAAGACGATCAAATAGGCCATCAGCGTGACCTTGAGCGCGCCGATGACCGATTTTTTGATCGCCTCCCACGAAAGGCAGCGAAAAATCGCGGCCAGGATCAATACGCCCAATGCGCCAAACGCTGCTGCCTCGGATGGGGTGACAAAGCCGCGGATCATCAAGACGATAATCACGACCATGACGCCAACCATCGGCACGACCTCAGTCATGAGCAGTTTCAGGCGGTACACCAACGACATGGGTTCGACGTCGTAGGCAGGAGCCGCCTCGGGATCCAGCCGAGTCTGGAGCCAGATTGTGCCAATGTAGAACAAGGCGAGTATCAAACCGGGAATGACTCCGGCTATCAGCAATGCCGCGACGTCTATCTGTGCCAGAGTGGCCAAAAGCACGGCAAGCGCCGAGGGCGGGATGATGATCGCCAAGCCACCGGTTCCCAAAATTGGTCCAATGCTCATGTATGATTTGTATCCGCGGCGGTTCATTTCGGGGACCATGAGCGACCCCAAAAGCGCGGTTGAGCCCATCGACGACCCCGACAACGTTGAAAACGCGGTGCCTCCAAGAACCGTCACATAGCTCAGCCGTCCCGGCAGCCGGCCAAGCAGCTTATCTATCGCGCTGAACATGCGCCCACCCAACCCGGTGTGGAAGAATATCTCACCCATCAACAAGAACAGCGGGATTGGCATCAACGCGTATTTGGTCAATGCGCCCAGCCCGTTGTTGAGGAGTTGCGTGACGCCGCGCTCCCCCCCCATAAAGACCCAGGCGCCGAGAATGTTGGCTGCAAGAAAGGCCAGTGCCACGGGCATTCCGATGGCCATCAGGAACACTATCGACCCAAGCAGCAGGGCAAGCGCTTCGTACCACTCCATTATTCGTTTATCCCTGCTTCTCCGTTGTGCATCAGCTCAGGCCCGAAGACAAAGCGCGAAAATTCGATCGCCATCATTCCAAACGATAGTGGAAAGGCGATGGTCAGCATCCATCGAGGGAAATAGTAAGCGCGGGTGTCGTAGTCCCCGCGCTCGATATTCGTCAGGACCAGATCAGCCCCTTGCCAGGCGAGGATCAGGCAGATCAGCACGCAGGCGGCTGCCACCGCACGGCTGACAATCCGGCGCAAACCAACAGGCAACGCGGCCGTCACCAGTTCGATGTGGACATGGCCCTTTTCCCGTACCAGCCAAGGCGCGCCCAGCATGGTCATGTACAACAGCCCGTATTCTGCAGACGTAAACAGCCAAGCAAAGGGTTGCAGCCCGGCATTTCGCATCAGAACTGACGTGATGACGGATAGCATCAGCCAAACCAGCAACAGGCCAGCGATAATGGCCATGCCAAACAGCACTGCGTCATAGATCCTTTTCATCATCCCGCCTGCTCTGCCCCTGGTAGTGAAAGGCCCGCCCATCTGGGACGGGCCTGTCGGTGATCTTAGTTCGCAGCGTCGAGATCGTAGAAAAGCTCGATCAGGCGATCATAGTTATCGGTGCCGCCGGGCTGCTCGGCCATCAGGCCCTTCATACGCTCCCATGTCTTTTCGCGGGCCGCGGCAAGGTACTTTGCCTTCGCCTCCCCTTCCAGCGTGACAACCGTCATGCCTGCAGCGTCCAGGGCCGCAAAGTCTTCGTCGCGTTTGCTGCGCAGGGCTTCAACACTGTCCTTTTCGTGTTGAATCGCAACATCTTGCAGGATCGTGCGTGCCTCTTCAGACAGCGAGTTCCAGCGGTCGAGGTTCACGATGACGCCAAGATCAGTCGAGAAGAAGCATGGTTCAATGCGATAGTTCAGGAACTCGTTCCATTTCAGGTCGATCAGGCCGATCTGGGTCCAGCCTGTCGCATCAACGACACCACGCTGCAGGGCCGAGTAGACCTCGCCCGTGGGCAGGTCGATTACTTGCGCACCAAGGTAATTGGTGAAGAATGCGTTGTAGACGTTGTTGCCGCGCAGCTTAAGTCCCTCGACTTCCAGATTGCCGTCGGCGTCAAAACTGGGCTCGTTACGGGTCCAAAGGTTGTAGCAGACTCCGCTGTCGAACCAGCCGAGGTACTTAAGGCCCATTTTGTCCTGATGAATCTGGTCGATCAGTTCCGTGCCGCCATTTTCACGGGTTTCGATCGCGGTCAGGTTCGACGCGACCATCGCATCTTTCTCGGGCAGCGCCCCACCGTAGAACGAGCCCGGAGTGTAAACCATGTCTACGATACCGTCGCGCACTGCATCGGGCTGTTGGAACATGCCAATGGCTTCCGGCCCGCCGCGCACGTCTATCTGAATGACCCCTTTGCCCGCTTCGTTTACCTTGTCGACAAAGTCTAGAAAGCTTTGGGTATAGATCAGCGTTTCAGGAAAGGCGTGAACCGCCGAGATCGTTTCTTCGGCTTTGGCCGTTCCGGCGGCGATCACGGCTCCTGCCAAAAGGCCAGCCAATGCGTTCATCTTCATATTTATTCCTCCACTTGTTTCAGGGGCATTTTCCTGGTTTCCCCTAATTTCAGGTCTCTTGACCCGTGTTGCGTCGTCTTTGCGCGACGTGTCCTATTCCGGTTTGTTCGGCCAGACCCAAGGGGCGGCCTTGTTGCGGTTATCCCTATGAGCATTGATCGTCCGCGTATGCTGCTGGGTCAGATCGATGTCGTCCCAGCCGTTGATCAGCTTCACACGCCATCCTTCGTCCAGCTCAAAGGTCGCTGTTATGTCCCCCAGGATCAGTCGGTTCTTGGTCAAATCAATCGACGCAAGGCATGGGGTATCTTTTAGCGCCTGCTGTATTTGCGCCACCTTCTTAGCGTCGACACGAGCAGGCAGCAGGCCGTTATTGACGGCGTTGTTGGCGAAAATGTCGCCGAAACTGGGTGCGATGACCGCGCGAATGCCTGCATCGACCAGCGCATAAACCGCCGCCTCGCGCGACGAGCCGCTGCCAAAGTTATGTCCGGCGACCAGAATGCTGATCCCCTCGTGGCGGTTCAGCGGAAAATCCGCTGATAGCTGTTCCTTGTCGTCCCGCCGCATGTCGTGAAGCAAATAGCGGCCATACCCCTCACTGCGCGGAACTGACATGAAACGCGCCGGGATCAGCTGATCCGTGTCGATGTTATCGAACGCCAGTGCCAGGGCCTGCCCCTGCTGAATGCTCCACCCCGCCATCACGCCGCCCTGCCCTGCAAAAGCGGCCTAACATCCGTAATTGTACCCGTTACAGCCGCTGCAGCTACCATCGCCGGGGACATCAGATGCGTTCGCGCGCCGCGCCCCTGACGTCCGCGGAAATTGCGGTTTGTTGAGGATGCGCAGCGCTTGCCCTCGGCCACAACGTCGCCATTCATGCCGACGCACATAGAGCAACCTGACGCGGCCCACTCCAACCCGGCATCTTGGAATATCCTGTCCAACCCTTCGGCTTCGGCCTGCGCCTTTACGCGCGCCGAACCGGGCGCGACAAGCCCCGGCACACGCGCCTGGCGCCCAGACAACACCAAAGCAGCCTCGCGAAGATCTTCAATGCGCCCATTCGTGCAGGAGCCGATAAACACCTGATCCACCGGGATACCGTCCAAAGGCTGCCCCGGTCTCAATGCCATGTACTCCAAAGCTTCGTGTGCTGAATTTGACCTTGCTGAATCAATGGCGTCTGGACTGGGGATGTTGGCCGTTATGGGCAGGGCCTGTTCCGGGCTGGTGCCCCACGTCACGGTTGGTGCGATGTCTGCTGAGCTCAGCGTAACCTCGCGATCGAAAACTGCCCTCTCGTCCGTGATCAGGCCGCGCCACACCTGTTGCGCTCTTTGCAGATCTGCGCCCGAAGGCGCGTATTCGCGCCCTTCAAGATAGGCAAACGTGACCTCATCCGGCGCAACCAAGCCAAACCGCGCCCCGCCTTCGATTGAGAGGTTGCACAGCGTCATGCGCCCCTCCATCGACAGATCCCGAATTGTCTGACCTGCATACTCAATCGCGTGGCCCTGCGCACCGCCGCTGCCCAATTGCGCGATCCAGTTCAGGGCGATGTCCTTGGCAGTGACGCCGAACCCCAAACGACCTTCGACGCTTATTCGCATGGCCTTGGGTTTTCGCTGCCAGACCGTCTGCGTCGCCAAAACATGCGCAACCTCTGTCGCCCCGATCCCGAAAGCCAATGCGCCAAATGCCCCGTGAGTGGATGTGTGGCTGTCCCCGCAATTGATAAGCAGCCCGGGCAATGTCAGAGCCAACTCGGGCCCGATTACGTGAACGATGCCTTGCGACGGGTCGCTCAGATCGAAAAGTCTGATGTTGTGGTCCGACGCGTTGTTTCGCAAGGTTTCGATCATCCGGGCAATCTTTGGATCGGCAATCCGGTCTCGGTTTCTTGTAGGCGCGTAATGATCTGCCACCGCAAACGTGAGGGCAGGTTCAGCCACGGATAAGCCGCGCTCTGTCAGCTTGGCAAAGGCATGATGCGACCCTTCATGCACCAAGTGGCGGTCAACCCAAAGCAGCGACACACCATCCTCGCGCCTCAGAACCTCGTGCGAGGCCCAGAGTTTGTCGAGCATGGTGCGCGGTGCGCTCATTTCCCGGTCTCCTCGCTGCGTCCGATCGCGGGCTCCCAATGCCTGGATGAACCGGTTCCCACACGCGCCAAAGGCATCTCAAGCCGAAACATGTCGGAACGATAGAGGCCAGAAAGATACTCGACCCCATTTCCTTCGACATCCCGAACGATGCGCTTAAGCGACAGCAAAGCTGAGCCGACAGCAACGCCCAATGCCTCAGCCACTTCAGGCCCCGCCAATGTTGCGGAGACGGTCTGATGCGCCCGTTCAATCTGCACGCCGCTACGCTCCAGAAGTTTGAACAGCGGTGTCGTGGCGAGGTCACTTTCCGAGTAGTTCTGTGCAATCACAGCGGGCACATAGGTAGTCAGATGCGAAAACGGGACATCATCAGTCAGTCGCACCCGCGTTGCGATCTGCACCTGATGGTCGCTCGGAAGCCCCATGGCCTTTGCTACCACCTCTGGAGCTTTGCCGTAGGAAAAGGACAATAGCCGCGCGGTTGTGCTCTGCCCCATTTCGACCAGCTGCGGCATGAGCGTATTGAAATCCATCGCTGCGTGTGCACCGAGGGTGGACTGGCCGGAAACCCGGGTACCACTTCCAGCCTGACGCTCGATCAGGCCATTGCGTGAAAGCGCGTCCAGCGCCCGTCGTATTGTCACTCGCGATACACTGAATTTCTCGGCCAGCCGCTGCTCCCCGGGCAGGGTTTCCCCCGCCGAAAGCTGCCCTTCGGTGATTTGATCGTGCAGATGCAGGTAGACTCGTTGCGCCTTGGTCCCGTCCGGTAGATTGGCCGCGTTGATCTTGTTCACCCGTTGATTCCCCTTTTACAGCACCTTCAATCGTAAAACCGGAACTTGGAAAATCAAGCTTTAGTATTATTGCCTCTCCAAAAATAGTCTTACAATTATATAGCAACCTGTATTACAGATAATACAATAATCGGAGGAGCTTTTGCATGCCGATCGTCGAATTGCATGTGATCGAGGGCTATAGCGCGCAAGAAAAACAAAGGCTTGGCGTGGCGCTGACCAATGCTGTGCGATTCGTAGTGCCTGCTGCGCCAGAGCTTGTGACCGTCGTGATCCACGACATTTCAGACCAGAACTACTATCGCGGCGGCAAGAGCAGACAGCCTGCTCGGGCCAAAGAAGACCCCGAGCACATCGTGCGCGCCTTCCTGTCCGAAATGAGTGACCGCGCGTTTGAAAGCGCCCGCAAAAGGCTCAGCTCGGACTTCGTGATGCAGTTTCCCGGAACTGCGCCCATGCGAGATCTTGAGGACCTAAGGAGTTGGGCGGCAAACCGGTATCGCCGTGTCGCGAAAATCTACGAGGGGTTCGACGCAATGCAAAGCGATGGCGACGCTGCGATCGTTTATTGCCGGGGAACGTTGTCCGGTGAATGGACCGATGGTTCAGCATTTCAAGGCATTCGCTTCATTGACCGGTTCGAGATTCGGAACGATCTGATCACACGTCAGGATGTCTGGAATGACATTGCAGAAACAAGGGCGCAGGCATGAGCGAGATTGACCCAATTACCCTTACTGTACTTGCAGGCCGCATGGAGCAGATCGCCGACGAAATGGACGCAACCCTATTTCGGGCGGCCTTTAACCCGATCATTGCCGAGGCGCATGACGCCAGCCATGGTCTGTATTCTGCAACAACGGGCGACACTCTGGTTCAGGGTAAGTCCGGGCTTCCGATCTTCGTGGGTGTGATGTCTTTTGCCGTGAAAGCGGTGATTGAAAAGGCCGCGGCGGACGGGGATCTGGAAGACGGCGACATCTATATCTTCAACGATGCGCATATCGGGGGAACACATTTGTCTGATATGCGCCTGGTGCGTCCCTATTTCCGCGATGGCAAGTTGTTCTGCTATCTCGCGTCAGTTGGGCACTGGCACGACGTGGGCGGTGCGGTGCCGGGAAACTATAACCCGGCGGCGACCGAAGTCTTCCAGGAAGCCTTTGTTCTGCCGCCTGTAAAATTGGTGCGTAAAGGCGAGGTTAACCAGGACATTATCGACATTCTGCTGCGTAACACCCGCCTACCTCAATCAGCGATGGGGGATTTGAACGGGCAACTGGGTGCTCTGGATCTTGGGGTCCGTAGAATGGACGAGTTGCTGGACGAATATGATGCCGAAACAGTCTCAGCCGCTCTTGAAGCGCTCAGCGATCGGGCCGAGGTGCTTATGCGATCTGAGTTGCAGGACTTGCCGGATGGCCGGTGGGAGGCCGAAGATTTTCTGGACAATGACGGTATCACAGATGATCCGCTTCGCATCAAACTGGCTCTTGAGATCAAAGGCGATCTAATGATGCTTGATTTCACGGGTTCGTCTCCGCAATGCGCCGGGCCTGTGAACATCGCGCTACCCACGACCGTTGCAACCGCCTATGTGGCTGTTAAACACGTTTTTCCGGCGCTACCTGCCAACGCCGGCGTGATGCGTCCCATCGAAGTCATCGTGCCCGAAGACAGCCTGTTGGCGGCCAAGTTCCCTGCCCCGACAGGTGGATACACAGAAACCATTCTGCGAATGATCGATGTTGTATTCTCGGCCTTTGCCAACGCCGCACCGGATCGGGTTGTCGCCAATGCCTACGGGACAATCAATGCGCTTTCTATCGCCGGTAAACGCTCGAACGGCCAGCCATGGGTGATGTTCAGCTTTTATGGTGGGGGGCACGGCGGTTCGGTCGAGAGCGACGGGCTGAACCACGGTAACGCTCCGATCTCGACGGCGACGATCCCGCCGATGGAAATTCTTGAAGCCGCCTATCCGGTCATGTTTCGCCAGTGGTCTCTGCGCCCCGACAGCGCTGGTACAGGTGCGCATCGCGGGGGGCTTGGAGCTGTCTATGAAATTGAAGTTCTTGAGGAAAACGGCGCTCAAGCGTTTCTGTTCGGCGAACGCGGCAAGTTCGCGCCGAAGGGTATCGCCGACGGTGGCGACGGGGCCATGAATGTCTTCACGTATGAACAAGACGATGGGTGGAAGGCACCGCCGCTGGTTTCAAAAATGAGAGGGATCGAATTGAAACAAGGACAAGCAGTTCGCCTTGAGACACCCGGCGGTGGCGGCTATGGCTCTGCGGGCCGCCGCGCTCCTGCAGCGATCGCCAAAGATGTGGCTCGGGGTCTTGTGAGTGCCGAACTGGCGGATCAGGTCTACGGCACCACATGGCGGGAGTTTGCGCCATGACCGGACGTATGATCGGCGTGGATGTTGGGGGCACGTTCACGGATGTTTTTGTTCTGAACGAAGCAGACGGCAGCGCAACCGTAGCCAAGGTTCCAACCACACGCCCGGATCAATCAGGTGGGTTCCTAGACGGGATCGGGCGCGAGGTCGACGATCCGTCCGAGATCTCAGTAGTGGTGCACGGCACCACGGCAGGCACAAATGCTCTGCTGGAACGCAAAGGGGCCAAGACAGGTGTGATCTGTACTGCAGGTCTGCGGGACGTCTTGGAGATGCGTCGAAGGGACCGGCCGCGCACCTGGGGATTGCGCGGGGATTTCGAACCCGTTGTGGATCGCCGCGACCGTCTGGAGGTGCCGGAACGTACTCTGGCGGATGGCACCATTCGCACACCTGTCGATCTGGTTGCCGTGCGCAAAGCAGCAGAGCAATTGCGAGAGCAAGGATGCGAAGCCATCGCAATCTTGTTCGCCAATGCCTATGCCAACCCTGAAAACGAAGCCGCCGCTGTCGCCGCCGTACGCGAGATTTGGCCAAACCCACATGTATCCGCGTCGTCAGAAATCCTACCGGAAATCCGTGAATTCGAACGGTTCTCGACCACGGCGCTGAATGCCTATCTGCAACCCGAAGTTTCAGGCTATCTGACCCGCCTGGAAAACGCCCTGCAATCCGGCGGGTTCGATGGCGAGTTCATGATCGTGCAGTCCAATGGTGGGGTCATGGGGGTCAACACAGCGTCCCGCCTTCCGGTGCGTACAGCATTGTCTGGTCCGGCGGCGGGTGTGATTGCAGCAGGTTACATTGCGCAGTCTGCTGGCTTCGACAAAGTGATCACGGGGGATATGGGCGGCACCAGTTTTGATGTTTCGCTGATATCACAGGGGCAGACGATGTTGTCGGCCCAGACCTCCATCGATTTTGGGATGGTTGTGCGCAGCCCAATGATCGAAATAACAACCATCGGAGCAGGCGGAGGGTCAATCGCCTGGGTCGATAAGGGTGGATTGTTAAATATCGGCCCTGAAAGCGCTGGATCAAATCCCGGTCCTGTTGCCTACGGTCTGGGAAATGATCGTCCAACGGTGACAGATGCCAATGTCGTGTTGGGTCGTATCGATCCGGACAACCCAATCGGTGGCAAACTGGAAAGGCTGGACGTGGAGGCCGCTGGCAAAGCGATCGATATCCACGTCGGCGAACCGCTCGGTTTATCCAGGCTTGAGGCCGCCGAGGCTATCCTGCGCGTCGCCAATTCCCGTATGGCCGGAGCGATCCGTCTTGTAAGCATCGAGCGCGGCTTTGACCCCAAACGATTTGCCTTTATGCCGTTCGGTGGTGGCGGAGCTTTGCATGCGGGGGCAATGCTGGCCGAAGTGGAGATCGCCCGCGCGATCATTCCACGTTATCCTGGTGTCACCTCGGCACTAGGTTGTGTGATCGCCGACATGCGGCAAGATTTCGTACAGACGATCAACACACTGGTCACGCAGTTGGACAAAGCTGCTTTGGGCGCATTCATGCAAGAGCACGTGGACCAGGGTATGGCGCTGCTTGACGCATCGCGGACCACCTTCGACAGGCGTGAGATCTCATTCGAGCTGGATATGGCTTATTTGGGTCAAACGCATACCGTGCCGGTGCCACTGACCGTTACGATGACAAACGGCAAGGTTGCACCTCCAAGCAAAGCCGACATCGAAGAGGCATTCGATACGGCTTATAACGCCACCTATGGAAGACTGCTGAAAAACGGCGTGCGGCGCATATTGAATCTGCGTAGCGCTGTAACGGGCAAGCGGCCGAAATTCGATCTTTCTTCCCTTGCTCCCACAACAGAAGGCAGTGTCACGCCCTCGTCGACGCGAAAAGTTCACTTCGGAGATGCCTGGCATGACACAGCCATCTATGATCGCTTGTCGCTTCCGGTTGGCACGCTGGTCAAAGGTCCCGCCATTCTGACCCAACCAGACACGACCGTCCTGATCGAACCGGATTTTCAAGGGCGCGTGGACTCCTTTGGCAACACGATTATCGAACCACGGGAGGAGGACTGAATGAGCGAACCAGAAACCTGGGACCCGCGCCAAACGGCGTTGCTGACTATCGATCTTCAGAACGACTTTATTCATCCTGAGGGAGCCTATGGCCGCGCTGGCCAGTCGGCGCAAGAAATCGCGGCTCTTCCCGAACGCATCGCGCCCTTGGCGCGAAAGTTGCAAGCCGCGGGCGGACGCTATTTTTCGGCGCAGTTCACACTTGTACCCGACCGCAACGGCGAGCCATTGATTGCGCCACACCTGCAGAAATTGCGTCCGTTCCTGACCAAGGGCGACTTCGCACCGGGCGGGTTTGGTCACAGTTTGGTCGATACGATGCAACCCTGCGATTTCGTTATCGAAAAAGTTGCCTACTCGGCCTTCTACCAGACTCGGCTGGAATATCTGATGCGCGTTTTGGGTATCGAGAACCTGATCGTCGGGGGCATCGTGACCAATGGCGGTGTTGCCTCAACTCTGCGCGATGCGCATTTGCGGGATTTCGACACCGTTATGCTGACAGACGGATGTGCCGCCTTTCGGCAAGAGGTTCATGACGCAACACTCCTGTCACTGGGCACCGTCACGCATCAGCGAAATTGCGATCAAATGTTGAACTGGTTGGAGGGAGCCAAATGAGTCTTAAATCCCGACTGGCAAAGAAAGAAATTCTGGTTGCACCAGGCGTGTATGACGGTCTGACGGCTTCGCTGGCAGAAAAAGCAGGCTTCGAGGCGCTGTATCTGAGCGGCGCGGCTGTAGCGTACACGCGACTTGGCCGTCCCGATATCGGGCTATCTACGGCGTCCGAGATGGCGGACACGATGTCGCTGATTGCCGATCGGGTCTCGTTACCCGTCATCATCGACGCCGATACCGGCTTTGGAAACGCATTGAACGCTCAGCGTACCATGCGACTATATGAGCGTGCCGGTGCATCCGCACTGCAAGTCGAAGATCAGACCTTTCCGAAGCGCTGCGGTCATCTGACGGACAAATCCCTTATCCCGAAGCAGGAAATGGCTGGAAAGATAGCAGCGATGGCCGACGCGCGCGCCAGAAGTGAAACGCTAATCATTGCCCGCACGGACGCCATCGCCGTTGAGGGGTTCAGCGCAGCTATCGAGCGCGCGGAAACTTATCTTGAGGCTGGTGCGGATGTACTTTTCCTCGAAGCGCCCCAAAGCCTCGAACAGCTGACGTCCATCGCTGACCGGTTTGCCCCGCGCGTTCCCCTGTTGGCGAACATGGTCGAAGGCGGCGCGACCCCGATCCTTGGTGCCGACGATCTAGAGGCTCAGGGTTATTCCATCGTCATTTTCCCCGGCGGGATCGTCCGGGCTTTGGCCAAAACCGCTCAGGCCTACTATCAGAGCCTGGCAGAGAATGGCTCCAACAAGCCCTTCGCACAGAACATGTTCGACTTCGGCGGTCTGAACGAAGTCATCGGAACCGCCGAGATGCTCGATGCCGGGGCCCGCTATGATGACGCCCACGGTTGAGAGTTTAGCACCCGATCAGTTTGATCTGAAGACCGGTACCCTGATCATCGGCGCAGGGGCTTGCGGTCTGGTCGCGGCCCTGTCGGCTTCGGAGGCGGGACAGGACGTGCTGGTGATCGAAGCCGATCCGGTTCCAAGCGGTTCAACCGCGTTGTCCGCCGGGTTGATCCCTGCTTCTGGCACAAAAGTTCAACAGGCCGCGGGGATCATGGACGACGCGGTTCTCTTTGCCGGCGACATTCAGTCGAAGGCCCACAGCGAGAACGATCAAGCTCTGGTCGATTTGTTGACCAGCAATGCCGCGGAAGTCATCGACTGGCTGTATGAACGCCACGCCCTGCCCTTCTCGGTTGTCACGGATTTCGACTACCCCGGTCACTCGCGCCGTCGGATGCACGGGCTGCCGACGCGCTCGGGACAAGAGTTGATCGACGCGCTTCGCAGCGCCTGCGAGCGTGAAGGTTTGGACATCATCTGCAATCGCCGCGCCACAACGCTGTTTCGGAATCAGGACCAGATTTCAGGTGTTGCCGTAGTAGGCCCGAACGCAACAGTCGAAACCATTGCCTGCGACCGGCTTATCCTTGCCTGCAACGGTTTTGGTGGCAACCCCGCCCTCGTTTCAGAGCATATGCCGCAAATCGAAAATGCACTGTGGTTCGGGCATTGCGGTAACCGAGGTGAGGCTGTTATGTGGGCAGAGGGGCTGGGTGCAGGGCTGCAAAACCTGGGGGCTTATCAAGGCCATGGCAATGTCGCGCACCCACATGGAATCCTGATAACCTGGGCGGTGATTACCGAAGGCGGCATACAGGTGAACCGCGACGGTCATCGTTTCTGGGACGAGTCTCAAGGCTATTCTGAGGCCGCCCGCGCGGTACTGGCGCAGCCCGACGGAGAAGCCTTCGCGATCTTTGACGGCCGCATCGCCGCCATTGCGCGCCAGTTCGAGGATTTCAAGCGCGCGGAAGAAACAGGCGCGATCCGGTCCGCTGATACAATCAAAGACCTATCGAAGGCACTAGGGCTACCATCATTGGCTTTGGAACAAGCAATTCGAGAAATCCCCATTGGCGGCAAGGATCAATTCGGCCGATCTTTCAACCCGCCACCTTTGGCGCCACCTTACATGGGCGTCCGCGTCTCAGGGGCCCTATTCCATACCCAAGGCGGTTTGCGCGTCGACTCCTCTGCGCGCGTCCTCAAAGAGGACGGCTCCGCATTCACCAACCTTTATGCAGGCGGCGGCGCGGCTGTTGGTGTGTCGGGCAAAGGGGACAGCGGGTATCTTTCCGGAAATGGCTTGCTGAGTGCCGTTGTGTTGGGTCGCATAGCTGGGTTGAGTGCGTGATGCCAAATTTGTGCATTCTAACTATCGGAACCGGTGGTGTCGTTCTGTCTGGGAGCTAAACGTTCGAAGGCGGTTTGATGGTGTTCGGAAGAATAGGTTGGCCTGAAGGCAATGACATGGTTGCAGAACGCGAAGCAAATGCCAGCCTTGTTCGGCGGTCGAGGTTTCACGATGACTTGCACTTAGTGGCCGCGAATTGTGCGGAACCCGCCGCCGATGGATCAGAAGGCCGGACGACATACGAGGCGTTCTACCCACTGTGTGTATCCGATTACCCAGTTCTGCCCGCTGACGTTTAGCGTCTTTGGAACACCAGCTCCAAAGCAGACAATGCGCTCGTGTTTGGGGTCAGATTGCAGTTCCTTTTGTATCAACCGAAAAGCCAGAAAGAAACCCAACCGAATGACCCATCAAGGCTGCTTCCCGCTAATCCAAAGATAATGTGGGAAGGTCACCTCTGAGCTCTTTGCCATCATAAGACGGTTTCTATCGGATGACGGGTTCTCATGCTGAGCGGTCAGTACTCGGTAGATTCCGTCAACTGCGCTATCGTGTTTCAAGGGCGACAGGAGGATTTCCCATATCGCATCAATTCTGGCTCGACCACGAGCGTCTCAACCGCATCGAGAATATTTTCCCGAAAACACGTGGCGTTGCTGGGCTATATGACCGAAGGGCTCTCAGCGGTACCATCCATTTCACCAGCGACGGCCTGCGATAGAGGGCGCACCAACCAAGTAGTCACTTTCGTTGCCGGGTTTGACGGGTACTGCGTTCCCTGTGCCCATCATGCGCTGAACAAGGCGGTCGAGCGGGCTTGTCTCTTCCGGCGCGACCTTGCCTGCGAACATGCCGAAGTGCTTGGCGATATTCTCCAGCGCCTTGGCGCGGTCCTGCATCTTGATTTCAATACCCTGCTTGGTTTCCTTCACGCCATCGAACAGGAGGCGCGCAGCGGGGCTGAGATTGCGGGTGTCGGCCATGCGGGTGACTTCGATCCCCATGCCGGAACACTCAGGACAGGCGGCATTTGGTGGATCTGTGAGGCGATAGCCGTAGCCGCCCGCGTCGTCAGGGATGCGCGGATCTTCGATTGCGCCCGACATCGCAACGTCACGCGCTTTCTCGTAGTGGAACATCGAGAACACGACCTCTGCCTTGCGCTCGGTGACCTCCCGTTCTGATTTCCACTGGAACTGATGGTTGATGCCGTAGCAGTAACGGCAGGGCGCGATGATGTGCTATGTCAGTCCGTTGGGGTCTGCCAGTGCGATCTGTGTCCAGAGGCCAACAATCCCCTCTGCGTCGAGCATAGCCTTGCTCTCGACCTGTTTCCGGGTCTCTGCGATGGCTGAGGCGACCTTAACATTGCTTAACAATCGCGACCCTTGGGCCTCTGCTGATCCTTCCGCATATCCGGCGCTGATTGCAGCCTGTTTCGCGTTCGGTTCGGCAAGGTAGGCAAGCACAAAATCCCGCTGGCGCAGGTTCAGTCCGTATGGGCCGAGCCATGCGGTATCTGCCAGTGCTGGGTTGTTGGTTGCGTTGCTCATTCCGGGGCCGGGCCTCTTGCGCCTCAAAATCCCACTCAGGTTAGGCGACAACGACGCTACTAGCAACACATGCAAGCAACCTCACGCCCCTCCACCACCAATGTATTTGTTTAATTGTTTCTTTAGTGACCTCTGGCTGACCTCTGACTGACCTCAAAAATACAATTTATTTTTTTAATTCAATAACCTTCATGACCTCAATCCAGACCCCTATGCCGACCCCGGCAGACGCATAGACTATTTAGTGACACATTCACTTTAGCCTCCCATTGAAGCAACATGTCGCATAGAAATAAAACTGAAAAGGCAATGAGCTAACGCCCTAGCCTGAGCAATTGTCTTTCATGCACGTTGAGCGGCAAGAACTCAGTTCGCCAAACACAAAATGATACTCTACAGAGCAAGATTTAAACTCTTGATAACATTGTAAGCTTCCGGTTGTTTAGAGACATGAAACTTAGAATCAAAGAGATCCGTGTAGCACGGGGCCTTACGCAAGAAGAGCTTGCAAATAAGATACAATTTTCACGATCTTATTTGGCGCAGCTAGAAAGCGGTGCGAGAGAATTGACAACTAAGAAGCTGGCCGCAATCGCTGCAGCACTGGAAGTAGATCCTAAAGAGATCGTAGACTTCAATGCACCTGATCAAAGACAAGAGGCTCTCATAATAGAAGCATTTCGCTCGCTATCTCCGGACCAACGAAAGTCTTGGCTGGATTTGGCAAAGGTCACATTGGGGTCGAAGAGTGAAGACCGCTAGCTCGTTCTCAGCTTTTCGTAAACTTACCCGACCGACACCCGCTCTAGATTGATCAACATAAACTCGCGCGTCAGAACGCGGCGCATACTGCACCTGAAAGGCTGTCTTGGCCTCTGTGTTCTCGCGTTTAGGCTTCTTGCGGTTCTCTACTGGTAGAGATCGCTCAGGAACTCGCTGAATGTCTCCGTTTGCAAGATGGCCCTCGCCATCGGGTCGTCCTGCATCTGGCTCGGCTGGATCGGAAAAGAGATCCCGCCCGCTGTCTTGTTGTGCAGCGTTTCGCTTTCCAATGCGAGACAGCACCATCTACAAAGACGCCAAAGCGTTGGGGCTGAAACTGGCAACCGCAAAATTGAAAAGGTGACGCATGAACAACCCTAAACCAATTTACGTGAAGCTGTCACAGATCCCGGAACTCTACGATCTGTCGCAGTATTCGATCTATCGGGCCGAGAAAGACGCGAAACTGACCATTCACCGTGGCACAGGCGTCAATCTGGTGAAGGTCGCGGATCTGGAAAACCTGATCGAAAGAAAGGCCGCCTAATCGACGGGTATAAAAACTCAGATGTGGGGCAGAATGTGGGGCAACTACGGCAGACCAATTTTTATATTGTTTAATTTCAAATAATTAATGGAATTTTATGGAGCGGGTAGCGGGAATCGAACCCGCGCGTTCAGCTTGGGAAGCTGACAGGCTACCATTACATCATACCCGCCGCGTGGGATTAAATAGCATTGGCTCGGGACCAGCTTCAAGCGCGTTTCAACACGGAACCGCATGATTACTCTGTCCGGGCACGCAAGCTGTCGATCAGCGATTGTTCAACGTCCAAGGCTGCGCGCGCGGCATCAAGGGTTCGCTGATCCAGATGTTGCGGGCTCAGGTCGATGTCCTTGTAGAACGTTTCGACAATGGCACGCATCGCCTTGATCCGAGAGTATTTTTTGTTGTTCGCTGGGATAACGTGCCACGGTGCAATCTCGGTCGATGTCCGAGCCAACATTTCATCTACGGCTACTTGAGCTTCGGCCCAGCGTTCACGATTGCGGAAATCCTCATAAGTCAACTTCCAGCGTTTCATCGGGTTGCGCAGACGTTCGGTGAACCGCGCCATCTGCTCCTCGGGCGAGATATGGAAGAACAACTTTACAATCCGAGTGCCATCGTCGACCAACATCCGCTCAAAGTCGTTGATTTCGCGATAGGCCGCACGCCAGCGGTGTTCGGGAGTGAATTTTTCCAGCCGCTCAACCAACACGCGCCCGTACCAACTGCGGTCAAATGCCGAAATCGCCCCTTCTGGCGGCAGTCGTTCCCAAAACCGCAGAAGATAATGGCGGTTCAGATAATAGTTTCGCGGTGCACCGATTGGCCATACCTTGAAACTACGCGGGTCAAGCGCCTGACTGATCCGCCGGATCGTACCGCCCTTGCCCGCTGCGTCCCATCCCTCAAACACCAGTACGCCTTTGGCGCCGTGGAACAAAAACGCCTGCTGTATCAACGCCAGTTGCGATTGGAGGTCTACAAGTTGTTCAAAATACTCTTTTTTGCCCAGCCGCTTGCCCAGATCGGCATCGGCCAGCTTGGGAGGAAGATGTTTACTCATGAAAGTGCGCGGCCTCTCTAGACGGATCGCGATCAGTGTCGCAGTTTCGCACGAGCCCGGCATTGATCGGTGTCAAAACGAAAAAGGCCGGGCTTTTGCCCGGCCTCTGTATCAAAACGTATTGCGGATCAGGCGCGGCGGCGGCGACCACCACCACGACGACCACCTGCAGCACCTGCTGCACCGGCTTCCTCGGGCGATTTGTTGAACCGAATCCACTCGCCACCATGAGCATCGTTGTTGGTCAGCAAGTTGGCGGCGCGTATGGCCTCCATCTCTTTGCCGGCGCGCGGTTTGGTTGAACCGAGACCGAACATCTGAACAAACGCCTCATCGTCCATACCGTCTGGAAGAATGATGCCAGCCGCGGCGACCGCCTCTTTCTTTTCTGCAATCTTCTTCTGCGTCACCGGCAGAGCCACCGGGTTCATGATCGCCGAAGTCATACCAGCACCCATTGCCATCGGCAGGAAGGCGTTGTTGATACCGTGGCGGTTCGGCAGACCGAACGAGATGTTGGACGCACCGCAGGTGGTGTTCACGCCCAGTTCCTCGCGCAGGCGACGGACAAGGGCAAATACCTGCTGACCGGCGGTTGCCATTGCGCCGATCGGCATCACCAGCGGGTCAACCACAATGTCATGGGCCGGGATGCCGAAATCGGCGGCGCGTTCCACGATCTTTTTGGCCACGTCAAACCGCACGTCGGGGTCTTCGGAAATCCCGGTGTCGTCGTTCGAGATCGCCACAACCGGCACGTTGTATTTCTTGACCAGCGGCAGAACCAGTTCCAGACGCTCCTCCTCGCCCGTAACCGAGTTCAGCAGCGGACGGCCCTCTGCCGCCTCAAGACCGGCTTCCAACGCACCAGGAACCGAGCTGTCAATGCACAGCGGCACTTCGACCAAACCCTGCACGAGTTCGACGATCTTCCGCATCAGCGGTGGCTCGGTCTCGTTGGGGTTGGGGTTCGAGTTGTAGACAACGCCCGCGTTGATATCCAGGACGGTCGCGCCCGCTGCAACCTGTGCCAGCGCGTCCTTTTCAACGGTCGAGAAGTCGCCCGCTTCCAGTTCCGCGGCCAGTTTCTTACGGCCTGTGGGGTTGATCCGCTCACCGATCACACAGAACGGTTCGTCAAAGCCCAGAACGGCAGTTTTTGTTTTTGATTCTACGACTGTACGGGTCATATCCGTTCCTTAGGAGTTTACAGGCTTTGCCGAAGCGCCGCCGTTGTTGATGGCCCAGTTGGCATTGGTCTTAATGCCGCCAAGAGGGAAGAAGTGCACGTTGGTGATGTTGAAATCTGGGTTAGCCGCCTTGTGGTTGGCCAGTTCGGTGATCACATCAGTCGGCTCATAGGGCAGCAGCAGCTTGGACACGTCCATCGCGCGTTTCTGCAGAACCTTCAGCGAGGGGCCAACGCCGCAGGCGATCGCGAATTTGATCAGGGTCTGCAGCTTGGCCGGGCCTGCAATACCGATATGGATCGGCAGGTCGATGCCCGCAGCCTTCAGACCATCCGCCCATTCGATGATCGGCTTGGCGTCGAACGCGAACTGCGTCGCCAGCGCCATTTCAGCATCGGTGGTTTCGTTGAACTTCTGTTTCCAGCGCAGCGCGTCATCGACGTTTTTGGTCGAGCCGTCCGGGTCGATGTCCTTGTTGCCCTCGGGGTGACCTGCAACGTGCAGACGCTTGAAGCCTGCCTTGTCGAAAAGGCCGGTCTCTAACAGCTGCATCGAGCTGTCGAACGCGCCATGCGGATTGGCGACTCCACCAGCCAGCAAAAGCGCCTGTTCAACGCCCGCTTCGCCCTGATACATCGAAATCCAGTTTTCCAGCGTGGCGGCATCCTTGATGATCCGTGCCGGAAAGTGCGGCATGACCGGATAGCCTTCGGCAGCGATGCGTTTGGCGGTCTGGACCATATCTTCGATCGGGGTGCCCTCGATATGGGCGATGTAGACGCGAGTGCCTTCGGGCAACAGCGCCCGGAAATCCTCGACCTTTTCAGCGGTGCGGGGCATCACCTCGATCGAATAGCCCTGCAAAAAGGCTTCGACGGTCGGATTCACTGGGCCGTTTTCGACCGCATCACGTTTTTTGAAGTTCAGCAAAGCCATCACGGCCTCCCATATAGATTTGGGGCTCATGCCCAACCGTCATTGGCGATCAGAGCCTTGATACGCTCTTGATCGTATTCCGTTTCCAAACGCGCCGCTTCTGCCTCGGCGATCTCGGACGGATCGCCCTCGATTGCAAAGGGTTCAGCCTTGCGCCATTCGGCAAGGTAGGCATCGCTGTCCTTGGCGTTCACCTTCATGGCCGCCCGGTCGATGGCTTGCTCGAACCGTTCTTCCAACTGTCGCTTGGCACCCCGTCGGCCTTTGCCGACGATGACTTGAGCTGGGATATCGCGCCAGTAAACGATGGTGACGTCAGGCATCGCGTGTGATTCCTCCTAACCAGATGGACCGGTTCTAAACTTCTATATGGGCTCAGGTCGGTCGATTTTCGACACAAGGCGCATTTCAAACGACCTTTTTGCCCCGATGGGATAGCCGCCTTGTAGCGAACCTTTGGGCAAACGCTCACATCAAAATTCTCATCACTTTAATGAGCGTCTTGCACGACGCGAATGCGCGACCTATGGTCGAGGTAACTCGAAAATTGGAGGGCGTTACGATGGCGCCCAAGCGTCCCAAAGGTGCGGGCGCGTTCCCGAAGGCGGTCGAAAGCCCCGCGCCGGCAAGACCCGATCCAGATGCGTTGTATGCAGCGCTGGATCTGGGGACAAATAGCTGCCGCATGTTGATAGCCCAGCCCAAGGGCAGCGGGTTCCATGTGGTCGACAGCTTCTCGAAATCCGTGCAGTTGGGCGCGGGTCTTGAGAGAACCGGGCGTTTGTCCCGGTCATCAATGGCGCGCACCATTCAGGCGCTGCGCATCTGCCAGCAAAAGCTGAAGCGCAATAAAGTCAAACGGATGCGGCTGGTCGCAACCGAAGCCTGTCGCCGCGCCAAGAACTCACGCGATTTCATCCGCCAGGTGAAACGCGAAACCGGACTGACGCTTGAGATCATCCAGCCCGAGGAGGAGGCACGCCTTGCCGTGATCTCGTGCGCACCGCTGGTTTCAACCAAGACCGAGCAACTGCTGGTCGTGGATATCGGCGGCGGGTCGACCGAATTGGTGTGGATCGACGTTTCCTCTGTTCCGCGCCGGGATCGGCCTGCGGCGATCATGCGCCTGCACAACGGCTTTCACACGGCCGACAGCCCCTTTCCTGCGGCCAAGGTCGTGGACTGGATCAGTGTTCCGCTGGGCGTCGCGACCCTGCGGGACCAGTTCAACGATGTCGAAGACGATTCGGCCCGGTTTGCCCTGATGAGCTGGTTCTTTGAAGAAAACCTGGCCGATTTTGCCCCCTACAAGGATGAACAGGCGCGTGAAGGGTTTCAGATCGTCGGAACCAGCGGCACAGTGACAACCGTGGCTGCCTCCCACCTTGGTCTCAAGCGATATGACCGGACAAAAGTGGATGGCCTGCGCATGACCAGCGATCAGATTGACAAAGTGATACGCGGTTATCTAGAACTCGGCCCTCAGGGTCGACGCCGGGACCCGCGCATTGGCGATGACCGGCAGGCTCTGATAATGTCCGGCTCGGCCATCTTGCAGGCACTGTTGCGCTGCTGGCCCACCGACCGCCTTTCAGTGGCGGATCGTGGGCTGCGCGAAGGTCTGCTATATGCACAAATGAGCGCGGACGGCGTATTGGAAGACGGACCGTTCTGATGGCGAAGACACCAAGTGGCAAAAACACCTCAGGTCGCGGACAACGCGACCTGAAGGTTAAGGTTAAGACTGCACGCGGGCGCAAGCTCAGCTCGACCCGCTGGCTCGAGCGGCAGTTGAATGACCCATACGTAAAGCGCGCAACTGCCGAAGGGTATCGCGGGCGCGCGGCCTATAAGATATTGGAGCTGGACGACAAGTTTCGCTTTCTGGTCCCCGGCGCGCGGGTTGTTGATCTGGGCTGCGCCCCCGGCGGCTGGTTGCAGGTCGCCGTCAAACGGGTGAACGCGCTGGGCGAAAAAAGCGGCAAGCGGATCGGCACGGTTCTGGGCGTAGACCTGCAAGAGGTCGAGCCCGTCGCGGGTGCCACGGCCCATGTGCTGGACTTCATGGAGGACGACGCCGACCAGAAGGTCAAGGATTGGCTGGGCGGCAAGGCGGATGTGGTGATGTCGGACATGGCCGCCGCCTCATCGGGGCACAAGCAGACTGACCATTTGCGGATCATGGCACTGTGCGAGACAGCCGCCTATTTCGCGTTTGACGTGCTGGAAGAAGGTGGCACCTTCGTGGCCAAGGTCTTGGCAGGTGGCGCCGAGGGCGATCTGCAAAAGCTGCTAAAACAGAAATTCACCAAGGTGGCCAACGTAAAGCCACCTGCATCCCGGTCAGACAGTTCTGAGAAATTTGTTGTGGCTACTGGATTTAGGGGCAACTCTTAATCTTCAAGCGAAACTCGCTCTTCGGTCAGAACCTGCTCGCGCAGAGACGCCGCCGCGATACCCTGCAGCAGCAGAGCCTCTCCGTGATTCAGGTATTGCGGCTTGCGTGTGCGCAGGTCTTCAATGCGCTGAGACATTGATAGCGGCCGTTGCAGCTGCGATATGCGAACCGGTTTTCCAAACATTTCAAACCCCTTACCGGAGAAAGTTTCCACTCTTTCCGGTTTGGATACCCCGAGAATTTGCCGTGAACATGGCCGAAAGCGGGTTTTACAATGCCAATTCAGCGCCCGATCTGAGCCTGTAATTGCAGCAGCTCAGGATGGTTCGGAACCCGCAACAACCCTTGGGCAAGAACGTCTCGTGAGGCCTCGACCCCTCGGTTCAGTTGAACGAGTTGAACCAATATCGGCCATGCTTCCGCACGCTGAGGGTCAAGGGTTATCACTTCGGTAAAGGCACGCTCGGCTGCTTTTGGATTGCGAAGCGTCAAAGCCATGCCGCCCAGCACCATATGCGTTTCAGGAAAATCCAGACGGTTGGCAATCGCGCCCTGCCACTCTGACATGCCCTGCCCGGCCCGCTCACCTTGTTCACGAGTCAATGCCTGCGGCGGTATGGTCAGGAACTCTTTTGCTGCAGCGATCCGCACATTTCTGCGCGGGTCCGACAGTAAGGGTTCCAATCGCAGTACCCGATCCGACATGCCTGCATGTCGTTGTAGCGGCGCTGCGTTGGCACGGACAATCGGATCGTCATCCCTAAGCAGAGAAGCCGTCTGTGCCGCAATTTCGTCCGAGCCAAAATCCTGCAGAAAATAAGCCGCCGTTGCGCGAACGATACCGGCCTGGCCGCGGTCGGTGGCGATTTCCAGCAATCCCGCAGGTCCGTCTGCGCGGCCCGTCATCGCTTGTTGGAACGCTGAGCCATAATGTGCGCCACGGTGTTCCGACTGCGGAAACCATACCTCAATCTGTGTCGCTGCCCATTCCTGATCCTTATCCCTATGGCAATCGGTGCAGGCATCTTCGCCAAGCCCCAAGTCTGGACGCGGAACGCGGAAACTATGATCGCGCCGACCGTCAACACCCATATAGACACGCTCGATCATGTGGCACGACTTACACTGCGCGCCGTCACTGCCGTCTGGATGGTGATGATGATCCGGCGAGTCGTACTCCTTTGGCTTCAAAGTCGGAAAGCGACTGTTCCCTGCGAGAGAATGGCACTGCGTGCAGAGCCCATTCCCTTCGGCCCGCAGAGTTGCGCTGTGGGGTTCGTGGCAATCCATGCACCCTACGCCTTGCGCGTACATCTTGGACTGCAGGAACGATCCATAGACATAAACTTCGTCCTGTATCTGCCCGTCGGGATGGTACAATCCCGGCCTCAGCACCGCGAGGTTATAGGCATCGTGGTAGGGTGTTCCCGGCAAGGGATTGCCGTCACCATGCGCTTCGCGGCGCGAATGGCATCCGGCACATTGCTGGATTTCAGCCTCGGTCTGGCCGCTGCCCCAATCCATGTTGAACCCGTATTCTGTCAGGTCGCCGCCAACGCTCTGACCTTTTGTCCAGTCGATATGGGCAGAGCCCGGACCATGACACGCCTCACACCCGACGCCGATTTCCGATTGCGTTGACGTATAACTGCGGGTCTGAGCGTCATAGTTCTTTTCAAAACCAGTCGCATGACACTCTGCGCAGCGGGCATTCCAGTTTTTGTAGGGTCCGGTCCAATGCAACCCGTCATCCGGGGGCAGGTCCTGATCAGGATAAAGGTGAAACCAACGCTTCTTCTCGGTATCCCAAACCACGTCAAAGCTCTGCAAACGGCCCGGCTCGGTTTCAAACAGGTATTGCTGCAATGGCGCGATACCGACCACCGAATGCACATCATACTCGGTCGATACACCGTCTTTTTCGGTGACCCGAGCACGCAGGGCATCGTCATTGGAAAACTCGACGGACATGCCGTCATGCTCAAACCTGGTGCCGTCAAAATCAGCGGCAACGTGACCGGCATCTGCCTCGGTCCACGCCAATGCGTGATGAGAACTGGCCCATGCGTCGGCTTCGGCCTGATGACACTCAGTACATTGATCCGAGCCGACATAAGTCGGAACCTGTCCCCAAGCGAACGACGGATAAAGCACGAACAAACCGAAAAGAAAGTGTCTCAATCCGCGGTCCCTTCGCCCGAATTTTGAAGGTCCATCAAAGCACCGTTATATTCAGCACCCAGTATCAGGATCGCCGCGCATAGATACAGGAAGATCAAGGCCGCCATTGCCCCGGCCAATCCTGCATAGGTCGTGCTGTAAGTTGCAAACTGACCGATATAGATCGAGAACCCCCATCCCCCGGCAGCCCAGAGCGCCAGCGTAAGAACCACACCGGGCAAAATCTGCATCACAGAATGGCGACGCGTCGGCAAAAGAAGATGCGCCAGGATCACGGTTCCGGCTGGCACCGCGACCGTGAACGTCCATCGCAGCCGATCCACCGACAACCACTCTGACACATTTACATCGGTTCTTTCGGACACGAGTTTTGTGTAAACCGGCAAGACCACTTCGACCGCAGCAATTGCCAAAATCGTGGCGCCACCGATTACCACCAACGCCAGACAGAACAGCCGGGTTTTCCAGAACGGCCAGCTATCGTGATCATGATACGCCTGATTCATCGCAGCACGAACAGCCACAACTCCGTTGGATGCGAAGAACACGGCCAGCAAGCCCCCAATGGTTATGACGCCTGAACCGGACTGTTCCAGCACGGCTCGCAACTCGGCCACAATGGGATCGGCCACGTCCTGTGGCCAAGCCCCAAAGATCAGCTCAATCAGTTCGTTGGTGACATAATCCTGCGACAAAGATCCGGCCAAAGCCACGGTAAACAAAACGAACGGAAACAGAGCCAGCATAAGGGACATGGCGACATGACTGCTCATCACTAGCCCGTTTTTGGCACCAAAGCGACCAAGGGCCAGCCACAGCGCCTGTAGAGGTCGGCCAAATAGGGGAATCACGTTCGCGTTCATGCCCAAACCCTACCCCGGCTCATGGGATGACAGAACCATCAAAACCAACATGAAGACAAATTAACCCGCACAAACACTTGCATGCATTGCATAATCCGGCGCGGCTGTGCAGGATCGGTATAGAAAATCCAAATCGGGGTGATTTCAGCGCAGCGGCGGAAAAAAGATGCCTTTGGACCAAAACGATACGTACACGACGCCCCGGCTGAAACTGGCCGTCGTCCGCGATACGGCCATTGTTGCCACGCTGACCGTGCTGGGCCTGTATGCCGGGTCTGCATTTCTAATCCCGTTGACGATGGCCTTGCTGATCAACGTGCTGATCATCGCACTCAGCGACCGCGTTATCTCGGTGACCCGCGCCCCTGTCTGGATCGCAAACGTAGCGGGCGTCACCGTCGTTTTGGCCGGGTTGTTCATGATCATGTACATTCTAGGCAGTCAGGCGACCCAGTTTGCACGATCCATCAGCGCCTATGAAAACCAGTTTGACGGAGCCGTGAGCCGGATCACGGGGCTGGTCGGCAATGACATTACCAAGTTCATCAGGGACAATCTGATCAGCATCGACATGTCCTACGTCGCGCGCGTTCTATTGGGCAGCGCCACCTCACTGCTGAACCACTTTTTTCTGATCAGCCTTTATGTCGCTTTCCTCATGGCGGAACGTCTGGCCTTTCGCAAAAAGATACAGTTGGCGGCGGGAAACCCTCAGACCGGGGCCGAGTTCGCATCGGTGCTGGACGCGATTTCCTATAGCCTGCAGCGGTACGTCGGCGTCAAAACATTCATTAGCATTATTACGGCCGGTATCAGCTATTCGGTCTTCAAGATGCTGGGCCTTGAATACGCCGAGACATGGGCCGTACTTACCTTTGCACTGAACTTCATCCCCTCGATTGGATCAATCATTGCCGTGATCTTTCCGGCGATGATCGCGCTTGTTCAGTTCGATAGCATCGGGCCTTTCCTGATCATCGTGTTTGGCTGCGGAACAATCCAGTTCCTGATCGGCAACTTTCTGGACCCGGCCATGCTGGGACGCTCGCTGAACATGTCCACGTTCCTCGTTATTCTGGCCCTGACCTTCTGGACGACAGTCTGGGGCATGATCGGAGCCTTTTTGAGCGTTCCCTTGACGGTCTGCATTCTTATCGTGTTCAGCCACATTCCTGCGTTGCGCCCGATTGCAATTCTTATGTCACTGGACGGGCGATTGGGCGAAGACCAACGGCCAGGGCAAGACACGTAAGCAATGGGCCCCCTATTTCTCGGATCGGAAATCTATCGCCACTCGACATATGGGTCGAAACACCCGCTATCGATACCGCGTGTCTCTACGGTTATGGACCTTTGCGAGGCGCTGAGATGGCTGCCCCCCGAAGCGTACCGGACCAGTCCGCGCGCAACGCCAAGCGCCCTTCAGATATTTCATACTCCTGATTATATCGCCGCGCTTCAGACCGCGGAAAAGACGCTTTCCGTGTCGGAAGAAACGCGCGAGAAATATGGCCTCGGGACAATTTCAAATCCAGTTTTCGCCGAGATGTACCGTCGGCCCGCAACAGCGGCGGGTGGTTCGATACTGGCGGCAGACCTGCTGCAAAACGGGGGGATCATCTACAACCCAGCCGGGGGCACCCATCACGGGCTTCGTAACCGAGCAAGCGGATTCTGCTATCTGAACGATCCCGTGTTGGCGATCCTGACGTTCTTAAACGCGGGTTTGGAGCGTATCGTGTACGTGGATATCGACGCCCACCATTGCGACGGAGTCGAGGCCGCCTTTCACGGCTCTGACAAAGTCCGGATGATCTCGGTCCATGAGGCACGTCGCTGGCCCTTCACCGGCGCGCTTGAGGACACCGCAGGGGGTGCTGCGTTCAATCTTCCGGTCGCGCGAGGTCTAAATGATGATGAGTTCTATGCAATTCTGGATCAGGTGATCCTGCCCGCTGCGGCTGCATTTCGCCCACAGGCGATTGTCCTTCAATGCGGCGCGGACGCGGTCGCCGAGGACCCTCTGTCCCGTCTAACCCTCTCAAACAACGCCCATTGGCGCGCTGTAGCAAGCCTTCGGGATATGGCGCCCCGGCTTCTTGTTCTAGGCGGCGGTGGCTATAACCCGTGGTCAGTCGCCCGGCTGTGGAGCGGCGTCTGGGCGACGCTCAACAACATTGAAATTCCAGACAAATTGAACGCGCGAGCTCAGTCGGTGCTGCGCGACCTGACATGGAATAGGACTGCTGGGAAAAACCCACCCCAGCATTGGTTTGATACACTTCGCGATCCACCCAACAACGGCGAAATCCGGCCCGAACTGCTGGTTGACATTCAACGTCTTTCAAACCGGATTTCATAGTGGATCGGCAACTGAAGGGCTGATAACGTCCGATAATTACTGCATATTCCAGACCACTCGAATTCACCAAGGTCAAACCTGCCTTTTCACGGCATCCAGCTTGCATTTGGACCCAAGAAAATGACTGCACTTGAACAAATAAACGACCTCAAGGCCCGAATGGGACAAGCCATCATCGGCCAGACCGAGGTCATTGACCGACTGATTATCGGCTTGCTGGCAAACGGCAACCTGTTGATCGAAGGCTTGCCGGGGCTTGCCAAGACGCGGGCCGTCAAAGCGATGGCGCGCAACATGGATGCCAGTTTCAGCCGGATTCAGTTTACACCCGACCTTCTTCCATCAGACGTGACCGGAACCGAAGTGTTTCTTCAAACCGAAACTGGCAGCACCTTTCGCTTCGACCCCGGCCCGATCTTCGCCAACATCGTTTTGGCGGACGAGATAAACCGAGCCCCCGCCAAGGTTCAGGCCGCTCTGCTAGAGGCGATGGAGGAACGACAGGTCACCGTCTCGGGCACCACGCATAAAATGGACCCGCTGTTCATTGTAATGGCGACGCAAAACCCTATTGAGCAAGAGGGCACCTACCCCCTGCCCGAAGCGCAAATGGACCGGTTCCTGATGCACGTCCAGATCACCTACCCTCCGGTCGAGGACGAGGTCGAAGTCATACGTCTGGTCCGAAACGAAGAAATCGCAACCGGCGGCGGGTCGGCAGGCGAACACCCTGCCCCAATACCACAAGACGCCGTCTTCGCTGCGCGGTCCGAAATTGGCCAAGTCCATGTCTCGGACGCGATGGATAGATATATGGCCGATCTTGTGCAGGCGACCCGCACACCGGAAAACCTCAGCGATGAGCTTGCGGAATGGATTGAGATCGGAGCCAGCCCCCGTGCGTCATTGGCGTTGGACAAATGCGGGCGCGCTCATGCCTGGATGAACGGGCGCGACTATGTCGACCCCGCCGACATTCGCGCCATTGCCCATGACGTCTTTCGCCATCGCATCTCCCTGAGTTTTGAAGCGCAGGGAAGTGCCAAGACAGCCGATGATGTCATTGCCGAAATCCTGCGTCTTGTGGCCTTGCCGTAAGAGGTGACATTGGCGCAGACAGCCACATATCCCCTAGACCCACGCATCCATGTGGATGCTGAGCACCTATTGCGACTGGGTCCAAAATCGCGAGCGCTAAGCCTTTTGCCCCGGCAACCTGCGCGATCAATCCTGAACGGGCGTCACGCGTCTCGCTTGCGCGGACGCGGGCTGAACTTTGAAGAATTGCGCACATATTTGCCGGGTGACGACATTCGTACAATCGACTGGAAGGTCACCGCACGCACCGGCGAGCCGCATGTCAGGGTTTACACAGAAGAACGGGATCGGCCCGCCCTTTTGCTGGTCGACCAGCGCGTGTCGATGTTCTTTGGAACCGTGGAATATACAAAGTCGGTTGTCGCGGCCGAAGCAGCCGCCATTGCCGCGCACCGCGTTCTGCGACAGGGGGACCGCGTCGGGGGGATCGTCTTCGGCGACACGGATCTGGCCGAGCATCGACCACAAAGACGCGCAGTCGCTTTGTCTCGGTTCCTGTCCTCAATCGGGGCGTTGAATTGTGGACTGAGCGCATCTTCGCGCCCGAACCCGACGGTGGCGCTTAACGATGTACTCAAGCAAGCGGTCGCGCTTGCCCACACCAATGCTCTGATTTGCGTTTTTTCAGATTTTGACGGCCTGAACGAAGATTCCGAGCGCCTTTTCAGCAAGTTGTCGCGCTCAAACGATCTAATTCTGTTCAACGTCTTCGACCCGAGTTCACAAGTATTGCCCAGGGATGTGAAGCTCACAGTTTCGGACGGTATTAGCCAGATCGAAATAGACAGCTCAGCCCCTGACATGTCCGACCGGATCAAATCCGCGCTGGAAAACAGGCTGTCTCGGTTGAACTTGTGGTCGCGCCGATATGGGTTCCCGATTGTCCCCCTGACCACGTCCGAAGCTGCGCTGGATCAGTTGCATAGGCTTTTTGGCCATCCAAGGGGGGCGCGATGAACCCTGATGTCGAAGGCAAATCGCTGGTTGAACTGCTGGACATGCTCGCGCCCGCACCCTCGCCCGACCCTGTTTCCATGCTTCCGCAGACGTGGGGTTGGGTGGTTCTGTGTTTTCTAATGGCGGCTGGTATCGTTTTTGTCATCTACAGATACCGTCGACTTCGTCTGGCTAACGCATATCGGCGCGCTGCTCTTGTCGAACTTGAAGATATTGGCGACGATACTGCAAAGATTGCGGAACTGCTCCGGCGCACAGCGCTGGCGGCGTACCCGCGCGAAACCGTCGCCAGCCTCTATGGGCAAGATTGGCTGAACTTCATCAACCAAGCCTTTGATAAAAAACTGTTTACTAGCCCAAACAGCCATGAATTGCTAACGGCCCCCTACGCCGGAGGTACGTCAAACGCCGAAGTCGCAAAACTTGCTCGGGACTGGATTAAGTTCCACAAGGTGGAAAGGAGAGGCTGATGTTCTCATTCGCCGCGCCTTGGGTCTTTCTACTGTTGCCTCTGCCCGTGCTGGTATATTGGCTTGTTCCTCCACGAGAAGAAAAGGTTAGCGCAACGCGCATACCCTTTTTCCGCCATGTTGCAGAGGCGGCGGGAATTGAACCCAAGACCGGCTCGGTTGTTTTGAATCGCACGTGGGCTCAGTCATCGGTGGCTATCTTGGTTTGGGTTCTTCTAGTCACAGCCCTGTCCCGCCCGGAAAAGCTGGCCGAGCCGGTGGTGATTGAAAAATCAGCCCGAGATGTAGTGCTGGCGCTCGACATTTCAGGATCTATGGATCAACGCGATTTCACGTCAACCGAAGGATCCCCAAAGCAACGATTGGCTGCCGTAAAGGATGTTCTGCGTGAGTTCATCGAGGACCGTCAGGGGGACCGGATGGCGCTGATCATCTTTGGAACCCGCGCCTTTGTGCAGGCTCCTTTTACCGAAGACCTACAAAGTTTGAATGGGTTCCTGGACCAAACTCAAGTTGGTATGGCAGGCCCGAATACGGCCCTCGGCGACGCCATTGGGCTTGGCATCCGCCTTTTTGACTCCAGCGAAGTCGATCAGCGCCTGATGATCGTTCTGAGTGACGGAGCCGATACATCGAGCCGCATGACACCAGTCAACGCTTCTTCAATCGCTGCGGAAAAAGGCGTCGTCATCTACACGGTCGGGGTTGGTGACCCCAATGCAACCGGTGAAGATCGCGTAGACCTGCAAGCCTTACAGGACATCGCGCGCGCGACGGACGGACAGTATTTCTTTGCCGATGACGAAACCGCGCTGGCGCAGGTCTATCAACAGATAGATGAGCAAAACCCGCGCGTCGTAGAAACTCAAAGCTACCGACCGCGCGATGACCTGGCGCATATTCCCCTCATTTTTGCCCTTGCTTTGATTTTGCTCAGCTCTGCGGGCTTTCACTTTTCCCGTCGTTATCGGAGCACCCAATGATTGATGCTCTGACAGAATTTCATTTTTTCCGAACAGCTTGGCTTCTGTTGTTGATACCGATTGCGGTTCTTTGGTGGGCTATACGCCCAAAAACCAAGGGGCCGCGTGACCTTCCTTCTGGCATAGCGCCTCATCTTGCCAAAGCCTTGCAACTGGGCGCAGAGGATCAAAGGCGCGTCTATCCAGCGGACATCGTGATGTTCATCGCGGTACTGCTCACTTTGGCGGCCGCTGGGCCAACGTGGTCGCGCGCGCCGAACCCCCTGGTCGCGGACACAGCACCATTGGTTATCGCGCTAAAAGTGACGGACAGCATGGACAGCACCGATCTGTCCCCCTCGCGCCTGGAGCGCGCAAAGTACAAGATATCGGATATGATCAACTTGCGATCTGGCGCAAGAACAGCCCTGATTGCCTATGCAGGAACATCGCACCGCGTTGCGCCACTGACTGAGGATGCCAATATCCTTCGACCGCTGCTGGAAGGGCTAACTCCTGCCGTGATGCCCAAACAGGGGGATGCTGCCGCTGACGCATTGGCAATGGCTCAAGACATACTTGCAGCCTCTGACACGCCCGGCGCTGTCTTGTTTGTGCTGGATGACATCGAGCCGTCTCAGATACCCGAAATGCAAGACGCAACGTCGGACCTGTTGTTCCTGACAATGCTGCCAGACGGGGACCGGATCGTTCAGTTGGACACTCTGAATAACGCTACAGTGGTCCCGTTTTCAGGGGGTGATCAGGACATAACCCGGCTGCATCGGAAGATTCAGACGTCTTACGTCAACGCGCTGGATGAGGAAGACCAGCTCGACTGGCAAGACAAGGGATGGATACTGGTCTGGCCGGCCGCGCTGTTGTCACTTCTGTGGTTCAGGCAAGGATGGGTCATCCGATGGGCGCTTTTGCTTCTGTTCGTCGTGCAACCCTCTGGGCCAGCTTTTGCGCAAGGATGGCGGGACTGGTTTCTCACACCAGACCAGCAAGGCCAGATCGCAATGGACAGAAAAAATTACTCTCAAGCCGCAGAGCTTTTCCAAGACCCCTACCATAAGGGGTATGCGATGCTAAAAGCAGGTCAGTACCCAGAGGCGGCCGAGGTGTTTTCGGCATTGAACACACCAGAGGCCGCTTTTGCCGAGGGCATGGCCCGAATACGAAACCGCGAGTACCGCCCGGCAATTTCTGCCTTTGAAACCGCACTGGAACGACGCCCGGGCTGGCCCGAAGCTCAACACAACCTGGTCGTTGCCAACGCTATTCTGGAGTTCGTAGAAACCACACGTGAGCAATCAGATACGGGCGAAGAAGCCGGCATCGGGGCTGACGACACCGTTTTCGACAATGAAGATGCACGTGGTCAGGACACAACTGTGCAGGCGCAAAGCGAAGGTGCTCAACCCATGTCTGCCGACCAATGGATCAGCGCAATCGACACCGATATGCAGGACTTTCTCAAAAATCGGTTCCTGTTGGAAAATCAGGTTCAGTCACAATGAGATACGTCTTGATACTCATCTTGGTTTTGGTCCCATCCGTCGCCTTTTCGCAAGCGTCACCGACGATACAGCCTTTGGTTTCCATCGACACCCCGGAAGGTGAGGTTATCGTCGGACAACCCACTATTGTTCGCATGAAGGTCTTGGTGCCGACATACATGCCGTCACCGCCAATATTTCCCTCTCTGGAGCAGGAAAATCTTCTGGTTCGCCTGCCCGAACGCGCGTCCGGCCCTGTCAGTGAGACAATCGACGGGGAAACGTGGTCAGGTGTCCAGCGCAGCTATCGACTCTATCCTTTGCGGTCCGGCACGATTGATCTGGGACAGTTGGATATTGCGGTCACATTTGCTGATCCCGACAGCAATGAACCGGTTGAGGTTACCGTCTCACTTCCCCAAACGACTATCAATGCTGTGGTTCCGAAAGAAGCCTCAACACTGAACCCGTTGATAATTGCGACAGGCTTCACCGTCGAACAAGAGCTTGAAGGCGCGCCAGAATTACAGGCCGGAGGATCAATCACGCGCCGGCTCACCGCTCGGATTTCCGGGACAACACCCATCTTAATACCCGCTTTGATCCCGGAAAATCAGGATGAACTGCTGCGGGCCTATCCAAAAGAACCGCGCTTTACGGAAACCGAAGATCGCGGGGTTCTTTCAGGCCAGCGGATAGATGAAGTGGTATATTTGGCCCAGTCCGGCGGAACCACGCAGCTTCCAGCGGTTGTTTTTGAATGGTTCAATCTGGGGACCAATCAGGTTGAAACGATCCAAATACCGTCTGTGGACCTGAAATTACAGGCGCCCGAACCCGCACCAAGGGATCCTCAGGACGTTCTAAGGGCATTGGCATGGTTAGCACTCATTGGGGTGTTGCCTTGGGCAGGACTGCGATGGGCCGTGCCACGTTTTCGCGATGTTCGCAAAGCGCGCAGGCGCGCGTATCAGGCATCATCTCAGTTTGCCCTTGCCCAGTTGAGGCACGCGCTGAAATCACAGGACTTATCCGCCGCATACTCTGCGTTAGAACTTTGGAAGAAACGCAGCGAAAACAAAACGAACATGAGCGATATTGAAGCAGCATTGACCCAAATCGGGGCTACGCTATACGCGCCAAATTCTACAGAACAAAAAGCTAATTGGTCTGCAGCAATCGCCGCGCTGGATCACCTTAAGAACACACCACGGAACGACACCTCACCGCTGCCGCCCCTCAACCCTTAGCGATCAATTTTGACAGTTCGCGATCAATGCCCTTCTGTCCTTCAACAATACGCGGCCATAACCGACCTCGACCAAACCCAGATCAGCCAGCCGGTGCAGGCTTCGATGCAGCGTCGGCTGGGAAACGGCGATCATCTCGGCCAACTCCTCCTGCGACACATCAATCCAGCCGTCTGACTTGGAAGTGCCCTCATCCAGATGAAGCAAGCGCAGAGCTAGTCGTTTTTCTGTTCCGGTGACGACCAGATTGGCCATGATGCGCAGCGCCGTCTGCATATTTTCCTGGGTCAGCGCATAGAAGTCCCGGATGTAGTGAGGGCTTTCTTGCACCAGCTTGGCGATACGAGTGTTCGGGAAAAATAGAGAACGGGTTTTCTGCGTGGTTAAAACGCTGACCAATCTGGGCGTGTCCGCGAACAATGCGAGATCGCCAACCCAGAAACCCGCGCCTTCGCGATGAATGACGAACTCCTGCCCGTCATCGGCTGGAACGGTGATTTGAACCCCGCCGCTTAGAACGGCAAAAATTCCGTTGACCGCGTCACCGTGGTGATACAGCGCCTCACACGCATCAAAGCACTTTGCGATCCCGCACTCCAACAAGTCACGCTGAAACGCGGCCGAGCGATTGCTGAACCACCCACCATTTCGCAAGGCTTTAAGATTATTGGCTTTGTCAAACATTAGAAATTTCCAAACTTATCAATTGATAAGTTTTTAGCACAAATCATGGCCTATGCTAAACCCGTTCGATTCCCGCTGCTACGCATTTTCACAGCTCATAGTCGAACCACCTTTCAGGTAGCGTTTTAAGCAACTTAGCGCACCAAATTTAAGTATGTATCAAGGGGCCATGCTGGTCCCCTCAAATCGGGAGAAAACCATGTCACCACCACGTTCAACGGCGGACAATTGGCGCAGAAGATTGCGTCGAGTTGCTGCGGCTACCGTCGCAGTTGCGCTGGCGATTCCCGCGTGGGCGCAGGACCAAAAGCCCAACATCCTGGTGATCTGGGGCGACGATATCGGTCAATCCAATATCTCGGCCTACACAATGGGTTTGATGGGCTACCAGACACCCAATATCGACCGCGTCGCGAAAGAAGGAATGATCTTTACCGATTACTACGGGGAACAATCCTGTACGGCTGGTCGATCCTCGTACATCATGGGGCAATCGGTTTTCCGGACCGGACTGTCCAAGGTGGGTTTGCCGGGCGCTGATCTTGGCATGCAGGTCGAAGATCCGACCATCCCTGGGCTGCTGAAAGATCACGGCTATGTCACCGGTCAATTCGGCAAAAACCACTTGGGCGACAAAGATGAACACCTTCCGACAAACCACGGTTTTGATGAATTTTTCGGGAACCTGTACCATCTGAACGCCGAGGAAGAGCCTGAAAACGAAGACTATCCGGGCGACACGGTGCTTGCCGATGGTCGCACCTTCCGCGAGGCCTATGGCCCGCGCGGGGTGATCAAGTCAAAGGCCGACGGCACCATCGAGGACACCGGCCCGCTGACCAAAAAGCGTATGGAAACGGTGGATGACGAAACCGTTGCCGCAGCGATCGACTTCATCAAGCGCGCGCATGAGCAGGGTCAGCCCTTCTATGTCTGGTGGAACGGAACGCGCATGCACTTCCGGACCCACGTCAAGGATGAGATGCGCACGCAAGCCAACGAAATCATTGGCGGAGTGGCTGACGAATACACCGCAGGCATGATCGAACATGACATGCATGTGGGTCAGTTGCTTGATCTGCTGGATGAGCTTGGCATCGCCGACAACACCATTGTGCACTATTCAACCGACAACGGCCCCCATATGAACACGTGGCCTGATGCGGCGGCGACGCCCTTCTGGGGTGAAAAGAACACCAACTGGGAAGGTGGATGGCGTGTGCCGTCGATGGTGCGTTGGCCTGGCAAGATCGAAGCCGGATCGGTGACCAATGAAATCGTTCACCACATGGACTGGCTGCCGACCTATCTGGCCGTTGCCGGTGATCCTGAAATCAAGGACAAGCTGAAGGCAGGATACAGTTCCTCTGGCATGGGCCGCGACTACAAGGTGCATCTGGATGGCTACAACATCCTGCCCCTGCTGACCGGAGAGGCCACAGAAAGCCCGCGCAAGGAAATCTTCTATTTCTCAGACGATGGTGACCTGACAGCGTTGCGCTTTGAGGACTGGAAACTGATCTTCCTTGAGCAGAAAGCCTGGGCAACGCTGCGTGCGTGGATGGAGCCTTGGACCGAGCTGCGCATTCCTTTGATCATCAACCTGCGCCGCGACCCATATGAACGCGCGTATCGGACGTCCAACACCTACTATGATTGGTTGCTGGACCGTGCGTACTTCTTGGTGCCTGCGCAGCAGTATGTCGGAAACTTCCTTGCAACGTTCCAGGAATTCCCGCCTCGTCAGAAGGCGGCCAGCTTCAACCTGGATCAGGTGATGGAGAAACTGGCCACGCCGACAAGCAACTAAGGCCAGATCAAAACAAGCAAGGGGCCGCCATGCACTTGGCGGCCCTTCTCAGATGTTATTTGAGGTTAGGGAAATTCTTATGAAGGCCGCTCTTTTTACCACGTTCCTTTCAGTAACGGCGACGGCGCTGGTCGCGGACCCGTTACCCAGTTGGGATGATGGAGCCTCCAAGTCCGGGATCGTCAATTTCGTCAGTGCGGTGACGGATCCGAACCACGCGGACTACGTAACACCAGCCGAGCGGATTGCGGTGTTCGACAATGACGGCACTCTCTGGGCCGAGCAGCCGGTCTATTTTCAGTTGATCTTTGCCATGGATCGGCTTGAAGAACTTGCAAAAACGGACCCATCTATCCTGAGCACCCCAATACTGGAAGCTGCGGCCAAAGGTAATGTCCAGGCCATCGCCGAAGGGGGCCACGAGGCTTTGATCGAGGTTATTAATGCCTCACACGCTGGTAGCAGCGTAGATGATTTTCAAGATGCGGTGGCTGACTGGCTACAAACAGCTCGCCACCCTGACACGGGCCTGCCTTACGACCAAATGACCTATCAGCCAATGGCTGAGCTGCTGCGATACCTCCGCGACGAAGGCTTTAGCACCTATATCGTGTCCGGCGGCGGCCTGCACTTCATGCGCGTTTTCGCCGAAGACGCATACGGAATTCCGCCCGAGCAAGTGCTAGGCACATATGCTGACGCCACCTATGAATCCATCGACGGCACGCCCACCATTGTGAAGTCACCCGGAATTGCGTTCATCGACGATAAAGAGGGAAAACCGATCAATATCGAACGCACAATAGGCCGACGTCCCATTTTGGCGGCTGGCAACTCGGATGGTGATTTCGCGATGTTGGAGTGGACGACCGCTGGGGACGGCCCTCGACTTGGGGTGCTGATCCATCACACCGATGCTGAGCGTGAATGGGCCTATGATCGCGAAAGCCCGATTGGAAAACTTGTGGACGGGCTGGACAAAGGTCCCGACATGGGATGGATCATCGTCGATATGGCGAAGGATTGGAAACGCGTCTACACTGGGGCGAACTAGGTAGAACAGAGACTGATAACCCCATGTGGACACTGCTTGTTTCCGCGTTCATCTTTTTCCTCTACGTGACCGCCATTGTCTTTGCGATCCGGGCGGCTCAGACGGCGCGTACACCGCAGGGCGCGGTTGGCTGGGTGGTCTTGTTGATCTCTGCTCCGGTGTTCGGCGTGCCGCTCTATCTGTTCCTTGGCCACCATCGGTTTCGCGGCTACCGCATCGCGCGCAAGCAAAGCGAAACCGTGGTCGAAGGCATCAAGACATTCGCTGACTTCTCAAAACCCGATCCTGAAACCATGAAAGTGAATCCAAAGCCGTTTGAGGCGCTGGCGCATTTGCCCGTGTCTCGCGGAAACGGGGCCGAGTTGCTGATCGACGGTCAGGCCACGTTCGACTCAATCTTTGAGGCGATCGACGCCGCGCAGACCTATATCCTGATCCAGTTCTACATCGTGCGCGATGATGCGTTGGGCCAGCAACTTCAAGCAAAGCTGATCGCGGCGGCCGAACGTGGTGTCAGTGTGCGCTTCATGACGGACGCGGTCGGCAGCTATGGCCTGCCAACAGCCTATCTGGACAGCCTGCGCGCTGCGGGGGTTGAGATCGCCAATCCACGCGACCGGCGCGGTCCGCAATACAGGTTTCAGCTCAACTACCGAAATCACCGTAAAACGGTGATTATTGATGGGGAAACCGGCTTTATCGGTGGTCATAACGTGGGTGTCGAGTATCTGGGACAGGATCCGCATTTCGGCCATTGGCGGGACACTCACATCAAGATGTCCGGCCATATCGTCCGTCAGTTGCAGCTTATCTTCTGTGAAGACTGGCACTGGGCGCACGAGGAGGATCTGATCGACCGGTTAGATTGGGCCGGAACAGAATCCGAGCAGAACATGAACGCCTTGCTGGTTGCCACCGGCCCCGGCGACGAGACCGAGACTGGCGCGATGATGTTTTTTGCAGCGATCGCAGCGGCGAAGGACAGAATCTGGATTGCATCGCCGTATTTTGTGCCCGACATCGACATCATGACGGCATTGCAACATGCCGCATTGCGCGGTGTAGATGTGCGGATACTGGTGCCAGACGTGATAGACCACCGCCTACCCTGGCTGGCGGCTTTTGCCTATTTTGACGAGATCCGTGAATGTGGTGCACGCGTCTTTCGCTATACCAACGGGTTCATGCACCAAAAGGCGTTTGTCGTGGACGACACCATTGCCGCTGTGGGTACAACAAACTTGGATAACCGCTCTTTCCGGTTGAACTTTGAGGCAATGGCCCTGTTCTTCGACGAACGTGCAGCACAGGCTGTGGACAATATGTTAAAGGCAGACTTCAAAGACTGTTACGAGCTAGAGCTCAATTTGCCCGAGCAACCCGCCTTTATCCGCTTTGGCTCACCGCTGGCACGGCTGTTTGCCCCTATCCTCTAGGACATCAATTCCTCTTTGAAGACTTGGGTCATTAGGGCAACCATAAAGGCCGTCGATAACCCAAAGGCCAGCAAACCCGTGACAGATGCAAACGCACCGAAAATGCGCAGGTCTTCACCCAATACAATGTCGCCATATCCAAGCGTCGTGAAGGTCACCAATGAAAAGTACAGGGCCGAGTTCCAGTCCGGCAGGGTTTCCCCTAGCACCCACACAATAGCCCAAATCCAAACCTGGAACGTGTGAATCGCAATGATGAACACAAGAGCCACACAAATTGGAGCCGCGATCGTGAAGTACCGTTTACTGTTTTCCAACTTCAGGGACATCACCCGGATCGTCTGAGTACACCACGTCAGCAGAGCAAGCTCGATCAGAAAGCAGATACCAAGATAAACACTGCCCCAAAGTATCTGCTGCGCTAAGGTCATCAATTCGTTTCTCTCGTCATAGTCAGGGAAAGTCGCGCCAGAATGACGGTTTAGGCCTAAGGTCACAACCCCGCGTCGACTGCTGCGACGAATGGAAACGAATTCGCGTCCACACTGGACAGCAGCCCGCCAGGGCTCACATTGTTGCAAGTACGACCCGAGGCGTTCTCATGCTGTTGAAAATAGAAAATGTTCAGAAATCCTACCCCGGAGGACGCCCTGTTCTGCGCGGCGTCTCACTTGAGCTGGACAAGGGGCAAACGCTTGCACTCACCGGTGAAAGCGGCAGCGGGAAAAGCACGCTACTGAACCTTGCCGCAGCACTGGACAGCTTCGATGGCGGAGAGATCACACTGGACGGTACTGATCTGTCCGGGCTGGATGATCCCGGTCGCGCCACGCTACGCCGGCAGAGCGTTTCTTTGGTGTTCCAGCAATTCAACCTGATACCGTCTTTAACCGTCGCGCAGAACTTGTCCTTTCACGCGCGTCTGGCTGGAAGGCTGGACCAGGCATGGTCAACACATCTTGCGGACAGGTTGGGCTTGTCGGACTTGTTGGATCGCTACCCAGAGAACCTGTCAGGCGGCCAACAGCAGCGGGTTGCGATCGGGCGCGCCATGGCTGCGCAGCCTCAACTGTTGCTTGCGGATGAACCGACCGGAAATCTGGATGAAACCGCCAGCGCGACCGTTCTGGACCTGATGCTGTCCCTCGTTGCCGAAACCGGGGCCGCGCTGCTGCTGGTCACTCATTCACTAGACATTGCCGCACGGCTGGATCGTCAGGCGCATCTGTCCGGCGGGTATATCGCATGACTGCGGTGATCATTCAGGCGCTGCTGTCTCATTGGCGACGGCACCGCCTGCAACTTGCGACCCTGCTGATCGGGATTGCTCTGGCAACCGGCCTCTGGTCAGCGGTGCAGGCCATCAACGCCGAAGCCCGGGCAAGCTATCAGCGCGCCAGCGATCAACTTGCGCTGGGGCAGCACGATGAACTGAGGAATCCAACTGGCCCCATCACGATCGACCGGTATGTGTCATTGAGGCGCGCCGGATGGCAGGTCGCGGCCGTGTTGGAGGACACCACACGCATCGCAGGCCGCAGCATCCGCGTCATGGGCGTTGACATGGTCGCCTACCCAGCGCTGCCTGCTGTCACGCGCATTGAGCAAAGCGCCACCCCACCGGACCCTGCTGACATACTGACAGCCCCCGGGCGGTTGCTGGCCTCACCCGAATTGGCGCGGTTTTTGAACAGCCAAACCGGACTGCCGCCGGTGCTGACAAGCCCTGACCTTCCCCCTGATCTGATCCTGACAGATATTGGCGTGGCCGAAGTATTACTGGACAGGAAAGGTCAAATCTCAAGGCTGATCATTTTGCCCGATCAACCACGGGCGCTTCCTGCAATCGCCTCGATTGCGCCAGAGCTGGAGCGGGTCGAAGCGGCATCGCAGCTGGACACGGCGCAACTGACCGACAGTTTCCACCTGAGCCTGTCGGCCTTTGGGCTGCTGTCCTTCGCGGTTGGCCTGTTCATCGTGCATGGAACGGTCGGGCTGGCCTTTGCACAGCGTCGCGGGATGATCCGAACGCTGCGGGCGCTGGGCGTTTCCATGCGGCGGCTGGTCTGTGTGATCCTTCTGGAGCTATCTTTGCTGGCGCTGATCGGCGGGTTGGCAGGGTTGGTGCTTGGGTATTTTCTGGCAGGTGCCCTTTTGCCCGATGTCGCCGCGACGCTGCGCGGGTTGTATGGCGCCCCGGTGAGCGGTGAAATCGCGCTACAGCCGAAATGGGCATTGGCAGGATTGGCGATGGCTCTGGGTGGAACGCTGCTAGCCAGTGGCCATGGTTTGATCCGTCTGTCCCATATGCCCCTGCTGTCCGGTGCCGGAGTGCAAGCGTGGCGGGCAGCCGCCTTCAACGGGTTTGCCACGCCGCTTTTGGGTTTGTCGGCAATTCTCGCTGGCATCATTGTACAACTCATCATCGGTGGATTGGTCGCTGGGTTTGCACTGGTTGCTGGCTTGCTGCTGGGTGCGGCGCTGCTTTTGCCGTCTTTGCTCTCGTTAGTGATCTCGGTTCTTCAACGCTTTGCCAAAGACCCCATAGCCCAGTGGATCTGGTCGGATATGCGCGCGCAGTTGCCGGGCCTATCCCTAGCGTTAATGGCGCTATTGCTGGCGCTCGCAGCCAATATCGGGGTTGGAACGATGGTTTCCAGCTTTCGCCTGACCTTCACCGGCTGGCTGGATCAACGCCTGACGTCCGAGCTGTACCTGACGGCAAAAGACGATCAACAGGCGCGCGAAATATCGGAATGGCTGACACCGCAAGTGGACGCCATTCTGCCAATTCGCAGCGTGGAACTGGCGCATCCCAGCGGGCCACTTTTCCTGTACGGAGTCGTCGACGATCAGACGTACCGCCAACATTGGCCTCTGATCGCTTCGGGCGCGGATGTCTGGGATCGCGTGAATGCGGGCAAAGCGGTGCTGATCAATGAACAACTCGCCCGCAGACAAGACCTGTGGCCAGGAGACGATCTTACCTTCAACCGCGAATACACATTGCCGGTTGCTGGCGTGTACTCTGATTACGGCAATCCTACGGGGCAAGCCATTGTCTCGATGACGCGGTTGGATCAAATCGCACCGGGGGCTGAGACGCGGCGTTTCGGAATACGCGTGCCCCCCGACAGGGCAACGAAACTTGCACAGGAATTGCGGGACAGATTTGAGCTGCCAAGGCAGGCCGTGGTCCAGCAGGCCGCGATGAAAGCACAGTCCATGGCCGTCTTTGAGAAAACCTTTGTGGTCACTTCTGCGCTCAACGTACTGACGCTAGGTGTTGCAGGGTTCGCCATTCTGACCAGCTTGCTGACCCTGTGGACCCAACGCTTGCCTCAGATTGCGCCCGTCTGGGCATTGGGTCTGACCCGCGCCAGACTCGCGCAGCTTGAACTGCTGCGCAGTGTGTTGCTGGCGGCGATGACTGCGATCATTGCGCTGCCCCTTGGATTGGTTCTGGCCTGGACCCTTTTGGCCATCATTAATGTCGAGGCATTTGGCTGGCGTCTGCCGATGTACCTGTTTCCCGCAGATTGGGTTCGATTGTTTCTTGTGACCTTGTTGGCGGCTTTGGTTGCAGCGGCTTTGCCCGCTTTGCGCCTATTGCGCCTGCCTCCGGCTGATTTGCTAAGGGTGTTTGCCAATGAGCGTTAAATCGTGGCTATTGATCCTTGTTCTGCTGCTTCCGTCGTTCGCGCGGGCCCAAGGATATGCAGGGCTGGGAGGATCGGCTGAAGGGTTCGACATTCCGCAGCCGGGATACCAATTCCAGTTTCCGCAGGATCACGGCCCACACCCGTCCTTTCGCATAGAATGGTGGTACCTGACGGCAAATCTGACCGGAGAAGACGGGCAACCCTACGGCATTCAATGGACGCTGTTTCGTTCTGCCCTCAAACCCCAAGAAACCGAGGGTTGGCAAAGCCCCCAGCTATGGATGGGGCACGCGGCCATTACGACCCCGGATCATCATTACTTTGCCGAAAGACTGTCGCGCGGCGGCATCGGGCAGGCTGGTGTCACGGCGCAACCGTTCGAGGCTTGGATCGACGAATGGCACATGCGCGGGCCAGATATGGGCAACCTGTCCCTTTCCGCCAATGGAGGCAATTTCGGATATGACCTGAGCCTCAACGCTCGGGGCCCGTTGGTGTTTCACGGTGACCAAGGCTATTCGGTCAAATCGGCGGATGGACAGGCCAGCTACTATTACTCACAGCCATTCTTCACGGTCGAGGGCACGTTGCACCTGCCGGATCAAGAAATTGCGGTCACCGGTCAGGGCTGGCTGGATCGCGAATGGTCATCGCAACCGCTGGCAGCAGATCAAAGTGGTTGGGACTGGTTTTCGCTGAGCTTCAATGATGGGAACAAACTGATGGCGTTTCGTCTGCGAGGGGATCGTGGGGACTTTACCGCCGCGACCCTGATCTCGGCGGACGGAGAGACAACCGCCCTGCCCGACGGTTCTGTCACATTCAGCCCGCTTGAGACGTCCTCGGTCGCTGGCCGCACGATCCCGACCCGCTGGCGTGTGATGCTGCCAGACCGAAACCTCGATGTCGAAGTGTCCGCACCGACGCCCGAGTCTTGGATGGCGACAAGATTTGAGTATTGGGAAGGCCCGGTCACGATCTCGGGCAGCCACTCGGGGCGTGGATACCTTGAGATGACGGGGTACTGACCCCTAGCGCACGACGTAGACCGAGACAGTCGAATGCCGCACGACCCGCGCGGCGTTCGGCCCCAGCAAATAATCCTTCAGGTCCGGTTTATGCGCGCCGATCACGATCAGATCGCTGCCCGCACTCTCAGCCGTTTTCAGGATTTCCTGATAAGCCGTTCCCGTCGCGACAACATGGCGGATTTTCTCGTTCCGTTCTTTGCCAACTGCTGCGACGCACATCTCGACCAGTTTAGAATGCGCTTCTTCCATCGCCTTGTCGTGAAAATCCGGTTGGAAAAATCCTGAAACCCAGCTTTCTCCGAAATCCGGAAGCACCGTTACCACATCCAGTTGCGCATTCTCCTGATCCGCCAGAACAGCGGCTGTGTTCAAGACATTGGTATCCAATTCGCCGTTACTGATGTCGACGGCACAAAGCACCGAGTTCGTCATGCGGGCACCTCTTGTCTGGCGGCTCGGCCGCGTTGCAGGAATGCGATCAGACCCAGAAGGATCAAAGCAGGAATGTAGATCAGTTGCTTGGGCGGCTGGCTGGACGGCAGATTGACCGAGGTCAGGCGCACTGCCTCGTCCCCGTAATAGTCGAACATATCCAGCTCATCCGCCACGGGCGTGCCAAACAGCGGCTCCTCTAACTTGATCAAGCCGTCCTCCTCGAACAGAAGCAAGCCCATGGCATCGACCCGTGCCTCGCCGCCCTCTTCACTGCCGACCGAGACGACAACGGTTGTGTCGGTCATCTCAAGCGTGTCGAAATCCGGGCCGCTGACGACCATGCGCACTTCGGTTCCGGGCGGTGTCTGCCCGATGGTTTCCACAAATGCCGCAGGCTCGACCGAAGTGTAAGGCGGTGCGATGCGGTCCATGAAATAATCCGGCCTGAACAACGCAAAGGCCACAGCAATCAGGGCGATGCTTTCATAGATACGGCTGTGGGTCAGGAAATACCCCATTGTTCCTGCAGTGAACACAAGGATCGCTATGGTCGCGAATATGGCGACGATTATCCCTTCAACCCAGGTCACGTCGATCAACAGCAAGTCGGTGTTGAAGATAAACACAAACGGCAGCGCAACGGTGCGCAGGCTGTAGAAGAACGCGGTGAAACCAGTCTTGATCGCATCGCCGCCAGATACGGCGGCGGCGGCGAAACTGGCCAGACCCACGGGCGGGGTCACGTCAGCCATGATGCCAAAGTAGAACACAAACAGATGCACGGCGATCAGCGGCACGATCAGCCCGCTCTGCGCGCCCAACTCAACGACAACCCCCGCCATCAGCGAGCTGACCACAATATAGTTCGCCGTGGTCGGCAAGCCCATGCCAAGGATCAAGCTCAGCAGACCGACCATCACCAGCATCAGGATCAGGTTACCGCCCGACAGGAACTCGACCAGATCGGCCATGACCTGCCCTACGCCGGTCAGCGTCACGGTACCCACGATCACACCCGCCGTAGCCGTAGCCAGAGCGATCCCGATCATGTTGCGCGCGCCGTCAATCAGCCCCTGCCAAAAGTCGGCGACACCATCAACGAATGAGTAGGAAAGATCGCTCTGCCCCCTGAAAATCGCCTTGAGCGGCTTTTGCGTCAGCAGAATGACAAACAGCAACGCGGTTGCCCAGAACGCTGACAGGCCAGGTGATTTCTGTTCGATCATCAAGAAGTAGACCAGCACAATGATCGGAAGAAGATAGTGCAGACCCGCCTTGTAGATATCCGCGATCACCGGCAACGTCACCTCTTTGGCGTTCGGATCGTCCGGCTCAAGGTCCGGCACTTGCGCAGCCAGGTACAGCAAACCAACATAGATCAAGCAGACAACGATGCTGAGGATAAGACCCGCCGCTGACGGTGACCAGCTTGTCACGGCCTCGACCGGGAATTGCGAGCCATAGCAGAGCCCGGCAAATATCAGGAAGAAAGACAGCATTCCGACGACGGTTCGGGCAAGATGCACGTCACGGTCGCCCAGCGTGGGCATGTTCCGCTTCACGGCCTCAAGGTGGACGATATAGACCAAGGCGATGTAGGAAATCGCCGCAGGCAGGAAGGCGTGGGTGATCACCTCGACATAGGAAATTCCCACATATTCCACCATCAGGAAGGCGGCAGCTCCCATAACGGGCGGCATGATCTGACCATTCACGGATGAGGCAACCTCAACCGAGCCCGCCTGTTCGCTGCTAAAACCCACACGCTTCATCAGCGGAATGGTGAATGTGCCCGTGGTCACCACATTCGCAATCGACGACCCCGAGATCAGACCAGTGGCCGCCGAACCCACAACGGCTGCTTTGGCCGGTCCGCCGCGCAGGTGGCCCAATGCACCAAAGGCCATCTTGATAAAGTAATTCCCTGCCCCGGCCTTATCCAGCAACGCTCCGAAAAGTACGAACAGGAACACGAATTTGGTGGAAACCCCTAGCGCAATGCCGAACACGCCCTCGGACGTGATCCACATATGGCTCATCGCTTTTTTCAGGCTTGCACCCTTCCAGCGAATAACTTCGGGCACCCAATCGGATGAGCCGAAAAACACGTAGGCCAAGAAAATCGTCGCGATGATCGCCATCGCCGGACCAAGCGCACGTCGAGCGGCCTCGAACAGAAGCAATAGCCCGACCAGAGCGACCCACTTGTCCGTGTCATCAGCAAGACCACCGGCATCGACGATCTTGTTATAAAAGAAATACCCATAAAGGGCGACGAATGCCCCCAGAACGCCCATAATCCAATCTTGAACCGGGATGTAGTCGCGCGGGCTGGACCTTAGGGCTGGATAGGCTGCGAATGCGAGGAACATCGCAAATGCCAGATGAAACTGGCGCGCATTGTTCACGACACTGCCCGGCAGGACATAGTTGGCCAGGGGCGAGGCCAGAACGACCTGAAAAATCGACCAGATCGCAGCGACAATAGCCAGAAATATCCCGACTTTACCGACCGGGTTTCGTCCACCTGCATCGGAAGATGCAACGAGGTCCTGCAGCTCTTCTTCTGACAATGGGCGATTGGATTGTGTGTCGGAACTCATGAAAATTCTCCCCGTCGCGGCCTTTTCCGGCCTTTTGTCGCGCCCGTTTAATACGGGTTTAGGTGGCAGGGCGCCCGAAGGCACCCCGCATCAGGTCTGGCTTACTGAATCCAGCCTTTTTCTTTGTAGTACTTCTCGGCACCCGGATGCAGAGGGGCCGACAGGCCGTCTGCAATCATTTCTTCGGGCTTCAGGTTCGCAAATGCAGGGTGCAGCTTCTTGAAATCGTCAAAGTTTTCAAAGACCGAGCTGACAACCGCATAGACCGCGTCTTCCGACACGTCCGCCGCAGTCACGAAGGTTGCGCCGACGCCAAAGGTTGCCGTGTCACCGTCAGAACCGCGATACATGCCGCCGGGGATGGTTGCAGTACGATAGAACGAATTGTCGTTCACCAGCTTGTCAACGGCCTCACCGCTTACATTCACCAGAACCGAGTCGCAGGCCGTGGTTGCTTCTTGGATCGAACCAGAGGGGTGCCCGACGGTGTAAACCATCGCGTCGATCTGATTGTCGCACAGCGCAGCGGACTGTTCGGCCGCCTTCAACTCGGTCGCCAGCTCAAAATCATCGGTGCTCCAACCCATTTCTTCCAGAAGAACTTCCATAGTGCCGCGCTGACCGGACCCGGGGTTGCCGATATTGACGCGCTTGCCTTTCAGATCTTCAAAATTGGCGATGCCGGAATCAGCACGGGCCACAACCGTGAACGGCTCAGGGTGAACCGAGAAAACGGCGCGCAGATTTTCAAACGGCCCGGCTTCCTCGAATTTCGAGCTGCCATTGTAAGCGTGGTACTGCCAATCGGACTGCGCGACACCGAACTCCAGCTCGCCTTCGCGAATGGTGTTGATGTTGTAAACCGAACCGCCAGTCGACTCGACCGAGCAGCGCACACCGTGCTCTTTACGGCCCTTGTTGACCAAACGGCAGATCGCACCGCCCGTCGGGTAGTAAACGCCGGTTACGCCACCGGTACCAATGGTGATGAATTCCTCTGCATAAGCGGCCGGAGCCATAAGTGCTGCGGTCACGACCGCGCCAAGGCTTAGCTTGCTGCTGTTTTTCATTTTTGAAAACTCCCAACTCTTATTGTGGATGAGAGATTGTTCAGCGGCCCCTTTTTCAAGAACCATACCGTCACGGCAAGCCGCCCTGTCTTGCAACAGGGTCAAGCATCTGAATTTTCTTAATCTCCCAACTTATTCGACGTTTCATTTAGACACTGTGCTTGTCAACCCCCGCGGACGAACTGGCACCCCGGATCAGCAAATGTGAGAGAATTTCCTGAAGTTTCCCCCTGCAACCGGGAAAATATCCCAACGCATTGGGGTTGAAGCCTCGGCAGAGCATCAAAACCGACTTGGCGCCTAGCGATAGAAAAACCGACGGTCGCACACCAATCCTTTATGTAGCGCCCGATATTGGCATAAGCTCTGGGAAACGGTGTGGAAAGGTATTGATCCGTGGACAGGAAATCCCCTAGCCCGCTTCTTGTGATCGCACTGGCCCTCAGCGCAGGCATCGCTGCGTGGGGTATTGCCGACCCTCAGGGGCTGGGCCGCCTTGCGTCCACGGCTGTCGCAACCCAGTTCAATAGCCGCGGCTGGTTCATCATGCTTGAGGTCAGCGGCCTACTGTTCGTATCGATCTACCTGGCGTTTTCGCGTTTCGGGGAAATTCGCCTGGGCCAAGGCGCAACCGAGCCCGAGTTTTCAACACCCGTTTGGATCGCAATGCTGTTCGCAGCCGGAATGGGCGTTGGACTTCTGTTTTACGGAACAGCCGAACCTTTGACCCATTTCGAGGTGCTGCGCCAATATAACAACGACCCCGAGGCCGCCAGCTATGCCATGTTCGTGACCTACCTGAACTGGGGCTTTCATGCGTGGGCAATTTACGGGATCGTCGCGCTGGTTATTGCTTATTTTGCATATCGCAAAGGCCAAGCCCTGCTGCTAAGCGCGCCCTTGCGCGCAGCATTGGGAGAAGCCCGTTGGATCAAGGCGCTTGGTTGGCTTTTCGATCTGTTGTCAATCGTCGCGATTGCCGTCGGGTTGGCGGGTTCAATGGCGATGGGCGTTTTCCAGATACAAACGGGGCTGGCCGGGTTGATTGGCGTTGAAGAACCCGGCCAACTGACCATTCCGGTCTTCATCGCCTTGTGCATTGCATTCATCGTACCGCTTAGAAAAGACCTTGGTGACGGCATGGCGCTGTTGTCGAATTCAGCGATGCTTATTGCGGTTGGCATGATGATCTATTTGTTGGTCATGGGTCCAACCTCATTCATTATGGACGACATTGTATCGGGCTTTGGGCGTTACCTTTTCGGCGTGTTGCCAGCGGGGTTTTCCACGGCCGCGTTTTTTGATGAAACCATCGTTGACTGGTTTCATGGCTGGACTCTGAACTACATGATCTGGTGGCTGGCATGGTCACCCTTTGTGGGCATTTTCATTGCTCGAATCTCACGCGGCAGAACCATCCGAGAGTTCCTGATCGGCGTCATCGTTGCCCCGACGCTGTTTTCGATCCTGTGGTTCGGCATCTTTGGCGGCTTGGGGTTTTTTGACACGTTGCGGCAAGACGGGGCGCTGTCATCCATAAACGCCGAAAACCTCGACGCGACGACCTTCGCGTTGCTCGAACGGTTTCCACTGGACGGAATCACTCGAACTGCGACGGTTCTGGCGGCATTTCTTTTCGTGGTAACAAGTGTGGTCAGCGCAGGATTTACGCTTGCGATGATCGGAACCGGAGGAGACGAAAACCCCTCGCCCCGCATACGAACAGTTTGGGGGGCCATTCTTGGCGCGCTTGGGCTGGCGATGATTCTGGTTGGTGATATCTCTCTTGTGCGCTCAATCATCGCGCTGTCGGCCATCGCCTTCGTGTTCATCGTTCCAGTGCTGGTTGTTTGCCTGTTCAAATCTCTTGCACGCGAGGAGCAATCATGAGCGGCACCTTGATGGATACTGTACTGAATCTCAGCGTGTTCGCCTATGTAGGCTTTCTGGTCTGGCTGTGTTTGCGCCCAGACCCTTAGATAACTCGATGACCTACGACTTTCGCTTCAAATCACGAGCGCCTGACTTTTCAATAGACCTGAGGTCGCTTCCGGACTAGCACTTGAAGATTAAGTATATTTTGGAGCCTTTTCAGATGAGCTACTGGTTGGCCTTGGTGCTTGCAATCTTCGGAAATATTGGCGCAAATTTCGCTTTCAAGAAATTTACGGTCGAGACAGACATTTCCCGCTCGTGGTCGTCCATTTTATCTGCGGTTCTGCACCCGATGCTATGGATCGGTCTGACCTTGGGAGTCATGCTGTTGATTAGCTATCTGTATGCTTTGCGTGGCATTCCACTGCGAACCGCATACACACTTGCGACAAGCCTCTCAATCGTGGGAATTTCAAGCGTCGGAATGATCTTTTTCGGGGAAGCCATAAGTGTGAAGGCGGGTGTTGGTATTGCGTTTGTCATTCTTGGCGTCGGACTTTTGACAACTGGGTGACGTACCGGACGGCTTCAATTGGTTCACTTTCGCAAAAGTAATCCGTAACCAAGTTCACCGAACTCGACTTTTTCGCCTCTTTCCATCGCTTGATAAGGCAGTTTCGCGTAGACACTCGGAATATTTCCAGCTTGCTCAAGGGCCAAATCAGAGGGCGCAATAACGTCTGGGTAGATCATGACCTGATGACTACGCTCCATGGTTTCTGCCACGCGGCTCAGAATAACCTCGGTCTGAGTGTCTTTTACAAATATCGTATCAGCCGCACCAAAAAGACTTAGATATTTGAACAAGGGCCAATCCGCCCCAATGACGACCAAGTCCTTCTCACCAAGGCGGGTGATGGCGGGCTCGGCCAGGATGCGGTTATAGTCACGCTGAGCATTGGCAAACACACCGACGCCTGCAAACCAATTGTGAACGGCAAAAACAGCAACAATCATAACAAGCAACGACGTTCGCCCAGCCCTTTCCAAAGGGCCGGAAATACGGCTTCCCAACAACAAAAACACAGGGACGAGCGTGGGCAGCCACGCCTCGAAACCTTCCGGGTGCAATGCCAACGCCATCAGAGCCTGCACCGCCAAAAGAGAAATCGCACTCAACTCAGCGCTGGTCAGAGAACGCCTTTCCCCAGACTTTTGAATACAGATGACGGATGTCACCAACAAAGCTATCGCTGCTGGGATCGTAAAGTAGAATAGGTGAACCCCCCAATATGGCGGATCAGTGGCAACCAGTTCATGCACGAAATAATCTGCAAAATTGCTTTCGATGACGTGCCGCGTGGGTGGGAACGCAAATATCCAGTTCGCAGACAAAAGATTTTGAAGGAACGCCACCACCGATGCGGAAAGACTTACCATGTCGGGCAGTACGACAACTTTGCCGTCCGTATCCAAAACGGTGTGCAACGGATCTCTGAATTCCGAGGTTCTTGCCAGGCTAAGAAACCCCGCCGCAAGAAAAACCCCATAAATTATGCAGTACTTAAAGAAGTCTCTCAAAACCCGCCGGGACAGGAAAAATACGGGGATTGCCACCCCCGCCACAATACCCAATGGCTGATAAAAGAAAGACGCGACCGCGCCTGCAATCGCAGTGACCCATACCCGTCTTGACCGCGCCAGAGGATTCAACGCTTCCGTTGAAAACGCCAATGAAAGCAAAACAATGGCGAACAACATCGCGGAAGAATAAACCTCCAGCTCGGTTGCATATCGCCATGCGCCATAGCTGACCCCAAAAGTAGCAGCAGTAAGCCATGACGCCGGTGGTGGAACGTCGAAATGCCGCGACAACAACCGTTCAAGCAAGATCACGGATGCAGATGCACAAATCGCGTTCGCAATGCCAACAATTACAAACGGATCGGGATCGACTTGGAAAAGCGAAACTATCCGATAGAGCACCTGCATCGAGGACAACCACAGCAAGAGACGAACTGGAGCCTCAAACAGATCATGCTCGGAAACAACCTCAGCAAAGTAAAACGAGTCGATTGCTGTCGTATGATATTCTGGTGCCGTTACCAGGTACGCCGCCGTGAGAAAGCAAAAGACGCCAGTTCTCAGCAACCCCTGATATGACTGGATATTCCGAGCTTCAATCATCGGGTGGCGCTAGTTTCTTGGGCGAAATCGACGGCATCAGCGTCCTCGACTGCAAAGTCCGGCTTTCGCAGAGGCAGCTCTGGCAAGTTCAGCGTATTAGCGTGCCCAGCCATTGTCGTGACATCATACTCGTCGCTCAGCTTGCACAAGAAGCGCTTCATGCGGGCAAGCTTTTCGGCAGATGATTGGTTCATTCCGGGGAAAAACGCCAACTGCTGCACGTCGTCGCCTCCCATGAAGTCCAGCGGATGCAGTAACAGCGAAGGGGTTACGCCAGCTACATCGCAAACTCGCAAAGCAGATGTGTAGTATGCCGAGGCCAGCCCGTCCGACGCACCTGCGATCCAGTGCAGATAGCTGTAATGGATCGGTATGCGAGAGAACGGCATTGTCGAAACCGGGATTTCGACCATTCGCTCTCCGTTCAGATCCCACGCATAGGGGTTTAAGGGTCGAAAACCATCCTTCACCCCGCCAAAAAGTACTTTCCGCCTTTCCTTTTGATCTGATGACAAACGCGACTTTGCAAAATAATACGCCCGCGCCAAAGGTCCGACGATCGTGGGAAAGGTCGAGCAGTCATAGTCATATCCACGCTGCCTCAGCACGTCCAAAACGGTTTCCGACAAACTGTAGCCCGGACCCCGGAAACCCTTGGGTGCAACGCCCGTCGCAGAGTGAATGGCCTCTTCCGCGCGTTCAATTTCCTTGCTGATCTCCTCTGGGGAATAAAGGTGCAACCAAGGCTCATGGTTGAACGAGTGATTGGCGATCTCGTGACCTGCATCTGCGATGGATTTCAGGATCGGCTTGTTTTCCTTGATCACGGCATCCTGCCCGACAACGAAAACCGTCATGCTTATGGAAAGCTCGTCGAGCATGTCCAGAAACCGTGGCACGACGACGTCTAAATAGCCGAGAAAATCCTGCCACCCCGGATCACCATGGGTCTTCATGTAGGACCACAGGTTATCGAGGTCGAGAGACAGGCTTGCAAGTTTCTTTGTCATGCGGCTGGCCTCGCCTCAGTGGTCGTACGATCCAGATCAAGTTTCGGCATAGCCTCGTCCAAGACGCCCAGAGTCGCATCGACGTTCAATGTTCCGTCAATGATCTGCGCAGAGTTCACAAAGTAAAGCCCGGGCACCGAAGTCACCGTTTGCGGAGTGTTGTCACGATACCCAATGGTCGGCACGGCCATCACTTCGCGTACTCTGGATATTTTTATGTCCAGGATATCGGTGCTTGTAACGTCCGGGTGCACCTTCCTCAGAGCATCCATAAACTGCAGGGCGATCTTTTCATCGCTTTGGGTCCAATACGGATCATCTTGCGTTACGTAGCGTGGTAAATAGACCAAGGTTTTGCCGTCAAACGCGCCGGTTCCGGTCAAAGCAGACATTTCAACGATGCCTGTGAACGGCAACGCTTCGTCTGTCAGGTAGGTCAGGTAATATCCGGCCAGCGGTCGATCAAGCACAACGGACGCGCAGATTATGCCTTGATACACAACCCCATCCAGACGGGCCTTTTCCTTGGCATCTAACCCCTCACACACTGCCAGATTTGCTTTTGTCGGAAGTGTCGAGACAACATTTTGATACACCTGCCTGCCGGACGGGGTTTCGATGCAAACCCCTGCGGCCGTTGAGTAAACCCGGCTTACAGGGGTGTTCGTTTGTATCTCAATTCCTCTTGCGACCAACTCATCTCGCAATGCGTTCAGGATACGGGCATAGCCCCCATTTTTCACAAACCCAAGCTGTTCGACCTTTTGAACGCCCTGCCGCGCAAGATACAAACGGCGTATGCTTGACCAAATAAACGCCGCCGATGCCCTTGATGCATTGTCGCCCAGCTTTGCCCTTAGAAGTGGCCGCCAGAGCTTTTCATATCCAGCCTTTCCGCACCAGCGCGTTAGCCAATCCTGAACGCTGACTTGTTCAAGGGGCTCGCCATCCCTGATCCGCCCGGCCGTCATCAATAGATAGGCAACACGCATTTTGGTCACCAAACCGATTGATCTGAGACGCAGATAGTCGAGCGCCCCGTTCAACGGCATCAGCCGCCCCTCGCTGAAGAAACCCGTCCGCGTAGACCTCCATTCAACGTCGCCCCCTAACCCGATGTCGTCGAGAAGGGCGAGGGTTCGCTTATCAAACGGCAAGATCACATGATAGAACTTGTCGTAGGTGATACCTCCCACCTGCTGAGCCATTGCCAGGCCGCCCAACTCTGGCGCGGCTTCGATCAAGGTCACGCGCTTGCCCGCTTTCTGCAATCGAAGCGCCAGCGCCTGACCCAGAATCCCTCCGCCGAGGACCGCCCACGTATCCGTTTGCACAGCACTCATGACACGCTTTCCAACTCGGACGAGACGACCCCGTCTTGATAACTGTATTGCCGATTGCACTTTGGACAGGTCACGCTTCCCTGCCCCTCAAGGCTTCCACGAACCAACACTTGGCCGCATTTGCACACGGCGCCTTTCAGTCTGGCTGGGTTGCCAAATACCAGATGGAATGCGCCGACGTCTTTGGTGACAACCGACCCCATTCCGATCATTGCGAATTCGCCAATCGTAATCCCGCCCGAGATTCTACTGCCCGCTCCAAAAGTTGCCCCATCCCCGACAAAGGTCGGAAGCGTGCTATCCTGCGGACCTGAATCCAAAAGCTCTGTGAGATCAGGGTCACTGGCACGCGGAGTAATGTCGTTGGTAAAGATGGTCCCCGCAGAGATCATCACCCCATTGCCGATCTTGACGGCATTCGGAATGTAGACAAACGAGTTTATTTTGACGAAATCGCCGATTTCGACGCCATACGCGATATAGCTTTTGCCACCAATAATGCAGTTGCTGCCGATCTTGCTGGGGCCGCGCAGATGCACATTGTCCCACACCGACGTACCTGCACCGATTTCCACGCCATTCTCGACGATCGCCGTCGGATGAATCCTGGGCGTCACGACACCACACTCTTGGGCATGACCCTGTCGATGGTCGCAACGCCGTCAACGTCAACCCATCTGCCGCCTTCCGCTATCGACGTGTAACCGGCTGAAATCACGTCCACCGACGCCAGAATATCCCGCCCGGTGGCAAGGCTTTTGGTTGGCTCACCGCGAACCCCGACCGCAAAGTCCAAGACCTGATTTGAGAACGCCTGCACCTTTCCGTAACCGGTGCCAAAGGTCTCCCATTGTCCGGTCAAAGGACGCCGAATGCGAGAGGATTTCCAACCAACTTCTATGACGCCTTCATCGCCATACAACGCCAGGTAATCCGAGCTGTCCTTGTGGATGCTCCAAGACGTTTCGATCTGGGCCAAAGCCCCGTTTGCCGTTCTGAGCGACATAAAGACGTGGTCTTCGACACTGATGTCCTGAAGGCTTGGACCCACCATGGCAGAGGCGGCGGCAATACCGCCCGTAAAGAAACGCACGATATCCACGCAATGGGTGCCGTTATCCACCAAAACACCACCGCCAGATATTTCGGGCTGCGCGTTCCACCGGTCAGTCATGTCCACCACGCCCGTAAAGACGTTCTCGATCAGCTTGAGTTCACCAATCTCTCCCGCAGCCACCATTTCCCGCGCGATCTGGACGTCATCCACATAGCGGAACTTTGACGCCATCGAGATCAGAATGCCTTTCTCACCAGCCGCCGAAGCCATTCTGCGTGCACTTACACCGTTGATCGCAAAAGGCTTTTCACAGAGTACGGGCAAACCCGCCTCAATCAGATCCAAGACAACGGCTTCATGGGTTGCGGGCGGTGTCGACACGATCACCGCGTCACACAACCCGGACAACGCCAATTCGCGATGCGACGCAAACGCAGTAGCGCCGTGACCATCTGCCATCGATTTTGCGGCATCGAACATCGTATCTGCAACGGCTGTCAGGCAAACGCCTTCGGCCTGCCCCAATGCCTCGGAATATGCTTTTGCAATCGCGCCAGCCCCAACAATACCGAATCGTACCATCAGCTTTACTCCGCAACATCCAGACGAGGAACGTCAGAGCAGACAGCGGCGATCTGTTCTGCCAGATAATTAACGTGCTCGTCGGTATAACGCTCATTCCACGGCAGAACGAGAACATCGTTCAGGAAGGAATAGGTTCCCTCAAATCGCTCTGGCGCATAGTCAACAGCTTCGGGCCGGGCCAGGTTGAAAGGAAAGCCGCTGTCGCCGAACGTTTGCTGATCGCGGATCACAGCGCACTCAAACGCAGGCTTCTGGATATATCGCGGTGCCGAATTGATACCAAATCCGCGCAATGCCTCGGCAACGCGAACCGGGCCGCCTATCTCGGGTTGAACGATCAGCGGGTATTTCCAATAGCTGTGAACGGTTTGATCATCCGAGTAAGGCGCGACCAACATAGGCAGAGCAGATATCGCGCCCGTCAGCTTTTGGGCCATCGCTTTCCTCTGGTGCACGCTGTTTTCAAGCTTGGCAAACTGAGCGAGCGCCACCGCGCCTTGCAGTTCGGTCATCCGCCCGTTTAGCGCGACAAAGTAATGATCCGGCTTTGGATCCCCGTACCCCCATGCCTTGTCGATAAACAGCCGTATGCGCCGGGCAAGACCTTCGTCGTTGGAGGTTACGATTCCACCTTCGCCAGTCGTGATGTGTTTACCTTGTTGCAGGCTAAAACAGCCGATATCGCCAAAAGTTCCGACGTGACGACCGTCGATTGTTGCGCCGTAAGCCTGTGCGCAATCTTCGATCACCGGAATTCCATGCTGACGGGCGACAGCGCAAATCGCCGGCATGTCAGCCGGATACCCAAAGAGGTGCGTTACGATAATGGCCTTCGTGCGATCGCTGATCGCGCGTTCGATCGTTTCCGCCGTCAGGTTTCCCGTGATCGGATCAACATCCGCGAAAACAGGTATGGCCGTCTGGTACAGGATCGGGGTGATCGCGCCCATATCGGTGATCGCAGACGTAATGATTTCGTCGCCGGGGTTAGGGTCGATTGCGGAAACAGCGGCATGGATAGCCCCTGTCCCCGAACTGCAGGCAAAGCCGAACGCGGCTCCGATGGATTGGGCGAACTGGGACTGAAACTCTTTTACGAAATGACCTTTGGTCGACGTAAGCGTACCGGAACGGATAGCGGACGTAAGGGCCGCTATTTCTTCATCACCCAACTGGCGACCGCTTGCATCCTGATCTGAAGGAAACTCGGGAACAGATGTACTCGTCATTAATCTCTTTCTCCACCTACTTGAGGGCCCGCTGGAATTTCTTGCGGGGGGATACGGTTAAAAAATATCTTTCCAATCGCGATACTGGACATCAAAAAAAGGTGGTCGCGAACCACCCGCAAAAGTCTCAACTTGGACTGGCCGTATTTACGTGTCGTCAAAACGGCCGGAACTTCGTCGATACGCCATCCGCGCCGATCCAACAGCGCCAAGACCTCGGCCACACCGGAAAATCCGTCATGTCGACGCGGCAAAGAAACAACCGAGCTTTTTCGGTACAGGCGAAAGCAAGACGTGTAAGTTGCAAGATTGTTCCTAAGCAACTGCCGGTAACCCCAAGAGGCGCCTTTGGACAAAAACAAACGCCATTCCGGTACACCTTCAACCTGCCCCTGTGGGTGATAGGGCGAGGCCGTCACGATTGACGTGTCCTCTTTCAGCAAGGGCAGCATCTTGGAAATAAGCGCAGGATCGTATGAGCAATCGCTATCGATGACCGCAACGGCCTCATCCGTCGAGGCCGCAATCCCGGTTGCAGTGGCCGCCATTATCCCAAGGTTTTTCTTATGCCGTAGACAGGTTACATTCGGTTCGCGCCCGAAAAGGTCGTGCATGACGTCCCACGTGTTGTCAGTACTTCCGTCATCCACCAACACGATCGACAGAGCCACTTGCGATCCAAGGTTCGCCTGCAGTTTGGCGAGTTTCTCGGCCAGATAGTGCAGCCCTTCTTCCTCGTTGAAGCATGGAGCAACCACGGTAAGGGATTGATGAGCCGGGAAAGGATCGGTCGAATGCGTCACTGCACGGCCCCCGCAGCAGTCATGCGGACGGCACGGGTCCGCGCCAGTCTTCTTTGCAGGATATCCAGTATCCGCGAGGCGCTGTTCCCCCGTCCAAATGGATTATCAACTTCTCCGACCTTTGACGCCCAACTTGCAGGGCAATCAAGCTCCAGAAGTTCTTCTTGCAGGCGTTGCGCGGATTGACCGACAAGCCGCGCAATTCCACAGCTCACGGCTTCGGAACGCTCAGTCTCGTCGCGCAGAATCAGCAATGGCTTCCCGAGACTTGGCGCCTCTTCCTGAATGCCTCCTGAATCCGACAGAATGACCCACGACGCCGCAAGAACGTGCAGGAAATCCGGATAGGCCAATGGCTCAACAAGGTGGATCTGGTCTGACCCGGACAACTCGGCGCTCGCTACATTCTTCACTTGCGGATTAGGATGGACCGGGAAAACAAGACTAATGTCCGGCCGTTCTTCGACGTAGCGACGCAATACTTTGAGACGGTCGCACATCACAGAACCAAAGCTCTCGCGTCTATGTGTGGTCAAAACCATAATCCGACGCCCCTTGAGGCCAGATATCAACGACGCAACGGGCTTGGACACGGGTCTTTGCCCCATGACGTGCCGTATCGAGTCGACCACCGTGTTCCCGGTAAGAAAAACACTTTCGGCCGGCACTTTTTCGGCCAGCAAAGCCTTCTTGTTGCTATGTGTCGGCGCGAAATGAAAGCTGGCAATGCGGGAAATCAGCCTTCGGTTTGCCTCTTCCGGGAACGGAGAGTCGATACTGGCCGTCCGCAATCCGGCCTCAACATGACCGACGGGTATCTGCCGCTGCCATGCCGCCAAAGCACTGCCGAACGCGCTTGAGGTGTCGCCCTGAACGAGAACCACATCCGGTTTCTCTTTTTCCAGAACGCTATCAATCCTTCCAACAACCCGAGAAATCACATCATTCAACGACTGGGCGTGCTTCATGACCTCAAGGTCGTAGTCGACGGAAATCTCCCATTCCTGAGCCAAGGATCGCACCAGGTCGGTGTGCTGCGACGTCATTACCGTAATAAGTTCAACGTCTTCTCGGTTTTCTGCCTCGCGAATAATGGGCAGCATCTTAATTAGTTCTGGGCGTGTCCCGAAAACTAACATCACTTTCAACGCCTCTCGGCGCGAATACCTGACCACGCGTCGACTCTCGGGTGCCGATCGAGACTCCCACAAATCGGAACGGCTTCCTGGAAAAGTGTCCTCCATAACGCTTAGACAGCGTTATACATTGCACCCACTCGAGCGCAGTAAATACCAAATTCAAACAATTTAAAGCCCCCACTATTCACCATTACCTTCGGCGCAAAATAACACCCAAGTCACAATACTTTCCGTACCGCTCTGATATGAATAGATACGAGATTTTTCTCGTAATAGTTGCCTGCCCCCATAGTAAATGGTCGGCTATGGCATGCGGAATTGTCAACCGATTCTTTTCTCCCATTTTGAAACTTCCGACCAAACAGCAATCCGGCAGCCCAGAGAATTCATGAAAAAGAGTGGCCAGAAACGTCAAATAGCTGCCGCCGCGACACGAAATAGTTTCGCCTCGCAAAGCGCGTCAGTTGACAACTTTGTCTACTAAATACCCCTCAAAACCTTCGCTAAAAAAGCTGCTATTGCATTCTAGTTAAGTACGACATGCGCGACAGTCGCAAAGAAAAGTATCGGAGCCATTCACCATAAATTTTGACGACCACGAAAAGATTTGCGACACATATCACATCTATTTTGAAAAATTACGGCGGGATTTTCCGAGTGAAATATGCAGGAGAATTGAGATCAGGCCACAGCGCGATTTGCCCGGTCTGCGAAAATAGATCCAAATTGGCGTTCGCCAAAAATGGATATTCAATTATGAAATGCGCGGCATGTGGAAACCGCTCGGTTGCTGGTTTGTTTGGCAACGACCACGTTGCCTCAGTTTATGATGACAGCTATTTTTTCGGGGGCGGCGCTGGTTATTCTGACTACCTAAGCGAGGCTGAATTGCTGCGAGACCAAGGCCGGCGCTATGGGAAACTTTTGTCCCGCCATTCAAAAACCGGCCGAATTCTTGAGGTCGGCAGCGCCGCAGGATTCCTTCAAGCTGGGCTGGAAGATACAGGCTGGGTGACCACAGGTCTGGACCCTAATCAGACAATGGTGTCTCACGCTCGGGAAACCCTTGGTCTAAACAGTTTGCTAGGCAGCCTCGAAGATCTTCAAGGGTTGGAACCCTTTGATGCCGTTAGCCTGATTCAAGTTATTGGGCACTTTCACGACTTGACGAAAGCCATGCAAACGGTTGCCGACTTGACGCGACCGGGTGGCATCTGCGTGGTAGAATACTGGCGCCTGGACAGCTGGATCGCGCGAGCGATGGGTAGGTACTGGCACGAATATTCACCACCGAGCGTCCTGCATTGGTTTTCCCGATCTGGGCTTGATACGCTGATGGGCCGCCACTCGTTTTCTCCGGTCGAAAGCGGCAGGCCCAAGAAGTACATTTCCGCAGGCCACGCCGCCTCGCTGCTGGAGCATGTTCTCGGAAGCAAGATACCTGCCAAGCCATTGAGAATGCTGCGCCCCGACGCAAAAATCCGCTATCCGTCGCTTGATCTGGAATGGAGACTGTATCGCCGCGCCTAGCACACCCAGATCAGCACAGCAGATCGGTATGCGCGCAATAGATCCGAATCTGCGAACAAGGTTGTTCGGATGCGGTCGCGCAAGTGAGAACGAAATAAGTACCACGTGAGTACCGAACGAGTACCGGGAGATCGACTTTAAAAGAAAAAACAGAGAGAAAGTTACCCTAACCCTCTGTTTTTACTATGGTACCCAAGGCCGGACTCGAACCGGCACGGTATCACTACCGGGGGATTTTGAATCCCCTGCGTCTACCATTCCGCCACTTGGGCCACGTTCATTGGATTATCGCTCATGAGCAGGAAGGTCCAGAGGCAAAAAACAACCTAGACCCAGATTGTTTTCACCGTGCAGGTTGACGCTGCATCTGGCCCGTGGTTTGGCTTAACCAACAGAATAACAGGATTTTAGCACCGAATGTTGCGATCGCTTTATGACTGGACCATCCGTCTGGCAGAACATCCGCACGCGCTGTGGGCGCTCGCTGTTGTAGCTTTCATCGAAAGCTCTTTTTTTCCGATTCCGCCTGACGTTCTCATGATTCCCATGATCCTCGCGCGGCCGTCGCGCGCGTGGCTGATCGCAAGTGTCGCTTTGGTTGCCTCGGTACTGGGTGGGCTTTTGGGTTATGCCATTGGTGCGTTCTTCTATGAAAGCGTAGGCCAACCCATTCTTGAATCGATGGGCAAAGCGCACGCGATGGAAGAATTCAATACGCGCTTCAACGATTTCGGCTTCTGGGCCGTTCTCGGTGCGGGCGTCACCCCTTTCCCTTACAAGGTGATTACGATCATGTCCGGTTGGACCGGCATGCCTTTGGGTACGTTCATTGCGACCTCGATTCTGGCTCGGGCCTTGCGGTTCTTCGTCGTCGCGGGTCTGCTTTGGGGCTTCGGTGAACCAATCAGAGCCTTTATCGAAAAGCGTCTCGGGCTTATGTTCACCCTGTTCATCATCCTTCTTTTCGGCGGTTTCCTTGCGGTGAGATACCTATGACACGCAGAAGTTTGCTTTTGCTGGTTGCAACCGGCGGATCCGTCGCGCTTTTGCTCGGAGCTTGGGGCTTTCAGCACATCGGAGGGATGCCGCCGTGCAAATTGTGCGTTTGGCAGCGTTACCCGCATGGGGTGGCGATTCTGATTGGCGCTTTGGCTTTGGCTCTGCCGCGCAACACTTTGCTGCCAGTGATCGGCGCACTTGCCGCGATGACGACTGCCGCAATCGGAGTCTTTCACGCAGGCGTCGAACAAAAATGGTGGGAAGGTCCGTCAAGCTGCAGTTCGGGTGACATTGGTGGCCTGTCGACGCAAGAGCTGATGAACCAGATCATGTCAGCGCCTCTTGTACGCTGTGACGACATCCCGTGGGAGTTTCTTGGCCTGTCCATGGCTGGTTGGAACGCAGCTCTTTCGGCAGGTTTGGTTCTGGTCTGGCTCGCGGCGTGGCGCGCCAGCCGTTAAAACTCGTCCAGTTCTGCATCCCAGTACAGAAAATCGATCCAACTATCATGCAGGTGGTTTGGGGGGAATTTCCGACCGATATTGCGAAGCGCTTCGGCGTCCGGTTGGCGCGGGGGCTTGCGCAAATTCATCCCGGCCTGCCGCAATGATTTTGAGCCCTTCTTCAAGTTGCAGGGACTGCACGCCGCCACAACGTTTTGCCAGCTTGTCACGCCACCCGCCGCTCGGGGGACGACATGGTCAAATGTCAGGTCCCCGCGCCCGCCACAATATTGGCACCGGAATTCATCCCTCAAAAATAAATTAAAGCGCGTGAAGGCCACGCGCTTTCTGGGTTTTACATAATCTTTCAGGACAACGACCGAGGGTATTCGGATCTCGGTACTGGGGCTTCTCACGACCTCGTCATATTCAGCGACGATGTCCACCCGGTCCAGCCAGGCCGCCTTGATCGCCTCCTGCCAGGGCCACAAAGACAGTGGGTAATAGGACAAGGGGCGGTAATCGGCGTTCAAAACCAATGCCGGATGATGCTTTAGCGCACCGGGTTCCCTGACAAATTCGGTCCTGAAATCTCCGTCCATATCAGAATCGCTCCTCGCTCTGCTCTGCCCATTTTTGACATCAGAGCGGGGAACACCCGCCCCGGCCTTAACTCAACTATATATCGTGTTAAATCTCTGACAAGCCCTGAGTATCCACAATATCTCGGGTATTGGGTAAGCTGCCTAAGTAACAGGCAAGTGACAGTTATCCACAGGTTGCCTTGCCTGTGTCGCTCGGGCTATGGCGTGAACCATGTCCTGGTTCATCCGCTTTAACAAACCTTTCGACGTGTTGCCGCAATTCACCGATCGCGCCAATGCGGATTCGCCACGCAGTACCTTGTCGGATTTTATCGACCTACCCGGCGTTTATCCCGCAGGGCGATTGGATCGCGATAGTGAGGGGCTCATGCTGCTGACCGACAATGGCCGTTTACAGGCACAAATATCCGACCCGCAGCACAAGATGCCAAAAACCTATTGGGTTCAGGTTGAAGGTCTGCCCGATGCAGCCGCGCTGAAGGCGCTGAGGGATGGGGTCGAACTGAAGGACGGTGTGACCCGCCCTGCCAAGGCGCGACTGATGGATGAGCCTGACGGGCTGTGGCCGCGCACGCCCCCGATCCGGGTGCGACAGACAGTGCCTGATTGCTGGATTGAACTGACCCTGCGCGAAGGCAAAAACCGGCAGGTCCGGCGGATGACGGCCGCTGTTGGCCATCCAACCCTACGCCTGATCCGTGCCCGCATCGGAGATTGGACGCTTGAGGGGCTGGAACCGGGCCGTTGGGACAGCCTGCCTGCACCAGCAATCAGTACCGCGCCCCAGCGCAAACGGGATCGCCGCCCGCGCCGGTGACAAAAACCGCGTTTTGTGATAGGCTTACGCCATGAAAGTCACACCAGACATACCAACAGCACAAGGTGTTCTGGAGGCCGCTCTTTACGTCGATGATCTGGATTCGGCAGAACGGTTCTATGGCGAGATTTTGGGGCTGGAGAAAATTCAACGCGTCACCGACCGCCACGTTTTCTACCGCCTGGGCGCATCGGTTTTGCTGATTTTCAACGCGGATGAAACCGAGAAACCGCCTATGAACCCGGACCTGCCCGTCCCGCCTCATGGCGCACGCGGGCCTGGGCATGTTTGCCTCTCTATGCCACGCGCCCAGATAAACGTGATGCGTAAACATCTGCTGGACTGGAACGTGCCCATTGAGGCCGAGTTCGACTGGCCGAACGGCGCGCACTCACTCTATGTGCGCGACCCGGCTGGAAACTCGGTGGAATTCGCCGAACCTCACCTATGGGGCTGAGTTCAGCGAAGGGGCTGCTTTTCGCCCCCAACGATGCGGCAAATATTGCTGGAGACTACTCCCGCTTCGGCTAGCGCTGCCCGGAACGTGGCCATGTGAGGGGCAGAAAAATGCGCCTCAAGCGCGGCCTGACTTTCCCATTCTTCATAGACGCGGAACCGGTTTGCGTGGCCCAGGATTTGACTGAATTCGTAGGTGATACAACCTTCTTCCTTTACCGTTTCAGCCACCATCTCTTGCGCAGCTTTGGCTGCTTTTTCAACGCCTTCCGGCGCGACCTCAACCGTTCCCGTTACCACGAGCATTCCCACCTCCATCTGGGTTTAGTACCCTCTCAAAGTCCATTCCGCCCGGCCGATACGAACGGCCGGGGGAAAGGACACGGACAGCTTTTGCCGCCCCCCCGACACGCCGAAAAGACAGCGCCGCTCAAAGGCTCAGCTTGTCGCGCATGAAAGCCAACGCGACGCTGAGTCCGTCGGGCGCGATACCGTGCCCGGTGCCTTTCATGACATGGGCATAGACCTCTTTGAAATCGGCGGCCTGAAGCGCCTCGGCCGCTTCGGGCAAGGATTGTGGCGGGACCACATCATCCGCATCGCCATGAACAAGCAGGATGGGCATTCGGCTGACAGTTTCATCCGGCAGCAGGTCCGGCTCCAGCAGCCGCCCGGAAAAGGCGACAACCCCCGCCACTGGATCTTCGCGGCGTGGGGCGACATGCAAGCTCATCATCGTGCCTTGCGAAAAGCCGAAAAGGACTACCTGTTCCGGCAGGACATCCTCATCGACCATCAGGGCGTCCAAAAAGGCATTGAAGTCTTCAAAGGCCATTTCCATGCCACGACGCGCTTCTTCTTCGGACGAACCGTCGATCCAGGGAATCGGGAACCACTGGTAACCATTTGGCATCCCCGGAATTTGTTCCGGTGCGTCAGGGGACACAAACAGAGTGTCCGGCAGGTGCTCGCCCAGAACATCCGCAATACCCAGCAAGTCCGCGCCGTTGGCACCATAGCCATGCACAAACACAACGACCGAGCGTGTATCGCCCGAAACCGGCTCTTTTCGGAGCGCATTCAAAACTCGTGTCATCTGATCCCTTCTCGTTCCTTTGCCACCCGGTAATAGGCCCACAGCACCCGAGCCGCAACCGACCGCCAAGGCGACCACGCCTCGGCCATCTTTCGCAATTCTTTGTCCGTTGGGCGCTTTGGCAGGCCATAGAGAATACGCGCGGCCTCTTGCAAGGCCAGATCGCCCGGCGCGATAACGTCAGCGCGCCCCAGTGAGAACATCGCGTAGATTTCGGCCGTCCATACGCCGATACCCGAAACCTCGGTCAAAATCGAGACCACATCCGCGTCAGGTAAATCACGTAACGCCTTGTAATCAATGCGCGTCTCGGCCAGCGCGCGGGCATAGCGGATTTTCTGGCGGCTCAGCCCCGCAGCGCGCAAATCATCATCCGTCGCCCACATGATCTTGCGCGGCCCGGTCAGCTTTGCGTCCTGCAAGCGTTTCCAAATCGCGTTGGCCGAGGCTACGCTGACCTGCTGGCTGACGATCGCACTTAGAAGTTGCGCGAATCCGTCCGGGCGTCGGCGCAGCGGCAATGGCCCGGTCTGATCCATCGCATAGGCCATGCGCGGACACGCAGCGGCAAGCCACTCGGCCCCTTCAGCGACACAGTCCGATGTTTCGATGATACGTCCGACGGACATGCGCACTCCGGGTAGTTAAATCACGAGCACGTTAGGCCGCTTTGCCGCATATGCAACCCGCTTGTACGCTGCGCTTTTCGCGGATACGCATAGGCGCATGACAATGACCGCCGCCACTCCAAACGACAGCCGGGCCAAGCGAAACGTCGCCGTGCTGGTTGCAGCCCAAGCCTTGCTGGGCTCGCAGATGCCGATGATCTTTATCGTTGGCGGGCTGGCCGGGCAATCGCTGGCGACCAATGCCTGCCTCGCGACGCTGCCGATCTCGCTGATCGTGCTTGGGTCCATGCTTGCTGCGACGCCGATCTCGGCGATCATGCAACGTTGGGGACGGCGCGCAGGGTTTCTTGTTGGCGCGACAGCCGGTGCTTGCGGCGGGTTGGTCGGCGCATATGGCCTGTACCTCGGGTCATTCCCGGTGTTTTTGGTAGGCAGTCTTCTCACCGGCATCTACATGAGCGCTCATGGGTTTTATCGCTTTGCCGCGGCAGACACGGCCTCTGAAGAATTCCGACCCAAGGCGATTTCGTATGTGATGGCCGGTGGCTTGGCAGCAGCGATTATCGGCCCCCAGATCGTCAAGCTCACTTCGACCGCGTACGTCGTTCCATTTCTGGGCACCTATCTGGCGGTGATTGCAGTAAATATTGTTGGCTCGGCGCTTTTCTTCTTTCTGGACATCCCCACACCCCCCAAGGCCGAGGAAGGCGTACCCAAGGGCCGAACCCGCCTTGAGATGCTGAAAACCCCGCGCATCGCAGTCGCGATCATTTGCGCGATGGTGTCTTATGCGCTGATGAACCTTGTAATGACCTCGACGCCTCTGGCGGTCGTTGGTTGCGGTTACACGGCCAATGATGCGGCCGATGTCGTGACGGGCCACGTTCTGGCCATGTATATCCCCAGCTTTTTTACCGGCCAGCTTATCGCGCGATTTGGGGTCGAAAAGATTGTCGCGCTCGGCTTGGCTATTCTGGCTGGCGCAGGCGTTGTCGCCTTGCAGGGTGTCGAGCTTGAGAATTTCTTCATTGCCCTGATCCTATTGGGCATCGGCTGGAACTTTGGGTTTATCGGCGCCACAACCATGCTGGCCGCTTCTCACGATGTGAATGAGCGTGGTCGGATGCAGGGTCTCAATGACCTTCTGGTGTTCGGAGGCGTAACGCTTGCTTCCTTGTCCTCGGGCGGCCTGATGAACTGCTCGGGCGGATCACCGGTCGAGGGATGGACAGCGGTCAACCTGGCCATGATCCCACTGCTTACACTGGCTGGAGGCGCGCTGCTGTGGCTGGTCTTGAAACCGGCCGAACCTGAAAGAGCCTGAGCCGCCTACCAGCGGCCACTGGCTGCGGTCCACATCAACGACAACCGTCTCCGAACTTCTCCCTGCGACAAGGCACCGGCGGCCACCCGGTCGGGCCTTGCAACAGCACGACGCAAAACCCACTCTGCCTGCCAACCGGCATAAAGCGCGGGTCGGGCCTGTTCGGAAATGGTCGCACGGGCAGAACGGGCACGCGCGATACGGTCCAGTCCTTCCTGCGCCAACGCCCGAACGCCATCAGGCGTGCCGTCCAACAACGGAATACGCCCGCGCGCCTCTAGATCAGGGATCGCCCGCAGCCAGTTCGCAACCCCCAGGCCGTAGCCAAAGTCGCGCAGCACCTGCTCATCTGCTGACCCCAGCGCCTGCGCAGATGCAACAATCAACGATCCGGCACTGTGATTGAGGTAGGATTCAAAATGCGCTGCATCTTCAAAAGGATCACGGTATATATCCCAACGCCTTACAGAGATATATTCATCCAAAACCCCCGCCAAATGAGGGGAAAGCACGCGTGACAGCGGCGTGACCACCTCGTGCCTGCGCACTGGTTGCCCTTCTGCGATCTCCTGCAACGCGTCACGCCACCACTGAAGGCGCATTTCGGCAATCATCGGCTCGTGCGTGACCCAAGGCGCACGGGCAACTTCTACGTTCATTGCATAAATTGGAAACAACACCGCGCGCGCTTCGACCGGCGCGGCCATAGCCGCAATGAACCTGTCGGGATCAACCCGATGCACCAAAGCGGCGCACGCTTTAGCGTCGTCGTCGAACTGGACCGTCACTCGGCCACCGCTGCCTGCGAGCCGCAATCGCGCACAAGTTTCCACTGAATCGCATCCAACAGTGCTTCAAAGGATGCGTCTACTATGTTCGCACTGACGCCAACAGTGGACCAGCGCCGCCCCTGCCCGTCCTCGCTGTCGATGATAACGCGCGTGACCGCCTCGGTTCCGCCTTGTGTAATACGCACCTTGAAATCCACCAAATGCATATCATCCAAAATGCGTGAATAGCGGCCAAGGTCTTTTGCCAGCGCCTTGGCCAGAGCATTTACTGGGCCGCGATCACTGCCGTCATCGTCAAGGGACTCGCTGACCGACAGCTTCTTTTCACCATCGACTTTTACGACCACAACCGCCTCGGACAAGCTGACCATCTTGTTGTACTTGTTTTTCCGCCGTTCGACGGTGACTTTGTATCGCTTCACTTCAAAGAACTCGGGCAGTTGGCCCAGTTCCTCGCGCGCCAGAAGTTCAAAACTCGCCTGCGCCGTGTCGTAGGAATATCCATCCGCCTCGCGCAGCTTGATCCGATCCAGGATTCGCCCCAACGCCGGGTCACCGGCTTCGACGGTCAAGCCAGCCTCGGTCAGACGTTTCCTCAGATTCGATTGCCCCGCCTGGTTCGACATCGGGATAATCCGAGCGTTCCCGACAGCTGCCGGGTCGACATGCTCGTAAGTGGACGGATCTTTCAGGATTGCGCTTGCGTGCAGCCCCGCCTTGTGAGCAAAAGCCGATGCCCCCACATAGGCCGACTGTTTGCTTGGCACGCGGTTCAGAATGTCGTCCAGCATCCGGCTGACCCGAGTCAGACCGGCCAAAGCATGCATGCTGACGCCAATCTCGAACTGAGATGCATACGGTTCCTTCAGTAGCAAAGTCGGGATCAGCGCGGTCAAGTTGGCGTTCCCGCATCGTTCACCCAAACCGTTCAGTGTTCCTTGAATCTGCCGTGCGCCCGCGTCCACTGCAGCAAGGGAACAGGCCACAGCGTTTTCAGTATCGTTGTGAGTGTGAATACCAAGGCTGTCTCCGGGAAGACCCGCCGCGATGACCTGTGAAACGATCCGCGACACTTCGGACGGCAACGCGCCGCCGTTTGTATCGCACAACACGACCCACCGCGCCCCGGCGTCCAGCGCCGCTCGGCACACTTCAACCGCATACTCAGGATTGTCCTTGTATCCATCAAAGAAATGCTCGGCATCGAACAGCGCCTCACGCCCCTGCCCCACAATATGCGCGACCGAGGCGCGGACATTCTCGACATTCTCCTCAAGCGAGATGCCCAGAGCGTGCGTGACATGATAGTCATGCGATTTGCCGACCAGACAAACCGCTTGCGTACCTGCATTCATGACCGCGGCCAGCACGTCATCATTCTCGGCCGATCGCCCCGACCGTTTGGTCATTCCAAATGCGGTCAGTTGAGCAGTTATCTTGGGGGCAGAGTCAAAAAAAGCACTATCGGTCGGGTTGGCCCCGGGCCAACCACCTTCGATATAGTCCACTCCCAATTCGTCCAGAGCTTTGGCGATCTGTACCTTTTCGGCGGTCGAAAACTGCACGCCTTGCGTCTGTTGCCCATCTCGTAGGGTCGTGTCGTATAGGTACAACCGTTCCTTGGACATCACAGGCCCTCCAACTTGGCGGCATCGAAACCTGCACCTGGGACAAGCTCGACCCCCTGCTTGCTCATACGCACTTCAAGACCTGCAGCGATATAAGCTGCCTTGAGACGGTCGACCTCCGTAAAATCCTTGCTCTGCATTGCAACTGTCCGCGCTTCTGCCAATCGGTCCGCATGTGCCGCGAGATCAATGGAAGCAGTGTCTGCCCACGCGCCCATTTCCGGCGTCAAAAGCCCCAACAGCCGCGCGCTGGCCAACAGCCCTGCCGCGTCTCCGTCCGAGGCCAACCGGTAGAGTTCTGCAAGCGCACCCGCAGTGTTCAGATCATCACTCAGCGCTGCGATCACCGAGGGTGCCGCGCTGTCGGCGGGCTCGATGCCCGCAGTCAGCGCCCGCCACTTGCGCAGCGTTGCTTCGGCCTCGTGCGCTTTCTTCTCGGTCCAGTCCATCGGCTTGCGATAGTGGGTCTGAAGGAACACGAACCGGATCACTTCGCCCGGCACTCCCTGTTCCAGCAAGTCATGAACCGTGAAGAAATTGCCCAGTGACTTGGACATCTTCTTGCCCTCGACCTGCAGCATCTCATTATGCAGCCAGACCCGCGCGAACTCGCCCTCGGGATGGGCGCAGCAGCTTTGCGCGATCTCATTCTCATGATGCGGGAACATCAGGTCATTGCCACCGCCGTGGATATCAAAGCTCTCACCCAGCAATTCGTAACTCATGGCCGAGCACTCGATATGCCACCCTGGACGCCCACGCCCCCAAGGTGAGTCCCAGCCTGGCAGTTCGTCAGTCGAAGGTTTCCACAACACAAAGTCCATCGGGTTCTTCTTGTACGGAGCAACCTCGACCCGTGCACCCGCGATCATATCGTCGACCGAACGCCCCGACAGCGCGCCATAGTGTTCCTTCCAGCTGTCGACAGCAAACAGAACGTGCCCTTCAGCAGCATAGGCATGCCCCTTGTCGATAAGCCCTTCGATCATCGCAATCATCTGCGCGATATACTGGGTTGCTCGCGGCATTTCGTTCGGTTCAAGCGCGCCCAAAGCGCCCATGTCATGAAGATACCAGCCTATCGTCTCGTCCGAGCGTTCCTGCACCAACTGCTCTAACGTACCTTGCGCCCCGGCCTTTTGTCGCGCCAGAGCAGTCGCGTTGATCTTGTCATCGACGTCAGTGAAATTCCGCACATAGGTCACGTGATCCACGCCGTAAGTGTGCCGCAGCAACCGGTAGAGCACATCGAACGCCACCACGGGCCGCGCATTGCCCAGATGGGCGCGGTCATAAACCGTTGGGCCGCAGACATACATCCGCACATTGTCGGCACTGATCGGAACGAAGTCTTCTTTCGTCCGCGTCCGGGTATTGTGCAGTTTAATCGTCGTCATCGGTCGGCTCCTAAAGGCAGCATTGCTCGTCGCGTTGGCGCGGGCTTAGCAACTTGTCTCAGGGATGAAAACGAAAGAAACCGGCCCGCTTGATAAATCAGCAGGAAATGCAGCAAATAATGATGCAGGTCATCCGGTTCATAGGCCTGTGACTACCATGCAGATGCCAATTCGCCAAGCCCCTGTGTCCCAGTTGGTATTCGATTGACAATCGAAAAATCCTCTGGCCCTGTCAGCCCAAAAGACCAACGGGAGCGCGCCATGCAACTTTCACAGCGTATCACTCACCTGACCGGAGATGGCGGTGATGGATGGGATGTGTTCTATCGCGCGCGCCGAATGCTCAGCGAGGGCCACGCCATTACCGAGCTGACGATTGGTGAGCATGACATCCTCACCCACCCAACGATACTGGACGAAATGCACAGGTCAGCGCGTGAAGGTCACACCGGGTACGCAATGGTTCCGGGCACGGATCTGCTCCGTGATACCGTGGCCGCCCGTGTTCAGGCGCAGACAGGCGTCCCCACGACACGCAACAACGTCCTGATCACCCCCGGCGGCCAGGCAGCTTTGTTCGCTGCTCATGTGGCTGTCTGCGATCCCGGAGATGTTGGGCTTTTTCTGGATCCCTATTATGCCACCTATCCCGGCACGATCAGGGCTGCCGGAGCGATCGCGCGGCCTGTGCAAACCACGGCCAGCAAAGCCTTTCAACCCAGCGCCGAACAGATCGACAATTCTGCTGATGGTGCCGTATCGCTGCTGATCAACACCCCGAACAACCCGACCGGAGTTGTCTATTCCCCGCAAACCCTAGAGGGCATCGCCGCTGTTTGCCGACAGCGCGATCTGTGGCTGATTTCGGATGAAGTTTACGACACACAGGTTTGGGAAGGCAGGCATATCTCTCCTCGGGCTCTGCCTGACATGGCCGAGCGGACGCTGGTTGTCGGCTCAATGTCCAAGTCCCACGCGATGACGGGTTCCCGCTGCGGCTGGGTGATCGGCCCGGAAGACGTTATCGCTCATCTGATTAATCTGGCCACGCACACAACCTACGGAGTTCCCGGGTTCATACAGGATGCTGCCAGCTTTGCCCTGACAGCAGGCCGCAGCCTTGAAGACGAAATCGCTGCGCCATTTCAAAGACGCCGCGCACTTGCGATCGAAATTCTCGAAGCGCAAAACACCGTAGGACTGGTTCCTGCGCAGGGTGCCATGTACCTGATGCTGGATATTCGAGCCACGGGCCTGAGCGGTGAGGGCTTTGCCAATGCCCTTTTGGACACGCACGCAATCGCGGTCATGCCGGGCGAGAGCTTTGGGGAGGCCGCAGCCGGACATATTCGCGTGGCCATGACAATCGACGATGACCGTTTTGCCTCGGCACTGGGGACAATTTGCGAATTCGCCGCGCAGTTGAAAGATCACCGCGCGGCTGAGTAGCCTCTCTCAGAACCGAAAAGTCGTCCGCAGGTTAAACACGTTGGAATCCAGCCCCCCTTCGGACTGGGTCACATCGTCAAAGTTCTGGCGCAGCGCCTCACCGCTGATGACAAAATTCTCACCAATCGGATACGCGACGCCGATGCCGTAGACAGCAGCCGTATCGTTTTCAACTGTCGAATCCACTCGGGCCGCACCAACCACGACATATCCCAGGGCGGGTCCAAAATCGTAGCCGCCGCGCAGTTTCAACCGTGTCATACCATCCAAACTGCCTTCACCCTGACCAAGGTTCAGCGACAGTCGGTTATACTCCAGTTCGCCGCCAAGAACGAAGTTTCCGAAGTCGTGGTCGTAACCTACAAGAGGCCCAAAACTGGTATCATTGCCGCTTGCGCCGTTCGGTCCGTCCGCGTCCGTGTATCCGAAACTGAACCCGGCATACGCCCCGCTCCAGTCCTCAGCATCTGCCGAGGCAGCACTGGTCACGACAAACGCGACAATCAGGACGAAAAGGGCTTTCATATATTTCACCAAAAACCTTTCAACAAAGTCTTCGAGTACTCAGATCACGTTGACATAAAACTGGTCCGCAATGGTTAATTTTCAATTGAAATCACGAACCGGTGTTAAATAAGTGACAGAAGTATAACAGATTTCCCAAAATTCGGTAGAAATACTTGGGCCCGGCACGTGGTGTTTTTCTGACCAGACCAAGATTACTTCGCATTTAAACCGGCAGGTCGCAAACAGGACAGAATGTTGTGGCCCGCATTGAAAGACTGGCATGCACAAGGTGAGGACCTGCATGCAAAGTGACGTTTGGAAGATCTGTCTGGTCAGCCGCACGATAGGCGCGGACCGTGGACGCGCGGCCCGAGGGCGCCCGTCCGGGGTGTGAACCCACGTACCCTTTCACGTCTCACCTACCGGAATTTCAACATGAACGATCAATCCCGTAATACCTCGCGCAGTGGCGGACGTGCCGCGCGCCGTGCCGCCCGTGCCTCTGCCCTACCGGATCATTTGCGCCCCATACGTCCGGGGCTTGAGGGTGGAACCTATAAACCGTTGACCAAGACTCAGGTTGAACAAATCCATCAGGCAGCGCTGACTGCCTTGGAAACGATTGGCTTGGCAGACGCCCCGCAAAGCGGGATTGACTATCTGGTCGGCGCAGGCTGTACCTTGGGCGAGGATGGCCGCATTCGGTTTCCCCGGGCGCTGGTTGAAGACACCATCGCAAACGCAAACCGATCGGTTACCCTGTGCAGTCGTGACGGCAATACCGATCTGGATCTCTCGGGCACTCGGGTTCACTACGGTACAGCCGGGGCTGCGGTCAGCATGGTGGATGTGCACGGGCGCGAATATCGCGACTCGACCGTACAGGACCTGCACGACGCCGCGCGGATTTGCCAACAACTGGATAATATCCATTTTGTTCAACGCCCTATGGTGTGTCGTGATATCCCCGACAACCTCGAAATGGACCTGAATACGATCTACGCCGCCAGTTCGGGCACGTTCAAACATATCGGCACATCGTTCACCGAACCTTCGCATGTCGCGCCTGCGGTCGAGATGCTGCACATGATCGCAGGCGGAGAGGACAAGTGGCGCGAACGCCCGTTCGTCTCGAACTCGAACTGCTTTGTCGTGCCGCCGATGAAATTCGCCACCGAAAGCTGCGAAGTGATGGAAGAATGCATCAAGGCCGGCATGCCCGTTCTTCTTCTTTCCGCAGGAATGGCCGGAGCGACTGCGCCTTCGACCATCGCAGGAGCGATCACGCAAGCTACGGCGGAATGTCTTGCAGGATTGGTTTACGTAAACGCCGTAAGCGCCGGTGCGCCAGCTGTTTTTGGCACTTGGCCGTTCGGTTTGGACCTACGCACCGGGGCCATGTCCATCGGGTCGGGTGAACAGGCCCTTCTGACCGCGGGCTGTGCCCAGATGCACCAGTTCTATGACCTTCCCGGCGGGGCCGCAGCCGGGGCGTCAGATTCAAAACTTCCTGATATGCAGGCAGGATGGGAGCAAATGTGCTCGAACGTCATGGCCGGACTGTCCGGGGTTAACATGGTTTACGAAGCGGCCGGGATGCACGCTTCCCTTCTGGGATTCTGCTTTGAAAGCCTGATCTTAGGGGACGATCTTATCGGGCAGGTTCAGCGCTGTATCCGTGGGATTGAGGTGAACGAGGAAACGTTGGCTCTGGATCAGATCGCCGAGGTTTGCATGGGCGGACCCGGCCACTATCTGGGAACCGACGCAACCCTTAGCCGAATGCAGGCGGACTATGTCTATCCGACCTTTGGCGACCGGACATCACCCAAAGAATGGGCCGAGCTGGGCAAGCCAGACTTGATAGACAAGGCAACCGCGCGGAAAGAGGAAATCCTGTCTATGCCGTCACCAGCCCGGTTTGATCCGCTGCTAGACGCCCAGATCCGCGCAGGGTTCAACATTCACCTGCCCGCGTAACCGCACAAAAAGGGCAAAAAAAGGGGGCCGAGGCCCCCTTTAGTTTCGCTTTCCAGGCTCATGTCGTTGACCGCCCGGTGATTTTTTTGCCTGCGGCCTGGACTGCGCATGGGACGAGCGCACCCGTCCCGTGAAAGAGTGGGAAAGAGCAATATTCCGCCCCACCCTGTTCCCGGTCGACACGGGCATGTCGACCGAGTGGAAAAAGGCAGCTTAGGTAAGTCTCAGTGCCTTTCTCCGTATTCGTCGGGACCGGATATCCGGGGGGAAGATCACGGTCCCTACGCCCCATTGCCGGGGCGCTTGCCTTAGCTACACCCGCTTGTTGCCCCGCAGGTGTTGCATTTCATGCATGTGCCGTTCCGCACCAACGTGTAATTTCCGCACTCGCCGCAAGGATCGCCCTCATAGCCCTGCATCTTGGCTTTGGTGCGAGCGTCCATGCTGGTTGCCACTGCGGTTTCTGTGACCGGGGCCTCAAACGTGGCCGCGCTTTCGGCCATGCCATTCACCTCGGGCTGACCACCATTGAACACGACCAAGTCTTGCGGCAACCGCTTGCGCAGATACCCGGTCGAGCTGATTTGTTTCAGCACTTCCAGTGACTTGGAAGCCGCAGTTTCAGTGACCTCCGAGACGTTCGAGACACCTTCTTCCTCGCCGCGGCCCAGATCGTCGAATGTAGCGCCTTCGGGCTTCACGTGGGCCAGATCGGTGCGGTCCAGATAGCTGACGGCCAGTTCGCGGAAGATGTAATCAAGGATCGACGTCGCGTTCTTGATCGAGTCGTTGCCTTGCACCATCCCTGCCGGTTCAAACTTGGTGAAAGTGAAGGCGTCCACGAACTCCTCCAGCGGTACACCGTATTGCAGGCCGACCGACACCGCGATGGCAAAGTTGTTCATCATCGCCCGGAAGCCAGCGCCTTCCTTGTGCATGTCGATGAAAATTTCACCCAACTGTCCGTCTTCAAACTCACCGGTCCGCAGGTAAACCTTGTGCCCACCTACAATCGCTTTCTGAGTGTAGCCTTTGCGGCGATGCGGCAGCTTTTCGCGATGGCTGCGGATGACTTCCTTGACGACCACCTTCTCAATGACCTTCTCGGCCAGCACGGTGGCTTTTTCCTGCGGCGAGCCGCTTTCCAGAACTTCGGCCGCCTCGTCATCATCCTCGACCAGCGCCGCCGCTAGCGGTTGCGACAGTTTCGAGCCGTCGCGATACAGCGCGTTGGCCTTCACACCCAGCGACCACGACAGTTCGTAAGCCTTCTGGCAGTCCTCAATGGTCGCGTCATTCGGCATGTTGATCGTCTTCGAGATCGCACCCGAGATAAAGCTCTGCGCTGCCGCCATCATGGTGATGTGGCTATCAACCCCAAGGAAACGCTTGCCTTTCTTGCCGCACGGGTTCGCGCAGTCGAAGATCGAATAGTGTTCTTCCTTCAGGTGCGGCGCGCCTTCCAGCGTCATGGTTCCACAGACGTGGTCATTGGCTGCATCGATATCCGCCTTAGTGAACCCAAGGTGGCGCAGCAGGTCGAAGGTCGGGTCATTCAGCTTGGTCGCCGGGATGCCCAGAACGCCTGTACAGAAATCCTCGCCCAGTGTCCACTGGTTGAAGACAAACCGGATGTCGAAGGCGCTTTCCAGCGCGGCATCCACCTTGGCCAGCTCATTCGGGCCAAAGCCATGACCAGTCAGCGAGGTGTGGTTGATCCCCGGCGCGTTGCCGATGGTGCCGTGACCGACCGCATAACCCACGATCTCTTCGATCTGCGACGAGGAATAGCCCAGCTTTTCCAGCGCCGACGGCACCGAGCGGTTGATGATCTTAAAGTAACCGCCACCGGCCAGCTTCTTGAACTTGACCAGAGCAAAGTCCGGCTCGATCCCCGTGGTGTCGCAATCCATCACCAGACCGATGGTGCCGGTCGGTGCGATCACGGTGGCCTGCGCGTTGCGATAGCCGTTCTTCTCGCCGAGGCTCAGCGCCTCATCCCAAGCGGACATGGCCAGATCAACCAGACGCTTGTCCGGGCAGTTGCCATGATCCAAAGGCACCGGTTTCACAGCCAGTTTCTCGTAACCTTCGGTCACACCCTGCGACGCGCGGCGGTGGTTGCGGATGACGCGCAGCATGTGGTCGGCGTTGCGCTCATAGCCTTTGAACGGACCCAGTTCACCCGCAATCTCAGCCGAGGTCGCATAGGCGACACCGGTCATGATCGCGGTCAGCGCACCACAGATCGCCCGCCCTTCGTCCGAGTCATAGCTGTAGCCCATATTCATCAGCAGACCGCCAATATTGGCATAGCCCAGACCCAGCGTGCGGAAGTCATAAGAAAGCTGCGCGATTTCCTTCGACGGGAACTGCGCCATGGTCACCGAGATTTCCAGCGTCAGGGTCCACAGACGCGACGCGTGCATGTAATCCGCCGCCTGGAACTCACCATCCTTGAGGAAGGTCAGCAGGTTCATAGACGCCAGGTTACAGGCCGTGTCGTCCAGGAACATGTACTCCGAGCACGGGTTCGAGCCGCGAATCTCACCGTCTTCGGGGCATGTATGCCATTCGTTCACTGTATCATGGAACTGGATGCCCGGATCGGCACAGGCCCAAGCTGCATGCCCAACCTTTTCCCACAAATCCCGCGCTTTGACGGTCTTTGCGACCTTGCCATCGGTGCGGTTGATCAGCTGCCAATCGGCATCTTTTTCAACGGCGGTCAGGAACGTGTTGGTCACACGGATCGAGTTGTTCGAGTTCTGGCCCGAGACCGAGCTGTAGGCTTCTGAATCCCAGTCCGTGTCGTAGGTCGGGAATTCGATGCTGTCGTGACCCTGTTTGGCGTAATCCAGCACGCGCTTGATATAAGTCTCTGGGATCGCAACCTTTTTAGCCTCGCGAACCGCTTTCTTCAGGCTTTCATTCTTATTGGGGTCATACGCATCATCCTGCGCACCGTCCCAGCTGCGGATGGCCTCGAAAATGCCGTTCAGCATCTTCTCGTGCATCTTCGATCCGGCAACGATCGAGGCCACCTTCTGCTCTTCGATCACCTTCCATTCGATGAATTGCTCGATGTCCGGGTGATCTGCATCGACGATCACCATCTTTGCTGCTCGACGGGTTGTCCCGCCTGATTTGATCGCGCCAGCGGCGCGGTCGCCGATCTTGAGAAAGCCCATAAGACCCGAGGACTTGCCGCCACCCGACAGCGCTTCGCCTTCTGCACGCAGATGGCTGAAGTTGGTCCCGGTGCCCGAGCCGTATTTGAACAGGCGCGCCTCACGCACCCAAAGATCCATAATGCCGCCTTCGTTAACCAGATCATCATCGACGGACTGGATGAAGCACGCGTGCGGCTGCGGATGTTCGTAAGCGGATTTCGATTTGGTCAGCTTGCCGGTTTTGTAATCGACATAGTGGTGCCCCTGCGCGGGACCGTCGATACCATAGGCCCAGTGCAGGCCGGTGTTGAACCACTGCGGCGAGTTCGGCGCGGCGCGCTGGGTCGCCAGCATATAGCGCATCTCGTCAAAGTATGAGCGCGCGTCTTCCTCGGTCGAGAAATAGCCGCCCTTCCAGCCCCAATAGGCCCAGGCACCGGCCAGACGATCGAACACTTGCTTGGAAGACGTCTCTCCGTCGAATTCCGCGCCATCGGCAGGCACCGAGCGCCACAGGAATTCAGGAACGTCTTTCTCTTTGACCTTTTTTAGCTTGGACGGAACACCCGCCTTGCGGAAATACTTCTGCGCGATGACGTCGCTTGCGACCTGGCTCCAGCTTGCTGGAACTTCAATATTGTCCAACCGGAAGACGATGGTCCCATCCGGGTTCCGAATCTCAGAAGTGGCCGACACGAAGTCCAGATCTGCGTAAGCATCCTGTCCCGATTTGGTGAATTTTCTGTCAATCTTCATGTCCGCCGCCCTAGATTCAATCACTTGTTCATTTGGCATCAGGTCCAGAACATTGGACCCTCGACCTTGCCCGAAATTTAGGGCGCAATAGCCCGGGCGCTGTCTTCGACAACGCAAACCCGTCCTAACGGTTGCACGTTAGTATGATGTGCTTTCCGACCCTCGCCCTGTGCCATACTTTGGTTTTACTACCAGATTTAGTGGCACCACCTTCGGCCCATACAATCTGGCGTATTCACCCATAGAAGGTCAACGTCATTTTTCAGTCATTTTTGAAATCTTTTTTGTTGACCCGCTGTCAATAAACGCCCCGCGAGGCGCTGCGCATGATTCCTCCACAGTTTCATCCACGGCGCCCGGTCTTTTCAGCAGCCCGGGGTCAGAACAATTAACTGTGTTTGCGCACGCGGTTATCAGCAATTGATAATCCTGCGCTAAGGTAACTAAGCTGAAACAGAATCAAAACCGGACCGATGCAGCAGGCAGAAGCGGTCACAATATGCGGTGTGATGGAAATGGGGTGCCGAATCTGATGTTGTCGCTTCGCTTGTTTCCAGTGCTGCTGTCAATAGTGGCCTGCACACCACAAGATGTACCCCGCCCCACACGCAGTGCCCAATTCCAAAGCTACCCTCAACGTTTGTTCGACACCTTTGAGATCGGGTGTGACGGCCCCGGAGAGGAATTTAGCCGCGTAGGGAATCGGGTTTTTGAATGCTCTGAACTTCTGCCGCCAGACACCTCCGCCTATTTGATTCTCAACTACGACGGCTATCCTCAAGACCTTCCCACAAGCGTCATGCGACTGACATCGACTAAGAACACCACAGGCTATCGCGTGGATGCCGATTTGTACTTTAGCGTTCCGCAACGAACCGGACCGTCCGTCCAAGTGCCCGTAGAAAGCCAAACACTGGATAAAGCGCTGTCCGCGCTCTACCAGGCAATGGGTGGATCACCAGCATTGTAAGAAGAAGTGGTCGGGGCGGCAGGATTCGAACCTACGACCCCCTGTACCCAAAACAGGTGCGCTACCAGACTGCGCCACGCCCCGGACCGTGCGCCTTCCTAACGATGCCTTTCTGATTTGAAAAGCCCTAACAAGGCCAAATTGCAGGCCCGTGCGAAAAAACTTCGTGCTGCATCAGAGTTCCCGGTGTGATCAGGTAGCGGTCAGCAAGGCCAGCGTTGATTTCCAGCACGGCATACACCGAATCTCCGCCTCCAATCGGTGTGAGATCGCCGGGTACTGCGTGGCTGTGAACGTGAATCACTGTGCCGACTCGGTCCAGAAATATCATGTCGAGCGGAATCAGCGTGTTCTTCATCCAGAACGCAACTGGTTGAGGCGGATCAAAAACAAACAACATGCCCGACCGCGGCGGAAGTGATTCCCGAAACATCAACCCGCGCGACCGTTCTTTCGGTGTCACTGCCAGTTCGACTTCAAAACTAACCTGCGACTTGTCATTCCGAAGATTTACGCGATCCGCGCTGCACGCCGCCAACGCCCCTTCGGTCCAAAGCATAGTCAAAATCGCAAGAACCGTAAGAACTCTGATCATGTCGGATTAGTCGTCCAGCGCCGCTTCCCAGGCGAGCACCTGCGCCGCCATGCGTCCACGCTTGCCATCAATCACACGCATCGCCAACGCTTCGCCCGGCTGCAGATCGGCCAGCCCGGATCGGCGAAGAACCTCGATATGCAGGAACACGTCTTCGCCTCGACCAAAGACATTGGCAAACCCAAAGCCCTTGCCCTTGTCGAACCACTTGACGCGCGCTGCTTCAAGCGGAGCCTGCGCGATAACGACAGGGTCCAGCTCTGCAAAATCCGCAAGCATCATCGTGTCTGTACGTACCGGAGGATCAACGCTGATCACCTCAACCGCCTGCACGCCACGATCTGTGCGGTGGGTCATAATCTCGATGCCTGCGCCATCGGCCACAGAGCTTTGGCCAAAATTACGCAAAACATTCACGTGCAGCAGAATGTCCGGGCCGCCATCGTCAGACACAACGAATCCATACCCCTTTGCGGGGTCGAACCATTTTACGTGTCCACGAACGCGGTACATGCTGTTCAAATCTTCTGGCACGGTGTTTCCATCGAGAGTTTTAGCACTTCGTTAAGGGTCCGATGTGTATGGGAATGACCCACAATTTCAAGCCGAAAAAATCCTTTATTCTCGGTGTTTTGCATTTCTCGGCACGCGAACGTCATGGATTCAACCTTTGTATTTGCCAAGACGAACCTGCGCGCTCTCGCCGCCATTGAAACCGGTCGTGCAGTCGAAACGCTCCGTCGGCCCAAAACTCGATCTCGGTCGGCTCCAACCGATACCCACCCCAGAACGGCGGACGCGGAGGATTCGGCCCCATTTTCGCCGTTACCTTGGCAACCTCGGCCATCAGGGCCGAGCGGCTGCTGAGGGGCTGAGACTGTTTTGACGCCCAAGCTCCCAACCGGCTTTTCAAAGAGCGAGACGCATAATATTCATCGGCTTGCGGCCCACTTTCCCGAGTTATTGTACCACGAACTCGAATTTGACGCCGCAAAGATTTCCAATGCATCACAAAAGCGGCTTTGCCGGCGCTATCAAGTTCGGCAGCTTTCGCACTTTCATAGTTGGTGTAGAAAACAAATGCGTTCTGCTCGATCTCTTTCAGCAGAACCATCCGCACATTGGGCAAACCATCAACGTCCACGGTCGCCAGGGCAATCGCGTTGGGATCATTCGGTTCACTGTCCCTGGCCTCTTCCAGCCACCGCGCCGCGATAATAAACGGATCGGCGCCGGCGAAAATGCCGTCTCTTTCGCTCATTTCCATCCCCTGGAAACTATTGTTGACCACAGTAGGGCGAGAACCCGCCACGGGCAAGAGCACACGGCCTTGATGCAACGCATCCAATGGCATAAACCATCCCAACATGACGCGAAGACAGGCGGAGAACCGAACATGTCAAATCAGTTGATGGCCGGCAAGCGCGGCCTCATCATGGGACTGGCCAATGATAAATCAATCGCTTGGGGAATCGCCCGTGCATTGTCAGAAGCTGGAGCAGAGCTGGCTTTTTCCTATCAGGGGGATGCGCTGAAAAAACGCGTCGACCCCTTGGCGGCGCAACTCGGCAGTGAAATCGTCCTGCCCTGCGACGTCAGCGATGAAGAGTCCATCGACGGACTTTTCACGGCACTTGCCGAAAAATGGGGCAAACTGGACTTCATCGTTCACGCCATCGGATTTTCGGACAAGAACGAACTGCGCGGTCGCTATGTCGACACGTCGCGCGCGAATTTCAAGCTAACGATGGACGTATCGGTCTATTCCTTCACCGCCGTCATGCAGCGCGCCGAGAAGATGATGTCCGAGGGCGGCAGCGCCGTCACATTGACGTATTACGGTGCCGAACAGGTGATGCCGCATTACAACGTCATGGGCGTCGCAAAGGCTGCGTTGGAAGCCTCGGTTAAGTATCTGGCCGAAGACCTTGGCAAGGACGGTATCCGGGTCAACTCGATCTCGGCCGGTCCAATCAAGACACTGGCCGCCAGCGGGATTGGCGACTTCCGCTATATCATGAAGTGGAACGAATATAACTCGCCTCTGCGCCGCAACGTGACAATCGACGATGTGGGCAAGTCTGCCCTGTACCTGTTGTCTGACCTGAGCAGTGGCGTGACTGGTGAAAACCTGCACGTCGATTCGGGCTATCACATCGTCGGCATGAAAGCCGTCGACGCACCAGACGTTGAGAAGGGTTAACAACATGAGCGCCAAGGACCGCCTGCCCCACGAAAAGGGCTTTCACATAAGCTGGGATCAGATTCATCGCGATTCCCGTGCATTGGCGTGGCGTCTGGATGGGCAAGGCCCGGACGACGGTGCATGGCGCGCTGTTGTTGCCATCACACGTGGCGGCATGGCCCCTGCGATGATTGTTAGCCGCGAGCTGGACATTCGGACCGTCGATACAATCAGCGTGCGGTCCTACCACCATCAGGAACAGGGCGAAGCCGAGGTTCTCAAGGCTCCGGACGCGGATTTGATGGGCGACGGAACCGGCGTTCTGATCATCGACGATCTTGTCGACAGCGGAAAAACGCTGGAGCTGGTGCGCGCGATGTATCCCAACGCCCATTTTGCGACCGTCTACGCCAAACCCAAGGGCCGGCCAATGGTGGATACCTTCATCACCGAAGTCAGCCAGGACACGTGGATTTTCTTCCCGTGGGACATGGCCCTGCAATATGTCGAACCCTATCGCGGAACCGACTGACCCTGAGGCCCAAACGCCGATTCTTTCTATAGTCAGAGAATACAGATGACCCGGACACGCACTGCCTCAACCTTCGCGCCACCGGTGATGGAGGCGCGGCGCTGGCTGGACGGTGTGGACTTCCCTGAGGACCGCCCGCTGATCAACGTCAGTCAGGCGGCTCCGGTTGATCCCCCGCCGCTGGCTCTGCGGCAGGCCATGGCGGAATTCGCGATTTCCGAGGATTCGGCTCATCTCTATGGACCCGTGTTGGGGAACTCTGACCTGCGCGATGAACTGGCCGCCCAGATCAGCGCACATTACGATGCAACGGTTCGCTCGGATCAGGTCGCAATAACCTCGGGGTGCAATCAGGCATTCTCGGCCGTGATTTCAGCGATCACTGATCAAAGTGATGAGGTGATCCTGCCAACCCCTTGGTATTTCAACCACAAAATGTGGCTGGACATGGCTGGCGTGCGTGCCGTCGACCTACCGACCGGCGACGATCTTCTGCCCGATCCTGATGCGGCCCGAGCGTTGCTGACGGACAAGACCCGGGCAATCGCGCTGGTTACCCCCAACAATCCGGGCGGCGTCGAATACCCCGCCGATCTGGTGTTGGCGTTCTACGAATTGTGTCGCGACGCGGGTATCCGGTTGATCGTGGACGAAACCTATCGTGATTTTGACAGCCGCAGCGGGCCGCCGCACGATCTGTTTCGCCAGACCGGGTGGGAAAACACTCTGGTTCACCTTTATTCCTTCTCGAAAGCCTATCGGCTGACCGGCCACCGCGTTGGGGCAATCGCCACCGATGTCGCGCTGCTGGGTGAGATCGAAAAGTTTCTGGATACCGTTGCGATCTGCCCCGGTCAGATCGGTCAATTCGCGGCACTTTGGGGCATGCAGAATCTTCCTGAATGGCTTGCGGGTGAAAGAGAAGAAATTCTCGACCGGCGCGCCGCCATTCAAGAGATGTTGCCTGTTTTGACCGGCAAAGGATGGCGTCTGCTTGGACTTGGGGCCTATTTCGCGTATTTCGAGCATCCGTTCGACATTCCGTCAGACGAGCTGGCCCGCCGCCTGGTGCCAGAGGCCGGTGTCCTGCTGCTGCCCGGCACCATGTTCATGCCCAAGGGTGACCCGGCCGGCAAACGGCAAGTGCGCATCGCATTCGCCAATCTGGATCGCGCCGGACTGGATCAACTGTTCGATCGTTTACAAGCCCTTTCCTTCTGAGCTTGCCCCCCGGCGGTGCGCGTCGTATTCAGGGCCGCAACCGACGGGGCAGTAACCTGCCAAAAAGCACAAAGAGGGCAAAATGGCCGCAGGCATGAAAAACCTTTCAAAGACATTTGTCTGGATATTGATGGGCCTTCTGATGCTGGGTCTGGCCGGTTTCGGGGCAACCAGCCTTACCGGGACTGTTCGGACAGTTGCACAGGTGGGCAACGAGGATATCTCGGTCAACGAATATGTGCGTGAGCTTCAGCGTGAAATTCGCGCCGTCGAAAATCAGACCGGCCAACCGCTGCAAATGTCTCAGGCGCTTGAGTTCGGTTTGGATCAGCTCGCCCTGTCCCGCCTGACCGCTTTGGCCGCGTTTGACAACGAAGTTGGTTTGCTGGGCATTTCGATCGGTGATGAGAACCTACAGAAGGAAATTCTGGCCATTCCCGCCTTTCAGGGTGTGAATGGCACGTTCGACCGCGAAGCCTATCAGTTCCAGCTTGAACAGGTCGGCATGACCGACACAGAGTTCGAGACCGACCTGCGCAAGGAATCGGCCCGTACCATCGTTCAGGGCGCGATCATGGGTGGTGTTGAGATGCCGCAAACCCTGACCGATGTTCTGACTGACTTCATCGGCGCGCGGCGCAGCTTTACCGTCGCAACGCTGGCACCTGATGCCCTGACCACGCCCGTTGCCGCCCCCACGGACGCGCAGGTGCAGGCATACTATGATGAGAATTCCGACCAGTTCACCCTGCCTCGCACCAAACAGCTAACCTATGCGATCCTGTCGCCCGACATGCTGCTGGACAGTGTTGAGGTTGACGAGGATTCTGTTCGCCGTCTGTATGATCAGCGCTCGGCCGAATTCCTGCAACCCGAACGCCGTCTGGTCGAACGCCTTCCTTTCCCGTCCGAGCAAGAGGCCAAGGACGCAATGGCGCAGCTAGAGGTCGGTGGAACCTCGTTTGAGCAACTCGTTCGTGACTACGAGCTTGAGCTTAGCGACATCGACCTCGGCGACGTGACCCGCGAGGATCTGGAAGGTGCTGCCGACGCCGTTTTCGCGGCAGAGCTGGATACAGTCGTCGGACCATTGCCGACGGTCTTCGGCCCTGCATTGTTCCGCATCAACGGCTCGCTTGCGGAAAACAACACCTCCTTTGAAGACGCCGCCCCAATCCTGCGCGAAGAACTGGCCGCAGATCGTGCGCGCCGTCAGATCGAGGCGCAGTCCGAGGACATCAACGACTTGCTGGCCGGTGGCGCCACCTTGGAAGAACTTGTTGCCGAAACCGAGATGGAGCTGGGCCAGATTGACTGGACACGCCAGAGCGAAGACGGCGTCGCGGCCTATGAAGGCTTCCGTTCCGCCGCCGAAGTAGTTCAAGACGGTGACTTCCCCGAGGTCGCTTTTCTGGAGGACGGCTCGATCTTTGCGTTGCGCCTGAACGACGTTCTGCCGCGCCGACCTGAACCTCTGGACACAGCCCGCGAACGCGTGGCCGCGGCTTGGACTTTGGCCGAAACAGGCAAAGCCCTTGAGGAACAGGCAAATGTGGTTCTTGAACAACTGAAGGAAGACGGCGATTTCACTGCCACAGGTCTGCCGTTCCGGGTGGAAAATGCCCTTACCCGCACGGCCTTCCTGGATGACGTGCCAGCCGACTTCATGACACAGGTTTTTGAGATGGAGCCGGGCGAGATGCGCGTTTTTCCCGCCGCCGGAACCGCCCTGATCGTGCGCCTGGATGAGCTGTTGCCGCCGGACGAAACCGACGAGCTGCGTCAGGCGCAAGAAGCATTGGCCGCGCAGTTGAACCAAGCTCTGGCACAGAACATTTTCGACGCTTATGTCCGCGACGCGCAGGTGCGTGCCCGCCCTGTCGTGGATCAGCGTGCCCTGAACGCCGTGCAAGCGAGCTATTAAAGAGACCCAAGATGGCCCTTACCCCAGATTTCGACAGCTTCGCACGCGCTTATGAGGCGGGTGAAAATCAGGTCGTTTACACACGTCTGGCCGCTGATCTGGACACCCCGGTGTCGCTGATGCTCAAGCTGACCGGTGCGCAAAAAGATGCGTTCATGCTGGAATCAGTGACTGGCGGCGAAGTCCGCGGACGGTACTCGATCATTGGCATGAAACCCGACCTGATCTGGCGGTGCCACGGCGAAACCTCGGCCATGAACCGCTCGGCCCGGTTCGACCCAGAATCGTTCACCCCGCAAGACGGCAACCCTATGGACAACCTGCGGGCGCTGCTGGCAGAAAGCCGGATCGCACTGCCCGACGACCTGCCGCAGGCCGCTGCCGGATTGTTCGGGTATCTGGGCTACGACATGGTTCGTCTGGTCGAGTATCTGCCGGACGTGAACCCCGACCCGCTTGGCCTGCCGGATGCAGTCATGCTGCGCCCTTCGGTCGTCGCAGTGCTTGATGGCGTAAAAGGCGAAGTGACCGTCGTATCGCCAGCTTGGGTCAGCGAAGGACAATCTGCAAAAGCTGCCTACGCGCAGGCGGCAGAGCGTGTCATGGACGCGGTGCGCGATCTTGAACGCGCCATGCCTGCTGAGACACGCGATCTGGGGGATGCGTCCGAAGTCGCCGCGCCGGTATCCAACTTTACCAAGTCCGGCTACATGGAAGCCGTTGAGAAGGCCAAGGAATACATCCGCGCTGGCGATATCTTTCAGGTCGTTCCGGCGCAACGCTGGACACAGGACTTCCCGCAGCCGCCCTTTGCGCTCTACCGATCCTTGAGGCGCACAAACCCGTCGCCCTTCATGTTCTATTTCAACTTCGGCGGCTTTCAGGTTGTTGGCGCCAGCCCCGAGATTTTGGTGAGGGTGTTCGGGGATGAGGTCACGATCCGTCCGATCGCCGGAACCCGCCCGCGCGGAGCGACTCCAGAGGAAGACAAAGCCAACGAGGTGGATCTGCTGGCCGACAAGAAAGAGCTTGCCGAACACCTGATGCTGCTGGACCTGGGCCGCAACGATACCGGTCGCGTCGCAAAGATCGGAACGGTGCGTCCGACAGAAGAATTCATCATCGAACGCTACAGCCACGTCATGCACATCGTGTCGAACGTCGTAGGAGAACTGGCCGACGACAAAGACGCGTTGGACGCTTTTTTTGCCGGAATGCCGGCCGGTACGGTCTCGGGCGCACCTAAAGTGCGGGCGATGGAAATCATCGACGAGCTAGAGCCTGAAAAGCGCGGAATTTACGGCGGTGGCGTGGGGTATTTCAGCGCGGGCGGCGACATGGATATGTGCATCGCACTGAGAACGGCGATCGTGAAGGACCACAAGCTGTATATTCAAGCAGGCGGCGGTGTCGTTTACGACAGCGACCCTGAGGCTGAATTCATGGAGACCGTCCACAAGTCCAACGCGATCAGGCGCGCAGCCGCAGACGCCGCGCGATTTACCGGCAGCGGAAACAGCTAAGCGAGAGGCCAATCCGGGATTGGCCTCGCAACCTCTTATTGAACCTCTTGCATCATGACTGCCGAAATCGGTGCCATGGCGACTCGGCCACCGCGATCTTCCAGCCCCCACAAAAGCAGGGCTGAGATCGTGTCGGGCCGCAACCTGCCGAGCATGACAACGGTTCCTTCCTGTCCAGCGCGAAACGCAGCCTGATCCAGAAAACGCCGCATGATTTTGGGGTCCTGACGGGCACCATCTATGTCACGAAAGATCACACCCGACGGAATACCGTTTCTCGCAGCCAGCTTCTGCACCGTGTTCAAGCCGTTATCCTGCGTGATCAATCCGCGCCCCGTGCCGCCTGCAATCGCGGCGACCTGATCTGCCAGCTTTCTGTTGCCTTGAATTCCGGTCTCGACACCTTCGAGAATACCTACTGTTTCAGGAAGCACGTCCAGCCAAACAGACAAAGAAACCTCGGCATCCTGTGCGCTTGCTGCCTCGGGCAAGTCAGCCATTGCCAAAACCTCAAACCCGGCCGCGCGGTGCTTGGCCATCTTGTCGACGGCGTCCGGGTCAGTGGGGCTTATGGCAAAACTTATCGGGTAGGGAAAATCTTGCAGCGCCTCGGCACCATAGGCGCCTTCATCGTCAATCAGAATAATCGACATCAGCGGCTTGGCCTCGGGGTTTTCAAACTCTGCGGCATAAGCCTCGATCGGTTTTCCTGGGGTAACCGGTTCACCTTCGGTCGTCGTTGCGGCGGCCTCGTTGTCTCGCTCGGTCAACGGCACGACCCTCTTGCCGATCGAATTTGGAGCATCCTGCGATTGTTCCACACCGATCTGGGGCACCGCGGCGATCCGGGGCAAACTGCGTGGAAGAACATCTTCATCACCTTCGACCGCAATCGGACTGTCCTGGAAAGGTTTTTCTTCGTTTTCCTGCTCGTCCAGCGCAGCGACCTCTGTCTCATCTGGGGCAGCCTCAACCTCGGCCTCCTCAACAACAGGCGCGGGAGGTTCAGGCGAGTCTTCCGCCACAATCGGATCTGCTTCTGCAAGAGGAGCCTCGGGCAGCGGTGCTGGCGCTTGCGGGGCAATAGGAGCCTCGGTCGAAATCGTCACGTCGGCACCGCCGGCCTGCTGCGGAGATTGACCGACCTGGGCAGCCATGTCGTTAACCTGCGGCTCTGCATCCGTCGCCGTTTCAACATCGGACAGCCCAGCCAACGTGTCTGCCTGTTCCTCTGCCGCTTCCGCCTCACGCGGGGGCAGCTTTACCAATCCAGCATCCGAGACGGGCTCGGAGAAATCCGAATTGCCTTCAACCGTTTCCACGGGTGCCGGTGTCGGAGCGTCTTCAGCCACGGCGGGCTTTCGGGTCAAAGGTGTGTTCAAGGACAAGGCCGCACCCAGCAGCAACACAACGACCGCGCCCGCGATCAGTCCGCCCACAAATCCGCCCATAACAATTGCCTCTCGTCTTAATCCTGCTTCGATCGCCTGTGCGCCGTCTCATGCGACACTCACCTACAGGCTCGTCAAGATTGGGATGTCCCCTTGACGCTGCCTCGCAAGCCTGAACATGTATGTGCGAACATTATATCGCGGCTCGGGGCTGCATCGCCAGTCCCAAATGCCCAATCCGAGACAAGTGCCCAAATGCTGCTGCTGATCGACAACTACGACTCGTTTACCTACAACCTCGTCCATTATTTAGGCGAACTTGGCGCCGAAATGGTCATTCGCCGAAATGACGCGCTGGATGTTCAGGAAGCAATGGCGATGAACCCCGCCGGTATCCTTCTCAGCCCGGGGCCGTGCGACCCGGATCAGGCCGGAATTTGCCTTGCCCTGACCGAAGCTGCCGCCGAAACCGGTACGCCTTTGATGGGCGTTTGTCTGGGGCATCAAACAATCGGGCAAGCGTTTGGGGGCAAAGTCACGCGCTGCCACGAGATCGTGCACGGAAAAATGGGCACGATGCACCACACAGGCAAAGGTCTTTTTGCCGGATTGCCCTCTCCGTTTGAAGCCACCCGTTATCATTCGCTGATCGTGGACCGAGCCACCCTGCCCGATTGCCTTGAAATCACTGCTGAGCTTGAAGATGGCACCATCATGGGCCTGCAACACAAGGAACTGCCGATCCACGGTGTTCAGTTCCACCCAGAATCCATTGCATCAGAGCACGGCCACGCCCTGCTCAAGAACTTCCTGTCCGAAATGAAAGTCCCCGCATGAGCGACGCTCTGAAACCACTGATCGGAGCCGCTGCCGACCGGCCCCTAACCCGCGCCGAGGCCGAAGACGCCTTTGGCATACTTTTTGACGGCGCAGCCACACCCAGCCAAATTGGTGGGCTGCTTATGGCCATGCGCACTCGCGGCGAAACCGTTGAGGAATACGCAGCCGCGGCGGCCGTCATGCGCGCCAAGTGCAACGCGGTCAAAGCCCCAGCGGGGGCAATGGACATTGTCGGAACGGGCGGTGATGGCAAGGGCACCCTAAACATCTCAACCGCGACCGCCTTTGTCGTCGCGGGCGCAGGCGTGACCGTGGCCAAGCACGGAAACCGCAATCTCAGCTCTAAATCAGGTGCCGCCGACGCGCTTGGACAATTGGGAATCAACGTTATGGTTGGCCCGGAAACCGTTGAAAAGGCGATTAAAGAGGCCGGTATTGGCTTTATGATGGCACCGATGCACCATCCAGCAATCGCCCATGTCATGCCGACCAGACAAGAGCTTGGCACACGCACCATCTTTAATATCCTGGGTCCGCTTACAAACCCGGCAGGCGTCAAGCGACAACTCACAGGCGCGTTCAGCCGCGAGCTGATCCGCCCCATGGCCGAAACCTTAGGGCTGTTGGGGGCAGAACACGCCTGGTTGGTTCATGGTTCCGACGGAACGGATGAATTGACCATCACAGGGCTAAGCTGGGTTGCTTCACTCGAAGACGGTGTCGTCAAAGAGGTTGAATTGCACCCTGAGGATGCCGGGCTGCCCGTGCATCCATTTGAAGACATTCTGGGTGGGACACCCGAGGAAAACGCCGTTGCTTTCCGCGCCCTTTTGGACGGTGCACCATCAGCTTATCGCGACGCCGTATTGCTGAACGCCGCGGCCGCCTTGGTGGTGGCAGGCGCGGTCGGGGACTTAAAGGAAGGCGTGGCAAAGGCTGCCGAAAGTATCGACAGCGGGAAAGCTAAAGAAAAAATTGCGGTCTTGGCCCGCATTACTCAGGAGGCCGCATGACCGAGACGGTTCTGGACAAGATCAAAGCCTACAAGCTCGAGGAAGTTGCATCAGATAAAGCACACAAATCCTTGGAAACACTAGAAAGTGAGGCGAAGGGAGCGCCCGAAGTCCGCGGGTTTTCCAAGGCTTTGCAATCAGCGGCGCGGCAAGGATACGGACTGATTGCCGAGGTAAAAAAGGCCAGCCCGTCAAAGGGTCTGATACGCGCGGATTTCAACCCGCCTCAGTTGGCGCAAGCCTATGAAGAAGGAGGCGCGGCCTGTCTTTCGGTTCTGACAGACACGCCCAGTTTCCAAGGCGCAAAAGAGTATCTGGCCCAAGCACGCGCGGCCTGCTCACTGCCGGCGCTGCGCAAGGATTTCATGTATGATCCGTATCAGGTTGTCGAAGCCCGCGCTTTGGGCGCAGATTGTATCCTGATCATCATGGCCTCAGTCGAGGATGAACAAGCGGCCGAGCTTGAACAAACTGCCTTTGACTGGGGAATGGACGTTTTGATTGAGGTCCATGACGAGGTGGAACTGGAACGCGCAACCAAGCTGAAAAGCCCTCTGATTGGGATAAACAACCGCAATCTCAAGACGTTCGAGACAACTCTTGACACAACACGGCGGCTGTCCAAACTCGTGCCCGCAGACCGGACGATCGTATGCGAAAGCGGCCTGAGCACGCCGGCTGACTTAGCAGATATTGCCAGATATGGCGCGCGATGCTTTCTGATTGGTGAAAGCCTCATGAGGCAGGATGATGTCGCCACGGCCACACGAAACCTACTGGCGAACCCTCTGATACCCGGAGTGATGTGATGCCACTGACGCACTTTGATGCACAAGGTCAGGCCCACATGGTGGACGTGTCCGACAAGGCTGTGACAGACCGGGTTGCTGTCGCTGCCGGTCACATCAAGATGATGCAGGAAACCTTTGATTTGATTTCCGAAGGCCGTGCCAAGAAGGGCGACGTTCTTGGGATCGCACGCCTTGCGGGGATCATGGGAGCAAAGAAAACACCGGACCTGATACCCTTGTGCCATCCTTTGCCGGTCACCAAGGTCGCAGTCGAGTTGACATTGGACCCGGACTTGCCGGGTGTCCAGATTGAGGCCACCGTTAAAACTGCAGGTCAAACCGGCGTTGAGATGGAGGCGCTGACCGCGGTCTCAACCGCAGCTTTGACCGTCTACGACATGACCAAAGCAGTGGACAAAGCCATGCAGATTGGCGGCATTCGAGTCCTTTTGAAAGATGGCGGCAAGTCAGGACGTTACGAGGCGTCATGATTTCTGTTGAGGACGCACGGGCGCTACTTTTTGATCTCGTCCCGAAGCTTCCGGGCGAAGCTGTCCCATTGGCCCAAGCCGCCGGGCGTATTCTGGCAGAAGATGTGACCGCCACGCGGGATCAGCCCCCGTTTGCGGCTTCTTCGATGGATGGGTACGCCGTCAAATCCTCGGAAGTGGAACTGCACGCCATGTTCAAGGTGGTCGGGGAATCCTCGGCTGGGCGTCGCTTTGAAGGCCGCGTCGGGCCGGGCCATGCCGTTCGGATTTTCACCGGGGCGCCGATACCGGATGGCGCTGATTTTGTTGTAATACAAGAAGATACAGACCGTCGTGGAAACCTGATTACGATCACTGATCTGCCCGGAGCCAAGGACAACATTCGGCCCGCCGGAGTGGACTTCAAGGTAGGCACCAAAATTGCCGCGCCGCGTATCCTACGACCGGAAGACGTGGCGCTTATGGCTGCGATGAACGTCGCAACTGCTTTTGTGGCGCGTAAACCGTCGGTGGCGCTCATTTCCACCGGAGATGAGCTTGTGATGCCCGGTGAGGTGCCGGGACCGGATCAAATTATCGCTTCAAATACCTTTGGCCTCAAAGCCTTGCTTGAAAAAGCCGGAGCAGATGTTCGGATTCTTCCAATTGCGCGAGATACCATAGCGTCCCTTGAAGCCGCCTTTGGCCTTGCGAAAGGTGCCGATCTGGTTGTGACGATCGGCGGGGCATCTGTAGGAGACTATGACCTTGTGTCCAAAGCCTCGACCGGATTGGGGATGGAGAGGTCTTTCTACAAAATCAGGATGCGTCCCGGCAAACCCCTGATGGCCGGTCTTTTGGGAAATACGCCGATGGTCGGGCTTCCGGGAAACCCTGTAAGTGCAATGGTTTGCGGCTATTTGTTCCTCGTGCCAATGGTTCAGCGCATGCTGGGACTTGAACAGGCCGTACCTGCGTTCCGCCGTGCTGTACTGACCGAACCTATCGCCGAAAATGGTCCGCGTGAGCACTATATGCGGGCTGTTCTGGATGAAAATGGCATAGGGGCCTGTGCAGATCAGGACAGTTCCCTTCTCAGTGTTTTGGCCGACGCGAACGCCCTTTTGGTCCGAGAACCCAACGATCCCGCGCGACCTGCCGGTGACAAAGTCTGGTATCTGCCGATTTAAACCTATAGCAAAATCATTGACACAAAACGTGAACATGCGTAGAACAAAATAAAACGCATGATCGGTGAGGTATGAGCAATGCTGACCAAGAAGCAGTTGGATTTGTTGGAATTCATCCACAAACGCGTTCAGGCGGACGGTGTTCCGCCCAGCTTTGATGAAATGAAAGCCGCGCTGGATCTGCGGTCAAAGTCAGGCATCCATCGCCTGATTACCGCGCTGGAAGAACGGGGATTTATCCGCCGTCTGGCTCATCGGGCGCGAGCCATTGAAATTGTGAAGCTGCCGGAAAGCCTTGGCGGGGAACCAACTGTCGCGTTCAAACCTCGGGTGATCGAGGGTGACAAGCCCGAAAGCCAACGCCCGGCGAACTTGGAACCGGTAACCGCCAATGCGATGGAGCTACCGGTTATGGGTCGCATCGCTGCTGGCGTTCCGATTGAAGCGATCAGCCATGTCTCGCATCACGTCGCAGTTCCCGGCACTATGGTGTCCGGCAAGAGCGAGCATTATGCCCTTGAGGTACGCGGCGATTCGATGATTGACGCAGGTATCAACGATGGTGACGTCGTGGTGATCAGAGAATCCTCCGTGGCCGACAACGGGGACATCGTCGTCGCATTGGTCGAGGATCAAGAGGCGACTTTGAAACGTTTCTTCCGTCGCGGGCATGCGATAGCACTCGAAGCGGCTAACCCGGCATATGAAACCCGCGTTCTGCCTGAGGAAAAGGTGAAGGTCCAAGGCCGTTTGGTCGGCTTGATCCGTAGTTATTGATAGCGTTTGCGGGCCTCACCCTGTCGTGGGGACCACAACCTGCTGCCGATCTCATCCCTGCTGCTTGTCAGTTTGTTCCCCGATAGCGCAAGACTGCCGGTTTCCGTTAGGTTATCGGGATCGAAAACCCTGCATTCGCCCGACAGGTCGACTGCCACCGCGGAAACTATGATTTGGTTTGATTCGCATTCGTCAAAGTTACGCGCGGCACGTTTTCCTGTGATATGAACCACTTCTGTACCTTTCCAAAAGTGGCGCTGAACTAACTCGGCCCCCGGCCAACGGTTGGCAGCTTGGATTTGGTTTGCGCCATCCCCGTCATTCTCAAGCCAAACCGTTGCAATGAACCCGCTGCCCTTCTTCTTGCTCAGCGCCCTGCCCTGATCCGTCATTACGCCAACCAAACCTCCTGAATCGGCGATTAATATGTCAGGGCGCTGACCCTGCCCCCAAAGCAGAAAAGCCACGGCCACAGCGACACCTCCGACCCATCTTGCAGAACCGCTCCACAGCGTCAGCCACAGGGCACCAAGCGCGAACATGGGAAGGACATAGCTGGGCGGGCTAACCACGTGCCCCTGCGCTCCGTCCAGGCCAGACACCCAATCCGCGACCACCAGTATCCATTCCAGCCCCAGCCCCATAACGGCCAATGCCAGCATCTCAAGCCCAAATGGAGCGAGCAAGGCTGCAACAACTGCGGCCGGCACTACAATCGTTCCCATCATCGGAACTGACAGCATGTTGGCCAGCAACCCATAGTGTGAAATTGTATTGAAGTGAGCCGCCCCGATCGGAGCGGTCGCAAATCCGGCGATGGCAGAAGACATCAGCAATCCGGTAACAGGCTTTGACCATTTTGGTCCGGGCAACGGGCCGTAGTCACGTAGCGCCCCAAAGACCGCAACCAGTGCCGTAGTTGCCGCAAACGACATTTGAAACCCCGGACTCAGCAAGGTTTCTGGCCGTAGCGACAGAACGATCAAAGCCGCCACTGCAACAGCGCGCAGAGAGATTGCGCGCCGGTCGATCAGTATTGCAACCAGCATCACACTGGCCATTATGAACGCGCGTTCGGTCGCGACGTTTCCGCCAGACAGCATCAGGTAAATGACGGCGGCGATCAGTGCTCCAACCGCTGCAAGTTTGCGCACCGGCCATCTGAGGGCAATCATTGGCAGGGCGGAAAGCGCAATCCTGAAGGTCAGAAAAACGAACCCTGTCAGCAACCCCATATGCAAGCCGGAAATTGCCAACAAGTGCGCAAGGTTGGACGCGCGCAACGTGCTCAACGTCTCATGCCCCATTCCGCTGCGGTCTCCGGTCGTGACGGCAGCGGCAAATCCCCCAACCTCACCAGCCAGGAGAGAGCGAACATGTTCGGAAACCGACATGCGCCACGCCGTTATGCGAACGCCTTCGGCATCCTGCGGCGAAATAATCAGAACCGGAACGCGTGTGTAGCCTACTGCGCCAAGGCTCTGGAACCATGCGTGACGGCGAAAATCGAAACCTCCGGGCTCAACCGGGCCTTGCGGCGGCGACAAGTGGCCGGTCGTCATGATCCTTTGTCCGGGCGCAAGTGCGACATCTCCACCATGCAGCGATAGCCGGGCGCGCTGCGGTCGGCTGTCACCATCCACGCCGTCCAGCCGCACCTGGTCCAGCGTCACCCGCAGAGCATCCGACGCTGACCGATCAATGGCCACAACCCGCCCTTCAATCGGACCGTAGTAACGCCAGGACAAGACCGGCGCGGCCACGGTATGGGCCCGCACTCCCGCAAGAATGAATCCGGTGGCAATCAGAGCGCCACCGATCACCAGTGCCACCCAGCCGGACCGCCACTTGCAAACTATTGCGCAGGCGATCGCGATCGCAGCCAAAAGACAGGCATAGACCTGCCATCCCGGTTCAAAGCGGAGTGAAAAATACAGCCCGATACCGATGGCGAGACAGACCGGAGACCATTGAAACAATTGGCCCGTCTGGTTCAGTAGCGCGGTCTCGACCCGTGCCAGAACACGCATGGTTGCCCCCGTCCTTCCGGCTCGTTAGACAGGCGCCAATCTATGCCCGACACGGTTACCAAAAGGTTAATCCACACAATGTCTGATCAGGTCGTCACCCGTTTCGCCCCGTCTCCCACCGGCTTTTTGCACATCGGTGGCGCACGCACCGCTCTGTTCAACTGGCTTTTCGCGCGCGGTCGCGGCGGCAAGTTTCTGCTGCGGATCGAAGATACGGACAGGGAACGCTCGACCCCTGAAGCGACAGCCGCCATCCTTCAGGGTATGGAGTGGCTGGGGCTTGATCACGATGGCGACGTGATCAGCCAGTTTGAAGGCGCACAGCGCCACGCAGAGGTCGCGCTTCAACTGCTGACCGAGGGCAAGGCGTATAAGTGCTTTTCAACACAGGAAGAAATTGCGACCTTCCGGGAACAGGCACGGGCCGAGGGTAAGTCCACCCTGTTCCGCAGCCCCTGGCGCGATGCTGATGCCTCAACGCACCCGGATGCTCCGTTTGTGATCCGTATCAAGGCTCCGCAGGATGGCTCGACGGTGATCCGTGACCAGGTGCAAGGGGACGTGACTATTCGCAATGACCAGTTGGATGACATGATCCTGCTGCGCTCGGACGGTTCTCCGGTCTATATGCTGGCGGTTGTGGTTGACGATCACGATATGGGTGTGACCCACGTTATTCGCGGCGACGATCACCTGAACAACGCCGCGCGCCAGATGATGATCTACGAAGCCATGGGCTGGGACGTTCCTGTCTGGGCGCATATTCCGCTGATCCACGGGCCAGACGGCAAGAAGCTGTCAAAGCGTCACGGCGCATTGGGCGCTCAGGAATATCAGGCGATGGGATATCCGGCGGCCGGGATGCGCAACTACCTCGCCCGGCTGGGATGGAGCCACGGCGACGACGAATTCTTCACGGATGAACAGGCGAAAGAGTGGTTCGATCTGGACGGAATCGGCAAGAGCCCTGCCCGTTTTGACTTGAAAAAGCTCGAAAATCTCTGCGGTCAGCACATTGCGATCGCCGACGATGCCGCACTGCGGCAGGAAATCCAAGCCTATCTGAAAGCGGCGGGACTGCCTGCCTTAACGGACACACAATCCGGTGATCTGGAGCGTGCGATGTATTGCCTCAAGGATCGGGCGCGCACATTCCCGGAACTGCTTGAAAAAGCGCATTTTGTACTGACATCCCGCCCCATTGAACCAGACGAGAAGGCGGCGAAAACACTCGCCTCTGTATCCGATGGTATACTGAATGAATTGACGCCGCATGTGCAAAATGCTAGCTGGTCGCGGAACGAACTGGAGGATGCCCTGAATTCTTTTGCAGAGGCGAAAGGGCTGAAGTTCGGCAAGCTGGCTGGACCCTTGCGGGCTGCTTTGGCTGGTCGGGCTGTAACTCCTTCGGTTTTTGACATGATGCTTGTGTTGGGGCGCGATGAAACCCTGGCACGGCTTTCTGACGCAGCGAGTTAAACCAAAGCTTAACATTTGGGTAACGCTGCTCCGCTAACACCCGGACTGCGCGTCAGCGCGCATCCGTTGCCCGTAGGCTCGGACAGCGATCCGACTTGCGCATGAATGAGGAAGGGACACTATGACCGACAGCAACAAATCAGCCACTCTGACAGTCCATGGTGAAACGTACGAGTTGCCGGTTCATTCGCCAACCGCAGGCCCGGATGTCGTCGACATTCGCAAGCTGTATAATCAAGCCGGTGTCTTCACCTATGACCCGGGCTTCACCTCGACGGCGAGCTGTGACAGCACAATCACTTATATCGACGGTGAAAAAGGTGAGCTGCTGCACCGTGGATACCCCATCGACCAGTTGGCTGGCAAATCTCACTTCCTCGAGGTTTGCTACCTGCTGCTGTACGGAGAGCTGCCAACAGCACCCGTTCTGGAAAAATTCGAGACTACGATCACCCGCCACACCATGCTGCACGAACAGATGCAGTATTTCTATCGGGGCTTCCGCCGTGACGCGCATCCGATGGCGATCATGGTTGGCGTTGTGGGTGCGATGTCCGCCTTCTATCACGACTCGACTGACATCAACGATCCGCGTCAGCGCGAGGTCGCCTCGCACCGCCTGATCGCCAAGATGCCGACAATCGCGGCGTGGGCGTTCAAGTACCACACCGGTCAGCCCTTCGTGTATCCGCGCAACGATCTGGACTATGCGTCTAACTTCCTGCGTATGTGTTTCAGCGTTCCGGCGGAAGAGTATGAGGTCAACCCGATCCTCAGCCGTGCCATGGACCGCATTTTCACCCTGCACGCGGATCACGAACAGAACGCCTCGACCTCGACCGTGCGCCTGGCCTCGTCTTCGGGTGCGAACCCATTTGCCTGTATCGCGGCTGGTATCGCCTGTCTTTGGGGTCCGGCCCACGGGGGTGCAAACCAGGCGTGTCTGGAAATGCTGGAGGAGATCGGCAGCGTCGATCGCATCCCAGAATATATCGCACGTGCCAAGGACAAGAATGATCCGTTCCGCCTGATGGGTTTCGGCCACCGCGTCTACAAGAACTTCGACCCTCGTGCGAAGGTGATGAAGCAGTCCGCCGATGAAGTGCTGGATCTGCTGGGCATCGAAGACAACCCGAAACTGCAAGTCGCCAAGGCGCTGGAAAAGCAGGCTCTGGAAGATCCGTATTTCGCAGACAAAAAGCTGTTCCCGAACGTGGACTTCTACTCGGGCATCATCCTCGAGGCGATGGGTTTCCCGACCTCGATGTTCACCCCGATCTTTGCCCTGTCGCGCACCGTTGGCTGGGTCAGCCAGTGGAAGGAAATGATCGCCGATCCTCAGAACAAGATCGGTCGTCCGCGTCAGTTGTATCTGGGTGAAACCAACCGCGACTACGTGGACATCGAAAACCGCTGAAAATAGCGAAATATCTGAAAGCGCCCCGGACCAAGTTCCGGGGCTCTTTTTGTTTAGAACAGGGTAAGCTGATCCCCCGCCTGAGCGGGCTTTGCAAACAGGTCACAACGCAACGGTGGCGTCTGTGATGCAAGCCCCAACCGCCTTAGAGCCAACGAAAACCTCTTGGCGATCAGTCCGGCATATTCCCCTTCGCCGCGCATTCGGTGCCCCCAGCGCGGGTCATAGTCCCGCCCACCGTGCATCTCTCTGAGCTTTGACATGACCTTTTCAGCTCGTGCAGGTTCGTGATCGCGCAACCATTCCTGCCACAACCCGGACACTTCACGCGGGAGGCGCAGCATGATCCAGCTTGCAGCGTCCGCGCCTGCATCTCGTCCCGCTTCAAGCAGGTGCTCCAACTCGTGATCCGTCAGGCCGGGAACAAGTGGCGAGGTCATGACGCGAACAGGAACCCCGGCACCGGTCAACCTACGAATGGTCGCCAGCCTTCGCTTGGGCGACGGCGCGCGCGGCTCCATCCGGCGAGACAGACCGGGGTCCAAGGTCGTCAGCGATACACCTACGTGCACCAAACCGCGTTCAGCCATCTCAGCCAGAATGTCCAAGTCACGCTCGACCAGCGTACCCTTAGTCACGATACCGACCGGATGCTGAAACTCTTGCAAAACAGACAAACAAGACCGAGTTATCGCGAGGTCTTTCTCAATCGGCTGATATGGATCGGTATTTGTCCCAAGAGCGATCGGCGCGACCTTGTAGCCGCGTGCTGACAACTCGTTTCTGAGGACCGTCGCAGCATTCGGACGTGCAATCAGCCGAGTTTCAAAATCCAACCCCGGCGACAGGCCGAGATAGGCGTGTGTCGGACGCGCAAAACAGTAAACGCACCCATGTTCGCACCCTCGATAAGGATTGATGGAGCGGTCAAATGGCAGATCAGGCGAGCGGTTATACGTAATCAGGCTGCGCGCGACTTCTTCTGAGACATCGGTCCGAAGTACTGGCAAGTCGTCATCGGCGGCCCATCCATCGTCAAAATGTTCGGACTCGAATCTCTCAAACCTTCCCGCCGCGTTTGACGTGACCCCCCTACCCTTAATGTTAGGCGCAGCCATTTTTGTTTCCCTTTTGTTCTCATTTTAGACATAAGGGAACTGAGCAAACCGGACAAGCCCCCTCGTTGAGCAAGGGCGACGCAACTAGCGTGTCACGTTGGTGCGGTTTCAAACCCTTTTCTGAACGAAATGCAGGATGTTCATGCAGAAAATGACGTCGAGTTGATCAATATTTTGCCGTATAGGTCGGTCCCGGAACCGCCAAGGTCGCAATCGTCACAGTCGAACTGCGGCGAAATGGCCAAAACGGAAAAAATGCCACCACGGGCAATATGCCCGAACAGATCAGGGAAACGCCCCATGTCCGATGAAGAAGACATCGTCCTGTCCGAACTGAATGACGACGAACTGGTCGAACAGATGTTCGACGATCTTTATGACGGCCTGAAAGAAGAAATCGAAGAAGGTGTGAACATCCTGCTGGAACGCGGATGGACCCCTTATGACATCCTAACCAAAGCTCTCGTCGGTGGAATGACCATCGTTGGCCATGACTTCCGCGACGGCATCCTGTTCGTTCCCGAAGTTCTGCTGGCCGCAAACGCGATGAAGGGCGGTATGTCCATCCTGAAGCCTCTGCTGGCCGAAACCGGCGCACCGCGTGTTGGCAAGATGGTCATTGGCACCGTGAAGGGCGACATCCACGACATCGGCAAGAACCTTGTGTCGATGATGATGGAGGGCGCTGGTTTTGAGGTCGTGGACATCGGCATCAACAACCCGGTCGAGAACTATTTGGAAGCGCTGGAGTCAGAGAAGCCGGACATTCTGGGTATGTCCGCACTGCTGACGACTACGATGCCATACATGAAAGTCGTAATCGACACACTGGTCGAGCAAGGCTTGCGTGAAGACTACATCGTTCTGGTCGGCGGCGCGCCTTTGAACGAGGAATTCGGAAAAGCCATCGGCGCAGACGCCTACTGCCGCGATGCCGCCGTTGCCGTGGAAACAGCCAAGGATTTCGTGTCGCGCAAGCACAATCAACTTGCAGGCTAAGCGCTGTTCACGCATTTAGACTAAGGCTGCTCTTTGAGGGCAGCCTTTTTCGTTTAACCACTTGCAAATAAATATAATTTTACTAACTCTCCATTTGCGGGAGTTAAACTCGCGTATTAAGCGAATTTCATTGAAGATATTTTTGGGGTTAGTTGATGCCAACAACATTCAACGTAATTTTTCTGGGCGACCTTCCACTCATCGACCCGACCGAGGGAAATAATGTGGCCGAGAACGCAGGCGCGTTGGTTGGTCAAACGTTCGGCGGCCCCGGCACGCCCCTGTTTGAAAACGCGGCCGTCTGGAGCCCCGTCAGAAACCCCGGTACAACCTACGAAAACGACGCGAACGCCGATTTTGATCTATTCTCTATCGACGGCAATGTAACCCTGTTCGACGCAGCCGTCGCGTACAACGCCACGATTACTTATCTTGACGGAACAACCGCAGACATTACCGCCGTGGTTGCCCAGGATGTTTTCGGAAATACTTACCTCGTGCCCGAATTTTCGGCCAATGCTGATCAGGCGGCTCTTGAGGCTCAAGCCATTCTTTCGGTGTCAATAAACAGCATCGACACTGACACAACGAATGGTCTGACTGCAAACCGCCAGGACTGGAATATCGCGACATGTTTCACGACTGGAACGCTGATTGAGACAGACAATGGACAAATCGCAGTCGAGGACTTGAAGGCGGGGGATCAGATCCGCACCTATGATCACGGGCTGCAATCGCTTCGCTGGGTTGGCCGTAGAACGGTGCGCGCCACTGGTACGTTTACCCCGGTGCTTTTCAAAGCCGGAGCGCTGGGAAATTCTCGGGACTTGTTGGTGTCGCAACAACATAGAATGTTGGTAAGTGATTGGAAAATTGAACTGAATACCGGCCACGCAGAGGCCCTTGCCCCTGCCCGCCAACTTTTGAACGATACCGACATAGTGATGCGGCCCGGCGGTTTGGTAACCTATTATCACCTGATGTTCGACCAGCACGAACTGATTTGGGCCGAAGGCTGTCTGACCGAAAGTTTTCACCCCGGTGTCCAGGCTTGGAACAGCCTGGCCGACGCGACGCAGCAGGAGATTCTGACACTGTTTCCAGAGCTGTCAGCTCAAGGAGTTTCTGCCTACGGCCCAACCGCTCGCCCGTCATTGCAGTCGTATGAAACACGTGCGTCGGTCGCCTGACGCAGGATGTCGGAAGCGGGCTTGCCTTCATCATTCTTTCGTCCTTTGATGCTGCGATCGCACCGGGAATGAAGCCATGCCGCATAACAGCACGCCAGATGACGCAAGCCTGACGTCACAGGGTTATACCGAATCCGGTCGCAAGGGCGGCATCCTCCTGCTGGCCTGCGGTGCGCTTGCGCGTGAGATCCTGGACCTGAAAAACCGCAATGGCTGGGATCACATGTCATTGACCTGCCTGCCCGCGATTCTGCATGTCTACCCCGAGCGGATTACTCAAGCCGTCGAAGAAGCTGTCGCCAAACACCGCGACGAGTTTGACCAGATTTTTGTTGTCTATGCTGATTGCGGAACCGGGGGGCTATTGCAAAAAGCCTGCGCGGAGATGGGCGTAGAAATGGTCAAAGGGCCGCACTGTTACTCATTCTTTGAAGGGAACCAAGCCTTTGACGCTCGTGCCGAGGACGAGACAACGGCCTTCTACCTGACAGACTTTCTAGCCCGGCAATTCGACGCCTTTGTCTGGAAACCACTGGGATTGGATCGCCACCCTGAGCTTAGGGACATGTATTTCGGGAACTACACGAAGCTGGTCTATCAAGCGCAGACAGACGATCCCGACTTGACCGAGCGCGCGCGCAAGTGTGCCGAACGCATGGGGCTGACGTTCGAGCGTCGCTTTACCGGGTACGGAGACCTTGAGACCACTCTTTCAGGTTGGGCCAGTCGCGGCCACTCGGACTAAGGAAATCAGGCGTTTTCCTGAGCCACTTCGCGAATGCGTTCGATCATGGCCCGAAGACCGTTTGAACGCTGGGCTGACAGGTGATCGTGCAGACCAAGACGCGCCAGTTCGCCACCCGCATCGATCATTGGCACTTCGCTGACCGGCAAACCGTTATACAACGACCGCAAAACCGCGATCAGACCACGCACGATCAACGCATCGCTGTCGCCGTCAAAATGAAAAACTCCGCCTTCGATCACCGGGTGCAGCCAAACTTGACTGGCGCAGCCATGCACCTTTGTAGCTGGAACCTTGAGCGCGTCGTCCAGCGGCTCCATCGCCTTGCCTTGATCAATGACATGGCGATACCGATCTTCCCAGTCCTCCAGGAACTCGAAATCCTCAACGATTTCTTCAAAGGCAGGCGTTGCCATTTCGCGGCGGTCCTTTTGTTACAGCTTCATTGGTGTAGCTATGCCTCCGACCGTCGACTGTCCAGCCCTTGGGGTGGGTTTTCAAAGACGGGAAATTGCGATAACCCATTGCGGAATTTAACGCTCTGAGCTGGGTCCATGCAAAAACCGTTGTCACTTGTAATATTCGCCGTACTGACCCTGTCCGCCTGCAATAACTGGAGTGACTCGCGCGCCAACCCGTCCAACTGGTTCGGGTCCAGCACGTCTACGCCGACAGAAGCACCAGCATATGATCCGAACGTGCTCGTGCCGCCGGAACGTGAAGGCACCGGCCTGTTCTCGAGACCCGATCCCGTAGACAACAGCGTGCCGATTGCAAGAATCGACGAGCTTAGGATCAACCCGACGCCCTCGGGCGCAATAATCTATGCCAGCGGAACTGCGGCGCGGCAGGGCGCACATGGCGCGCAGCTTGTTCGCGTTGAAAGCGAGGAAAACCAAAAGAATGGTGTTCTCGAATTCACCTTCCGCGTCAGCTATCCCAGCTATGCAACAAACCAGGGCACCGAACGGTCGCGGGCGGTGTCAGACGCAGCAAATGTCAGCCTGGATGATCTGCAAAACATCCGTCTGGTGCGCGTCGTAGGTCAGCAGAATACGTTGGAATCCCGTCGCCGGTAACAAAGGTCAGAGTGAAACGACCTTCACCGCCTGCCCTTTGGCGGCCAGCGCAATCTTGCCTTCGCATAGTTTGAGCGCGTCCTCACCAAAAGCCTCGAACCGCCACCCTGACATGGCTGGCAGTTCGCGTTCACCGGCTGCGATCTGATCCAGCTCGGAACTGGTGGCGATCAGCTTTGCCGCGACACCCAGACTTTCTGTTTTGGACTTCAACAATACGCGCAGGAGGTCAGCCAATGCCGGGTTGACCTTCAGCTTGTCCCGGCTGTTGTCCACGCGCGGCATCTGGTCCGGCGGGCAGTTAACGCCTTTTTTGACAGCCGCCAAAATGCCTTCGGCAATCACGCCCTTGCGTGCCTCACGCAGCAAGAGCCGGGATCCCCCCAGGTCTGACGCCGACTTGGGCTTGGTCGATGCAAGTTCGATCAGGGCGTCGTCCTTGAACACTCGACTACGCGGAACGTTGTTTTCCTGCGCATAAGCCTCGCGAAACTGGGCCAACTCTCGTACGACCGCCAGAAACTTGGCGGAATTCGTGCGGGTTTTAACACGTTTCCAAGCGTCTTCCGGGCGGATGTCATAGGTTGCCGATTGCGTCAGAGTCCACAGCTCCTCGGCGACCCAATGGCTGCGTTTAGATTTCTCCAATTCCGCAGCGAGGTGTTCGTAGATTTGTCTAAGATGGGTCACGTCCGCCAGAGCATATGTCTTTTGCGCCTCGGACAGCGGGCGTCTTGACCAGTCGGTAAAGCGGGATGTCTTGTCTACACCCTGCTTGCAAATCTTGCGGACAAGAGTTTCGTAGCCAACCTGCTCACCAAATCCGCAGACCATCGCGGCCACCTGCGTATCAAACAACGGCTTGGGGAAAACACCGGCCTCAACCCAGAAAATCTCAAGATCCTGGCGAGCCGCGTGAAAGACCTTGACCACGTTTTCATTACTGAACAGCTCGTAAAGCGGGTCCAGGGACATGCCATCTGACAACGGATCGACGAGAACCGCGCTATCTTCATCGGGCGAAGGGACGGCCAGTTGCAACAAGCACAACTTGGAATAGTACGTGCGCTCTCGCAGAAACTCGGTGTCTACGGTGACATAGGCGTGGTCCGCGGCGGCTGCGCAAAACTCGGCCAACTCTTGCGTCGTTGTCAGGGTTTTCATTCGAGGTGCTATTCTTGCTCTTGTATTTTGTTACTGCCCGTCAGTTCTTTGACATCCCAAGCTGTGGTGCAGACCATAGGCTGAATACCGGGCAAGTGTAAATCACCCTGACAGGTTCACGGCAGCAGCACTGGGGTTCGATCACCGCTGGCGTAGCGCCGCAGAACGGCCGGATATAACTTGTGCTCCCACACCAGAACACGCGCGGCCAATGCTTCGGGCGTCTCGTCTGGTTCAATATTCAAACGGGCCTGCCCCAAGATCGGGCCGTCATCCAACGCGGCCGTAACCTCATGTACCGAGCAGCCATGTTCCGCGTCGCCAGCGTCAATCGCGCGAGCGTGCGTATTCAGACCCTTGTATTTAGGCAACAGTGACGGGTGGATATTCAGCATTCGCCCCTGAAAACGCGATACGAAATCCGCGGTCAAAACCCGCATGAAGCCAGCAAGACAGACGATATCCGGCTGGGCTTGTTCTAACGGCTTCAGCAAGTCGGCCTCGAACGCGGCGCGGTCACCCTTGAACGGTCGGTGATCAACCGCAGCCGTGGCGATGCCGCGATCGGCGGCTTTCACCAAGCCGCCCGCCTGGGGATCATTTGACAGAACCAGACAGGGCCGCGCGGGGTGATCGCCGGTCATGCTATCAACCAGCGACACCATATTGGAGCCGCCCCCCGAGATTAAGATGGCGACGCGCTTGTGGCTCACAGCAATTTGCCCGAGTAAGACACGCCCGGCACGTCTGTGACGGTGCCGATCCGGGCAACTGTCTCTCCGGCCTCGGCCAGCAAAGTGGTCAGCTCATCTGCGCGTGCGGCGTCACAGACGACAATCATGCCGATGCCGCAGTTGAAGGTCTTGAGCATTTCTGCCTCGGCTATGCCACCAACATCAGCCATCCAACGGAAAACCGGCGGCAAGTCCCATGCGTTCAAGTCAATCTGGGCACCAAGCTCATCAGGCAATACGCGCGGGAGGTTTTCCGTCAGGCCACCACCGGTGATATGCGCCAGCGCATGAACGCCCCCTGCCCGGATCGCTTGCAGCGCCTGTTTGACATAGAGACGCGTGGGCGTCAGCAGCGCCTCGCCCAGCGACCCCTCGCTGAACGGCGACGCGGCGTCCCAGCCCAGCCCTGACATCTCGACCAGTTTGCGCACCAGAGAATAGCCGTTGGAATGCACTCCGTTCGAGGCCAGCCCCAACAGCACATCGCCCTGCTGAACTCCGGCGGGCAAATGGGCGCCGCGCTCCATCGCGCCGACAGAGAAACCGGCCAGATCAAAATCACCATCGGGATACATCCCCGGCATTTCGGCAGTTTCGCCACCGATCAGGGCGCAACCGGACTGAACGCAGCCCTCGGCAATGCCTTCGATGATCCGTGCGGCAGTGTCCGTGTCCAACTTGCCCGTTGCGAAATAGTCCAGAAAGAAAAGAGGCTCGGCCCCCTGACAGATCAGGTCGTTGACACACATGGCCACCAGATCAATGCCGACACCATCCACGACGCCGGTATCGATCGCAATGCGCAGTTTTGTGCCCACGCCGTCTGTTGCACCAACCAGAATCGGATCCTGATACCCGGCGTCCTTGAGGTCGAACAAAGCGCCAAACCCGCCAAGGCCGCTCATCACCCCCGAGCGGTTCGTCCGCTTGGCTGCTGGCTTGATCCGGTCGACCAGAGCATTCCCTGCATCAATATCAACACCCGCGTCAGCATAGGTGATTCCGTTCTTGCCCGCTGTCATGGCCAACCCCTTATGAATGGTTCTCGGGCGGGTTAGTCGATTGTTGGGAATGTTGCAACGGTCAGGCTTGACGCGGACGTTCACCGTGATACCCAAGGCGCGTAGGCGGGCCTGTAGCTCAATTGGTTAGAGCAGAGCGCTCATAACGCTTTGGTTGGGGGTTCGAGTCCCTCCGGGCCTACCAAAATTCTGCTTTAGCGCCAGCTAACGAACTGGCACACGGAATAGAAATAGTCACACGGATCAAACCATCCGAGGACAATAACACTGGATACGGCAGCTACTATTGCCAATATCAACCAATTCAATGACCTCACCTCACTAGTAACTTGGACACACATCAGCGTTTCCGGGTTTCAAGCGAAACAATTCAGGTCGACACAAATCGACATACGGAAACAAAGGTGAGGGCCAGCCGAATCAATGGCCTAACTATGCCCCAAACACCCGCTATTCGTTCCCTAGCCCTATCATAGCACACTCAAGCGTCTGGAAAGGCATCACTTTCGATTCTAAGTGAAATTTCTTTCGAGCGTGTCTTTTTACGAACCAAAAAGGCTACCGTCCGATTATTATATCAGCACTCAGCCCACCCAAGCGTTCGCTTTTGCCCAGCCGCAGCACGCCGCCATGCGCGCGGGCGATATCAGAGACGATCGCCAGACCAAGCCCAACGCCGCTACCCTGATTCTGGTTGCGTGCGGGATCCAACCGGGAAAACGGTTTCACCGCCTCAGAGCGCTGCTCAGGCGCGATGCCGGGCCCGTCATCTTCAACCCGTATTCGCACCGCCTTGGGCGTTATCGACAGGCTCACTTCTGCGCGGTCACCGTAGCGAACAGCGTTTCCAATCAGGTTCTCAACCGCGCGACGGATTGCGGTGGGACGTAACAGCGCGGTGCCTTCGCCTTCCACTGAAACCAAGCTGGCCTCCAGCCCTGCGCGGCGTGCATCCTCGACAATCTGCCGCAGCAATTCCTCGGGCTGAACTGTCTCAGGCGGGCCTTCGGCAGCACCGCGCGAGAAATCCAGGAATGCGTCCAGCAACAATTGCATCTCATCCACATCTTGCTGCAGGGGTGCTGCCTCATCTTCGGGAAGCATGGACAGCCCCAGTTTCAGCCGCGTCAGCGGTGTCCGTAGATCATGGCTGACCCCCGACAGCATCAGCGTGCGTTGTTCCATCTGCCTTTCGATACGAGCGCGCATGTCCAAAAAGGCGCTTCCTGCTGCGCGCACTTCTATTGCTCCTCCGGGGGAATACGGCACGACCCTGCCCCGACCAAACGCCTGGGCCGCGTCTGCCAATCGTGTGATCGGGCGAAGCTGGTTGCGCATATACAAAAATGAAATCGAGGTCATGACGACGGCAAAAAACAACATTGTCACGATCAACTGATGCGGAGCGGTCGGCGACAGACGCCGACGTTCCAAGGTCAGCTCAAGCAGACCAACTTGAGTTTCGAGGTACAATCGCGCCTCGTCCCCGATGGGCAGTGCAACGGCGACAAGATTCTGCAACATTTCGTGCAGATCTGACTCAACCTGCGGAGCGATAAAGTCGTACCAGCGACGGATACCCAAGTCTGGCTCTTCGTTAATGTCCAGAAAACGGGCCTTCATATCCAGTGCAGCTATGTCTTGACGAATTGCGGCTATGGCCTGTTGCTGAGTTTCGGCATCCTCTGTCGCCCCCGCAACCAGCAAAACCTCTCGCGCGGCTGCGCTGGTCATTTGCCCTGTCACGTCCTCGAGGTGCTTTTGCAGGAATGCAATGCCCACAACAAGCAACAGCACGACCACTGGCAGAACCAGGATCAGAACCGCACGGGCATACAGGCTGCGCGGCATATAAGATTTGAGCCACCGGCTGGACATGCGCTAAACCTAACGGGCTGATCGGACAAGAGAAAGAGTTCAAAATGCAGGCACCCGATGATTTCAACCCGACTCCCGGTCAGCCTATCGAGCTACAGACCGATCTTCGACTAATCTTGGCGCCGAATCCCTCGCCAATGACCTATCGCGGAACGAATACCTATCTGCTCGGAGAAAGGGACTGCGCTGTCATCGACCCCGGCCCTCTGAACGAGGTCCACCTACAGGCGATTCTGAATGCGCTGCGTCCAGATCAGCGGATCAGCCATATCATCGTGACACACACACATCTGGATCATTCCCCCTTGGCCGCACCGTTGGCCGAAAGAACGGGCGCGCCGATTCTCGCATTTGGCGGTCCCGAGGCTGGCCGCAGCCCCGTCATGAAGAAGCTGGCGCAACAAGGTCTTGCGGGCGGTGGCGAAGGCATCGACAAGGATTTCCGCCCCGACATCGAACTTTCTGATGGAGAACTGATCGAAGGTGACGGCTGGAATCTTGAGGTCATCCATACGCCCGGCCATCTGGGAAATCACATAGCCTTGGGATGGAAGGATGTCTGTTTTACAGCCGATCACGTTATGGGGTGGGCCAGCTCATTGGTTTCACCACCGGACGGAGATCTGACGGATTTCATGCACGCATGCTACAAACTGCGACAGCGAAACTGGTCCATTTTTCACGCAGGTCACGGCGCGCCAATCTCGAATCCTGCTGACCGGTTGGACTGGCTGATCAATCACCGGCTTGCGCGCGAAGCACAGATTCTTGAGGCACTGGCAGACAAGCCCGGCACCGCTCGGGATTTGGCAGAGAGTATCTACACCGAAACGCCTGCGGCTTTGTTACCTGCGGCCGAAAGGAACGTTTTTGCGCATCTTGTCGATTTGTACGGTAAATCAATGGCTTCCCCCATCGACCAGCTATCGGCCAGCGCGCAGTTCAAGAGGCTGAAATGATCTGGCAATTTTTTTTCAACCCAGTGACATTCTGCTCTGGACGTCAAAATTTGTGATTGTTATACGGCCATCAGTTCCGGCGTAGCTCAGCGGTAGAGCAGTTGACTGTTAATCAATTGGTCGTAGGTTCGATCCCTACCGCCGGAGCCAAAATCACTCTTATATAACAAGAGAGTAACAAGCCGCCCCTAGGGGCGGCTTTTGGTTTCTGCAACATCTCTGCAACATACCTTTTGGCTCACCTGTAGGGCCGGGCTGATGTGAGTTTAGCCTTAGGACTCGGCCATCCTGGCTCCATCGCTGGCGCCCGATCTGATGCCAGCCCTCATGGCTGAACCTTCTTTTTCTTCTTGTTTGGGTGCCTTGCGGCCCCGCGGGTCAGCGCTACTAGCCACAGCGCGCCTATCCGTCTTGCATGGCACCGGGCCGAGATTTTTCGGAGTTAGATGCCACTGCACTATCGCTTGCAGAATTTTGATGGGCTTGTCGCAGACTCCGTTGCAGACCGGGCATAAAAGAGCCTAAGTCATGTGCATTTTCAGCTCATTAGATAATTTCGAGCCATTGATTGATTATCAAGTGGTGGAGTTTGCAGGATGACGCTTTGCTAAGAACTGCTTGGTCTTAGCGCTATCGAACCTTGCAACCAACTGTTGGTTGTTGGGTAGTAGCCGTGCTGCATCAGTTGTCATAGCTTCGGACATTAATTCACAAATTTATGGGCATCTTAGTGAAAAGCCTATCGAAATGGGAGGACTGCTGCTGGGTCGAGCACATAGGGTCGCTCGCGATCAAACACACTTAGTGGTGCACGTGACAAAGGCCGCCCGAGCCGCCAACTTTCAAGGTACAGCAGTTTCGCTGCGTATGGATACAGAGGTATGGAGCTCTGCAAGTGCCGCTTCGGAGGAAGGAGAGTTCATTGTTGGCTGGTACCACAGCCATCCAAACCTTGGTGTATTCTTCAGCGGGACAGATCGGAAGACGCAAAAAGACTTTTTCGACACCGAGTATTCGCTTGGGCTGGTTATTGATCCTGTTCGCGACGAAGAGCTCTGGTTTTTAGGCGGTGACAGTCAGGAGTTAGATCACAAATCGATACTGAAATACTAAGGCCGCATATTCCGAAGTGCTGCGGATTCAAGGTGCGCAAATGCGTTCCGAACTTCTGCATTTGGGGTCGAAATGTCGGTCACTTTGATGAACGGGAGTAGTGTGGGATGGCGACGAAAGAGGACATTCTTGAGCAGATCGTCGAGGAGTATCTCGTTCACAAGGGCTACTTCGTGCAGCACAACCTCAAATTCCTGCCGCGCAAAGACCACCCTGATTACATTAAGAACAAAGATTCGAACCACAGCGATATTGATGTAATCGGCTATCACCCAAAGCTCGAGGGCGATCGAAAGGTCTTGGTCGTGAGTTGCAAGAGTTGGCAGTCTGGCTTCAATCCTGCGTCCGAAATCGACGCGATCGAGAACGACAAAGTTCGGCGTGGCCGCAAAGCATGGCAAGCTTTTCGAGAACTGACTGTACCCAAATGGTCAGAGGCATTCATTAAGGCTGTGTACGATGCGACAGGCACAGATCGCTTCACCTATGTCCTGGCCGTTGCCAAGGTCGCCGGAGACAAGGCGGTTTGGGAAAACCACGAGCCGTTCCGAAATGCTCTTGGCAGCAACCCGGTCAGTATACTGACCTTTCGAGAAATGATTTTTGATATCCAGGGTCAGCTAACGACGACGCTGGCTGCGACAGAAGTAGGACGCATGCTTCAGATGTTCCAGGCTGCAGGCATTCACGTTGATCCGGAGTGAGTTTTTTTTGGGGCTTTTTCTGTGGCCTGATGCCCACCATCGCGGGAAGCATCTAGTTGCGACTATAGCCCTGATCGCCGCGTGTCAGCAGAGCGCGTTCAGACACTACCATGAGCCTCTGAACATCTTCGGTATTGAAAATACGCTCGTTCAAAACAGAGAAGCGATCGGCCACCAACGAGTTCGTTTCGCACATCTGCGAAACGGACTTGAGGAAGCTCCCAGCAGTCGACCTAAATGGCTTTGAGATTTCGAAGGGGATCGCATCCAGACGGTCGAAATAGGCGATCAAGACCTGACAAGCGACGGATAACGTGGCGAGAGCCTCAAGTTGGTAACCTTCGAGCTCCGAACCAAGCAGCGCATCGCTTTGCCAACTTCGACAATGAGGCACCAGAAAGCGTGCCAGAATTCTGATCCAACAGTTCTCGCCCGTTCTTTCGAAGGCAGGGAGAGGATAGGTTTCGCAAGGCTCATCAGGACTCGCTACAGCGAGCGTGGCGTAAACGATAACCTGGAAGAGAAGCGCTTGATCCAACTGCACTTCTCCTGGTTTCTGCAATCCAACCAACTTCTGCAAATCATTCGATCGAATTCTAAGATCGTCTATGAACTGCCGCGCCTCAGCCCTCGAACCTGTCTTGCGCTTGTCGATGATACGTCTGGCTGGCTCCTTTGCGGGCCCATCATCTGATGGATCGCTCCCATCGGTGGAAGCATCAGCGTTTCCCTTTTGGCTCTCTGCCTCTTCCACCGAGGAAAGATTTTGGTCGTGCAAATCCAAGGCATCGTTCGGGTCGGCCCAGTGAGCTTCTCCATGCCCAACGACGCGGTTAATCGCTCGGCGTAGCTCGCTCAGAGTTGTTGCTGTAACGAGTTCATTTTCGACGTTTTCTTCGTCGTCAAATTGGTAGAAGTCCGATTCATCAAGAGTAATCCCATCTTGGGTTTTCCCTCGGTTTTTACGCTGTCCACCGCCAGAGCCGAGTTTTTGCCGCTTGGATTGCATCTCCTTGTGTTGCAGGGCATCCAGTCGACCAATCATTTCGAAGATGTCCCGAATGTCTCGTTTAGCTTTGAGCTCATCAACGAGGCGACGTACCCTCAGCGACTGTGGCGGTTCTGCTGCTCGTTCGAGCTGGGAGAAAACCGTAACAACAAACGGCGCGGACATTGTTCCATCCGCGAACCCTACCCGGCCGAACCGCACCTTTCCTGCAAGATCGTCCGAGACGGGCTGAGGCTCTTTGGGTTTAGGAGAAATCTCTCCAATAACGTTCTCGGTATCATCGTGAAGTGTGATGTTCAGAGCGTCTTCATACCGTTGGGGCGGCAACCAAGATGCCAACCCGTTCTTGATCTGAACTAGCCCTCCATCACGAACGACATCGAGGGTTTCGCCTCCCTCGGCACCCTTCTTGGTGCGAGTCCGAAACTGATTTGCTGGGAAAGGCGTCGCAAGCGCTAGCGCGAGTTCGTCGGAGATTGTCTGAACGCTGTTCCTGTCTACGATTTTCCTGAATATGGCGGCCTCAGCATTTCCTCCAAATTCGCCGCGCCCCCAAAGCCCGGCCTGGCTCGAATTCATGCTGCCGGTCAACACGTAGTCAGCGTCCCTCGACTTGCATATGATAACTTTCGAATGCACCCGGCGTTCGTCAGAAGTAAGTGGTTCTGGACTCATTACAGACAGTTTGGGGTCATGTCTCACGACCTCTTGCGCGAAGTCTTGTTCTGCCAACTCTGGGATAATCCTCGTTTCCGGGTTGCCCAAAGCGTCTCGAAGCTCACGCAGGCCTCGTAGATCCTCATCCCAAAATGGCGATACGACAATCAGTTCCGATACCTCATCACTACCAACCTCTGAAAGAAGCTGGTCAGCGATGGAAGCGTCTTCTGAATCAGTAAAGACGCCTAGACGGCTACCGCTCGCGGCTTCGATCACACTGACTGCATCCACGTCCTTTAGCCAGGGCGTCATCAGAAAGACTTGGTCGATGGCACGCTTCATACCGATGTCGCCTTGCGCTGTGTGGCGCCAAATGTAGTCAAGAACCTTCTTGAATAGCCCAGCCGTATCAATGTTCTCTTCGTCTCTTATGATCAGACTGAACGCCTCGAGGTTCCCGTTAATCCCCGACGTCGTTAGATTGGATGAGCCAACTAGCAGACGCCCCTTTTCCTTCCCAAACTGCGCAACGATTTTTGGATGGAAGCAGCTTTTGAGTGCCCGTTTGGCAAGATGGTAATTTTGGCCTGCAAATCCAGGCGGCCCCAAATCCATCGATGCTTGGTTGATCATTCGGCTGTCGCCAAGAACCGCAATGTTTCTACACTGTGCGGACTTGAGGGTGGTTAGGACGACGTTCTCAAAGCAGATTGGGTCGAAAGAGAATGTGGTCATCAACGCGCTGTGATAACCCTTTTCTCGGAACTGATGATCGTATCTCACTGCTTCTCCAGCTCCGTACGACCAATTTCAGTTAATCCAGCCTCATCGAGCAATCCGAGCTGCGTGAGAAATGCGATAGCGGTTCCTAATCGTGGACCGGCCGCTCCAACTAGCCCAGTCCGCCGAGCTACGACGGTTCCTTCCTCATACTCAAACTGGAATGTGTAATTGCTCTGAAAGCGTAGCTTCCTTGACGCAACAAACAGATGCCTCGAGAGGATTCGATGCCGGATGAATTCGGCTATCGCTGACTGGGCATTAAACTGCGCCTTTGAGCTAAGAAACCCAATTTCAGTGGCGCTGGTTCTAAAGTGGCCCTTTGGCGGGAAGATTTCCTCCATATCTTGCAGCTTCGCGGACCAATCGATCCATAGTTTCGCGATGAGGGTGACTTTGGGTTCAAGGGAGGTCCCGTCTTTTGTAGCCGCCTCCTGGATTTCTCGAGTGGACAATCCACCCGCCAGTTCAACCAGTTCTAGGAAGTAATCCTCGAGGCTTACACTATTTGGTATGGAGGAACACACCTCCGCCGTGAGATCAGATATGTCCATCGTTCCATGATCCGACAGAGTTTGGACGCAAAAGCGGAGGATGCTTTCCATTGAAACGCGCATGCTGTCGGCAACCTGAAAATGCGCCCAAAGCATCCTTTCTTCGAACCTAATTGCATCGGCAGCAGGGAAGTCCTCGAGCCACTCGAACCGCATCAACCATTCACTGGGCAAGCTGCCTTTAGCTCGTGAATACTCCAAGATTTCGAGAATCGTATTTCGGCGTTCTCCGACGCCGCGCCTGCCCACCAAAGCCTCTCGCAGCAGCGTCAGCTCGCGTGTTGTATCCTGTACTTGGTCGAAATTTATCGACATCGCTTTCATGCGCTGGAGCGTATTCAGTTCCACTTTCGCTTGAAGGCAGGTATCACGAAATAGCTTCACAGTCTGTGGTCCGACCGACTCTTCGAACGCATCAGCAAGTGGCAGTCCTAGCTCGGGTGTAGGCGCCAATATCCCGTGCTTGTTCCTTTTGAGGACCCCCATCTCCGCCATCTGCGAGCCATAGATGCCAAAAAACGCGGGAAACTCGAGGTATTCTTCCTGGAGCAATAGAAAGTCGTACTCCGCAACATCCTCGCGCAAGTATCTGCCAAAGGTGTTTTCTCCGGCCAGTCCGCCACCCAAGTCATTTGCACGCGAGATCAAGCCAACAAGAGCCTCACCACGACGAATATGAGCCTCGAGATCATCCTGATTTGTGCTGAAGGTCGCTCGCCCGTACTCTTTCATCCACCAAGCGAAGAAAGCGTAGTAACGAACTCGGACCGTAACGGATGAAATCCCATTGAGCAGTCCCGAGTACAGCTGCTCAATTGGTGCCAACATTGCCAGAGGATCTAGACCGCCGGTTTTGCCGCGGTCGGTCCAATAGGGAATGCCGTCATCGAGTTCGCGCATGACGTTACCACTCGCACCTTTATTCTTTTGTCGTTGCGTTCACAGTAACCACTGGCTGGACTTTCTCAAAGACCACACGACACGCATGATTTGGCGATTTCGTCGGCATCGCGCGTACCATGTGCTGTGGCGCTCTAACGCACAGCGTTTCACGCCAAACTTCTGACACATAACCAAAATATCGTTGGTTCTATGAAGGGAGCGGTGATGCTGCATTATGCATCAGGAACACCAGAAAATGACGATTTCCAGGTGGTCGAAAACCAGCTGGCCCGTCAGCGCTTGTTCTCCGTGCATCCCAATCACTTTAAACCTCTTCTCCGTTGGGTTGATGACCTTCAGGACGGTATATTTTCCTTCGAAGATCAGCTAACCCGAACGCCGAGCTTGAGCGGTAAGCTCGCTCGCGCGGACGCCCGAATGCGCCGGGAACTGTCGGAACACGGACGTGACCCAAAGTCGTGGATAACATATGAGGAGGCGCTTCAGCGGCAACCGCAAGATCAAGCGGGGAATGGCAATGTGCAAAAGCCAGTTCTGCCGCAAGCTGTTTGAGCCAGCGAACGACCACGACTACTGCTCAATCCACTGCCGCGAATTGCAGGAAGTCCACGAAGCCAAAATGAAGGAATACGAGGACTGAAACGCATAAATTCCAGTTTTCGATTTTTTCGCGGGAAGTCGAGGCGGCTTCGACTTACCTTCACGGACACCGGGAAGGTGTTTCCCGTACTGCGCGAAATACCCTGAAAGGGACGTTCAGGGTGATTTACCTCCCTCACCGCGCGGGAGGTGATCACCGCCTTGGCACCGGCCTGCCGGTCAGCCAAGACCACGACTTTCCGTACTTGAGGCTGTAAATCAAACTAGGCGACAGGTTAAACAGTTCTGCGATCCTCACTGGCCTTTGTGCGTCCTTGAGCAGCGCGTCGATTTTCAGCGCTTTAAGGTTAATGAAGTTATTTCCGGCCCGACCATTTGTGCAACTGGACGGAAAAGGATCGATCTGCTTGTGATATGAAACCCAGCTTCTAGAAGGAAAAGTTAAATCTAAAACCTCTATGAGTTTGTATTCGAGAGAAATTTAGTTTTCTGTAGAGAGTGAATTGACGAGGATTTATTAATGATTACTGAGAAATCGACGGGTTTACATGTGATGCGAGCAATAGGTTAATTGGCAAATGTCTAAGATATTTCATCTGTCTCAGAATTTTGGGTGCGGCATAACTTTATTCGTTCTTTGGCTTAGCGTCGCCCATGCGGAGGTTCTAGGGGATGATCCCAAGACTTTTGATCCCATCACAAGTTTTATGTACCAACAGGTTGGAACAATTATCGTTTCCAACGAACAAATTGTCTTTCCGGGCGGAGCCAAACTACAGCTAATCTTCGTTAAAGATAATTCATCTGGTAATTGGCCGGTTACACCCTCGGGCTCTTCAACTTCGGCCAAGATCTACGAAGTAGACGGGGAAATACCTAGACTGAAAGGTGGTGGGTCGTTATGCGGTGACGAAGTTCCAGTTAGGTATTTAGCTGTTTGGCCGGACATCGACCCGACAAACGACAGACGTTCTGAGGCTCGGTTCAACTTCTACTCATCAGACACGCCGCCGCTTACCGACAAAAGCAAAGGTTGGTGTCTTACTTTAATCACATACACTGGCAAACGATATGACGGACCAACTTACGAAGGGACCGTTTGGACGCAACCTAGCCTCTCGACGACGCCAGCCCCAACTACGTCAACGGGTGGTAAGAGTGAAACTGGCGCGGGAGTCACTGCCGCTGATACACAGACTAAAAGCGAGCCGGCAAGCGAAGCATCAAACTTATCAGACGCGGATTATGTCTCTAATTGGATTACGTCTAAGCTGTTATTTATTCTTCTTTTGTTTGCCGCTACCGTGTTCTTGATAATCAAATTTGAGGTATTCTGGAAATCAAAAAGAACCCTAAACAGTTCAGTCAAAAATTTCTGGTTGAAAGAATCAACAGTTAAGAAAAGGGAATATTCGTGGCGATCTAATATAGTGGCTGGTGTTGTCGGCTTGCTAATTGCCGCTTTCTTTATGTGGAATTTAGGCATTATCAGCCCACGGCAACCACAATCGGTCGAAGTTAAAGACGAATGGAAAAGGGTAGCTAACAGCTACATTTCGGAAAGCTCAGAGTGGCCGGGAATATACCTTAAATTCACTTGCTGGCGTTTGGGAGACATAGGAAGGCGATATACTATGAGTTTTTCCACCCTTTACGATCCACGAGCTAAGAAGGATGAAGTTCACAGGCTACTTCGCCGTCACCAGCCTGAAGACAATTCGGTTGTAGTGGTCGGAAGAGAAACAGAAGAATACACATACAAAACACTTTCCGCTTTGGATTTGCTTGGCGGGTCCCGATCGCAACCTCAGGTCCACATTCTTGCGGAACTTATTCGTAGAGGTTCGATTAAAATAACTTCGGAAGGTAAGACCGTTAGATTTTATGCCGGTCCAGAATTGGAAGCACTGAAATACGGTGTTTGTTGACTATTCATATTCGTTTGTTCAGATTCCGGGTCTGGCTACTTAGTAGACAGGAGAAGCGACTTCTTATCAGGCTGACTCTTTTGCTTTTAGAATCGCGTCGTTCCAGACGTTCATCGCCGCTCTGCGCTGTTCCAAGAATTCGGATCGCTGATAAATCCGCGCGACTGTCGAGGCTGTAGACGCGCCGGAGTGATTGAGACATCGGTCTGCGACATGCGGATCAACCCCGTGATCTGCGCAGATCGTCGCAAAGGTTCGCCGCAGGTCTTGGAAGACCCAGCCCGTCACCCCAGACGCTTTATCCAATTCCTTCTTGAATTTCGACCAGCCGCCGAATGGCGTTGTGCCAGTGCGTCCGGCAAAGATTAGGTCTTCGTTAGTCTGCGCCATCGCCGTGTTGAGCGCGGTCGCGGCGTAGTCGTTGACCGGGACGAGATGAACCCGGTTCGACTTGTTCCGAGATGCCGGGAGGGTCCAGAGGCGCGCTGGCAGGTCGATTTCCCCGCGCTGGATAAACGAAACCTCTGCCATCCGTCCGGCAGTCCCCATCAGTACCCGGATCGCCATCGCCGGGACGGTTGGCCCCATCGCTTCGAGGGCGTTTGCTATCGCACCCAGTTCCAGCATCGACAGGGTCCGCTCTCGTTTGCGGGTCTGCCGGGTTTTCACGTCTTGCAGGAGCCGTGACCCCCTGCCCGTTTCTGCGACCCATCCGAAAAATGGCCGCGCGTATCGGACTGCGAGGTCTGCCATGCTCGGTGCCGTGCGCCGTTTCGCGTCTATCGCTGCAATCAAGTCCGGCTGTTCGATCTCGACCAAGCGCCGGGACAGAAGCGCCCCAAAGACGTTTCGCAAGACTTTCTCAGCATGTGCGCCCGTTCTCAGCCCCGCCAGACGGTCGGAAGCGTAAACATCCAATGCCGCCCCCAACGTCAGGCTGGTTCGCCTGTCAGCGGCCTTTCTGCGCTTTCCCTGCCGGTCCCCGTAGGCATCGCCCCCAGCAACCTCTTTCATAGCCGTCGCCTGCGTAAGCGTTCTGGCTGTGTCCCGCGCCGTTTTGTGTCCCATCGCAGGCCAGCGGCCGACTTTGTCCCGAACCCGTCTACCCCCGACTCGGTGCCGGAGAAACCAAGACGCGCCCGCCTTTCGTCCGATCAGTTCCAGTCCGGGGAATGTTTCGTCCCGCCATGTTCTCCGCCCGGTGTCCGGTAGCTGGCGACGTAAATAGTCTTCGCTGTGCATATGTGTCCCGCGTGTGTCCCACTTCGACCTCAAGCCGGGCGCTGATCCGATAACCCCTTGTTAAGCTGACCCGTTCCGACTTTGGGTATTTTAACTATAAAAACAGGCTAGTTAAAGGCTAAATCGCCCAAAACTAAGCTATGGGAATAATAGGGGAATTGGAAGGACCGATTGACTGTTAATCAATTGGTCTTAGGTTCGATCCCTACCGCCGGAGCCAAATCACCCCTCAAAATTGATAGTGTGTTTTGGCAAAAAGCCCGACCTGAGCAGTGTCGAATCCTGTCTAAAAAAACTTCCATCAGCCCTCTGGACGGCGCAGATGCAGGTTGCTATACGGCGCAAACCGTTCCGGCGTAGCTCAGCGGTAGAGCAGTTGACTGTTAATCAATTGGTCGTAGGTTCGATCCCTACCGCCGGAGCCAATCTCTCACATCATTTGCAGAGTCTCGCCGTTAATTCTAATCAAGGGCGAACTGCGTGCGCAGCTATCATCAGGTGGGCTGACGCTTATGCAGTAATCAGGTTGGCTAATTAGAACTCGCCGCTGGGAACGCGATCACAATCCTTAGTTGGAACTACTTGTGTAGGTCGCCTAGCTTGCATCAAGGTTTGTCGATTGAAGGCCGAGCCCATCGGGTCGATGCGGCTAAGGTTGCTGGCAACTTTTTTGTGCTGGGCTCACCAACTACGAAATGGGCGGCTCAGAAATCGAAGGGACCAAGTATCATTTGGTCTCAGGTTCGATCTCAAACCGCCCAAGCGCTTTGCATTTTGGGCATCAGCTCAACCTGCCAGTTCATCCGAAAAATCGGCGCGCAAGTTGCGTTTCAGAACTTTGCCCGTGGCGTTCAACGGCAGAGCGTCCACAAAGACCACCTTATCCGGCACCTGCCACTTGGCGATTTTGCCATCAAAGAAGGACAAAAGCTCCTCCTCTGTGGGATTTTGGCCTTCTGCTTTTACCGCAACAAGCAGGGGGCGCTCATCCCATTTGGGGTGTGGAACGCCAATCACGGCTGCGGTAGCAAGTTTGGGATGGGCTACGGCGATGTTTTCCAGTTCGACCGAACTGATCCACTCACCCCCTGATTTGATGATGTCTTTTGACCGGTCGCGAATGGTCATGTATCCGTCGGGGTCCAAAGTCGCCACGTCTCCGGTGGCGAACCAGCCATCCTGTAGCAAATCCTGGTCTTGCATCTGGAAATAGCTATCCAAAACCCAATGACCGCGCACCATCAGATCACCCTGAGTTTCTCCGTCGCGGGGCAACTCATTGCCGTCGTCATCCACGATTTTCATCTCAACGCCATAGCAAGGGCGCCCCTGACTTTCACGCAACTTGTGTTGCTCTGCCGCTGGCAACTTATCGTGCTTGGCCAAAGGCTGGTTCGCGGTGCCCAAGGGGCTCATCTCGCTCATGCCCCAAGCGTGAACCGTATCGACATCATACGTCTCGCGGAACGTTTCGATCATGGATGGCGGGCAGGCCGCGCCTCCTATGACCGTGCGCTGCAGGCTGGCCAGTTTGCTGCCGGACTTATCGGCATAGGCCAACAGCCCTTGCCAGATCGTTGGAACCCCCATTGCCAGCGTGACGCCATAGGTGTCGATGAGCTTAACCAGCGCTTCGCCGTGCAAATCCGGCCCCGGCAATACCATGCGTGAACCGGACATCGCGCAGGCATAGGGCGAACCCCATGCGTTTACATGGAACATGGGAACAACGGGCATAACCACGTCCATCGCGGAATACCCGATTACATCACGCGTGTTCGAGCCGAAGCTGTGCAAAACTGTCGAGCGATGAGAATACAGCACGCCCTTTGGATTGCCCGTTGTGCCCGACGTATAGCAAAGACTGGATGCGGTGTTTTCGTCAAAGCTGGGCCACTCAAACCCTTCGTCGCCGGTTTCGATCAGCTCATCGTAAAACTGAACACCGGGAATTTGCGAGATCGCATCATCGTTCCTTGGCCCCATCAGAACGAAATGCTGCACTTCGGCAAGATGCTCTTTGATCGCCGCGACAAGCGGAATAAAGGTCGCATCGAAAAACAAAACCCGATCTTTCGCGTGGTTCATGATGTAGGTGAGTTGTTCGGGGAACAGTCTTGGGTTGATCGTGTGACACACAAAGCCCGCACCGGACGTTCCATAATAAATTTCCAGATGCCGCCGATTGTTCCACGCCAGTGTCCCGATACGCGCTTGCGGCTCAAGACCCAGTTTGGTCAAGGCTGACGCCAGCTTTCGCGCATTTACGGCTATTTGAGACCAGCTACTTTCAGTCACCGTCCCGTCAGTTTCGACCGATATGATCTCGGTCTGACCGTGATAGCAGTCTGCGTGCTCAATCAGCGACGAGATCAGCAATGGCTGCGTCATCATTTGTCCTAGCATGGACATCCTCCCTATGTGTGAGCCGCTTCTGTGTGGCGGCTCCTTGTTCTTGCTCTGCCGCGTTTAGCAGCAAAGCACGCGTTCCAGTTGAACCCTGCCAATCATTTAATTGTCTGACAATACGAGAATGTAGCGTGCCATCATACAGGATCCCAATTTTTTGTTATCAACCCCGATGACGCATGGCGTAGGCCACCAATGCGGCGGTTGAACCATCCTTATCTGCGGCACTTTCCTGCCCATCTACGATCGGCCCGAGAGACGTGGCCAGTTCCTTGCCCAGTTCAACGCCCCATTGGTCGAAGGAATTGATCCCCAGCAACACGCCCTCAACGAATACACGGTGTTCATAAAGCGCGATGATCTGACCTAAAACAAACGGAGAGAGCTTGGGATAGATCAGTGTGGTGGATGGGCGATTGCCGGGAAAGACACGATGGCGCGCCTGACGTTCAAGCTCGGAACCCTGTAGTCCTTTTGCGGCCATCCGTTGCCGCGCCTCCTCCAGAGACCGTCCTCGCATCAACGCTTCGGACTGAGCGAGGCAGTTCGCAAACAATAGCCGATGATGGTGCGAAAGCTCAGGCTCGTGCCCTTCGGCGGCAACCATGAACTCACACGGGATTACGTCGGTGCCTTGATGGATCAACTGATAAAAGGCGTGCTGCCCGTTGGTTCCGGGCTCGCCCCACACGACGGGCCCGGACGGAACGGTTAACGCGGCCCCATCCATAGCCACGGATTTGCCGTTCGATTCCATTTCGAGCTGCTGAAAATATGCAGGCAACCGTAACAACCGTTGATCATAGGGTAATACCGCGCGGCTGGCGTGGCCTAGAACTTGCCGATGCCAGACACCGACAAGCGCCAGCAGCACCGGCATGTTTTCACCCCAGTCAGCCGCGCGGAAATGCACATCCATGGCCTGACCGCCGCGCAGAAAGGCGTCAAAAGCGTTCGATCCCACGGCAATCATCACGGGCAAACCAACCGGACCCCAGACCGAGTATCGGCCTCCGACCCAGTCCGCAAAGCCGAATACCCTGTCTTCGGGAATGCCGAACGCCTGGGTTTTGTTCAACGCGCTGGACACCGCCGCGAATTGGGCCGCCGGGTCGCCCCCGCCATCGGTCATCCATGCCCGAGCCGTGCGTGCGTTGGTCATGGTTTCGATGGTCGTGAAGGTTTTCGAGGCGACAATGACCAGCGTCCGCGTCGGATCCAGTTGTCGCAACGTATCCGCGATATGCGCGCCGTCTACGTTCGACACGTAATGCAACCGTGGCCCATCGTGATATGGGGACAAAGCATGAGTGGCCATGACCGGGCCCAGATCAGACCCACCGATTCCGATATTCACCACATCCGTAAAGCTGCCCCCTGCCCCGGCGATGGCACCGCCGCGCACCTCCTCGGCAAAGACCCGCATGCGTTGAAGCGTGTCCAATACGTCAGGCATGACATCCAAACCATCAACCTCGACCGGGCCACCGTCCAGATTGCGAAGGGCCGTATGCAGCACCGCGCGGCCTTCGGTTTCGTTGATCTTCTCTCCGGTGAACATCGCCTCGCGTCGGTCGGCCAACCCTGCCTCGTCGCACAATTGGATCAGGGCATCACGGATCGTCCCATCTATCTGAGTTTTCGAGTAGTCAAACAGCAAATCCCCGGTCGAGGCTGAAAAACTCTGCGCCCTGTCTGGCGACTGCTCGAACAAATCCAAAATTGCGCGGTCCTGCGCGCCGGTTGCCAGTGCTTTGAGGTTGCTCAGTTTCATAGCTGTCACTCCGCCCAGTGTACCGTCATACCGCTTAGTACCGCTGCGATCGGCGCCTCATCCGGGTGCAAGGTGAGTGCGCGGTTCAAAGCCTCGCGCTTTGCGGCTCCGAAAATCACCAGATGTTTGGACAACGCCCCATCCAAAATCGGCGCCGTCAGGGTGATACGCGCCTCCGGCTGGACTTCGGTCCGGGCGATTGCCAGCGGCGGGGCGTGGCTATCAAGGGCTGCCTCCAAACCCTGCATTCCGGGAAACAGCGATGCGGTGTGCATGTCTTCCCCCATCCCAAGAACAAGAACAGACAGGGGAAGGACCGGAGTGATCAAGCTTTCGATTTCCGGCAGCACCGCCTCGGGGTCTTTGCCGTCCAGATATAGCGGAACGTATTGCGCCGCAGATGCACGATTTGTCAGCAGACGCTCGCGGATCAGTTTTTCGTTGGATCGGTCGCTGCTGCCCGGCACGCAGCGTTCATCCGTAGGAAGAACGCGCACCCTGTCCCAGTCCAGATCAGCGGCGCACAATCCGTCAAAAATCGGCCCCGGAGTAGTGCCGCCCGGAACCGCCAACGAAACCATATCATGATGCAGCAACGCGGCGTCCAAATCTCCGGCCAATACGTTGGCGACGTCGATGGCCAGCATGTCCCTGTCGGCGTATTCCTGAATTTTCATGGGTTTATCCCTTGCCAGCGGCGACCATCTCGTTTCATCAGCAGCTCGGCGTCGCCCGGTCCTGTGCTGCCACTTTCGTAAGGTTTCGGAACGTCTCCGCGCGCACGCCACCCCGCAATGATCGGATCAGTCCACGCCCATGCAGCTTCGACCTCATCCCCACGCATGAACAGGGTCTGGTTGCCGCGGATGACATCCATCACCAGCCGTTCATAAGCATCCGGCGGATCCTGATTTTCCGGCCCCAATGCCTCGGCAAAGCTCATATCCAAGGGCACATCGACCAGACGCATCCCCCCTTGCCCCGGTTCCTTGATCGTCACTTTGAGCGTGATACCTTCATTCGGCTGAAGGCGGATCGATAGTACATTAGCATGGCGACCGTCCTGTTCGCCAAAGATGGAATGTGGCGCGTCCTTGAACATCACGTTAATCACCGAAGATCGGGCTACCAACCGCTTGCCCGTGCGCAAGTAAAACGGAGTTCCCGCCCATCGCCAGTTGCTGACATGCGCCCTCAGCGCCACGTAACTTTCCGTGGTGGAACGTGGATTGCCAACGATCTCACGATAGCCTGGCCCACCTCCTTCAAACTGACCGCGCACGATGTGATGCGGCTCGACCGGGTCCAAGGCGCGGATGACCTTCAACTTTTCGTCTCGCACAGCGTCTGGATCGAATTTGGCCGGCGGCTCCATCGCGATCAGGCACAAAAGCTGCATCAGGTGGTTCTGCATCATGTCGCGCATCGCACCAGCGCGTTCATAATACCCCTCCCGACCGTCGATCCCCACGGATTCAGCCACGGTGATCTGGATATGATCCACGTACTGGCTGTTCCAGAGAGGCTCGAACAACATATTCCCGAACCGTACAGCCATCAGGTTCTGAACGGTCTCTTTGCCCAGATAGTGGTCGATCCGGTAGATTTGTTTTTCGCTGAAATGCACGGCCAAGGTTGCGTTCAGCGCGCGTGCGCTCTCCAGATCATGGCCAAAGGGTTTTTCAACAACTATCCGTGTCTGAGGGGTCGCAAGGTCATGAGATTTGATCCGCTCGGCCAAAGGGCCGAACAATCCCGGCCCTACCGAGAAATAAAACGCACGCACGCGATCTGGCTTCAACTTGCCGGATAGCTGATCCCACCCATCGTCCGCAGCACCGTCAAGCGCCACGTATTCAACGCGTTCCAAGAAAGCGCTCAGCGCGACCGAGTCCAAACAATGTGCAGGCGCATGGATCGCCAGCGATTCGGCAACCAGATCACGAAAGTCGGCACTGTCGTGTTTCGTCCTGGCCGCGCCGATGATTTGCACCCCATCGGCCCACTGGCCAGCGCAAAACCGACGAAACAGAGCCGGAAGGATCTTGCGCTGCGCCAGATCACCGGTTCCGCCAAAAATGACCAGATCGAATGGGTCAACGGGTATGACACGAGAAACCATGCGTTTTCCTTACCTTGCCCCAAAGGTCATGTCCAATGTTAGCGCAACCACTACTGCAAATTTCCGCAACATCAAATCTCTGTCAGGTTGTGCGCACCCTACTTAACGAACCGCAACCAAAAAGCTAAGTCAGTGTAAGGACTTCAAGGAACCGGAAACCGGAATGAAAGACGACGCCCCAAGCAGCGCCAATATCGGCAAGTTTCAGAACAAATTGGTCACAGCAGACGGACAGGCCCGCGCGTCCGTGGCACTGAAAAACCCCGAAACCCTTTGGTTCAACACGGGCACCTTGTGCAATATCGAGTGCCTCAATTGTTACATAGCCAGCAGCCCGACAAACGACGCTCTGGTCTACATTACCGCGGATGAGGTGTGCGACTTTCTGGATCAGATCGAGGAACGGAATTGGCCTGTGCGTGAAATCGGGTTCACGGGCGGCGAACCGTTCATGAACCCCGAAATGATCGAGATGGCACGCGCCGCGCTTGAACAGGGTTATGAAGTGTTAATCTTGACCAATGCCATGCAACCTATGCTGCGCCGAAAAATGCGCGATGGGTTGCGGGACTTGCGTCAAGACTTTGGCGACAAGCTGTCATTGCGTATTTCCGTTGATCATTATCGTGCTGAACTGCATGACAAAGAGCGTGGTGAAGGCAGCTTTGAAAAGACCGTGGCTGGAATGGAGTGGCTGCGGGACAATGGTTTCAAGATGGCCGTAGCCGGGCGAACGGTTTGGGACGAAACGGATTCACAAAGCCGCGCGGGATATGCGGCCTTTTTTAAGGCACAGGGGTTTGACATCGACGCGCAGAACCCGGCGCAGACCGTCCTTTTCCCCGAGATGGACGAAACTGCCGAAGTTCCTGAAATTACAACCGCTTGCTGGGGGATATTGGACAAGTCTCCTGAGGCGGTAATGTGCTCAAATGCGCGGATGGTGGTAAAGCGCAAAGGCGCAGAAAAACCTGCAGTGCTTGCCTGCACGCTTCTGGCCTACGAGCCAGAGTTCGAGATGGGCCATACGTTGGCCGAGGCCGAGGCCGACGTCCACCTGAACCACCCGCACTGCGCAAAATTCTGTGTTTTGGGCGGGGCAAGCTGCTCTGGCTGATCAGTTCAGTTCAGGAGATTTCCAGTATTTGGTTCCCGAGGCACCAGCGGACACACGCCACCCTTTCTTGCTGAGCACAAAAAAGGACCGACCATCGGTAAAGCGCAACGTTTCGTCAGTGCGTTCATCCCCGTACATTGCGGCCGATTCAGCGGTCGCGTCATAGCCCTGAGCGATGAACTTGTCCAAATCCGCCTGCGTTTCAAACAGGATAACAAATTTGGTCTCGAATCCGCCAATTCCGATCGCCGCCCCAACGCCGCCAGTACCCATGTTCATATAGACGTGCTGGCCAGTTTCCTTGGACACTGCAACACCGCGCCCGTACCCAGCCGACACAGGGAAAACTGTCACCTTCCGCGAATCAAAAACGGCATATCCCGCGCTGACATCGTACAGTGCCTGCGCCTCTGGATTTTCGGCCAATAATTGCGCCAAGACATCGCTTGCCATGACATCCAGCTTGGCGCGTGTTTCTTCCGGGGTTGCTTCGTTTGACAGCAAATCGGCAGTAGAGTCGATCGTATCGTCAACCGCGCCGACACCTTTTTCAACCGTACTCCCGACACTCTCAGCGCCACGACCGATGGCATCCGCAGTGTTTTCCGCGCCCTTTTTGATTTTATCCAACACCCCCTGAGCGTCTGCGGACTGGCAAAGAAGTGTCGCTGCGACGGCAAGAAACAAACCACGGTGCATAAAGCGATTCCATATGTGACCAACAAGTTGTCCGTCACTTTAACCGATGTTGGCGCAATGAAAACGCCGTTCAATTCACCCGAAACTCACCCACCACATTTCGCCATTCGCCAGGCGCGATCATCTTGCGATGTGTGAACCGGACCGAGTGCAGCGGCCCCTCAATCTCTCGCTGCCAGAAATCTATGAAATCGAACAGTTTCGGATGATCGGGCGCAAGATCATAATCCTGCCAAATAAAGGTATTCAGAACGTGGATGTAGTCGGGCATGTGATAGAAAAATTCCGCCGTCGTCAGCCCGTATCCCTTGAGCATTAATTCGGTTTCGCTTTGCTCCATGCAGACCTCCAATTTCTTGCAAGGTCTCTTTAGGGTAGCACAGAAATCACCAAATACTTGGATAACAATATGTTACCCCAGTGTTACCGTGGTTTTTCGCTCGAAATGCTCAGCTTGCTTGCACCTTATGTGCCGGGTCTGATAAGATGCACACACAAGATATAGACCCAAGCCAAAGATCGGGCAGTTTACGTGAGCGATACGCCAGAAACCCCAGAAAACATGGATGAAACCCCGCCCGAGCGTCCCGTTTATGACGGCCCGACGGTGTCCATCGAATCCGAGATGCGCACGTCCTATCTGGACTATGCCATGTCGGTCATCGTGTCCCGCGCGATCCCTGATCTGCGCGATGGCTTGAAGCCGGTTCACCGGCGCATTCTCTACGCCATGCACGAAACCGGGAACACGCACGATAAGGCCTATCGCAAATCGGCGCGTCCGGTGGGCGATGTGATGGGTAAGTACCACCCGCATGGCGACAGCGCGATCTATGACGCGCTGGTGCGGATGGCGCAGGATTTCTCGATGTCGCTGCCGCTGCTGGATGGACAGGGCAACTTTGGCTCGATGGACGGCGATAATCCGGCGGCCATGCGTTATACCGAAGTGCGGATGGACAAGCCTGCCGCGTCCCTTTTGGCCGATATCGAAAAAGAAACGGTCGATTTTCAGGACAACTATGACGGCAAAGATAAAGAGCCGACCGTCCTGCCCGCCCGTTTCCCGAACATGCTGGTCAATGGTGCCGGTGGTATCGCCGTGGGCATGGCGACGAACATCCCGCCGCATAACCTTGGCGAAGTCGTCGATGCGACTCTGGCCCTGATCGACGATCCCGACCTGACATCCGAGCAACTGATCGAATACGTCCCCGGCCCCGATTTCCCGACCGGAGGCGTCATGTTGGGACGTTCTGGCGCGCGCAAGGCATATCTGGAAGGTCGTGGCAGCGTCATCATCCGCGCCAAAACCCGCGTCGAAGAAATCCGCAGGGACCGTTATGCCATCGTCGTGGATGAGATTCCCTATCAGGTTAACAAGGCCGCGATGATCGAAAAGATCGCCGAAGCGGTGCGCGAGAAGCGCATCGAAGGCGTGGCGCATGTACAGGACGAATCCGACCGCAATGGCGTGCGGGTTGTCGTGGAACTTAAACGCGATGCGACGCCCGAGGTGGTCTTGAATCAGCTCTATCGCTTCTCTCCTATGCAGACCTCGTTCGGCTGCAACATGCTGGCCCTGAACGGTGGCCGGCCCGAGCAATTGACCCTGCGCCGGTTCCTGACCTCGTTCATCGACTTCCGTGAAGACGTTGTCGCCCGCCGCACCGCATATGACCTGCGCAAAGCGCGCGAGCGCAGCCATATCCTGTGTGGTTTGGCCGTGGCCGTATCGAACGTGGACGAAGTGGTCGCCACCATTCGGTCCTCGGCAGACGCAGCCGAGGCGCGTGAAAAGCTGATGACCCGCCGCTGGCCTGCGGCTGAGATCGAAGGCTATCTGCGCTTGATCGACGATCCTCTGTCCAAGATGAACGACGACGGCACCTATAACCTGACCGAAGTTCAGGCCCGTGCGATCCTTGAGCTGCGCCTGCAGCGCCTAACCCAACTGGGCGTCAAAGAGGTCACGGACGAGCTGGAGCAGCTGGCCGCCAAGATCAAGGAATACCTGGATATTCTGTCCTCTCGCGAGCGCATCATGTCGATCATCGGCGATGAGCTGCGCGAAGTTCGCGACCAGTTCGCCGTACCCCGTCGCACCGAGATCGTCGACTGGTCTGGCGACATGGAAGACGAAGACCTGATCGAGCGTGAAGACATGGTCGTGACCGTCACCTCCGGCGGATACATCAAGCGTACCCCTCTGGCCGATTTCCGCGCGCAAAAGCGTGGCGGCAAGGGCTTGTCGGGGATGCAGACCAAGGAAGAAGACGTCGTCACCAACCTCTTTGTGGCGAACACGCATACGCAACTGCTGTTCTTCACCACCGAAGGGATGGTCTACAAGCTCAAGACCTGGCGTCTGCCGCAGTCCAGCCGAACCGGTAAGGGCAAGGCCATCGTCAACATCCTGCCGATCCCCACGGGCGTTTCTATTGCCGCGATCATGCCCGTCGATGTGCCGGATGAGGAATGGGAAAACCTGCAAATCGTCTTCGCCACCAGTGCGGGCGACGTGCGGCGGAATCGTTTGTCAGATTTCACCAATGTGCGCCGCAACGGTAAGATTGCGATGAAACTGCCCGAAGGTGTGGAACTGGTGAACGCCCGTATTTGTTCCGAGGACGAAGACGTGATGCTGGTCACCAATTCGGGCCGTGCGATCCGCTTCCGCACCACCGATGTCCGCGTCTTTAACTCGCGCGAGTCGACCGGTGTACGTGGCATCAGGCTGACCAACGGCGACCGCGTTGTCTCGATGTCCGTCATCCGCCATTTCGAGGCCGGGCCGGACGAGCGAGCCGCCTACCTAAAGATGCGCCGCCTTATGGCTGGCGTCACGGATGAGACCGAGGCGGATGAGGACGAAGGTAATGCAGACAGTGTGTTGCCCCAGGAACGCTATGCCGAGATGTCGGCGGCCGAAAACCTGATCCTGACCATTACCACAGGCGGCGCGGGTAAGCTGAGTTCCAGCCACGACTACCCTGTGCGGGGGCGTGGCGGTATGGGCGTCGCAGCCATGGACAAGGCCATGCGCGGCGGCGAACTTGTGGCCTCGTTCCCGGTAGAGATTGACGACCAGATCATGTTGGCGACGTCCAAAGGCCAGTCGATCCGTGTTCCGGTTGACGGCATCTCATTCCGATCACGCAGCGCGGGCGGGGTGAAAGTCTTTAACACCGGTAAGGGCGAAGAGGTTGTGAGCGTCGCCTGGATTGCCGATCAAGGCGACGAAGACGCGGCAGAATAGCCTTCTGACAATCAAGTCCCCCGCAGCACAAGTTGCGGGGGATTTTTTTTTGGGCTCACCGTTGGCCGCACCATACTCCCTTTACCACGCACCCGGCTCTCACGTTTTTCAGGTAGACGGAACGCCGATACAACCCTTTGAAAGTCAAACAGATAGAAGTCAAAATGATTACGTTCCCAAGTTTCTTCCGATCTTTGTTCCACGCTTTGATACTGTTTACGGCTGCCCCAACATTTGCGGCAGAACTGTTTGTTATGCCCGGCAGCAGGGCAATGTACTCGTCGGAATACGCCCAATTTGCACCTGACCGAACTCTTGACGAGAAATACGAGCAATGTGACCTGCTTCTGACCGGAGGTATCGTTCGCGGTGACCTTCGGCGCTTTCATCAGCTTTATGACTACTGGGACGACGACGAGGGCGGTTCGTATACAACGTTCATAGAAGACGCCACGCTTTGCCTTTCAAGCCCTGGAGGGGATCTGTACGAAGCCCTCCGAATTGCGAGTTTCTTCCGCTATATCGACGCCGATTTGCATACAACCGTTCTCAGCGGAGACCTGTGTGCGTCTGCCTGCTCCATCCTGTTTCTTGCCGGTGCTGATTTCTTTGAAGGCGAAAGCTATTCGACTTTCGCCACCCGTGCGATTCAACCCGGTGCCCAGCTTGGAGTTCACGCCCCCCGCATCGAACTGGGCGGAGAAGGCCCATACTCCAAGCATGACGTCGAAAGTGCGTATTCTTCAGCGATCATTAGTTCGGCAAAGATTTTTGAGTTTTCTCAAGAGCTTGACGTCGAGGGGCGGGCCTATATGAACCCATACCTGTATCAGCGAACACTCAGCACTCCTCCGCAAGACATGTACTATATCGACACTGTGGGCGATGCGATTCTTGGCGATGTCCCGGTGTCAGGTGTCAAACTGCATGCCACGTTGAACGAGACCCTGATCGACACCATTTGCGACAATGCATTCATGCTGGACGACGGTCTGTTTGACTGGGCCTTTGGTCCGACCTGGAAACGCCATCCGCTTGCATCGGCCAAAGAGATCGCTTGGGACTTCTACGACATGCTTGACGATGTTGAGACACAGGAATGGGACCCCGATCCCGACTACCGCACAAACACGAAGGTCGAACAGGTAAACCACACCGCCTATGGCTTCAAACGCGGCTATCAGGTGAGCGGACCATACTACGCCCAAGATTGCCTAGTTCGTATCGACACATCCGCCGATGTTGGCGATGATGTCTATCTGGCCAACCACGAAGACATCTGGTCCGCCAATTTCGACAGCCCCAAAATTCAGATTATGGTTGCCGAGCAATTCCCTCATGGTTTTGCAGACAGCGACGAAGACTACGTCGCACGCCCTTCTACGTATTGGGAAGCCGAGGCCACATCAGAAGAAGCGCAAATCCGGGAATACTCGGCATTGATGGCCTTTCCCTTTGAGATGCCATTGGCAGAATTGCCGCGCCAAGCCCCCAAGCCGGAACAACCACCTGAACGATCACTTCACGACTTTGACTGTGACGAATTGTGGTATGCCAGAAACTACCTGTTTCACATCAACGGGTATTGCTTTGGCTCCGACCGCGGCAAGAGCGTTTTCAGCAACGACGAATGCTTTACCAAGTCACCAGAACTGGACGATGTGGAACAGACCCTCATGAAGGTCATAAAAGCCCGCGAAAAAGAGCTGTCCTGCAACTGATCCTCTACCTAAGAAAGCGGACTGCAGCCTAAGAAGGCTGCGGTCACAGCCCGTAAAGACCGCCGAACTTGCTTTCTAGATAGTCCAGCAGAGGATCTGCGCTGGGCTCTATCCCACTTGCCCTGCGAATGACTTCACGTGGGGCGAACAACCCTCCGTGACGCTGTACGGTATCCCTCAGCCACCCAGTCGCCCCGCTTGTGTCGCCCTGCGCAAGCTGCGTGTCCAGGCTGGGGACAGACGTTTGCAGCGCTTGATACAGACATCCTGCATAGACGTTGCCCAAAGAATAGGTCGGGAAATACCCAAACAGCCCAACTGACCAGTGCACGTCCTGCAAACATCCGTTGGAAGGCTTATCGACTGCGTACCCGAAATCAGCTTTGAAACGGTCGTTCCACGCAGTTTCAAGGTCTTCGACCTGCAGATCACCTGACATCAGGGCGCGCTCAAGATCGAACCGCAGCATGATATGCAGGTTGTACTGAACCTCATCCGCTTCGGTCCTGATATAGCCGTTGTGCACACCGTTCACGGTGGCATAGAAGGTGCCCTCGTCCGCGATCCCGAAGTCGCCAAAGGCTTCTGTCATCTGACGGAATAGCCACCCGGTAAAGGCACGCGAACGCCCAATCTGGTTCTCGTAGATCCGGCTTTGGCTTTCATGAACACCCATCGAAACACCGCTTCCAAGCGGGGTCAGCGCGTAGGCTTGGTTGATGCCCTGTTCATAGGCCGCGTGACCGACCTCGTGAATCGTCGAATAGAAACAGTTGAACGGGTCTGTCTGACTGGTACGGGTGGTGATCCGAACGTCCAGCCCACTACCCGAGCTGAATGGGTGAACGGCCTTGTCCACTCGACCTGTGTTCAGGTCATAGCCGAAGGTGGTGGCCAATTTCTGAGACAGCCGCATTTGCGTTAGCTCATCAAACGTGCCCCTCAGCGTCTGAGCAGCAGGTTTGTCCAGCACCGCCGAACGCAGAGCGACCAGTCTTGGCCGCATCTGATCGAAAATCTCGGCGATCTGCGCTCCGGTCGTGTACGGCTCGTAATCCTCGACCATCGCGTCGTAAACATCGCCACCCTGCGCCAGCGCCTCGCCTTCTTCACGCTTCAGGGCGACGACCTCTTTCAGCACGGGCAGAAAGGCTGCCACATCCTCGTCCGCACGCGCCTGCGCCCATGTGCCCTGCGCGGCCGAGGTAACGCGAGCGATGGCTTTGGCCAGATCAGCAGGCACCTTGATCGTGCGCTCATAAGATCGGCGGATTTCGCGCAGCTGCGCCTTGCCGACCTCATCCTGCGGATCGGCTTGCTCTAACCATTCGGCCACGCGCGGGTCCGAGCGGCGGGCATGTAGAACAGCCTCAATCGCGGCCATTTCCTCGGCCCGTTGCGGGGCGGCCCCGCGCGGCATCACCGTTTCCTGATCCCATCCCAGCCGCCCGGCAATCTGCCCCAGCGCCGAGGTTTCGCGTTGAAAGGCCATCAGGTCGTCAAAAGCGGTCATGTCACGCTCCGCGGATCGAGGTTGCGATTGGATAGGCGGTTAGGAACCGCGCGCGCAGGATCAGAGTCCAGACGACAACGGCCATGAACTGATGGAAAATCGCGATCTGCCACGGAGCGGCATAGACCACGGTCGCGATCCCGATCACCACTTGTAGCAACAGTGCGGCGAAGGCTGCGTTAAAGGCGAAACGGGTTTGCGGATGCGCACTGGTACCGCCGCGCCGCCAGACAATTGCGCCAAAGATCAGCAACAAATAGCCCGCGCAGCGATGGATGAACTGCACCAGACCGGGGCTTTCAAAAAAGTTGCGCCACATCGGTTCAAGCATCGTGGCATCAGACGGCAAAATCTGCCCGCCGATCAGCGGCCAGTCGGTATAGGACCGCCCCGCGTCGATCCCGGCTACCAAAGCGCCGAACAGAATTTGCAGGAACGCAAAGTGCATCAGACCGGTTGAAAGAGAGAACAGCTTCGCCTCTTTCGCGCGTCGGGCCTGCATCAGGTCGCGTTCCTCGCGGCCCAGCTCGAAAATGTACCAGGCCAGAAAGCCAAGGATCACAAAAGCCAGACCCAGATGCACCGCAAGACGATAGCTGGCGACAGCGGTTATCCCCTCGCCCTGCGTCACGCCCGAGGCGACCATCCACCAGCCAACGGCCCCTTGCACGCCGCCCAGCACGCCGGGGATCAGCAGCTTAACGATCCAACCGGTCGGAATTTTACGCGCCACAAGGAAACCGAAGAACCCGATCGCCCAGACCAGACCGATCACGCGGCCCAGCTGACGATGGCCCCACTCCCACCAGTAGATAAATTTGAAATCATCCAACTCCATCCATTGGTTCTGAATGCGCCACTGGTCGATCTGTCGGTATTTGTCGAACTCGGATTGCCAGTTGGCCTCGGTCATCGGTGGGATGGCCCCAGTAATGGGCCGCCATTCTGTGATCGACAAGCCGCTATCGGTCAGGCGTGTCAGCCCACCCACGGCAATCATGATCACGACCAGCGCAAACAGCACCATCAGCCACGCCCGGATCGCCTTGCGCGCACCACCGCGGCCGCGGTCGATCATACCGGGCTGAACCGCTTCTTGTTTCTCGTCGCCCGAGACCTCTTGGAAGATGCTGCGCTTACCGCTCATGCTGTCCTCATGTCCTTGTTTCGTCGCAAGCTAGGGTGAAGCGGAAGAGAGGTCCAGCCTCAGCCCTTTTCCTTCCAGCGGACCATCTGACGCATGATCCCGTGCAACATCTGCACATCCGCCCGCGTCATCCGCATCCGCGACCACAGGTTGCGCAGGTTGGTCTTCATCCCCTCGGCCTTTTCGGGAGGGTAAAAGAACCCCGCCTCGTCCAGCCGATCCTCATAATGTTCAACCAGTTTTTCGACCTCGATACCCGTGGCCCAGTCGCCCTTGCCCAGATCGGTGGCCTCATGAACGACATCCGCGCTTTGGCGCATCCATTCATAGGCGGTCAGCAACACGCATTGCCCAAGGTTGAGCGAGGCATATTCCGGGTTCACCGGGACCGAGATAATGGCGTTGGCCTTGGCGATATCCTCATTCTCAAGCCCTGCGCGTTCGGGGCCGAAAAGCACGGCGACCTTTTCACCCGCCGCCACTTTTTCGGCCGCAATCTGCATGGCGCGCTCGGGACTGTAGACCGGCTTGGTCAGGCCGCGCTGGCGTGCGGTTGTGGCAAAGACAAAAGTGCTATCAGCCAGCGATCCGGCAAGATCGTCGAACAACTGCGCCTCATCCAGCAACCGCCCCGCCCCGCTGGACATGGCCACGGCCTTTGGGTTCGGCCACCCGTCGCGCGGGGCCACGATCCGCATCCGGTCCAGCCCGAAATTCCACATCGCGCGCGCGGCGGCTCCGATATTCTCACCCATCTGAGGGCGCACGAGCACAAATGAAGGCTGGGGCTGATCGCTGGGCATGGCTATCTCCGAAAAACTCCGGCCTGCTCTAATCCCCCCGCCTGATTAGGGCAAGCCGCCCCTGCTTCTTCTGTTCCCAAATACTTCCGCCGGAGGCATAAAAGTTTGCTTCCCCCGCTCAATCCGCTAAACCGCGCCGAGAACTGGAAACCGAAGGACGCGCCATGGACACCCCCGAGCAGCCGCAGATTTACCTGATTACGCCTCCGACCATTGCGCTCAGTACCTTTCCCGAACAGTTGGGTCGCGTGCTGGACAGCGCCGAGATCGCCTGTATCCGCTTGGCTCTGGCCGGAAATGACGAAGACACCATCGCCCGCGCGGCTGACGCCTGCCGCGAAGTCGCCCATGCGCGCGACGTGGCCATCGTGATCTCGAACCATGTCCTGCTGGCGCAACGGCTGGGCTTGGACGGGGTACATCTGGATGACGGCTCGCGCTCGGTTCGCGCTGTGCGCAAAGAACTGGGCGCGGATGCCATCGTCGGCAGCTTTTGTTCGGCCTCAAGCCATGACGGTATGACCGCCGGTGAAAACGGCGCGGATTACGTGGCTTTCGGCCCGGTTGGTACATCTACTTTGGGTGACGGCACCATCGCTGAAAAAGACCTATTCCAGTGGTGGTCCGAAATGATCGAGGTGCCGGTTGTCGCCGAAGGCGGCCTGACGCCCGAGCTGATCCGCGACCTCGCCCCCCATACCGATTTCTTTGGCATCGGCGACGAAATCTGGTCACAGGATGATCCGGTTGCCGCTCTGAAAGCGCTCACTGACGCGATGTGAGCGTTAACCCTTGCACCGGCGCTGACGCTGCGGCATGACACGGGCATGACTCAGAACAGCAACATCCTGTGTATTGGCTCGGTCCTGTGGGACGTGATCGGACGCTCGGCCAGCGCCATGCGGCAGGGATCGGACGTGCCGGGGCGGATCACCCGCCTGCCCGGTGGCGTGGCCATGAATATCGCTATGACGCTGGTGCGGTTCGGCATGACGCCAACGCTGCTGACCGCCATTGGCCGCGACCCCGAAGGTGATGAGCTGGTCAACTCCTGCGCCCGATTGGGGATGGTGACAGATCACGTCTATCGCTCGCAAGATTTGCCGACCGACCGTTACATGGCCGTCGAGGGCGCTAACGGACTGATCGCCGCCATCGCCGACGCCCATTCGCTTGAGGCAGCGGGGGCCAAAATCCTGCGCCCGCTGATGCACGGACCTTTGGGCTATGAGAATACACCGTTTGAAGGTCCGATTGCACTGGACGGCAACCTGACGCTGGCGCTGTTAGAGGAAATCGCCCAAAGCCCGGCCTTCGCCAAGGCCGATCTGCGCGTGGCCCCGGCCTCACCCGGAAAGGCCGAGCGCTTGCTGCCCTTCCTCAAACATGCCCGCGCGACGCTTTACGTAAACCTCGAAGAGGCCGGCATCCTGTGTCAGCGCGAATTCACTGATTCCGAATCCGCCGCCAAGGGTCTGCTGGACCGTGGCGCGCTGCGGGTGCTTGTCACGGATGGCGGTAGCTCTGCCACCGTCGGCACCGCAGATGAAATCCTGACCCAAACACCCCCGTCCGTTCTGGTCACCCGTGTGACTGGCGCGGGTGACACATTTATGGCGGCCCATATCGCCTCAGAATCCGGCGGAGCAACCAGCGACGAGGCTTTGACCCGCGCCCTACACGCCGCCGCAACCTACGTTTCCGGAGAAACCCCACTGTGATCGACATTCACTACTCAGCCGAAGTGCGCGCCGCCAAAGACGCAGGCCAGCCCATCGTTGCGCTGGAAAGCACCATTATCACCCACGGGATGCCCTACCCTCAGAATATCGAGGTTGCCGCGCAGGTCGAACAGGACATCCGCGACGCCGGCGCGGTGCCCGCGACGATGGCGGTTATCAAGGGCACGCTGCATGTCGGGCTTGAGGCAGACGAACTCACGTCTCTGGGGCAGTCTCAGAACGTTGCCAAGCTGTCCCGTGCGGACATGGCCGCGTGTATGGCCACCGGCGGCACAGGCGCAACAACGGTTGCCGCCACCATGATCGCGGCCCGCTACGCCGGGATCGAGGTCTTCGCGACCGGAGGTATTGGCGGTGTCCATCAGGGGGCCGAGACATCCTTTGACATCTCTGCCGACCTTCACGAACTTGCGCAATCGCCCGTAACCGTTGTGGCCGCAGGCGCAAAAGCGATACTGGACTTGGCCAAAACGCTGGAAGTCTTGGAAACGCTGGGGGTTCCGGTCATTGCTTATGGCCAGGATGAATTCCCGGCCTTCTGGTCCGCAAAGTCCCAATTCGACGCCCCTTTGCGTATGAACAGCCCGGACGACATTGCGAAATCCCACGCGACCCGGCGCGCGCTCGGTCTGCCCGGTGGCCAGCTTGTCGCCAACCCCATCCCGGCTGAAGATCAAATCCCCGCCGAAGAGCTGGCCCCCATCATTGCCTCGGCTCAGGCTGACGCTGACGCGCACAGGATCTCAGGCAAAGGCGTCACGCCCTACTTGCTGCAACGGATCTATGAGCAAACCGAAGGCCGGTCGCTAACGGCGAACATCGCACTGGTGCGTAACAACGCGCGACTGGCGGCCGGGATAGCGCGCGCACTGTCAGAACGAAGCGAATGACATAACCCTATTGTACCAAGACCCCGGACTGCTTAACTAATTCGGCAAACCACTCAGGACCGCAATGAACACACCGTTTGATGAAGAACCGCACCGTCGCCCGGGACTTTTCTCCCGTCTGCGCGCCTCTTTTCTGACGGGCATTGTAGTCATTGCGCCGGTTTGGCTGACGATATGGTTGATCTGGTCGGTTGTTGGCTGGATCGACAGCGCGGTTCTGCCCCTGATCCCACAGCGGTTTCAGCCTGAAGAATACGTAGGCATCAACCTGCGCGGCGTCGGTGTCGTCATTTTCCTGATCTTTACCGTGATCGTGGGCTGGATCGCCAAGGGGATTTTGGGACGCTCACTGATCCATTTCGCCGAAAGCCTAGTGAACCGGATGCCGGTTGTTCGTTCGGTCTATTCCGGGATCAAACAGATTTCGGAAACCGTATTTGCCCAGACCGAGCGCTCCTTCGAGAAAGCCTGCCTGATCCAGTACCCCCGCCGGGGAATCTGGGCTATCGGTTTTGTCTCGACCACTGCGAAGGGCGAGGTCACACTGCACGCAGAAACCGCGGGCGAGCTTTTGAGTGTGTTCGTTCCAACGACACCAAACCCGACATCGGGCTTTTTGCTGTTCTTCCCTGCCGAGGACGTGATCCTTCTGGATATGTCGATTGAAGACGCGGCCAAGTTGGTGATTTCCGCAGGGCTTGTTTACCCCAACGAAAAAGACCCGACGCAGCCGCCTGAGTGATCAGCCGAACATCTCGGGCAGATTGACGGTGCTGCGTGCCCCAAGCTCGTCCTTATGGTTCGACAGAAACCGATCTGCGGCCCCGCGCCCCGCATCCTTGAGCTTGTGCAAAATCACCGGATTTGGGACCGTCTTGGTCGCCACCGACAGATCATTCATCAACTCGTCATCCGCGATCATGTGAACCAGTACGCGGCTCATCTCTCCGGCCTTGAGTTTGCCGTCCGCCAATAGCCGCTGAACAAAGCTGATAGCGCGCAGTTCCCGAAACAAGGACGAGTTGAAGCTGATCTCATTGATACGATTCTGAATCTGCTGAGGGGTTCGCGGAACCTCGTTCCGCTCCAGCGGGTTGATATTCACGATCACCACATCGTCGGGCAGGTCTCCGTTGAACAAGGGATACAGCGCCGGATTGCCGGTATATCCACCGTCCCAATAGGCCTCGGTCCGGCCGGATTTCGGATCGAAAATCTCGACCGCCTGAAACAGGTTCGGCAAACAGGCCGAGGCCAAAATAGCATCCGTCGAAACCTCGTGTCCGGTAAAAACCCGTATCTTTCCGCTGCGCACACAGGTCGCGCAAACAAAAAGCTGCGGCCCTTGATCTGCGCAAATCTCGTCGAAATTGAACCGGTCCACCACGGGCTCAAGCGGATTGCGATAGAATGGACCATAGGCGTAGGGCGAAACCATCCTTGACCAGGCATCGCCAACGGAAAACGGCAGCGAATATTCCATCGCCTGCGCGATCTGCGCAGGTTCCAACGACTGCATCCAATTGGCGAGCCGCATGTCCCCGACTGCACCCATCCGGGACCACAAGCCGTTCAGACTTTCCCGCGCCCCGAAGCGTCCGTCGCGTACCATGCCGGACTTGAACGCCGCCCCGTTCAACGCCCCGGCCGAAGTTCCGGTGATCGCCGCAACCTCGATATCTTCTTCATCCAGAAACCGATCCAGCACGCCCCAGGTAAACGCCCCATGCGCACCACCGCCTTGCAGAGCCAGATTGATCCTTTTCACGATCCCACCCCTTCTTCTGTTTCAAAAATACTTCGGGGGTGTGGGGGCAGCGCCCCCACGTAATCTCACAAAGCGGTCCAGCCGCCATCCACGGAAATCGTCGTCCCCGTGATCTGCGCCGCCGCGTCCGAGCACAGGAACACCGTGGTACCCCCCAGCTGTTCAACCGTTGCAAATTCCTTCGACGGCTGCCGCTCTAGCAGGACGTTCATCACGACGTCCTCACGGCTCATGTTGTATTCCTTCATTGTGTTGGGAATCTGGGCGTCAACCAATGGCGTCAGCACATAGCCCGGACAAATCGCGTTGCAGGTGATCGGCTCCTGCGCAGTCTCAAGCGCGACGGTTTTCGTCATCCCCACCACCCCATGTTTGGCCGCGATATAAGCCGCCTTGTAGGGTGAGGCAGTCAGACCATGCGCCGACGCGATATTGACCACGCGCCCCCATCCGGCCTTGCGCATCATCGGCAGCGCAGCAGCGGTCGTGTGAAAGGCCGAGCTCATGTTGATCGCAATGATTGCGTCCCACTTGTCGACCGGAAACAGGTCGATCGGAGAGACATGCTGAATACCCGCATTGTTGACCAGGATATCGCAGGCCCCCGCCTGTTCGATCAGGGCGCGACACTCATCCCCCTTGGACATATCCGCCTTGATGTAGCGCGCGTTGGTGCCGGTCTCTTGGGAGATTTCAGCGGCTAGGGCGTGATCTTCATCCAGATCAGTGAAAGAGTTCAAAACCACGTCCGCCCCAGCCTTGGCCAGTTCGCGCGCAACCCCCAAACCAATCCCTGAATTCGACCCCGTTATGACTGCTGTTTTCCCTGCAAGGCTCATGGCCACTCTCCCTCAGACTCCATGTTGGCCACACAGTGCCATGCTGCACATGCAAAGAAAACGGGGAATGAACCAAGCGGCTCGCTTAAAGAACCAGCACAAAAAAAACGCCCGCACGAAGCGGGCGTTAAGTTATTGAGGCAGGTTTCATACAGGCAAGAAACCTATCGAGCAGTGCACCCTTTATAGGCAATTCCACGCTTCCGTCCAAGCTAAAAGTTTGAAAAGAAGAAAAATCATCGGTACGATGAATCCCAACAAAATAAGGCCAGAGCAGGATTGTTTCCAAAATGAGCCCCGATTTTCTACGACCCGTTCGCCAAGTGACCACGGGAATCACTCTGCTTTTGGGCGCATCAATCGCCAATGCAGATTCGTCGCATGGCATAGCTATGTACGGGGACCCCGCCCTACCACCGGATTTTGTGTCTCTGCCTTACGCAAACCCCGACGCGCCGAAAGGCGGGAAAGTCGTGTTCGGAAATACCGGCGGCTATAACAGCTTGAACCCGTTCGTGCAAAAAGGGACCTCTCCTTGGCAGTTGAGGTTTTGGACGCATGAAAGCCTGATGGGGCGTTCTTGGGATGAACCCTTCACACTTTACGGCCTGTTAGCCGAATCAGTTGAGACTGCTCCGGACCGGTCTTGGGTCGAATTTACGCTGCGCGAAGGGGCGCAGTTTTCGGACGGAACCGCCGTCACGGTCGATGACGTCATCTGGTCGTATGAGATTCTGGGCACCGAAGGGCACCTTCGGTATCGCGGTCTTTGGGGCAAGATCGACACCATCGAAGCGACCAGCCCCCGGACCGTGCGGATCACATTCAATGAACCCGACCGCGAGCTTGCTTTGATCGCCGGGCTGCGTCCGATCCTGCAAAAGGCTCAGTGGGAAGGTAAGGATTTTGCCAATGCCGCGCTGCACGATATTCCCGTCGGCACCGGACCCTATGTAATTGACGGGTACGAGGCTGGTCGGTTCGTCAATCTGCGCCGTAACCCTGACTATTGGGGCAACGATATCCCGTTCCGTCGCGGAACGATGAATCTGGATGAAATGCGGATCGAGTTCTACGGCGACGGCACTGTTCTGTTCGAGGCGTTCAAAGCCGGAGAATTGACCGCCGTGCGTGAGTTCAATGCTGATAAATGGGAAACTCAATACAATTTCCCTGCTGCTCAGCGAGGCGATATCGTCAAAACCAAAATCCCGCACGGCAAGCCGTCGGGTATGACCGGCTATGTCATGAATACCCGCAAAGCGCCGTTCGACGACTGGCGCGTTCGCGAAGCCCTGACGCTGGCCTTCAATTTCGAGTTCATCAACGACACGATCACGGGCGGTGCGCAACCCAGGATCACGTCCTATTTCTCGGGTTCGGATCTGGCCATGCAGCCGGGTGCGGCGACAGGCCGTGTTGAGGAGCTGCTTCAGCCCTACGCCGCAGACCTGCCGCCCGGAACGCTGGAGGGGTATGTCCTGCCGGAAGGTGACGGATCGGCCCGCAACCGGTCAAACATCCGTAAGGCCACTAAACTGCTGTCCGACTCAGGCTGGACCATTCAGGACGGCGTCCTTCGCAACGCCAATGGTCAGGCATTCACGCTGAACGTGCTGCTGCAACAGGGCGACAGCGAAGGCGAGACCGCCATCGAAATCTATACCCGCGCGCTGGAGCGTCTGGGGATTCAGGTTTCGACGGAACAGGTAGACAGCGCGCAGTTCACGGGGCGTACCTCTGATCTGGATTTTGACATGACGTTTTTCCGGCGCGCGCTTTCATTGTCGCCGGGTAATGAACAAAGACTTTATTGGGGCAGCGAGAATGCCGATACCCCGGGTACTCGCAACCTGATGGGTGTCTCCTCTCCCGCCGTGGACGGGTTGATTGACGCCATGCTTGCGTCAGAAAGCCATGAAGACTTTGTTGCCGCCACCCGTGCGTTGGACCGTGTGCTAACTGCCGGTCGGTACGTCATTCCAATCTGGAACTTTGATGTCGGGCGAATTGCCCACGCCAAGGAACTGAAACAGCCGGAAACTTTGCCAATTTACGGGGATGGGCCGGAATACATGCCGCAGGTTTGGTGGTTCGAGGAATAATTCAGGCAACCGCACCTTCGCTGGAACGGCAGCCGACGCCTACGGCTGCCCGGCTTTCGGCGGAAAACAGCAAATGCCTGCCGTTTCTCCACATGTAGCGGTACCGGAATTTTCGTTCCGCTACAACTTGAGCCGCATACTATTGACTGTTTCATACTGGAATTTCCACACAAAGGGCTTTACGCAATACATCTTTGCGATGTAACCTAAGGGCATTATTGCGCTTAGTGTTTTCTGATTATTGCTTTGACTTTAGAAACATAGCTTTTTCTCAGCAACGCAGCGCACAGAATTCGCGGACCAGCTTCCACTCACTCCAGTCTTAGGTCCGTATGCCCGTTGCGGATTGCCTGCAACGGGCACCTTGCTTCTCAGGAAAGTCGATACGCAGTGCGACATTTTGTCATACGCTGATGTGACAGCCCCCTCCGTACCCTGTTTGTGGCCGAGCAGCTTTGAAACCTGGAAACCGGAAAGCTTGCAGATGTTGAACTGGAATGATCTGACGCAAGATTGGGATGCGATGTACACGCGCGCCAAGCGGCGATTTCCGAACCTGCGCGACAAGGACAAACTGCTGCTCAGCAAGGATCGCAAAGGGTTCGAGGCGTATCTTGCCGAACGTCACCACCTGACAGTGAACGAAGCCCATGAAGAACTTGAGGACTTTCTGTTCACCGAGGGTCTGAATCGAGAATTCAGCCGAACCCTAAGTAAGTGATGTCACCCAAAGAATAGTCGCGTCTTCGTCACTGACAGACACCACGTTGTGGCCCATGCTACCGTCGTAATAGGCGCTATCGCCGCGGCGCATTTCAACGGGTTCGTAGAACTCGGTGTACAGGTGAACAACGCCCGTAAGCACGTATAGAAACTCTTCACCGTCGTGACGCACCCAGCCGTCGAACTCGTCCATCGAACGTGCGCGCACTCTGGCTCGGTATGGCAACATCTGCTTTTTCGTCAGCGTCTCGGCCAGCAATTCATGCTCATAGGTGGTGGTTGGATGGGCGGCGCCCTCACCCATACGCGTAACGGCCATCCGGCCGATCACCTGTTCTCGCTGCGGCGGCGTAAACAACTGAGGCACTGATATCTCAAGCCCGGTCGCCAACTTCTTTAGCGCGTCGTAGGTCGGAGACATCTGACCGTTTTCAATCTTGCTGAGCGTTGACCGCGCCAGCCCCGCCTGCGTTGCGGCCTGCTCGAGCGTCCAATTCCTTGCCTTGCGCAGTTCGCGCACGCGCGCGCCAAGGTCCAACGGCTCAACTTCCGTTGGTTCGCCCGAGTCGCGGGCAATTCGTATCAGGGATGTCTGGTCTTGGGTGCTCATGCGCCATTCATAGGGCCAGCCAGACCTGCTTGCAACGCAACATACGCCACGTTAGCCAGACGATATGCTTTCTGTTTTCGATCAAGGCCCTCCTCCTCGCTGTCCCGCCCCTTTCAATCTGGCGGCTCATGTGCTGCGGCAAGCGGACCGAAACGCCGAAAAAACCGCGTTATCGGTGCTTGGGCAGTCTACTGCCGAACACTGGACATACAGCGACCTAAAGCAAGCCATTCTGGGAACAGGCACTGGCCTGCTGCAAGCTGGGCTGAAACCCGGTGACATCGCGCTGATGCGGTTGGGAAACACCGTGGATTTCCCGGTGGCATATCTGGGCGCGATCTCTGTTGGCATCATCCCCGTGCCGACCTCGTCGCAACTGACCGAACCTGAAACAGCCCGCATGATACAGGAACTGACCCCGGCGGTCGTGCTCAGAGATCCAACCGTTTCCTGTGCCCCTCATCCGTTTCAGATCGAACTCGCCGACCTTGCCGAAATGAGGAGCCTACCCGCCGCACCATATCAAATGGGCGACCCGGATCGGATGGCCTATGTCGTCTACACCTCGGGCACTTCGGGGAGACCTCGGGCCGTTGCCCATGCGCACAGGGCGATTTGGGCACGCCAGATGATGGTCGACGGCTGGTACGGTCTTCGTGAGACGGATCGCCTGTGTCATGCCGGCGCGTTCAACTGGACCTACACGCTGGGCACTGGGTTGATGGACCCGTGGACCATCGGCGCGACCGCTCTGATCCCCGAGCCGGGTACGGACTTGTCCACGCTGCCAACTCTTTTGCGCGATCAACGCGCCACCATTTTCGCCGCCGCCCCCGGTGTTTTCCGCAAGATCGTGAACGTGGCACCGGACCTGCGCCTGCCCCATCTGAGGCATGGCCTGTGCGCCGGAGAAAAGCTTTCGCCGACGCTCCACGCACAGTGGAAACGCGCCACCGAAACCGAACTGTATGAAGCCTATGGCATGTCCGAGTGTTCAACCTTCATCTCGTCCAGTCCCGAGCACCCCGCGCGAGGCGAGGCGCTGGGACAACCGCAACCCGGTCGCCGCGTGGCGATCCTCGGGCCGGACGGCCCGGTCCCGCAGGGGCAGGAAGGCACTATCGCCATCCATCGTTCGGATCCCGGCCTGATGCTGACCTATCTGAATGCCCCGGACGAAGCGCAGGCACGGATGCAGGGCGATTGGTTTCTGACCGGGGATCAGGGTGCAATGGCGGTAGATGGGCAGATCACCTATCTGGGCCGCGACGACGATATGATGAACGCTGGCGGGTATCGCGTGTCCCCGGTCGAAGTTGAGGCCGTGCTGTCCCAATACCCCGGCATCACACAGGTTGGCGCTGCGGCAGTTGAGGTAAAACAGGACACATTCGTGATCGCTGCTTTCTATACCGGCCCGGAAAAGCTGGACGAAGATGCGTTGCGCACCTATGTCGAGGCAAATCTGGCGCGCTACAAACAGCCGCGCGCCTTTGTCCACCTGCCCGAGCTGCCAACCGGCGGCAATGGCAAACTCCTGCGCCGGGCGCTTCCGGCCTATTTCAAGGCGACCACCGAATGACCCAGACCGTCAAACTTGACATCATGTCCGACCCGATCTGCCCGTGGTGCTATATCGGCAAGACCCATCTGGACAAGGCGCTGGCCGCGATCCCAGATCATCCCTTTGTCATCGAATGGCACCCTTTCCAGCTTAACCCTGATATGCCCGACGCAGGCATGGACCGCCGCGAGTATCTGGAACGCAAGTTTGGCGGCAAGGACGGTGCTGTCCGGGCCTATGCTCCGGTCGTCGAGCACGCGGAAAATGCCGGCCTCAAGATCAATTTCGAGGGGATGAAGCGCACGCCCAACACGCTGGACGCCCACCGCCTGATCCATTGGGCCGGGATCGAAGGGAAGCAAAACGCAGCCGTTGACGCCCTGTTCGACGCCTATTTCGTACAGACCCGCGACATCGGAGATCACGAAGTACTGGCCGATATTGCCGATAGCATCGGCATGGACGCGGCCGTCGTGCTGAAACTGCTGAAATCAGATGCCGATCGTCAGGATATCAGCGACCGCGACACGCATTCGCGCCAGATGGGGGTAAGCTCTGTGCCGACCTTCATCGTCGCCAACCAGCACGCGGTTCCCGGTGCCCAACCACCGGAAATGTGGGAGCGTGTGATCGGTGAAATCATGTCTCAGCTTGAGGCTTCCCCTGCAAATTAGCACAGACCTCTGTGCACAATTGATCTCTGGCGCCACCTGACCCACCGTGATAGCGCGATCGGGTCAGGAGGTTGAAATGGCTGATCGCATGTCTCGGGGAGAGTTCGTCGCACTTGTCGCGATGATGTTCGCAACAATCGCGTTCTCGATCGATTCCATGCTGCCCGCCCTTCCTGAAATTGGCGCGCAGCTTAGCCCTAACGATGTGAACAAGGCTCAGTTGATCCTGACATCGTTTGTGTTGGGTATGGGGATTGGGACATTTTTCACCGGTCCTCTTTCTGACGCTTTTGGCCGCAAACCGGTCATCTACGTCGGGTCCGCACTGTATATCCTGGCCGCTGCAGTTGCGTGGACCAGCTCCTCGTTGGAAATGCTGCTGATTGCTCGCGTCGTTCAAGGCATTGGCAGCGCGGCACCGCGCGTTGTGGCCATGGCCGTTATCCGCGACCTTTATTCGGGCCGAGAGATGGCGCGCATTGTCTCGATCGCCATGATGATCTTCACTCTGGTCCCTGCGATTGCGCCCATGCTTGGGGCCGGTGTTATCGCATTGACCGGGTGGAGGGGAATTTTTGCCTCGTTCATAGTGTTTTCTCTGATCACCATCTTCTGGATGGGATTGCGCCTGCCCGAGTCTCTTGCAGTTGAAAACCGCAGGCCGCTTTGCCTGCCCTTGATGATGGATGCCGCACGGCACATGTTTGCGCACCCGACCGTGCGGGTTTCGATCATGGTGCAAACTTTGTGCCTGGGGATGCTGTTCACCATGCTGACGATGGTGCAGCCAATCTATGACATCATCCACGACAGCGCCGAGAGCTTTCCGTTCTGGTTCGGTTTCGTGGCGCTGATGTCTGGCTCTGCCAGCCTGCTGAACGCGGCATTGGTTATCAAGCTGGGCATGCGCAGAATCGTGACGTGGGTTCTGGGTGCTCAGATCGTGTTTACAACCTCGGTCATCATTCTGAACACGGCAGACTTGTCGCCAAGTGTGTCCTTCGCCGTTTTCGTAAGCTGGCAGACCGCTGTGTTTTTCATGGCAGGTATGACCATGGGCAACCTGAACGCCATCGCGATGGAGCCGATGGGCCACATCGCAGGCATGGCAGCCTCGGTCATCGGAGCGATTTCAACGGTCTTCGCCGCCGCGATTGCAGCACCGATTGGTCTGCTGTTTGACGGCTCAATCGCGCCTCTGGCGGCCGGAATTCTGACGATGAGCACGCTGGGCTTTGGCCTTATGCTGCACATGGGGCGGATCGAAAACAGATTGCTCGCCTGATCTGTGCAGTCCCGGTGAATCAGGCTAGTCTCCCCTCAATCCGAGGAGAGATTTTCAATGAGCGATTATTACGATCTGGGCACACATACATGTGCGGTCACAACCACCTCAGCCGAAGCGCAGCTTTGGTTCGACCGTGGGTTGGTCTGGACCTACGGTTATAATCACGATGAGGCCGTCGTCTGCTTCCAACGCGCTGTCGAAGCTGACCCGGATTGTGCAATGGCGCACTGGGGTGTCGCCTATGCCGCTGGCCCAAACTATAACCTGCCCTGGGATCTTCTGGATGAACGCGGGAAGAAGAAGGCGCTGACGCTGGCTTATGACGCAACCCAACGCGCGCTTGCTTTGTCCGACGGTTGCACTCCGGTGGAACAGGCGCTGATCCGCGCGCTGCCTGCCCGATATCCGCAGGGCGCCCCAACGGGCGATATGCACCAATGGGACCACGATTTCGCGGACGCCATGCGCGCAGCCTTTGCCGAGCTACCCGACCATCTGGACCTGCGCACCATCTACGTTGAATCGCTGTTGAACCTGACGCCCTGGCAGATGTGGGATTTGAAAACAGGGAAACCGGCCGAGGGTGCAGCGACGCTCGAAGCGCAAGACGTGCTGGAAGACGCCATGGCGAATGATCCAGCGGCCATGTCTCATCCCGGCCTTCTGCATCTTTATGTACACCTGATGGAGATGTCGCCGACCCCCGAGAAAGCGTTGAAAGCTGGGGACATCCTGCGCACCTTGGTGCCTGATGCAGGTCATCTGGTACACATGCCCACTCATATCGACGTTCTGTGCGGTCACTACCAGAACGTCGTTCACTGGAACGAAAAAGCGATCGAAGCAGACCTGAAGTATTATGAGCGCGAAGGCGCCTTCAACATATACACCGGCTATCGCCAACACGATTATCACTTTGTCATCTACGGCGCGTTATTTCTGGGTCAGATCGAACCCGCCCTGCGCGCCAATCAGGGCATGTGGGACACCACGCCCGAAGAAATGTTGCGCATCGAAAGCCCTCCGATGGCGGATTATTTTGAAAGCTACATGTCTATGGGGCCGCACATCCTGATCCGCTTTGGTCGCTGGGAAGAAGCCAAGGCGCTTGAGCCACCCGAGGACACCGATCTTTTCCTTACCCTGACCGCAACGACCTACTATGCACGCGCCATCGCTTTTGCAGCGACCGGTCAGGTGCCCGAAGCCGAGGCCGAGGAACAGCTTTTTCTTGCCGCCAAAGCCCGCGTCCCCGATACGCGGCTGTTGCACAACAACCGTGTTGTCGACCTTCTGGATGTCGCGCGGGAAATGCTGCGGGGCGAGATCGAGTACCGCAAAGAGAATTACGATGCCGCCTATGCGCATCTGCGACGCTCGGTCGAGTTGGACGACAACCTGCCCTATGATGAGCCGTGGGGCTGGATGCAGCCGACCCGTCACGCATTGGGTGCGTTGCTGTTTGAACAAGGTCACACCGCCGAGGCCGAAGCAGTCTATCGCGAGGATTTGGGATTAGGCGGCACACTTAGCCGCGCCTCGATCCACCCTGACAACGTCTGGAGCCTCAAGGGGTTGTACGATTGCCTGAAAGCGCGCGGCGAGGCCGACGAGATCAAGCAAATCAGCCAACGGCTGGACCTGGCTCTGGCCCGCGCTGACCGGGCTGTTGGCGCATCCTGTTTTTGCGCTCAGGCGGCGATGAGGGCCGCAGAATGAAATACATCGCAATGCTAGCCGCTGTCATTTGCGGCCCTGCTCTGGCGGATCGCCAGTCATTCCCTCCGGTAGACGAGGCGGATCAGGATCCAACCCTCGTGGCGTTTCGCACTGATTTGCTGGCCAAAATAAAAGCGCGCGACACCGAAGCAGTTATCGCCGCGGCCTGCCCCGACATTTATCTCAGTCACGGAGGGGACGGAGGCCCAGAAGAATTGCGCGAACGTTTGGTTCTCGATCCTGAGACGCTGCCTGAACAGGATCGCAGGCACGCCGACAAAATCAGTGAATGGTTTTGGACGGATATGGAGCATACGCTCGCTCAACCCGGATATTTCAACGACGAAGGCGAGTTCTGGATGCCGCATCAATGGCAGATCACCCTACCCGCCTCGCTGGACCCCTACATGGCTTATTTCGTCAGCGCCGAGGATGTGACTCTGCGCCAAAGCCCGAACCTTGGTGCGCCCATTCTGGATTTGATCAGCTACGAAGTCGTCATCGTCCGCGAGTATTCCGAGTTTGATGACTATCAGCAGGTTCTGTTGACCGATGGCGGCCAAGGCTACATGCACGGCAAATTTCTTTGGCCGATGGTCGGGTATCGCGCCGCGTTCGCCAAATCAGACACCGGCCAGTGGCAGTTGTGCACATTTGTTGCGGGCGATTAGTACGCCCGCCAAGCTAGCTCTCAATGCACCTTAGGTTTTGGCCTTTTTCTCGGCCATTACCTTTTCTGCCAGATCCCGCGCGATAGAAAACGCACCCTTGATCTTGTCGCTGTCCTTTTTCCAATCGCGCCGCACGACGATCTTGTTGTCTTTGACCTTGGCCAGCCCACGTTGGTTCTGGATAAATTCGACCAACCCCTGAGGCGACGCGAATTTGTGGTTGTGGAACTGGATCGTCGCGCCCTTTGGCCCACCGTCCAGCTTCGCAATACCGGCGCGTTTGCACATTGCTTTGATCCGCACGACCAGCATCAGAGTGTTGACCTCTTTCGGCAGTTTGCCAAAGCGGTCGATCAGTTCCGCTGCAAAACCTTCCAGTTCGACCTTGGTCGAGAGCGACGAGAGGCGACGGTAGAGGCCCAGACGCACATCCAGATCGGGCACGTAATCCTCGGGGATCAGAACGGGCACACCCAGATTGATCTGCGGAGCCCATTGGTCGTCAGAGTCCGACAGCCCCTCCATCTCACCGGCTTTGATCTTGGCAATCGCTTCTTCCAGCATCGACTGGTAGAGTTCATAGCCCACATCGCGCATCTGGCCCGATTGTTCCTCGCCCAGCAGGTTGCCCGCGCCGCGAATGTCCAAATCCTGAGAGGCCAGCGTGAACCCGGCGCCCAGCGTATCCAGCGACCCCAGAACGCGCAGGCGTTTCTCGGCCGTTGCGGTCAGTTTCTGACGAGGTTTCGTTGTCAGATAGGCATAGGCGCGGGTCTTTGAGCGCCCCACCCGGCCGCGTATCTGATAGAGCTGCGCAAGGCCGAACATATCCGCCCGATGCACAACCATCGTGTTCGCGGTTGGAATATCCAGCCCGCTTTCCACAATCGTTGTTGCCAGCAGAACGTCATATTTGCCGTCGTAGAAGGCGTTCATCCGGTCATCAAGTTCGCCCGCCGCCATCTGCCCGTGGGCGACCACATAGGTCAGTTCGGGCAGTTGCTCTTTCAGGAATTCCTCAATCTCGGGCAGGTCCGAGATGCGCGGGACCACATAGAAACTTTGCCCACCGCGATAATGTTCCCGCAGCAACGCCTCGCGGATTGTCACCGCATCGAACTCGCTGACATAAGTGCGGATGGCCAGACGGTCGATGGGCGGTGTGCCGATTATCGACAGGTCGCGCACTCCGGTTAGCGACAGTTGCAGCGTGCGCGGGATCGGCGTGGCGGTCAGGGTCAGAACGTGGATGTCCGAGCGCAGTTGTTTCAAGCGCTCTTTGTGACCGACGCCGAAATGCTGTTCTTCGTCGATGATCAGCAGGCCCAGATTGTTGAACCGTATCCCCTTGGCCAACAGCGCATGGGTGCCGATCACAATATCCACCGTGCCGCGCGCCAGGCCGTCGCGTGTTTGCTGAGCGTCTTTTGCAGAGACAAAGCGCGACAACTGCCGAACCTCCAGCGGGAAGCCCCGGAACCTCTCTTTAAAGCTGGCGGCGTGTTGGCGGGCCAGCAGCGTGGTCGGCGCAACCACGGCCACCTGAACACCTGACATGGCGGCGACAAAGGCGGCGCGCATGGCGACCTCGGTCTTGCCAAAGCCCACATCGCCACAGATCAGACGGTCCATCGGCGCGCCCGAGTGCATGTCCTCCATCACCTCGGAAATCGCGCGCAGCTGGTCGTCGGTTTCCTGATAGGGAAAACGGGCGCTGAACTCCTCCCACGCGTGGGGCGGCGGGTCCATCACGGGCGCTTTGCGCAGCGCACGTTCGGCGGCGATGCGGATCAGCTTGTCCGCCATCTCGCGGATGCGCTCTTTCAGCTTGGCTTTCTTGGCCTGCCAAGCGCCGCCACCCAAGCGATCCAGCAAACCTTCGTCATGGCCGTATTTGGACAGCAGTTCGATGTTTTCGACCGGCAGATACAGTTTGGATTGTTCTGCATACTCCAGCAGCAGACATTCATGGGCGGCACCGGCGGCGGTGACGACCTCCATCCCGATATATCGCCCGATACCGTGATCCACGTGCACCACCAGATCGCCGGGGCTGAGGGATTGGGTTTCGGTCAGGAAATTCTCGGCCTTGCGGCGTTTCTTGGGCTGACGGATCAGGCGATCACCCAGCACGTCCTGTTCAGCAATGACCGTCAGGCCGGGGGCTTCAAACCCATGTTCCAACGCCCAGACAGCCAGATGCAGCCCACGTTTGCCGACGCGCGTGCCATCGGTGACGGGGATCGCCTCGGCCAGACCTTCATCCTCGATCAATCCGGTCAGACGTTCCCGCGCGCCTTCGGAATAGGAGGCGATCAGCACCGGGCCTTTTGTCATCTTGTCGGTGATATGAGCGGCCAGCGCCCCAAACAGGCTAATGCTTTCCTGCTGACGCTCAGGCGCAAAATTGCGCCCGATCCGCCCGCCCGCGTCGATTACACCCGGCCCACTGGCCTGTGGCAGAGGGCTAAATTGCATTACCCGCCGGTCACCAACCGCCTGTTCCCACGCCGCATCGTCCAAATACAGCAATCCGGGAGGCGTGGGCTTATAAACCGTGTCCATGCGGGAGCGGTTTTCCAACGCCAGACGCCGGGTTTCATACTGATCAGCAATCGTATCCCACCGCGCCAGACGCGCAGGCGTCACCTGATCATCCAGCGAGATCGTGGCCCCCGGCAGATAGTCGAAAAGGGTCTCCAGCCTTTCGTGAAAGAATGGAAGCCAATGTTCAACGCCCTGATGTTTGCGCCCCGCGCTCACCGCCTCGTACAGAGGATCATCGGTGCCCGCCGCGCCGAATTCGATGCGGTAGTTCTGGCGGAACCGGGTAATGGCGGCTTCGTCCAGAATGACCTCAGACACCGGGGCCAGTTCCACAACCTCAAGCTTTTCGGTCGTCCGTTGCGAGACAGGATCGAACCGGCGCGCGCCGTCCAAAACGTCTCCGAACAGGTCCAGCCGCACGGGGCCGGACTCTCCGGGTGGGAAAATGTCGATGATACCGCCGCGAACGGCATAGTCCCCGGGCTCCATAACGGTGGGACTTTGGGTAAAACCCATGCGCACCAGAAACGCGCGCAGGGCTTTTTCGTCAACGCGGTGATTCACTCGTGCGGTAAATGCGGCCTGCTTCAGCACTTCGCGCGCCAGAACGCGCTGTGTTGCCGCGTTAAGAGTTGTCAGCAACACGAAACGTTCTGGCATCTGATGGACCAGAGCCGCCAAGGTCGCGACCCGCGCCGCCGCGATATCCGCATTCGGTGAAACCCGGTCATAGGGTAAGCAGTCCCAGCCGGGAAACACGAAAACAGGGACGTCTGGCGCAAAGAAGGCAAGCGCCGCGCGCATCGCTTCCATCCGCTTGTCATCACGCGCGACATGGCAGACCGGACCGCCGGTCCGGGTCATTTCGTTCAGAACAAGCTGTGCGTCAAACCCTTCGGGGGCGCCGCCAACCGTTACATGGTTCGGAGCCGTCATCGCCTTGCCTTTCCGAATTCTCTATCCCAGAACGCTGATCGAAAAGTTCTGATACATACCCCAGAGCGATGTGATCAAGATCGAAATCATCCCGACGATCTGCGTATAGATTCTGCATCGCGACAGAATCTTTGAAACGATTTCCATACCGGCCTCTGCGCGTCGCAATTTGCGCGCGGCGGATATGTTGATCAGCATCACAACGCACAGCGGAAACAAAAGCAGAAATACCGCCTGCGCGAATTCTACACCGTAATAAAAACCAAGCGTCGCCAGCCCCGTAAAGCAGAAGCAACTCAGCGCAAAAATAACCAGCCCGGACACATCCGCGATGTACAACAGCCGATTCCTGTTGATCCTGACGATATCCATAAGATCTTTCTCGGCCTGCCCGCCCATACGGCGCGCGCGCACGACCAGATCATGCGGCACACCCATGGCCCAATGACTTGCCGAGGACCATAGAACCGCCAGCACGATCCAATACCAAAGATTGGAAAAGCTGCGCATGTCAATAAGTTCAAAGATCGAAGAGTATACGTCCACGCGCCAGCCCTTTGTTCACTGTCCTTAGGGACCCTCTTCGCACTGCCGCGTCCATCGTTACCCTTGAGACTACGCCGAATTCATGCCACCCAATGCAGGATTATTCAAGGAGAGCGCGACATGAAACCGACCATCGCCCCTTTTCCAATGACCCGTTTTCGCAGAGTGCGTCAATCTCAGGCGGTGCGGAACCTTGTGCGCGAAAACTCCTTGACCGTCGACGATCTGATCTGGCCGGTTTTTGTGCGCGATGGTGAAGGCATCGAAGAACCCGTGCCATCCATGCCGGGTGTCGTTCGCCGTTCGGTCGATCTGATTGCGAAGGCCGCAGTCGAAGCGCAGGCACTTGGTATTCCCGCGATCTGCATCTTCCCATACACCGACCCCAGCCTAAAGACCGAAGACTGCGCCGAGGCATGGAACCCCGACAACCTGTCCAACCGTGCCATTCGCGCCATCAAGTCCGCAGCCCCGGACATTGCAGTGATGACGGATGTTGCATTGGACCCCTACAACATCAACGGCCACGACGGGTACGTTGTCGATGGCGAGATTGTGAATGATCAGACGGTCGAAGCGTTGGTGAAAATGACGCTGGCCCAGGCTGATGCGGGGGCCGACATCATCGGGCCATCTGACATGATGGACGGCCGGATCGGAGCGATGCGTCGCGCGCTGGAATCCGCAGGCCACAAGAATGTGATGATCCTGAGCTACGCCGCTAAATACGCCAGCGCATTTTACGGCCCGTTCCGCGATGCTGTCGGGGCGTCGGGCGCGCTGACCGGCGACAAGAAAACATATCAGATGGACCCAGCCAATTCAGACGAAGCCCTGCGCCTGATCCAGCGTGATCTGACCGAAGGTGCCGACATGGTCATGATCAAGCCGGGCATGCCCTATCTGGACATCTGCCGTCGGGTGAAAGACACGTTTGGCGCACCGACCTACGCCTATCAGGTATCCGGTGAATATGCGATGATTCAGGCGGCTGCGCAGAACGGCTGGGTGGATGGGGAAAAGGTCATGCTGGAAAGCCTTCTCGCGTTCAAGCGCGCAGGATGTGACGGCATCCTGACCTACTTTGCCCCAGAGGTAGCCCGTCACCTTCAACGCTAATACCTCAAACTTTCGCGATAATTCGCCTATTGAGAACAGGGGCGGTGCAGCTTTCCCGTGACAGGTGGACTCAATAGGCGTATCCTCGCCCACAAGATCGGGAACACCCGACAATTCAGGCAGTCATACAGAGAAAAAACAATGAGCAGTTCCAATCCCATTCGACTAAGTCGTCGTGGCTTTGCCTTTGGCATGGCCGGGCTGACCCTGACCGCAGCTTGCGGCAACGGCGTCGGCAACTCGAACGCGGCCACGATCGACGCGCGCGTCGATGCCACGCTGACCGAAATGTATTCTCGCTATCCGAACACGGTAGAGATCGCGGAAAAAGCCAACGGTATGCTGGTCATGCCCTTGATAACCGAGGCCGGGTTCGTCTTTGGCGGTGGTTACGGCCGCGGCGCATTGCGGATCAACGGTGCGACGGTAGACTACTATTCAGCCGTAAAAGGCACCGCTGGATTGCAGGTCGGCGCACAGCAATATGCCCACGTTCTGTTCTTTATGACGCAGGACGCATTGAATGACTTCCGCCGCTCCAGCGGTTGGACCGCCGGCGCCGATATCGGATATGTGGTCAGCGATCAGGGCGACTCGCTCTCGACGGACACAACAACGTTGCGCTCGCCGGTTCTGGCAGCCGTCTTCGGTCAGGCGGGCCTGCAGATCGGCGCGACAGTCGAAGGGACAAAATATACGCGGATCATTCCGTAAGTCAGCACTAACCCCCTCAGTGCTTAACCCCTGCCATGGGCGCGTCTCTGTGGCAGGGGTTTTTCTTTGCGACGTTGCGCAAAGATGCACATTCTGCCGGCGTTCCTCTTTCGGTTGGGATGGGCTTCCACTACTCTGACGCCAAACGGAGCTAGATCAGAAAATGAGCCTCAGATGGGATTAGTATTTCGTTGGCTGGTGCGCGTTGCCACGGGCCTCGTTCTTCTTACTGTGGCCGCTGTACTTCTGGTCTATTTTCTAGCCAGCCAATCCCTGCCCGAATACAATCAGACCGTCGAGGTGCGCGGACTGACTGCGCCCGTGGAAATCGTGCGCGATACCGCCAATGTGCCGCATATTCTGGGCGAGACCGACCCGGATGTCTTCTTCGGGCTTGGGTATGCACATGCGCAGGACCGGCTTTGGCAGATGACCGTCTTGCGACGCACCGCGCAGGGGCGTCTGTCCGAAGTGTTCGGCGCTCGCACGGTTTCAATCGACAAACTGCTGCGTCGGTTTGACCTTTATGGCCTCGCCCATCGCTCGGTCGACGTACAGGACGACTACACCAAGGCCGCGCTGCGAGCTTACGCTGCGGGGGTTAACGCGCGGCTGGACGAGATCAATGAGATGGCGCTTGGGCGCGGCGCGCCCGAGATGTTTCTGTTCAACGCGCCGGTTTCCCCTTGGCAACCCGGTGACAGCATCGCTGTGATCAAGCTGATGAGCCTTCAGTTGTCGGGCCATCTTGAGGATGAGGTGCTGAGGGCGCGCACCTCGCTTTTGCTGAACAACCCGGCGCGGCTAGCGGATATCCTGCCCGATGTACCCGGTGCCGGGATCGCGGCCCTGCCCGAATATGCCGCCCTGTTCCCGGGCGTGCCCCGATATGCCGCCGGATCGCCCATGCCCGGCAGTCCGCTCTCGCCGTTCCCAAAACGTGGGCTGGCCGGTGCGTCAAACGCCTGGACTGCCGCACCATCACGATCTGCCATTGGCGGGACGCTGCTGGCCAACGATCCGCATCTGGGGTTCACCGCCCCCGGAGTTTGGTATCTGGCCCGGCTGGAACTGGAAAAAGGCGGTGTCATCGGCGCGACGATTCCGGGCATCCCCTCGGTCATGGCGGGGCGCAGCGATCGTCTGGGATGGGGGCTGACTTCGTCCTATCTGGATGATCAGGACGTTCATATTGAACAGCTCAACCCCGACAATCCCGAAGAATACCTGACCCCCGACGGGTACAAGACATTCCGCAACCGCCCCTCGATCATCGAGATCAAGGACGAGGCGCCCATCACTCTGACCCTGCGATGGACGGAAAACGGCCCGGTTCTGCCCGGCAGCCACTACGACCTGGGAACCATCACACCGCCGGGTCACGTCGCATCGCTGTCCTGGACCGCCCTGAGTGCGCGGGACACGTCGATGACCGCGTCGATGGCCTTGATGAATTCCGATACCGTGCCGCAGGCGATTGACGCGGCCGAACTGTTCATCGCCCCGTCTCAGAATCTGTCCTTGGTGGACAAGGACACGATCGGCATGAAGCTGATCGGGGCCATGCCCAAGCGCGACCTGCGCAACCAAAGCCGTGGGCGCATCCCGACACCCGGTTGGCTGACCGAAAACCGCTGGCAGGGTCGCCTTCCCTATGCGGACAACCCCGAATTTGTGGCCCCGGCTGGTGGCATTCTGGGCAATACAAACAATAAGGTCATAGACCGCCCCTTCCCCGAGCATGTCTCATATGAATGGGGTGACACGCAGCGCATTCACCGCTGGGAACGCCTTATGCAATCGCGCGAAGTTCACACGCGTGACAGTTTTATCGAGGCGCAACTGGACACCGTCAGCTTTACCGCCCGCTCGCTGCTGCCCTTGATCGGCGCAGACCTTTGGTTCACCGGCGCTTCGGCCCCCGAAGGCACGCCCGAGCGTCAGCGCCAGATCGCGCTGGGTCTGCTGGCCGAGTGGAACGGCGAGATGAACGAACACCTGCCCGAGCCGCTGATCTATGCCGCTTGGCTGCGCGCATTGCAAATCCGTCTGATCTCGGACGAGCTTGGCCCGCTGGCTGCCGAATACAAACATGTCGAGCCGCTATTCATCGAACGCGTCTACCGCGATATCGACGGCGCGGCGGTTTGGTGTGACGTGCGTCAGAGCGCTCCGGTCGAGACCTGCACAGACATGGCTCGAATGGCGTTGGATGACGCGCTGATCTGGATTTCCGAGAAATATGGCGGATCGCTGGAATCTCTGCGCTGGGGCGACGCGCATCAGGCCACCCATGATCACCCGGTTCTGGGCTCGGTCCCCGTTCTGCGGTTCTTCGTCAATATCCGCCAATCCACCAGCGGCGGCGACAATACCCTGCTGCGCGGGCGCACTTCGGGCGAAGGCCCGGACCCGTTCCAGAACGTACACGGCGCGGGCTATCGGGGCGTCTATGATTTCGCGGACCCTGACAGCTCGGTCTTCATCACGGCCACTGGTCAATCCGGTCATTTCCTGTCGCGCTACTATGACGATCAGGCGCAACTCTGGCGGCGTGGAGAGTATATTCCGATGTCGCTGGACCTTGATCTGGCCCGTGCAGCCGCTGTCGGTGTGACGAATTTGGTGCCGCGCTGAGGCCATCTTTCGGCAAGTCCCCGCCCCTTTTTTGCGCTTCCGTGGACGCAGACCCTTGTTTTGGCTTACGATCCCAGGGGTCAGCGATTTGAACCGGGGGTATTCATGGCCAGTATTCGGGATACGTTGAACAACCTCGCGCGGGACTACGCGATCGCGTGGAGCTCGGGCGATCCTGAAGCGGTCGCCAGCTTTTTCGCACCGGACGGGAAAATTGAGATCAATCGCGGCGAGCCTTTCGTCGGACGCGCAGCAATTGCAGACATGGCGCGGGGCTTCTTTGCCGACTTCCCGGACCTCGAAGTACGATGCGACATGCTAAGATGGGCAGGAACCCACGCCATCTTTGTCTGGACCTTGGAAGGGCATCATGCCCGAACCGGAAATCACGTTGTCACACGCGGTTGGGAAGAATGGGAAATGACCACGGACAACAAGGTGCAATCTTCGCTTGGTTGGTTCGACGCCGAAGACTATCAAAGACAGATCGACGGCGCTTGATCCTTAGAGGGCCGCAAACTGCGCGGCTTGTTTGTCGGTCCAAAGAACCGTGATCTGGAACCCATCGTCCCCCTGCTTTTCAGACTGGACAACATCCTGACGGAACAGCCACGCGCGCTTGTCGCCCTCGGCAAAACCCAATTTCAAGGTCGTTTCGTGCCGGACGCCCTGTAGCTTGACCGCGATATCGGCCAATAGTGGCTCTATCCCTTCACCCGTCACCGCGGAAATCGCAAAGATCGCAGGATCGCGATCCGTGCGCGCGATGGCGGCTTCGCGGTCGTCGTCGCTCAGCAGATCGATCTTGTTCCAGACCTCAAGCCGCGGACGCTCATCGTCGACCCCAAGCGAAGTCAGGATCGTTTCGACATCCCGAGCTTGCTCATCGCTTTCGTCGTGGCTGATGTCGCGGACGTGGACAATGATGTCCGCCCCCAAAACTTCTTCCAGCGTAGCACGGAAGGCCGCGACCAGCTCAGTCGGCAGGTTCGAGATAAAGCCCACCGTATCCGACAGGATCACCTCGGGGCCGTCAGGCAGTTCAACCCGGCGCATGGTCGGGTCCAAGGTGGCGAACAACATGTCCTTGGCCATCACTTCGGCCCCGGTCAATCGGTTGAACAGCGTTGACTTCCCGGCGTTCGTGTACCCCACCAGCGCAACGATGGGATATGGCACCTTGGCGCGTGCGGCCCGGTGCAGCGTCCGCGTCTTGACCACCTTCTGCAACTGCCGCCGCAAGCGTACAAGCTGTTCGTCAATAGCGCGCCGGTCAGCTTCGATCTGGGTTTCGCCGGGTCCACCGACAAATCCAAGCCCGCCCCGCTGCCGTTCAAGGTGGGTCCACGCCCGAACCAGACGTGTCCGCTGATAGCTGAGCGCCGCCATCTCGACCTGCAGAACACCCTCGCGGGTCCGCGCACGGTCACTGAAAATCTCAAGGATCAGACCCGTCCGATCAAGGATTTTGACCTTCCAGGCTTTTTCAAGGTTGCGCTGCTGAACGGGGGTAACCGGCCCGTCGATCAGAACCAGTTCGATCTGGTTGTCGTGCAGCCGCTCTGCCAGTTCCTCAATCTTGCCACTTCCGAAAAGCAAACCGGGCTGGGCACGTTGCAGGCGCACAATTTCCGATCCGATCACGTCAAGATCGGGCAAAGCGGCAGCCAGCGCCACCGCTTCTTCCAGCGCCGGTTCGGGGACGCGGCGCTGTTCATCTGACTTGATTTCCGGATGCAGCACCCAAGCGCGGGTGCGCGTCCTATCGTGTTCCATCAAGAGGCGTCTTCGCCCTCATACAGGCTGATCGGCTGCGACGGCATGATGGTCGAAATCGCGTGCTTGTAGACCAACTGCGACTGTCCGTCGCGGCGCAACAAGACGCAGAAATTATCGAACCAAGTGATTACACCTTGCAATTTCACACCGTTGATCAGGAATATCGTGACCGGGACTTTTGCTTTTCTTACATTATTCAGGAACGCGTCCTGCAGATTCTGTCTGTCCGAAGCCATATTTTTATAATCTCGCCATTGTTCTTGCTACGCGCTGCGGACCAACGCGCTCCCTCCGGCAGAGTATGGAGTGTCGTTAACCGAGTTTCCAGATGAAAAATAAGACATTCTGCGGGTGTGGATTCTCAGCCCCGCCAGAGCGCCGGTGTAATCAAAGCAATAATCGCCAGGGTTTCCAGCCTGCCAATTACCATTGCAGCACACATCGTCAGCTTTGCGCCTGCTGACAAATCGACCAATCGCAACGGAACATCGGTGGCCAGTTCAATCAACGGGCCAGTCGTGCTGAGCGCTGCAACGGTCAGAACCATAGCCTGCTCAAACCCGGCCCCTGTCGCTGCCAGCAGCAAATTGAACGCCGCTGCGGTCAACGCAAACATCATCAGGAAGATCCAGGCAATAAAGGCGCCATCGCTTTGGATGCGCCTGTTGCCACCGCCAACCCCGCTGACCGAGGACGGGTAGATCAGCCGGTCAATCTCGCGCGCGCCATTGAGGTACAGGGCAAATACCCGCAATAGTTTGACCCCTCCTGCCGTGGTTGCGACGCCGCCGCCGATCAACGCCAGCCCCATGAGGATCAATCCGGGCGTGCCAAGGCCAGACAACTGCTGCGCATCATTCCAATTGGCGCTTTCAAATCCGGCTGTGGTCAGAAAAGACAGCGCCGTAAAGGTCATACCCCAAATGACACTCAACGCCTGTAGCGGCTCCATCGTGTTACCGATTTCGTTGACGCCAGCCCAAACACGAAAGAACAACAGGATCGCAACGGAACCGACAATCAACAGACCGATCCGAAATTCAGGATCTTTATCCAGTCGTGAATATCCCGTCATGGCCGTATCGGTCGAAAACGTAAGACGAGACAGCGCGAAGAAAAGGAAAAGAAACAGGATTGCTTCTCCTGTCACACCGGCCTGCGCCCCTTCAAGGCCGCCGACAGGCGAGATACCCGAGGTCGCCATCGTGGACATGGCATGACAAATCGCGGTCAGCCCTTGCTCGCCTGCAATCAGCAACAGCAGCCAGATCACTGCGGTCAAACCTGCGTAGACCGGCGTCAGTGTCCGTGTGACTCGGATCAAGCGACCGCGCGGGTCCACTTTTTCGCTCTGCGCGACACCAGAAACCGGGCGACCCGGCTGCCCGCGTGCGGTGACCTCGAACCCACCAAGCGACAAAGGTGCCAGAATAGCGGCGGCAGAAATCCACATCAAAAGACCGCCCATCCATCCCACTTGCGCACGCCACAAATGCAGCGAGGGCGTCAAACGATCAGGGTTGGGAAATATATCGGCACCGGTCGTGGTCATCGCGCTAACCATATCGAAATAGGCGTTCAGGAATGTCGTATTCCCAAGCGCGTCGTGTAGCGGAATGGCAAGAAATATCGGTAGCACCGTGAAACAGGCCAGCAAAACGGCCAGTTGCCCCAGAGTCCCGCGACGGGGAACTCGGTTGGACGACGCCAGCGCAATACTTGCGACGACGAACAGCCCCAAAAGCCCCGAATAGAAAAAGGACCGCGATGTATCGTGGTCATCCAGCGCCAGTGCGTAGATCGCGGGTATCCACATCGACAATGCGGCAATACCCCAGATGAGAAGGAACAGCGGCAATCGCCGCACCAACCCGATCTTCTGTGCCCGAGCCCGCTCCATCAGAAGAAATCAATCGAAACCTGCAGCAAACGTTCGACCTCGGGGACGTCCTTGGCCATGGCAAAAATCGCGACCACATCCTTTTCCTCGATCCGCAAGCTGCCGCTCGGTCGAAACAGCTCATCCCCTTTGCGGATTGCACCAACCAGAACACCTTCGGGAAAATCAATGTCGCGCAGTTTCTGACCCGCCATCGGAGAGGTGGACAGAACTTCGGCCTCGATCACTTCGGCCTCGGCATCGCCGATGGAATAGACTTGCCGCACACGCCCGTGGCGAATGTGGCGCAGGATCGAGCTGACAGTGGTCGCACGCGGGTTGATATAGGCGTCAATGCCCAGTGGTCCCATCAGGGCAACCATGCTGGGATCATTGATCAAGGCAATCGCCAACGCACAGCCTTCGGCCTTGGCGCGAACGGCGGCCAACATATTGGCACGGTCGTCATCTGTGACGGCCAGCATCGCATCGGCACGTTCGATCCCGGCCTCGCGCAGCAACGCAGCATCCAACCCGTCGCCGTTCAGAACGATTGTGCGTTCCAGCGCCTCGGCCGCGAGTTCCGCGCAGCGGCGATCGCGCTCGATGATTTTTGCACGAACGCGGCTTTCGCGTTCTTCCAGCGTGCGGGCAACCTCGAGCCCAACATTCCCGCCGCCGACGATAACTACGCGATCCTGTTTCTTTTGCGCCTTTCCAAACACTTCCATCGTGCGGTCCACGTCCTGGACGCTGGCAAAGACGTAACATTCATCCCCAACAAATAGCTGGTCTTCGGATTCGGGGGCAAACAGCGTACCCTCGCGACGAACGCCAACAACAACCGAACTCAGGGTGGAAAACAGGTCGGTCAGTTGCCGCAAAGGAGTATTCACGATCGGACAGTCTTCGTCGATGCGAATCCCCAAAAGCTGCGCCTGCCCGTCCATGAACATTTCAGTATCAAAGGCAGATGGGGCAGACAGACGGCGCATGGCCGCTGCCGCAACTTCTCTCTCTGGGCTGATCACCACGTCGATTGGAAGGTGATCCCGACGATACAGGTCCGAATGGATTGCCTCGAGGTAGGACTTTGACCGCAGCCGCGCGATCTTCCGCTGAATCGAGAATACCGAATGCGCCATCTGGCAAGTGACCATGTTCACTTCGTCAGAATGCGTCGCGGCAATGATCATCTCAGCGTCACGCGCGCCTGCACGCTCTAGCACGTCGGGGTAGCTGGCAAACCCGGCGATCCCCTGAACGTCCAGCGTTTCCGTGGCGCGCCGCACGAGGTCTGGATTGTTATCCACCACCGTAACGTCATTCAATTCGCCCGAAAGGTGCCGTGCAATCTGCCAGCCAACCTGACCGGCACCGCATATGATGACCTTCATGTTTTTGGCCCTTCTGCCTGAAATCTTTGAATGACAGATGCCCCCAAAGCGGTCAATTGATTTGTCATACATGTTCAGTCAAGGCAAGATAAGCGTATGAAAACAGTACTTCGCTTGATTATTCCTATTATGTTCCTCAGCTCGTGCGGTCCTCTGTCGCTGTATTACCGCGAAGGCGAAAGTGTCTCGCGCATGCAAACAGAAACCACCGAGTGCCGCGTTCAGGCGCTCAAGGACGCGCCTGTGGCCAACCAGGTACGTCAATCCCCCCCGACATACTGGCCCGGGCGGACCTACTGCCACGGAGACGGGCGGTGTTATCGCTCACCGGGATGGTGGCAACCCGGGCAGGTCTATACCGTGGACGTCAACCAAGGGCTGCGCAACACGGTCGAGGCGCAATGCATGGCGAAAAAAGGGTATCGTCCGATAAGTTTGCCGCCCTGCAAACAGAACGTGAAATCACGCGTTCCGGCACAGCCGACGACAAAATTGCCGCCGCTCAGCACCGAGTCGTGTTTTGTAAAGTTCGACAACGGCTCTTTCCAGATCATCACACCGGGTCAGGCGGGGTGACCTACCGGCGGTTTATTCCGCCGGTTCAGGTTCGTCCAACTGAGCAACCCGAGCGCCCGACTTGTTCGACGTCACGACACCCAGCGATTTCAACTTACGGTGCAGCGCGCTGCGTTCCATACCGACAAAGCTGGCTGTTCGGCTGATATTGCCGCCGAAGCGGTTGATTTGCGTCAGCAGGTATTCACGCTCGAACGCCTCTCGCGCTTCGCGCAATGGCAGGGTTGCCAAGGTACCAGACAAAACGACACGACCGGAATCGTCCGCCTTTTCGTCTTCGGCAGGCAATTCCTTTGCTTCGATCGGCCCAGTGCCGTCGCCAAGGATCAATACGCGTTCGATCAGGTTCTTTAACTGGCGCACGTTGCCGGGCCAAGTCATGGTCTGCAGCAGGGCAACCGCTTCTTCCGAAATCTCGCGCACTGGCAACCCTTGGGATTCGTTGCACATTTCTATGAAGTGCTGTGCCAGAACCGGTATATCCTCGCGCCGGTCTTCAAGCGAAGGGACGTCAATCGGCACGACGTTCAAACGGTGATACAGCTCCTCGCGGAACCGTTCCGCCGCGATCTCTGCATCAAGATCCTTGTTTGTCGACGAGATTACGCGCAGATCGACCCGAACCTTGTCAGACCCGCCAACACGCTGGAATTGCTGATCGACCAGTACCCGCAGGATCTTGGACTGAGTACCCAGCGGCATGTCCGCGACTTCATCGAAATAAATCACCCCGCCATGAGCTTCTTCCAACAACCCAGACTCAACACCGCGTTCCGAGGATTCACGCCCGAACAGAACCTCCTCAACGCGCTCAGGTTCAATACCCGCGCAGTTAACGGTCACGAACGGCGCATTTGCACGGTTTGAATGCGCGTGAATATACCGAGCCGCGATTTCCTTGCCTGCCCCTGCAGGGCCGCTCAGCATCACACGACCATTCGACTTGGTGACCTTGTCAAGCTGGCTCTGCATCGAACGGAAGGCCGCGGACTTGCCGATCATATCGGAATCCGTGACCTCCTTGCGCTTGAGCGAAGCATTTTCGCGACGCAGGCGCGAGGTCTCCATCGCGCGACGGATCACCACCATCAACTGGTCTATGTTAAAGGGCTTTTCGATAAAGTCGTATGCCCCCTGCTTGATCGCCGCCACCGCGATTTCGATATTACCGTGGCCCGAGATGATGACCACCGGAACATCCGGGTTGTCGCGCTTTACGGCCGTGAGGATGTCGATCCCATCCATTCGGCTGTCCTTTAGCCAGATATCCAGGATCAAAAGCCCCGGCGGTTCCGAATTGATTGCCGCCATGCACTCGTCCGAGTTGGCAGCCAGCCGGGTTGAATAGCCTTCGTCCTCCAGAATGTCGGACACCAGCTCGCGAATATCGCGTTCGTCATCTACGATCAGAATGTCACTCATCTTTGGCCTGCTTTCAGTTTGTTTATATTGATTGCCTGCTTCTGTAGCGCCGCCGTCTGGGAGAATTTGCCCCCCGGCAAACGGATCACGGCCATCGCGCCAAAATGGTCCTGTCCGTCAAATACCGGTGCATCTTCCAAAGTCAGCGCACCGCCATGTTCTTCGATGATCTTCTTGACGATGGGCAATCCCAATCCTGTCCCTTCGTCGCGTGTGGTTACGTATGGCTCAAAAAGCCGCGCCCTGTCTTCGGGCAACCCTATTCCGTTATCTGCAATCGTGATGACCGTCCCAGCGTCATCACAGGATATATCCACTTTTATCTGTGGTTTCAGGTTTTCCGGAGCACCCTTTTGTTTCAAGGTTCCAATCGCTTCTCCGGCATTCTTGATCAGGTTCGTCAGAGCCTGATTCAGCATTGTCGCATCAACATCCGCCAGAACCGGATGGTCTGGCAAAGTCGCATCAATCTGCACATCTGGCTGACCTGATTGTTGCAGCAAGACAGCCTCGCGCACCAATTCTATGACGTTTTCTTCATGCCGGTCGGGTTCCGGCATACGCGCGAACTTCGAGAACTCGTCCACAATTCGCCGTAGGTCATTGGTCTGACGCACGATCACGTCCGTCATGGATACAAGGCTATCGCAATCTTCCTCATCCAATTTGCGTGAGAACTTTCGCTTTATCCGCTCGGCGCTTAGTTGAATGGGGGTCAGCGGGTTCTTGATCTCATGGGCAATGCGCCGCGCCACGTCGCCCCAAGCCGCCATACGCTGCGCGCTGACCAAATCGGTCACGTCATCAAAGGCCACCACGTACCCTTCAAGACCGCCGTCTTCGCCACGCCGAGTCGCCATGCGGACCAACAGATTTTCCAACCTGCCTTTGCGGGTCACTTTGATTTCGCCTTGCACGGCCTCCTGACCGCTTTCCTTCAGGCTCTCGAACAGAGGCAGGAACTCAGGCACCGCAATGCCGATTGCCAGGTGTTCTTCCCCGCGCGACCAGTCCAATAGGCGTTCCGCCGACCGGTTCACAAATGTCACGCAGCCCTCTGAATCCACGCCCACGACGCCGGATGTCACCGAACTGAGCACCGAATCGAACAGACGGCGGCGGCGTTCAATCTGACGTGTATTCTCAAGCAGAGTGTCGCGCTGCCCTTTCAGTTGTCTGGTCATCTGGTTGAAGTATCGACCCAGCATGGCGATTTCATCATCGCTTGCTTCTTCGATGACCTGAACGCTCAAGTCCCCGGCTCCGACCCGCTGAGCCGCCGTGGTCAATCGCCCGACGGGACGCGACAAACGCTCCGCGAACCACATCCCCAGAGACATTGCCGCAAGAATCAGAATCACTGCGAACCCCAGATACAGCAGGCCAAACTCAAACAGCACCCTGCCCCTCTCGCTTTCGAGTTGCTGGTAGAACTGTGCAGTTTCCTTCGTATCGTCGAGAAGCGTAAGAAGTTGCCCATCCACCTCACGGCTGACGTAGAGGTATCGGTCCAGATAGGCTTGCAAAGGCACCAATGCCCGGAATTCACTATTCTGCCAGTCTGCAATGATCAAAAGGCCACTATCCGTCGCTTCGATCATCTGCTCGGGCGTTGGAGGTTCAAAATTGAACAGGTAAGACCGATCACCGCGCGATTTGATTTCGCCACTGCCATCAATGACATAGGCTTCGCGTAAACCACGTTGGATTTGCGATTGCCCTTGCGCCAGAACCGAACGTAGCTCGGCGTCCGAGATATAGTAGTCACGCGCGCGCGCCGTGTCCAAGAAACGCGCCAGTACGGTCGCGTCTTGCGTAAGCCCCTCGCGGTGTTCCTGCTCATAAGCCTCGGCCGCCGTCAGAGATGAACCGACAACCTGACGAACACGATCCGAGAACCACCCTTCAAGACCGATATTCACAGTAAGGCCCGCAAAAATCGCGACCGTCACAGTGGGAACCAGAGCCAACAGAGTGAAAGCACCTATCAGACGCAGGTGAAGCCGAGAGCCCGCAGATTTCGCCCGGCGCGCAGCGATCAGGCTGCCGAGCTGACTCAAAACCAAGGCCGCGACCACCAGAACGTAAACCAGGTCGGCCAGCAGGATCAGGCGCAATGTCGGTGCAGTCGTGCCCAGATTAAATGGGCCAATGACAAGGTATGTGGCCAAAGCCAGCACTGGACCCAGCAAAACCAGGCCCAAGGTGCTAAAATTGCGCAGCTTTCGGGATTTCCTCCACCGATTGATCGATAGGATCAGCCCGCTCTGTGCTCGGGTTGCCACCGTCTGCCCTCACCCTGATGTGCCGCTCGCGCGGCTTACCGCCATATTTCGTGGTCGTTGCCGGATGTGTACCCGGATGCCACGCTTTGTGTGGCGATATTACATCAGTTTGCGGCGTCGTGTCACCTGAATATCGAGATCTGTAATCTTTTTGCGCAGCGTGTTCCTATTAATGCCCAGAAGATCGGCACATTTCGCCTGATTTCCGCCAGTTGCATCCAATGCAAGCTCGATCAAGGGGCCTTCGACCTCGCGCAAAATCCGCTGGTACAGACCCGGAGGTGGCAACAAGTTGCCGTGCAGATCAAAATAACGACGCAGATGACGGGCCACGGACGCGGACAGTTTTTCGCGTTCACCGTCACCCAGAACCGGCTCCGCTTCGGGCTGACTACCCAAAACCATTTCGACCTCGGCCTTGGAAATCTCGTCTGCGCGGCTGGTCAGGCTCAGACGGCGGATCGCATTTTCAAGCTGCCTCACATTGCCCGGCCATGAGTACCGGCGCACCAACTCAACCGCATCCGGGCTGAGCCAACGTTTGGCGCCATGCTCACGCTCCTCTCGTGCAAGGAAGTGGTCGGCCAGCAAAGTAATGTCATCCACCCGTTCGCGCAGCGCCGGAACGTGGATTGTCGCGCCGCAAAGCCGGTAATACAGATCCTGGCGCACGCGCCCGCTCTCCATCGCTTCGGTCAGGTCCGACTGGCTGGTGGCCATGAACCGGGGCACGTGGTCGCCCGGCGTATCCATCATGCGAACGATCCGCGCCTGCAATTCGTCCTCGATATCCGCGATTTCATCGATCAGTAGCGTGCCGCCGCGCACACGCGCCATGACGCGCGCCGGGCCTTCCAGATCGCGAAGGTCCGCAGCGGTGGCGGTGACAAACGGCAATGTGCGACGATCCGAAAAGTCATGAATAGCCCTTGCAATCAGCGACTTACCCGTACCACTTTCACCCGAGATCATGACGGACAGATCGGTATTCATCACCCGCGCTACCAGCCGATACAAGGCTTGCATGACCGGTGTGCGCCCAACCAGAGGCAGTTCTTCGGGGCGATCGTCCGTGGGTTCAACCACTTCGGTCTGAACGCGCTGTTTCTGCTCCAGCGCCCGCGCGGTTCGCTTCATCAAATCCGGCAGGTCAAACGGCTTGGGCAAGTAGTCATAGGCATCCGCTTCGGCCGCCTGAATCGCCGTCATGATTGTGTTCTGCGCCGAAATGACGATCACCGGCAAACCGGGTCGATCCTGCGCAATCTTGGGCAGCATCTCCAACCCGTTCCCGTCCGGCATGACCACGTCCGAGATCACCACGTCACCCTTGCCTTCACCGACCCACCTCATCAGCGTCGTCAGCGAAGATGTCGCGTGCACCTTGCACCCGGCCCGCGTCAGGGCCTGAGTCAGAACGGTGCGGATCGTGCGGTCGTCATCTGCGACCAATACTGTTCCATCCATCGGGTGCTCTCCTTATTTTGCTCTTATCGGCATTTGTTGTCTCAAGTTGCGTCGCGCGGCGCCCGCCTAAGCGAGATGCGAAACACCGTTCGACCCGGAACCGAGTCGGCGGAAATCCATCCGTCATGGTCCGAGATGATTTTGCTCACCAGTGCCAGCCCAAGGCCGGTACCGTTTTCCTTTCCCGAAACGAACGGGTCAAAGATGTCGCTGCGAATCTTGTCAGGCAGGCCCGGCCCGTCGTCGATGATCTCGACCTGCAGCGGCAGCGAATGTCCTGACCCGTCGCTGCGGCGCAGTCTGAACGAATGCTCGAAATACGTCCGCAGCCGGATTGTTCCCCCTTTGGGATCGGCCGCTTCCGAAGCGTTTTTCAACAAATTTAGGATCACCTGCAAAAACTGATCAGGGTCGCCATAGGCCAAAGGCAGCGAGGGGTCGTAGTCCTCGACGATTTTCATATGCGCGCCGAAACCCAAAAGCGCCGAACGCCGTGCGCGGTCTAGAACATCGTGAATATTAACCGGTCTGAAATCGGGCTGCGACAGGTTGCCAAACTGTTCGACCTGCTCCAACAGCTTCACGATCCGGCGGCTCTCGGCGACAATTAAGTCAGTTAGTTCAAGGTCTTGCTGCGATATATTCATGCTGAGTAACTGCGCAGCGCCGGTGATCCCAGCCAAAGGGTTCTTGATCTCATGGGCCAGCATTTCCGCCATGCCGATCGCAGATTGCGCCGCGGATTTGACCGTGTTCCCCCGTGTCATCCGACCCGCCAATTCTCGTGGCGAGATGATCATGATCATGGACCCCGAATGCCCGACCAAAGGCGCGATTTGCAGCGCACATTGCAGAGGCGCGCGACTGCCCGAGCCAACATCAACGTCATTTACAAACAACGGCGTGCTCTGCTGACGCGCGCGAAGAAAGGCTTCTTCCAGCGGGGCGTCGACGGCAATCTGATCCCAGACGGGGTTCCCGATGACGGATTTACGCGAAGCGTTCAAAAACCCTTCGCCCGCCGAATTTACATCGGTAATCCTGTCATCCGCATCAATTATGAAGGCCGGGACAGGCAGCGAGGCCCAGATACTTTGGTCCGAAGTCATGCTGCGACCTCCGCACTGCTGTTCAAAGCGTCACCCAACAGACGCAGCACTTCGTTCGTATCCCGAGATGTAAGAACGGCACGGCGCAGCGCCGAGGGTGTGCCTACCTCGTCCATGTACCAACCCAGATGCTTTCGAGCGACCCGCAAGCCCAGATCCTCGCCATAAAACTCAAGCATGGACTGATAGTGCCTCCGCACCAGTTCGGTCAGTTCCTCCTCTGTAGGAATGACCGGAGCAGCCGTTCCATAGAGGTCGGCGCAAATCTGGGCCAGAACCCACGGTCTGCCCTGCGCGCCTCGCCCGACCATGAAGCCATCTGCGCCCGACTCAGCCATTGCAGTCCGAGCAGAGGTTGAATCCACGATGTCACCGTTCGCTATCACCGGAATTGAAACCGCATCTTTTACCGCCCGGATCGCGGCCCAATCTGCGTGACCCTTGTAGAACTGGCACCGGGTTCGCCCGTGGATTGTAACCATTCGGATACCCGCATCCTGCGCCCGCCGCGCAACGTCCGGCGCATTCAGCAAATTATCGTCCCACCCAAGTCGGGTTTTCAGCGTAACCGGCACGTCCACAGCGCCCACCACTGCCTCGATCAGTTTCAGGGCATGGTCTGGTGTCTTCAATAGTGCCGAGCCTGAATAGCCGTTTGTTACCTTTTTCGCGGGGCATCCCATGTTGATGTCGATGACCCGCGCACCCCGATCTGCGACCTGCCGCGCGGCCTCGGCCATCCAATGCGCTTCACGCCCGGCCAGTTGCACCGCAGTGTTTTCAACGTCCGCTGACAACTCGGCACGCTCGCGCACACCGGGTTTTGCCTGAACCATTTCCTGGCTGGCAACCATCTCGCTGACGACCATCCCCGCGCCGAAGCGCATCACCAAATCACGAAACGGGCGGTCCGTGATTCCAGCCATCGGAGCCAGCATAACCGGCGGGTTAATGTCTTTTTCAGCGAGCTGCAGTGTCAACGTGCTTAATCCTTGGGCAGTTGGGGCTTTGATACCGAATTGAGCGTATATGAACAACAAATCGGGCGGCGAAAAGCCCGGAAAATCATCATGTGCCTATTTTTTGGGCGCACTTACGCAGGTGATTGCCTCTCCATTCACCGCGCCCTAAACATTGCTCACAAATCACCAAAGGGAACGCCCCATGATCACCGCTGCCATTATCGTCGCCGCAGGACGCGGAACGCGCGCGGGCGGGGGTACTCCGAAACAATGGCAGCCTCTCGCAGGACGACGGGTCGCGGATTGGACGATTGACCGTTTTAAAGGTCAGGTCGATCACATTGTTCTTGTACTGTCCGAGGACGATCAATCCGCCTGGAGCGAATTTGAAGGAACGAACCTGATCCTCGCGGCAGGTGGGCAAGACAGAGCGGCGTCCGTGCGCAACGGATTGGACGCGCTGGCCAATTTGGACATCAAACACGTTCTGATCCACGATGTGGCGCGTCCTTGCGTGACCACCGGGCTTATTCAAAGTGTTCTCTCGGCGCTGGAGGCATCCCCCGCGGCCGCTCCGGGACTTGCCGTCACGGATGCGCTTTGGACCGGTGATGGGCGCGTTGTAACGGGAACTCAGGACCGCACCGGGCTGTTCGCCGCGCAAACGCCTCAGGGCTTTCACTACGACGCGATCGTCTCAGCCCACGCGACCCACCCCGGAGGCGCGGCAGACGATGTCGAGGTCGCGCGCGCAGCGGGTTTGGACGTGGCGATAGTTCCGGGTAATGCGGACAATCTGAAAATAACACGGCCCGAGGATTTTGCCCGGGCGGAACGCATATTGGGAACGGATATGGATGTAAGACTGGGCAACGGATATGATGTGCATCGGTTTGGCGACGGGGATCATGTGATCCTGTGCGGTGTGAAAGTGCCGCATGATCGCGGCCTTCAGGGGCACTCGGATGCGGATGTCGGAATGCACGCCGTTACTGACGCGATCTACGGCGCGCTGGCGCAGGGCGACATTGGCCAGCACTTTCCGCCCTCGGACCCGCAATGGAAGGGTGCCGCCAGTGAAATTTTCCTGCGTCACGCGGTTCAACTGGCCGAGACGATGGGCTACGCGATCTCGAATGTGGATTGCACCTTGGTCTGCGAATACCCCAAGATTGGCCCCCACGCCGAAGCGATGCGCGTGGAAATGGCGCGGATCATGGGCCTTCGCGCCGATCAGGTCTCGGTCAAGGCGACCACGTCGGAACGGCTGGGCTTTACGGGCCGAAGTGAGGGGATCGCCTCGCTTGCCACTGCGTGTCTGGTGAAATCATGAATGTTGCGCGTCTGGTCGGAACGGTCTGCGGTGTAGGCTATCTGCGCCCCGCGCCGGGCACGTGGGGGTCGCTTGCCGCCCTGCCCATGGCGTGGGTCCTGCATACGCTTGGTGGCTTTCCCTTGCTGGTGATCGCCACGATTGCAGCCTTCTTCGGCGGCCTCTGGGCGACCCGCGTCATGACACAGGGACAGGACGATCACGACCCGTCCGAAATTGTCATCGACGAGGTTGCCGGGCAGTTCATCGCGCTCTGGGCGGTTTCCTATCCGTCTTGGGCACATGGGATCGAGATCACGGCGCTCTGGCCCGGCTGGATTGCTGGGTTTTTGCTGTTTCGCCTGTTCGACATCACTAAACCCGGCCCCGTTGGATGGGCAGACCGCAAGGGGGATGCGATGGGCGTGATGCTGGATGACGTCATCGCCGGGGTCTTCGCGGCCATTGGCGTGTTGCTGCTGGCCGGGCTTGCGCATGGGGTTCTGGGGCTATGAACGTGGCTGACCTGCTCGACCGCGCCAAGGCGCAAGGGCTGATGATCGCCACCGCCGAAAGCTGTACCGGAGGTATGGTGGCCGCTGCTCTGACTGATATCCCCGGCAGTTCCGCCGTGGTCGAGCGCGGCTTCGTCACCTACACCAATACCGCCAAGCGGCAGATGCTGGGCGTTCGGGCCGAGACGTTGGAGGCTCATGGCGCAGTCTCGGAACAAGTCGCCCGCGAAATGGCCGAAGGCGCATTGCAGCACTCAGAGGCGAAACTAGCCGTCTCAATCACCGGCATCGCTGGCCCCGGCGGTTCCGAGCACAAACCAGAAGGACGCGTATGTTTCGGAGTCGCCTTGGAGGGACAACCCACCTTTGTCGAAACCGTCGAATTCGGCGCACTGGGTCGCGCCGAAGTGCGTTTGGCGGCGCGGGATCACGCGCTTGAGCTGCTATCCAAGGCAATTTCCTAAATCGACTATTTTTTAGTCAAACTTCTATTTTGTATGCACATTTAGTCAGCACTTGTGCAAAAGCCCCAAATTTAAGCACGATTTTTGCTGTCTGCCTCTTTTTTCCTCACCTCCCCTCCGCTTCAAAGCCCGCCACGCGAGTTTAAGAGGAGAGCGGCTGATGAATGGAGCCGATACCGCCTGGATCATAGTTGCAACGGCACTGGTCCTTTTCATGACACTTCCGGGACTGGCCCTGTTCTATGGTGGCCTCGTGCGCGCCCGCAACGTGCTGAGTGTCTTCATGCACTGTTTCAGCATTGCGTGCCTGATGAGCATTCTTTGGCTCGTCGCGGGCTACTCGATCGCGTTCGGCGACGGCGGATCAGGGCTTTGGGGCGGTCTGGGCAAAGCCTTTCTGAACGGCGTCGACGCCGACAGCCTGTCGGGAACCCTGCCGGAAGTCCTCTTTTTTGCTTTCCAGATGACCTTCGCCATCATCACACCCGCGCTGATCGTCGGTGCCTATGTGGAACGTGTGGGCTTTGGCTTCGTTATGATCTTCTCGGGCCTGTGGATGCTGCTGTGCTATGCGCCTGTGGTACATTGGATCTGGGGTGGCGGCATCCTGACCGATGGCGGAATTCTGGGTGAGGTCGGCGTGCGCGACTTTGCGGGTGGCATCGTGGTGCATGAAACTGCGGGTCTGGCTGCGCTGATCATTGCTGTTGTGCTTGGTCCCCGCCTGAATCGCACCACTCCGCCGCACAACCCCGGATTTGTGATGGTTGGTGCCGCGATGCTGTGGGTTGGCTGGTTCGGCTTCAACGGCGGGTCGCAACTGGCCGCTGACGGCGGTGCTGCGATGGCGATGACCGTGACGCATATCTCGGCCGCGACCGCCTCACTTACATGGGCGCTGTACGAGCGGATCAAGTATGGCAAAGCCTCGATGGTTGGTCTGGTGACCGGTACGATTGCGGGTCTGGCCTCGATCACCCCGGCTTCGGGCTATGTCGATCCGGTGCAGGCGCTGATCATTGGCGCGGTCGCAGGCGTACTCTGCCAAGAGGCCGTCAACGTCATCCGCAACATTCTGAAAATCGACGACACGCTGGATGTCTTTGCCGTGCACGGCGTCGGCGGCATCTTTGGCACGATCATGATCGCCGTATTCGGCCTTGGCGCGTGGACCGCACAATTGGGCGGGCTGGTCATCGTGGGTGTCTTTACCGCAGTTGTCACCTTTGTCCTGATCAAGGTGGTTGCGCTGATCACACCGCTTCGCGTAGACGCCGAGACCGAAACAAATGGCCTCGACCTGTCGGTACACGGCGAACGAGCCTACGACATGAGCAGCTAAGCCCACCTTGGCGCTCGGGTCCGCTTTGGACCATGGCGGGCCTCGCTTCTGCGGGGTCCGCTTTTCTTTTGGCTGGCCTCTCGACTCTGGGGGGTGCGGCGCGTTATCAGCCCGCAACCTGTTTTCAGCCCAGAGGTTTGCACCATGATCCCCAGCTCGTACCCCGACAGCACCGAAATCGCCCGCCTGACCGCGCGGATGCTGCTGGAGATCAAGGCCGTCCACTTCAATTCGCGTGAACCGTTCACGCTGGCCTCGGGCCTGCCCAGCCCGACCTATATCGACTGCCGCAAGCTGATCTCATATCCGCGCATCCGCTCGACCCTCATGGATTTCCTGACCGTGACAGTGATGCGCGACGCGGGGTTCGAGGCGTTCGACAACATCGCTGGTGGCGAGACCGCAGGCATCCCCTTCGCCGCAATGGTTGCTGAACGCATGGCCCTGCCGATGACCTATGTGCGCAAAAAGCCCAAAGGGTACGGCCGCAACGCGCGCATCGAGGGCGCGATGAGCGAGGGCGAGCGCGTGCTGCTGGTCGAGGACCTGACCACCGATGGCGGATCAAAGCTGTCCTTTGTGGATGCGATCCGCGACACCGGCGCGACCTGCGGGCATACGGCGGTGATCTTCTACTACGGCATCTTCCCCGAGACGGAAAAGACGCTGGGCGACCACGGCGTGCAACTGCACCACCTGTGCACCTGGTGGGATGTTTTGGCCGAGGCCAAGGCGCAGAAAGCCTTTGATGCAGAGACACTTGATGGGGTCGAGGCTTTCCTGAATGACCCGCGTGGATGGCAGGAAGCCCACAAGAGCTAAAAAACCACCTGTGTATAAGCTGGGGGTAACTCGCCACAGAATCGCCCCCAGAGCACTTGCATCTAGTGCCGTGAACATGGCGTCGCACTAAATGTTGCGCCGCGCGATGTTCTTTGGCAAAGTTGTCCAAACTTATCCCAAGCTGAAGCAGAGTTATACGCGACTTATCTTCAGAGATTTACAGATGGCCCTGTCGGTGCCGGATTGATTAGAACTGTCGCACGGGCAGCGGGGACAAAATGAACGAGATAAGCAGTATCGAGCAGGCAGCGGCGCAGATTCAGAACGCCGAAACCATGCCGCATTCCATCGAGGCCGAGCAGCAGCTTCTTGGCGCGATCCTGACGAATAATGACCTGTATGACCGGGTGGCCTCGATCATCGGGGCCGAGCATTTCTATGACCCGGTTCATGCCCGCATCTACGAAGTCGCGGCCAATCGCATCGCCAAGAATGCGCTGGCCTCGCCCGTGACGCTGAAATCCTTCATGGCCGAGGATGAAGGCCTGAAGGAGCTGGGTGGTCCGGCCTATCTGGTCAAACTGGCCGGTGCCTCGATCAGTGCGTTCGCGGTGCATGACTATGCCCAGATGATCTATGACCTCGCCATCCGGCGCGAGTTGATCCGGCTGGGCCGTGACATCTCGGACAAGGCGGCGCGGGTTGATGTGTCCAGCGAACCGAAAGAACAAATCGTCGAGGCCGAGCAACAGCTTTATCAGTTATCCGAGCAGGGCCAGACCGAACAGGGATTTCAATCCTTCCTTAAGGCGGTCACAGAAGCCGTCAACGTCACCAACGAAGCGTACCAGCGCGGCGGTGGCATGGCGGGGATTTCCACCGGTCTGGCCGATTTGGACAAACAGCTTGGCGGGTTGCATCCGTCCGACCTGATCATTCTGGCCGGGCGTCCGTCGATGGGGAAAACCTCGCTGGCGACCAATGTGGCGTTCAACGTGGCCAAGGCCTACAAACGCGGCACCAAATCCGACGGATCCGAAGGGGCGGTTGACGGCGGCGTGGTCGGGTTCTTCTCGCTCGAAATGAGCGCCGAGCAGTTGGCGGGCCGGGTTCTGGCCGAAGCGTCCGAGATTTCCAGCCACAAAATCCGTCAGGGCGACATGACGGAATCCGAATTCCGCCGTTTCGTGGATGCCGCGAAAGAATTGGAAGCCTGCCCGCTGTTCATCGACGACACCCCGGCCCTGCCGATCTCACAACTTGCGGCGCGCGCGCGTCGGTTGAAACGGACGCATGGGCTGGACCTTTTGGTGATCGACTATTTGCAGCTCTGCCGGGGTATGTCCGACAACCGCGTCAACGAGATTGCCGAGATTTCGATGGGCATGAAGGCCATCGCCAAGGAACTGAACATCCCGGTCATCGCGCTGTCTCAGCTCTCGCGTCAGGTGGAAAGCCGCGACGACAAGCGCCCGCAACTGTCAGACCTGCGGGAATCGGGATCGATCGAACAGGACGCCGACGTGGTGATGTTCGTGTTCCGCGAGGAATACTACAAAGAACGCGAAAAGCCCGGCGATCACGAGCTGGAAAAGATGGAAGAATGGAAACAGGCGATGGAGCGACTGCACGGCAAGGCCGAAGTCATTGTCGGCAAGCAGCGACATGGTCCCATCGGTACCGTCGAACTGTCGTTTGAGGCGCAGTTCACCCGTTTCGGAAATCTGGTCAAACCCTGGCAGCAGGACGGCCAGATCGAGGGCTACTGACCTACCACAGCTCGGGTTTGTCAAATGCGGGAACGCAGCGCGACGGACCCGAGAGAGGGGCCGCATCGCCCCCGGCCAGCGACTGCCCAATCCATCCCTTCGGTTGGCTCAGCTTTTGGGGCGGCCGGGCAAAATCTTCAGTCATCGGCTTGAAACCTGTTTTACCGTAGTAAGCGGGATCACCGTAAGTTATCGCGAAATCAACGCCTTGCCCTTTCAGGTCGTCCAGCGCAAAACGGATCAACTTCTGCCCGATCCCCGCTTTCTGGCGATCGGTTTTGACAGCGACCGGCGACATCAAAACGACGTTGCGCGGGTCTTCATCGTAAAACAGGCGCGAAAACAAAATGCATCCCAAAAGAACGTCACCATCGCGTGCCAGATAGCAGCGCAGATCGTCGTCGCGTGTCGCCATTAAGTCCTGTACCAGCGACGTCAGAGCCTGACCTTCGGCGGCCCCTTCGGAGGCGGTAAAAACCTCCCCATAAAACGATGGTATTTGCGCCTCGAAACCAGCGTATCCCGACGTGAATTCAATCATGTTCGCTCTCTTTCCTGTGGCCACAACCCAGGTGAACGATTCCCCGGGCAGACGGCTGTTGATCACAGGTTAAACACAATAGGGCACCCGTAAAAATGAAAACACGACCGGCAAATTGGTGCGCCTACTTCAAAATACAGGCCGCATGCCGCCCACGTTCCGGTCAATCGAGGTAATTATCGGCGCGTACCCCCTTGACCTGCCGCGATCCAATGTCATGAACAGAGCCATGAGTACCGCACGTTTGACGATCAATCTTCATGCGCTGGCCAGCAACTGGCAGGCGCTCGACGCGAAAACCAATGTCGAGACCGGCGCAGTGGTCAAGGCCGACGCTTATGGCCTTGGGGCAGAGCCTGTTTCGGCAACGCTGGCCGAGGAAGGCGTGCGTAAGTTCTTTGTGGCAGCAGCGGAAGAAGGGGCCGCCGTCCGGCAGGCGGTCGGGCCTGTGCCAATGATCGGCGTGTTCTCGGGCCATATGGAAGGCGACACCGACCTGTTGCGCGATCATGACCTGACACCCTTGATCAACTCGCCCGAACAGTTCCAGCGCCACGTCGAAGCCCTGCCCGATCAGGCGTTCGGAATTCAACTGGACAGCGGCATGAACCGTCTTGGCCTTGAACCGGCGGACTGGGCGGAACTGCGCCCCAGGGTTGAACCCCTGAAACCGGTTGTTGTCATGTCGCATCTGGCATGCTCGGACGAGCCTGACCATCCCATGAACCAGCAGCAATTGCGCACCTTCCGCGAGATGACTGATGGAATTTCCGCGCCGCGCTCGCTGGCGGCCACTGGGGGAACGCTGCTTGGCCCCGAATTCCATTTCGACTTTTGCCGTCCGGGTATCGGTCTGTACGGCGGGTTGCCATTCGCTGACGCGAAACCGGTGGTGACCGTAGACTTGCCGGTCATACAGGTACGCGAACTGGCGGTCGGAGAGACGGTCGGCTATGGCAACACCTGGACAGCCCGGCGACCGTCGCGCATTGCAACCGTCGCCGCAGGTTATGCAGATGGGCTGCACAGGGCAATCGGCGGCGGGATCGACGCCTTTTCAGGTGGTCAGCCCTGCCCCGTCGTTGGGCGTATTTCGATGGACCTGATTACCGTCGATGTCACCGATTTGCCCAAAGACCCCGAGCGTCTGCGCATCCTGAATGGTCACCAGACCGTCGATGATCTGGCCGAGGCCGCCGGCACCATCGGATATGAAATTCTTACATCGCTGGGCGCGCGATATTCCCGAGGCTACGTGGAATGAGCGCGCTGGACTTGCTGGGCGGTCTTGGTCGCGCAGTGCTGACCCTGCTTGCGACCTTTGGCAAGGTGGCCCTGTTTACCGTGGATGCGATCTCGCACATATTCCGGCCACCTTATTACCCGCGCGAATTTGCCGTGGCACTTATGAATATCGGATGGCTGTCTCTGCCGGTTGTTGGCCTGACCGCCATCTTCACCGGCGGTGCGCTGGCGCTGCAGATCTATGCAGGCGGCGCACGTTTCAACGCCGAGGCCGTAGTGCCGCAGATCGTTGCGATTGGCATGGTGCGCGAGCTTGGCCCGGTTCTGGTCGGTCTGATGATCGCCGCCCGCGTGACCTCGTCCATCGCGGCTGAGATCGCGACCATGAAAGTGACCGAGCAGATTGACGCGTTGGTGACACTGTCGACCCACCCGATGAAATACCTGACAGCGCCCCGCGTTTTGGCCGCGCTGATTACCGTGCCCCTGCTGGTGGGCATCGGGGATATCATCGGCATCGCCGGGGGATACGTCGTCGCGACCGAGAATCTGGGCTTCAACGCCGCCACCTATCTGCAAAACACAGTCAATTTCCTTGAAACGCGCGACATCGTCTCGTCGCTGGTCAAAGGGGCGGCGTTTGGCCTGATCGCAGCGATCATGGGCTGCTACTACGGCATGAATTCAGGACGCGGCGCGCAAGGTGTCGGTCGGGCGACCAAATCCTCGGTCGAATCCGCCGCAATCATGATTCTGGCCGCAAACTTCATTCTGACAGGGGTGTTCTTCTCGGTATGATCAGGATGGACAATGTACACAAAGCCTTTGGCTCCAATCAGGTTCTGCACGGCATGAGCCTTGAGATTCCCAAGGGCACCTCGATGGTCATCATCGGCGGGTCCGGCACCGGCAAGTCCGTGGCGCTGAAATGTATTCTTGGCTTGATCAAACCCGACAGCGGCATGATCTATGTAGACGACAAGGACGCGACCAAGGGTGACAGAGATGCGTTTCTGGCGCGGTTTGGGATGCTGTTTCAGGGCGCGGCGTTGTTTGACTCGCTCCCTGTCTGGCAAAACGTGGCCTTCCGCCTGCTGCGCGGCCCGTTGAAGCGTCCACCGGAATATGCGCGCGAGATTGCGATTGAGAAACTGCGCCGCGTTGGTCTGAAGTCCGACGTGGCCGACCGGTTCCCGTCTGAGCTGTCCGGCGGGATGCAAAAACGTGTGGGCCTTGCCCGCGCCATCGCCGCCGAGCCCGAGATCATTTTCTTCGACGAGCCCACCACAGGTCTGGACCCGATCATGTCCGGCGTCATCAACGACCTGATCCGCGAGATCGTGACCGAGATGGGCGCCACCGCGATGACCATCACCCACGACATGAGCTCTGTCCGCGCGATTGCCGACAACGTCGCCATGCTGCACGGAGGCGTCATCCAATGGACTGGTCCCGTTGGGCAGATGGATGCCTCGGGTGATCCCTATGTGGAGCAGTTCATCAGCGGCAGTGCCGAGGGGCCGATTGAGGCGGTGCGTTAGCTGGTCCCTGTCTGGGATCCGCCATTCCAAAGTCTTGGTGGTGCATATTCCAAGCACAGATGTATCGTAAGCACTTGAATCGTCATTTGTAGGGACGACGAATAACTTGCAGCCTGTTTTTCTGCCCCATAGATATTCAGATGCTCAATCTGGACTTGCCAATGACCCTTCGCCTCGCCACCATCTCGCTGCTGATCCTCTACCCCATCGCGTGGTTCGCCCCACTGATGCGCGCGGGGCTTCTGCCGATCTTCGGCCTCAGCGAGATCAGCGTGATCACCGGCCTGCAATCCCTGTGGAAATCTGACATCTTCCTCGCGCTGATCGTCACCGTCTTTGCCTTGTTCGCGCCCTATATCAAGACGATCGGCACCGCGCTGGTACAATGGGACCTGCTGGACGCCCGCGTTCAACCCGCGCTGAATATCATGGGCAAACTGGCGATGGCCGACATCTTTCTGATCGCGCTTTACATCACGCTGGCCAAGGGCATCTCCTATGCCACCATAGAAACTGCGTGGGGGCTGTACCTGTTTACGGCCTGTATTCTGGCCTCGATCGCGCTGGGATACATTACGGAAATGACATCCAATTCACGAAAAGCTCAGACCTGATTGATTGAAAACCTTCATCTGGCTATCATCTTAATATTTCGAGCAGCAACAATTAGTAGTTTCAGGTCCGCAGCGGATCAATCTGTGTGTGTTAATTGTCCTCCGCTCTGACCTGGTTTGTGCCGGTTTGAGAAGGAGTTCGTCTGTCATGACCGCCCTCCATAATATCACTTTGCAATTTCAGAATGCCTTTTTAAGACTTACTTTTTTCCTAATATGCGCTGCGGCGCTTTTATCTGTTGCGACCACGCTTTTATCTGCGCTTGGCGTGCTTCCGTGGTTGTCCATGCAAGCCGCGTTCGGCTCGGGCACGTATGTCGATGCGGGTATGTTCATTCAAATTGGATTGACCGTCCTGATTCTTATGCTGGCGTTCTATCTGCCTGCAAACGCCCGCATGATGGCGCTGGAAAACGCTCATCGAAAATTTGCTTTGAACATGCAGGACATTTCCTACGCATACCAATTGGCCCACGCTGCGGATCGCGGAAATACCTTTCTGCTGTCCTCGGAATTCGATGCGGTCAAGGAACGGATGGCCTTTCTGCGCCACCATCCAGACCTGCAATCGCTGGAGCCGGAAATCCTGGAACTGGCCGCACAAATGAGCCAGATCAGTCACGAACTGGCCGAAACCTACGGCGACGCCAAAGTTTCGCGTGCGCGTATGTTCCTGCAACAGCGTCAGGAAGAGATTGAGCAATTCCAGCAGCGGATCGGCGACGCCCAGACCATCCAGCAGGAACTGCGACAGTGGACACGCGATATCGAGATTGAGGAATCCATCGCCAAGTCACAGCTCGCAAGGCTGCGCGATGAGTTGTTCGAGCTTCTGCCGGAACTGTCCGCACAGTTGCAGGCACCGCTTGAAGAGCGCGAGACCTCGGAATCCAGCGTTATTGCGATGTCGCCACCGCGTGCTGCGGAATAGGCGCGTCAGCGCCCGCTGCGGACGATGACCCATAGGGTCTGAGGACGCAGCGCGCCACCGTCGGTGAGGAAAGCCCTTAAGGGCTTGAAGAACCGACCGTCCTCGGGCACCAAGGGCGGCATGGCGAAGACGACTTCTTTTTCCTGTTCGGCCTGTGGTGCCACCCATTCCCGCTGGTCCGGGCGGTGCGACAGTTGCGGCGAATGGAACACGATTGCGCAGGATGTCCCCCTTTCGGCTGGCCCTGCAAAAAAATCCCTCGGCGGCAAACGTGGCCAGCCAATCGCACTCACGGACCTGTCGACCAAGGAAACACCCCCGCCCCGCACGCTTTGCGGGGTTGATGAACTGGACCGCGTTCTGGGTGGTGGACTTGTTCCCGCCTCGGCCTTGCTGGTGGGCGGAGACCCCGGAATCGGCAAATCCACTCTGCTGCTGCAGGCCGCCGCCCGCTTCTCGCGTGCTGGCGTCAAAACCATCTATGTGTCCGGCGAGGAAGCCAGCGCACAGGTACGGATGCGCGCGCGTCGTTTGGGGCTTGAAGACGCGCCGGTGCAACTGGCCGCCGAAACCAACCTGCGCAACATCTTGACCACGCTCGAGGCCGAAAAGCCCGGCCTTGCCATTATCGACTCGATTCAGACCATGTGGGCAGACAATGTCGACAGCGCCCCCGGCTCGGTGTCACAAGTAAGGGCCGCAGCGCATGAATTGACCACGTTTGCGAAACGACACGGCATCTCGATCATCATGGTCGGCCATGTCACCAAAGAGGGTCAAATCGCAGGTCCGCGGGTCGTCGAACACATGGTCGATACGGTGCTGTATTTTGAGGGCGAGCGCGGCCACCAGTTCCGCATCCTGCGCGCGGTCAAGAACCGCTTTGGCCCTGCCGACGAGATTGGCGTGTTCGAGATGACGGGAAAAGGACTTGCGCAGGTCACGAACCCCTCGGCCTTGTTCCTGTCAGAGCGCGGCGCACCTAGCCCCGGTTCGGCTGTTTTTGCAGGTATCGAGGGCACGCGACCGGTTCTGGTTGAATTACAGGCACTTGTCGCTCCTTCCCCACATTCTCAGCCGCGCCGTACCGTAGTGGGTTGGGACAGCGGACGGTTGGCCATGATCCTGGCGGTGCTCGAAGCGCGGTGCGGCGTGCCCTTCACCGGGCTTGACGTATACCTCAACGTGGCCGGTGGCCTTAAAGTCAGCGAACCCGCGGCCGACCTTGCAGTCGCTGCCGCGTTGCTCAGCGCGCGCGAGGACTCTGCCTTGCCTGCAGATACAGTCGTATTTGGAGAAATCTCATTATCCGGGGCACTTAGACCGGCACCTCAAACCGAAAATAGGTTGAAAGAAGCCCAAAAACTTGGTTTCACATCTGCCATAGCTCCGGCGGGCGGCAAAACGGGTACTGTGGCAGGTCTGACACTCACCCGACCCTCGGATTTGGTTGGGTTTGTTGGCGAAACCTTCGGAGCAGGTTAAGGTAACGCCTTAAGAGGCTGAAAAAATACAGGCGAGGGCCATGGAAGGTTTTACAATTATTGACGGGGTGGTAGCCCTGATCGTCGTGGTGTCAGGTCTGCTGGCCTATTCGCGCGGCCTTTTGCGTGAGGTTTTGGCGATTGCGGGTTGGGTCGCAGCCGCCGTTGTCGCCTTTATTTTCGCTCCACAAGTCGTACCGCTGGTGAAAGAAATTCCGGTGGTCGGGGACTTCCTGCGCGACAGTTGCGAACTGTCGGTGATTACCGGTTTTGCCGCTGTATTTGCAGTTGCCCTGATTGTGGTCAGTATCTTTGCCCCGCTGTTCTCGTCGGTCGTGCAACGCTCGGCGCTGGGTGGGCTGGATCAGGCTCTTGGCTTCTTTTTCGGCATCGCGCGAGGGCTTCTTCTGGTTGCCATCGCGTTCTTTGTCTACGACACGGTCATGACAGGCCAGTCTTATACTATCGTCGACGAAAGCCGTTCGGCGAAAGTATTTGAACAATTCAGCGACAAGATCGAAGAACAAAATCCCGAGGCAGCCCTTGGTTGGGTGACACAGCAATACGAAGAACTGGTAGCAAGCTGCACCGACAGCGCCGCACCGGTCGAAGGTTCTGCACCGACCGAAGACACAACGGCCCCGGCCACAACCGAATAAACGAAAGCCCGGTGAAAGCCGGGCTTTTTTCTTCGGCTATTATGGCAAATTCAGATGAACCCTTCACCCGCGCACACGGTGCAGCGGATGCTTTTTAGACCGAAGCAGCCGTCGCAGCGGCTCAGAATTGGTTTCCCGAAAACATCGCGACTTTTAACGATCTCACCGGCCCCGTTGCAGATCTGACAAGGCGCGCGCCCCATGCCGCGACAGCGGTGACACCGGCGCCTAGCCGGTTCCTCCTTCTTTTGCCCTTGTTTGTGCTGCCACATGCCTGAAACTCTCTAAAAAATTTGCATTATCAAACAATCATTTTTATCGAATTGACAGCACAAGCCGCACCAGATGACACCTTTTCACGCGCATTGTGGCAAAATCCACCTGCGTCAAATCGCAAGTGTGATCCTTTGATGACACCGGCAGCGATAGGCATTATGTGAGTGCCGAACTGACATGGAATCGGAGCCACCGATCTTGCTGTATCTGTCTTTTTTCGCGCCTGCCCGTTACAACGATGGCGCGTACGACTCGTCGCCCGGACGAGCCGCCCGGCGCACAGATGCTAACATGCGAATGTTCCAACCCTCGTCGCAAATCAAAACGTCATAGAAATTGGAGCCCTTACATGTGTGGGATTTTGGGGATCGCAAGCAGAACGCATGATGTGTTTGCGGAAATCTATGACGGGCTGCTGATGTTGCAGCACCGGGGTCAGGACGCCTCGGGGATCGTCACATATACCGGAGAATTCTTTCGCGAGAAAAAGGCCAACGGTCTGGTCAAGGATGTGTTCAATTCCAAGGACGCCGAAACGCTGATGGGGAAAGTTGGCATTGGCCACGTCCGCTATCCGACAGCCGGGTCACTCAGCGCGGCGGAAGCACAGCCGTTCTTTGTGAACGCGCCCTACGGGATCTATTTGGTTCACAACGGCAATATCACCAACACCGCGCAACAGCGCGAGAAGGTCACGGGTAAATACAGCCGCCACCTGCGTACCACGTCGGATTCGGAAATCCTTTTGAACGTGATGGCCGACAAGGTTGCTGACGCGATCAAGGTCAACGGCAACGCCGATCCGATCCGCAACATCTTTGCCGGCGTGAAGATGACGATGGAGCGTGTGCAGGGTGCTTATTCCGTCATTTGCCTGATCGCAGGCGTCGGGATGTTGGCGTTTCGGGACCCTCATGGCATCCGCCCTCTGTCTGTCGCGATCCGCGAAACCGAAGGTGACGGCGACGACTACGCCTTTGCCTCGGAAGACGTGGCCTTTGGCATCAACGGGTTCAACAAGATGCGTGACCTTCGCCCGGGCGAAGCGATCCTGATCGATCTTGATGGCAACATGCACGAATTCCAGGCCGTCGAAGGCAAGCTGACGCCCTGTATCTTTGAATACGTGTACCTTGCGCGTCCGGATTCGCTGCTGGACGGCGTATCTGTCTACAAGACACAGATGCGCATGGGGCAAACTCTAGCCAAACAGATTCAGGATTCTGGGCTTGAGATCGACCGGATCATCCCGGTCCCTGACAGCGCCCGCCCTGTCGCGCTTGAGGCTGCCAAGATCACCGGCATCCCGTATCGCGAAGGTTTGGTGAAGAACCGGTATGTCGGTCGTACCTTCATCATGCCCGGTCAGGAAGAGCGCCAAAAATCCGTGCGCCGCAAGCTGAACGCCGTGCCGCTGGAATTCGATGGGCATAATGTACTGCTGATCGACGACTCGATCGTTCGCGGCAATACGATCAAGAAGATCGTCCAGATGTGCCGTGAGGCCGGTGCGAAAAAGGTCTATATCGCCAGCGCATCGCCTCCGGTGAAGTACCCCAACGTCTATGGGATCGACATGCCCACCAAGCATGAATTGATCGCCAACGGAAAAGAGATCGAGGAAATTCGGCAAGAGCTGGGTGCAGACGCCCTGTTCTACCAACATCTCGACGACCTGATCTGGGCGGCCAAGGAAGGCAACCCCGAGATCGAAGCATTCGACTGTTCATGCTTTGACGGGAAATATATCACTGGCAGCGTCAGCAAAGACTATTTGGACACGCTGGAAAACAGCACTCGGGTCAGCAAAAAGCGTGAGGACATGCAGGTGCCCGGAGGGTCGTGGAACGCGGCAAAGCTGGCCTCTGGTTAAGACCCACATCGCGAATCAGTTTCGAAAATGGCCCGAATTGCTTAGGCGAACGGGCCTTTTTTTATGTTCGTCCGCTGACGGATTGGTCGATTTCCGCGCACAACCCTCTGGCGAAGGAAACGCGTTCGCAATGGGTTCGCCGGGCTGTCATATCATGTGACGGAACGGCCCGCCGACCACACCTTTTGTTCCGGTCGCGCGTTTGATAGCCCCCTGCCACCAGCTACTCAACACAAGGGGCTAGGGCCGTGCGCCCCGGTCGCAGTTCATGTCAAACGCCACCGTCACAAGCGCTGCCACGCAGAAGGGCGCGTTGAAGAAAAACTCTGTTTCCCTGCTTGGGGTCTTTGGCCCGAAAACCGATATGCGGGCGCTGGTGCGTTTGTCTTCGGGTCGCGTGAAAGAAGTCAAACTGGGCAGCCGTGTCTCCTCAGGCACTGTAGTCGCGATCGATGCTGAAGGTGTCATGCTGCGACAAAGCGGCCAAACCAAGCGGATCGCGATACCCGGCAGCTAATCCTGTCTTGACGCCTTGCGCGCAGAGGTTCAAACCGCGTGCATGACCGATCAGACCAAAATAGCTCTAGTCACCGGGGCGTCTCGTGGGTTAGGCGCGGCCCTTGCCGAGGCACTGGCGCCTGAACACCACATCGTTGCCGTCGCCCGCACCACCGGCGGGCTTGAAGAACTGGACGACCGCATTCAGGCCAAAGGCGGATCAGCGACACTGGCCCCTATGGATATTGCCGATCCCAACGCGATGGCGACCCTGTGCAGGGGCATCCATGACCGCTGGGGCAAGGTAGATTTGTGGATACATACCGCTGTCCACACCTCGGCCCTGACGCCCGTTCACTTTGTGGATCCCAAAGAGTGGACAAAGGCCGCAAGCATCAACGCAACGGCGACGTCCATTCTGATCCCATACGTGGCGCCTTTGCTGGGTGAAACTGGACATGCCGTGTTTTTCGATGATCCAAAGGCAGGTCAGAAATTCTATGGCATTTACGGTGCGACCAAAGCGGCCCAGATCGCGTTGGCGCGCAGTTGGGCCGCAGAGACCGAGCGGACCGGACCGCGTGTGTCAATCGTTGAACCCGCACCTATGCCGACTGCCGTTCGCGCCAGATTCCATCCCGGAGAAGATCGCGATGCGCTGACGTCCACGGCAGATGAAGCAGCGCGGATTTTGGCACTGTTGTAAGGGAATGGCCCTTGCGGGCCATGCCTCCGGCGGGGATATTTTTAGCCAGATGAAGCGGGCGGATTACCCGATATGGGTTCCGTTTCGCCCCGCCAAATCGACAAAGAACTGCCACGCCACCCGGCCCGAGCGCGCACCGCGCGTGGCCTGCCATTCGATTGCCTCGGCACGCAGCGTTTCGGGGTCTACGGTCACACTGTAAGCGGCACAGTACTGGTTGATCATTGCCAGGTACTCGTCCTGATCGCAGGGGTGAAAACCCAGCCACAGCCCAAACCGATCTGAGAGCGAGACCTTTTCCTCGACCGCTTCGGACGGGTTGATGGCGCTGGATCGTTCGTTTTCGATCATGTCCCGCGGCATCAGGTGGCGGCGGTTCGAGGTGGCGTAGAAGACGACGTTTTCCGGGCGGCCTTCTATACCACCATCAAGCACCGCCTTGAGCGATTTGTAGTGCTGGTCATCGTGGCTGAACGACAGGTCGTCGCAGAAAAGGATGAACCGGTGCGGGGCGGCCCGCAGGTGGTTCAGCAGGCGCGCGACCGAGCCCATATCCTCGCGCTGGAGTTCCACCAGTTTCAGGTTGGGGTGGTCGGATTGCAGGGTGCCGTGGACGGCCTTGACGAGGCTGGATTTCCCCATCCCCCGCGCGCCCCAAAGAAGTGCGTTGTTGGCTTTGAAACCCGCTGCAAAGCGCCGGGTGTTGTCCAGCAGTGTATCGCGGGACCGGTTGATCCCAACCAGCAGCTCCAGATCGACACGGTTGACCTTGGTCACAGCCTCAAGCCGGTCGGGTTCCACGTGCCAGACAAAGGCCGGGGCCGCGCTGAAATCCGGCGCGGCCAAGGGTGCAGGGGCCATCCGCTCCAGAGCGTCAGCGATGCGGTTCAGGGCTTGGTCGTCCATGGGGGCCTCCGGTCTTGTCGTCGCGGTTTCAAACCATGTTCCGGCTTGCGCAACAAGGTCCAGAAAAGAAAAAGGCGCGCCAACCGGAAGCGCGCCTTATTTTTAGTTCAAAGAGCGGTTATTTTCCGTCTTCTTCGTGAATGATCTCGGCATCCGCCTCTTCTTCGTCATCGTAGTAGCCATCGGCACGCAGTTGCTCTTCGCGCTTTTTCTCGACGCGGGCGACGAGGAAGATCGAAATCTCATAGAGTCCGTAGACCACCACAAACAAGATGACCTGCGTGATCACGTCCGGCGGTGTCACCAGCGCCGCCAGCACCAGAATGGCGACCACGGCGTATTTGCGGACCGAGCCCAGACCTTCGGCCGTCACCAACCCGGCCTTGCCCATCAGCGTCAGCAGAACCGGAAGTTGAAAGCACAGGCCAAAGGCCACGATGAACTTGATCGTCAGGTTCAGATATTCCTGCGCCGATCCTTGGAACACCACGCTCAGCGGGGCGGCGGTTGCGCCTTCGGTCACGGCCTCACCTTCGGCTCCGAACTGCTGGAAGCCCAGGAAGAAGTCATAGGCCAGCGGAGTCACCACGTAGAAGGCAAAGCTGGCGCCCAGAAGGAACATGAAGGGCGAGGCCAGCATGAACGGCAGAAACGCGTTCTTTTCCGATTTATACAGCCCCGGGGCCACAAACCGCCACATCTGCATCCCGATATAGGGAAAGGCCAGAATGAACCCGCCCAGAAGCGAGACCTTGATGGCCACAAAGAACCCTTCCTGCGGCGAGATGAAGATCAGCCCGCAATCCTGCCCGCGTTCAGCCAGAACGTCACATAACGGGCGCGTCAGGAAGTTAAAAAGAGGCGTGGCCACCGTAAAGCAGATGATCATCCCGATCAGAAACGCCACGACGCAGTGAATGAGCCGCGTGCGCAACTCCGCCAGATGCTCGATCAATGGGGCCGAGCTGTCCTCGATCTCGTCGGTCTTGGTCATGTCTTGCTTTCGGTGTTCAGCGCGGCTTCGGCTTCTTCCGCCTTGGCCAGAGCTTCGGCTGCTTCCCTAGCCTTACGTTCGGCCGCAGCACGCGCAGTCGAGGCCTGGATCTTCTTCGCCTGTTCCGCCCGTTCAGCCGCCAGTTTGCCGGTCTCACTGTCAGGGTCGAACTTGGTCGGATCCATGCTCTTGGCCATTTCCTGCGCGGCTTCTTTCACGCCGTCCATGGCCGTGCCAACCGGATTGGTCGCCGCGTTCAGCCCCTTCTTGATTTCATTGACACCGGCCTGATCCGCAGCCTCGTTCATCGCACTGCTGAATTCACGCGCCATACCACGCGCTTTGCCGACCCAGCGGCCAACGTTGCGGAACAGCACAGGCAGGTCCTTTGGCCCCACAACGATCAGGGCCACGATGCCAATGACCAGAAGCTCGGTCCAGCCCAGATCAAACATCTGGTCTTATGCCTTGTCTTTGTCAGTCTCGGGCGTGACGTCCTTGGCCAGCTCGGACGCGTCCTGCTCCAACTCATCCGCGCCTTCCTTGACGCCCTTTTTGAACGAGGTGATGCCCTTGCCCACCTCACCCATGAGCGAGCTGATCTTGCCGCGGCCAAACAGCACCAGCACCACTACAGCAATCAGTAGAAGACCGGGAAGACCGATATTGTTGAGCATGTCATATCTCCTTGTACATCGACGCACTGCGTCGGGAATGTGATCTGAGTTCGTGTCTACGCCCGGATCCCGGCTCGCAAAAGTGAGACCTTGCTATTTGGCCGCCAAAATTGACCGCCATACGCGATTTTTTGAGACTCGCAATTCTCAACTGACAGGTTTATGTCAGTTGATACTGGCTAGGTACAGACCATCGAAACTTGGTCAACGGAGACTCAAATGACCCATGTTGCAGAAATCGTCACCTTCAGCCTCGCCAATGGCACCACTCCGGCAGAGTTTGTAAAACTCAGCCAGGCCTCCGAAGGCTTTGTCCGGTCTGCGCCCGGCTTCACCCACCGCCACCTGAGCCAGGGCGAGGATGGTCGCTGGACCGACTACGTAGTCTGGACGGATATGAAGGCGGCCAAAGACGCCGCCGCGCAATTCCCGCAACAGGATTTCTGCGCGGATCTGATGGCTGCGATCAACCCGGAAAGCATCCAGATGCGCCATGAGAACGTGCTATGGAACATGACCGCCTGATCGCGGGCGGACCGGCGTGTCATGCGCCGCACTGACCGCCTGTTCGACATCATCCAGATCCTGCGCGACGGCAAACTGCACCGCGCGCAGGACATCGCGGATCGGCTCGAGGTGTCGGTCCGCACGATCTATCGCGACATGGATACGCTGGTCGCCTCGGGCGTTCCGGTCGAAGGTGAACGCGGCGTGGGCTACATGGTGCGCGAACAGATCACCCTGCCCCCGTTGAACTTGACCCCAGCCGAGCTGGAGGCGCTGAACCTCGGCATGGCGATCGTGGCCGAAGCCGCCGACCCGGATCTGAAAGCCGCCGCCGAAACGCTGGCCGACAAGATCGACGCAGTGCTGCCGACACAGGTCGTAGCCGAGGCCGACACCTGGAAATTCGCCGTCTATCCCTTTGCCGATGCCGCGCGCGGGCTGGCGCATATGGCACCGATCCGGTCCGCTATTAAGTCACGCCAAAAACTACACCTGTCCTACCGCCGCATCGACGGTGTGCTGACAGACCGCACCATCCGCCCGCTCCATATGGAATATTGGGGCCGCGTCTGGACCCTGACGGCATGGTGCGAACTACGAGAGGGCTTCCGCGTCTTCCGCGTAGACCTGATCGAATCTGTCCACCCACTGCCAGAAATCTTCGCCGACGAACCCGGAAAAAGGCTCAGCGACTTCGATCCACACGCGTGATCCGCGCTTCATCTGGCCAAAAATATCCCCGCCGGAGGCATGGTCCGGAACGGACCATCCCTATTGCTTCAAGTAAGGTTCAGGATCGACGGCTTCAAACCCTTTACGAACCTCGAAATGGACATAGGCATTGTCGCCGCCTCGCAAGGACGCGATTTTCTCACCCCGGCGAACGCGATCACCTTTTTTCACCGTGATTTTTTCGACATTGGCATAAACGGTCAGCAGATCGTTCTTGTGCTTTACAACGATGATCGGCACCTGATCCGCGTCGGCTGTAATGGCCGCCACCGTTCCAGCCTCGGCCGCCTTCACGGACGCACCCGGCGCTGCGGCAATATCAATCCCTTCGTTCTTACCTTTCTTGTAAGCGCGAATAATCGTTCCGGTGACAGGCATTCCCAATACGGAATTGCTTTGGTTCGTCGGTGCCTCGGCTGTGACATCAGGTGCGGGCTCAGCAGGGGCGATAACTTCATCCGGCAACGGCTGAGTGGCACTCGGCGGCGTCGGAGTCGGTGACCCCTGCCCCGGCTGCGTGACATTGGTTGCAGGCTGGCTTGTCTGTTGCGGCGCAGGCTGGCTTTTGATCGGGATCAGCAAGAACTGCCCCTCGCGCACGGTAAAGTCCGAATCCAAACCGTTCCAGTCGGCAAGAGCGTCCACCGGCACGTCATAAAGCCGTGAGATCGTAAAGGCTGTTTCGCCCCGTTTGACCTTATGCCGGATCGGTTCCGGACCCGCAGGCGTTGGGGCCGGAGCAGGAGCCGCCGCAGGTTGTGCAGGTTCCAGAGTTGAGGTCCGAACAGACCCGTCCGTCGGCGCGTCGTCAATCGCGGTTCCGGCAATCGTGGCTATGTCCACTGTGCTCGCCGCCCCAACTGCTCGCGGCAGAGCGACGACTTCGCCATCACGCAGAGTGTCAGTCGGTTTGAGGCCGTTGAATGTGGCAAGCTCGCCCTCAGGCAGGCCGACCCGAGCGGCCACGTCCCTCACCGTGTCACCACGGCGCGCTATAGCGACTTGATAGGTCGGGTACGTGATAACGCCCCGCGTGTCTGGCGCCGGTCGGTTCGTGGTCGCGGATTGCGCGGCGTCGGTGGTCGAAAATCCACCGACCTGCCCGCGCAGATCATAATCCAGCGGGCCTTCACACCCGGCCAGAATTGCCAGGGCCGCGACCCCTGGTGCGCAGCGGCGTATCGCTGATTTGGAAACTGCTCTCATTTTACTGTCCTCAACACCTGCCCCTGTTGGCCGGGGTTCCGGTGCATATTGCAGAATATTCCTTTACGCCCCTTCTTTTCCCAGCCCCTCTAACAGGGGTACGAAACGAACGGGCAACAATTCGTCATAGTCCAGACCGGTCTCGGTTCGCCGCACGCGGATCAACGTCTGAACCGCATCCGACTGCCCCACCGGCAAAACCATGATACCGCCGATTTTGAGCTGCGCCAAGAGCGGCCCCGGTGGGTCTTCGGCGGCGGCCGTCACAATAATACGATCAAACGGTGCCTGCTCGGGCAGGCCAAAAGATCCATCAGACAGCATGGCCGTCACATTGGTCAGTCCGAGGTCCCGGAAAAGCTGACCCGTTTCCCTCACCAGACGCTTATGTCGCTCGACAGTATAGACCCGGCGCGCCAGTTTCGACAGGATCGCCGCTTGGTAACCAGAGCCGGTCCCAATCTCCAGAACCGTGTCCCGTGGTCGAACCTCTAGCGCTTGCGTCATCAGCCCAACGACCGAAGGCTGGCTGATTGTCTGGCCACAGGCAATCGGCAGCGGCGTGTCCTCATAGGCGCGTTCGGCGAAAAGACCCTTGACGAATTGCCCCCGGTCGATCTGCTCCATCGCGGCGAGAACGCGCGCATCAGTCACCCCGCGCGAACGCAGGGCAAACAGGAACTGCATGGTGGTTTCCGCGCTTGGTCCGGTCATTCGATTACCTTCAGCGCCTCCACCGCGTCATGTGCCGTCAGGTCCGCCCGCATCGGCGTCACCGAAATATACCCGGCCAAGTTCACCGCTGCATCCGTCCCCGGCGCGGTTGGGTTGTGCTGATAGCCTCCCTTGATCCACAAAAAGCGCCGCCCCGACGGAGAGCTATGCGGTTCGACCGAGAAATGAGTATCCCGACGGAACCCCTGTGGCGCAATCCGGGTGCCCAGCACTTCGTCCGCAGGAACCGGCGGGAAGTTCACGTTATAGAACAGTCGATAGTCGCCCTGCTCTGCTGGCGACACATCCAGAATTTTGCGCACAAGATCAGCCCCATACCGGGTTGCCGTTTCAAAGGGATCGTCCAGCCCAAGGTTGCGCGGGCCAAAATACTGGGACAACGCGATGGCGGGGATACCCTGCAACGCCGCCTCCATCGCGCCACCGACCGTTCCGGAATAAAGCGTGTTTTCAGCCGAGTTATTCCCACGGTTCACCCCTGACAAAACCAGATCGGGCGGTGCATCCTTCATCACATCATGCAGACCAGCAAGCACGCAATCAGCCGGAGAGCCCTCGGCTGCAAATCGACGTTCACCCAGCTTGGCCACCATCATCGGGTGCGTGTAGCTTATGCAATGACCAACGCCTGATTGTTCAAAAGCGGGCGCAACAACCCAGACCTCACCTTCTGGACCGGCAAGCTCGGCGGCAATCGCCTCCAGAGCGATCAGCCCCGGAGCATTAATTCCGTCATCGTTGGTCAGAAGAATACGCATATGCCCCATCCGTCCCTGCGTTTTTCCCTTGATAGACCTGCCCCCGCGCGGCGGCAAGCGAACCGCGCCCCCATTCTGAGGCTTTCGCGCACCACTTGTGTCAAAACTGCAAAGTCAGGTTCTATTTTGGAAAAACAAAACAGCGGTCACGACGAACCGTCAACCACATGACCCGCCCCGGATTTGGCACAAAAACATTGGGCACCGTCGCCTTGAGGATCGACCCGTCATGATCCATCCGAAATTCGACCAAACTCTCGTTGCCAAGAAACCGTGCACGCTCGACCACACCTCGGGCCGCAACGCCGTCAGTCGCCGTTGGAAGTGGACCTTTGCCGTTGCGGTCAAAATCCAGCCGCAGGTGTTGAGGCCGGAATACGATCTCGACATTCGTGCCATCCGGTACGCCCGGAGCAAGAAACTGGCCAAACGGAGTGTCGGCCAACGCTCCATTAACTTGCGCGTTCAACACATTGATATCACTAAAAAAAGCGACCGCGGCCTTGTCAGCAGGGCGGGTATAGACGTTGTACGGCGCACCTTGCTGCACAATCTTGCCTCTGCGCATCAGCGCGATTTCGTCAGCCATGCGCATCGCTTCTTCCGGTTCATGCGTAACCAGAACGACGGCCGCGTCCTCCTCTTTGAGGATCGCAAGCGTCTCGTCGCGGATACCGTCACGAAGACGGTTGTCGAGGCCCGAAAAAGGCTCGTCCATCAGCATGATCCGAGGGCGCGGCGCCAAGGCCCGCGCAAGCGCTACCCGCTGCTGCTCGCCGCCCGACAGGTGATGCGGATAGCTATCCATGAATCGCATCAGATCAACTTTGCGCAGAAGCTCTTCCACCCGCGTGCGTTTTTCGTCTCTGTGACCCTTCAACCCAAAAGCCACATTGTCCGCCACGCTTAGATGTGGGAACAAAGCAAAATCTTGGAACATAAGCCCGATCTCGCGACGTTCCGGGGGAACCCGAAAAACGGTATCGCAAATCAGCTTTCCATCGACGTAAATCTCGCCGGATTCTTGCATCTCGACCCCGGCAATCATGCGCAGCGTCGTCGACTTGCCGCATCCCGATGGCCCCAACAGGCAAGTCACCTGCCCCGCTTGCACGGTCAAAGACACGTCATCCACAACAACCCGCCCTTCATACCGCGCGATCAGGTTGCGGATTTCCAGCCGTGGAGGAGTTGCGTCTACTGTCACTGATGGACCCCGTTGCCTTTCCCGATCAAAACCATCGGGCTTGGGCCGGGATAGCAACCCCGCCTCTCAGGTGCAAGAGATCAGCAGCACCCGCCTGACGGCGCTTCTGCGGTGGCTTCAAATGGGCTTTCACCGCCACACCCTTCAAAAATGCCGTAATGGGTCGAGAAATCGCCGATGAAGTCAAAATGTCGGGCAAATCGCGTGTTTTTCAACATCATCCACGTATTGCCGCACACCGGAAAGACCTTGCCGGTTTCAATTGCATGGTGGTCGTCCAGTTCAAACAGATGCGGAGCATGAGGGATGGTGCCCTTGTAGATCACCGCCTGGCCGTAATCTTCGCAAGCGGGCTCCAGCTCTGACAGTTTGAACAAACGATACGTTGCCGAAAGGAACTTCAACGGCGCAACGCGCGCCTCCAACACCGGGTTTTCAATGGTCAGCGGTCGGTGGGTTACGCGACGCGGATCACCAAAGCCAGCCTTGCGCGAAATCGACAGGAAATCATTCCAATACAGCGCCCCGGACAGGCATTCGCCGTAAAGAACGTCATCCTCGGCCATGGCTTGCGGCACGCGCCGGTCGGCGTAGACGTCCGAGAAATACATCTCGCCGCCTTCTTTCAGCAGACGGTGCGCCCCGCGCAAAACCGCCTCTTTATCTGTGGCCAGATTGATCACGCAGTTCGAGACAATGATGTCGAACGAGCCGGGCTCAAGGTCCAGTTCGTCCAGCTTTTCGATATATCCATGATGGAATTCAACATTCGACGCGCCATGACCAAAGGCCTGTGCGTGAAAGTCCTGATGCGCGCGGGCGACGTCCAGTTGCTCGGGCGTCATGTCCACGCCAACCACGCGGCCTTTTTCGCCGACCATCGCGGACAGGGCGTACACGTCGCGCCCGGCCCCGCAGCCCAGATCGAGGATGCTCATCCCCTCAAGATCAAGCGGCGCTATCAACCCGCATCCATAGTAACGGGTCAGCACATCGTCATGAATTTGCGAGAGAATCCTCTTTACGTGATCCGGCATGTCATCCGGCGTGCAACATGCGTTGGTCTGCAGGTCCGAACTGCCTTGCAAGACTTCGCCATAGTAGTTCTGCACCGACTCATGCTTCATCCCGAAGTTCCCTCTGTTTCGCGTCAAACATCAGCTAGTTCAGAGCGGTCTTAGGTGCAATCCAAGCCTCCAGCATCTAACAGAACTGTGAGTTGCCCACCTTAGTCCAACAGATCGAAATCAACGCCCGCGCGCACCCGGCCATTTACCTGAATCTCTAACCGGTGCGCACCGGGAACCAGCTTGAAGGTTGTCGCATCGGCCTTGAGCTTGTGCTTCTTGGCCAGCCTCAACATTCCGTCGCGCAAAGTCGATTGCTTGAGCTTGTGCACCTTGGCTGAGGTCTTTCCCCCAGGGCGTTGAAAGTGAACGATATAATCCACCAGAACCGGCTGATCACCATCGCCATTCAGCACCACATCAAACTCCAGCGCCCCACCGATCCTCGCCTCACCGAGGACAGCGACACTTGCCGAAATCTCAGCCTCGGGATCGAAGCCCAGAACCTTCATGGCCTCTGGGTGGCCCGATTTAACCAGCCCGCGCAGAGTGTGCGTTGTCATCCAGCGCAATTCCTCGGCATCCTGCTGCGCGTCCCGTGACCAGCTTTGCAAACGGCCCAGAACCAGCTCTGGGTTCTTTTTTGTAATATCATTCAGATGGTTGGCGACCGAACGTGTCACATAGCGGGTCTTGTCCGCATGCAGCCGGTCAAGAAATGGCAGCGGATCAGTCAGGTCCAGCCCAACCGCTTGCCCCCAAGGAAGCCTGGGCCGTGTGCCTTCGCTGACCAGTCTGCGCACGTGATAGCTGTCGTGATCGCACCAAACCTCCATGCGCGCCATCACCATGTCGGGGTGGTGGTTCAGGAATGGGCGAATGGCCCATTCCATTGAAAACCTCTGCGTCAGCTCTTCGATCACGTCCAGCGCTAGATCGGGATGATCCAACCCAACGTTCACAACCCAATCGCCCAACGGGGCAAAGATAAAATCCCCAAAGTCGTCATCCGTCTTGGTCGGGTCCAACGGGGGCGGCAAAGCCTCCAACAACGTCGGCGCGATGTCCGGCAGATCACCGGGAACGGCCTGTTGCAGGCACGCGGCGATCCACGCCATACGTTCTTTCAACTCAAGATCAGGCAGGCGGGACATGACGTTTCTCTCAAACGCCTGCCCATCAAAAGACGGGCTGGCGGCCGCAAACAACCCTGCCAGATAGCGGGTTTTATCCGCGTTAAAAAGCTGATCTTTAAGAGAAAAGTTCTGCGCCATTGCTACATCGTCAGGTTGGTTGCTCCGCCATCCATCAAGATGTTCTGCCCGACAATGAAACCGGCGTGCTGCGAACACAGAAATGCGCAGGTCGCGCCGAATTCTTCGCGCGAGCCGTAGCGTCGTGCCGGGATCGTGGCGGCACGCTCGGCGCGTGCCTCGTCGATTGAAATACCCTTTTGGGCCGACACGCCACCATCCAGCGCATTCGCACGATCCGTCGCATGAATGCCCGGCAACAGGTTGTTGATCGTCACCCCATGCGGAGCCACTTGGCGCGAGGTTCCGGCCACATAGCCCGTCAGCCCGGTCCGTGCCGCATTGGACAGGCCCAGCACCGCGATCGGCGCGCGCACGGATTGCGAGGTAATGTTGACCACGCGCCCCCAGCCTTTGTCCATCATTCCCGGTAGCAAGGCTTTCATGAACGCAATCGGTGTCAGCATGTTGGCGTCCAGCGCTTTGATGAAATCCTCACGCTCCCAATCCGACCACATGCCCGGAGGAGGGCCGCCCGCGTTTGTCACAAGTATATCAACACCCTGCGCGGCACTGATGACCTTTTCTTGACCGTCCGATGAGGTGACATCACACGCCACCGTCTGAACGTTCACGCCATGGTCTGAGCGCAACCGCGCGGCTTCAAACTCTAACGCCTCGGCCCCGCGCGCGTTCATCACCAGATCGACGCCCGCTGCGGCCAAGGCCTCGGCACAGCCCAGACCCAAGCCTTTGCTGCTGGCACAAACCAGCGCACGTTTTCCTTTGATTCCCAGATCCATATGATCCTCCCCATCTGTTGTTGCCCGCATGTCTAGCACCGGCCAGACGGGGAAGACCAGATTTCAGGGTGCGTTAGTAAAAGAACTCTTCGCGAACGATCTTGCCATTCGCCACGTGATAGACACCGACCTCTTGCATATCAAAGGTTTCACCGGTCTCTTTCACCTTGCCCTGCACCGCAAAGATCACGGCAAATCGATCATCGCCGTGCGGGAACGGATCACTGACCGAGGCACCCGAAACTTCGTGTGCGCCTTCCCACCACTCCTGCTTGCCACGGATCGCGTCCCGACCCTGTGTTTCGCGGCCCATATTCATAAAATCCTGCCCCTCGACCGAAACGGCATCCTCGGCATAGAGTTTTTCCAAATTCTCTTTGGCGCGACCCTCGCGGCAGCCTGCGACGAGCTCGTCTGCGATTTCCTTCAAATTCATTGATCCACTCCACTATTTGTTCACTATATGTTCTTATTGCCACAAGCACACGATTCTAACCACCCCCTTTGTCTTGCTTCGGCGGGATTCCCCGCCTATACGCGCGAATATGCTTGATACCTCGAACCAACCCTCCCTGCCGCCCGAGATCGCTCGTCGCCGGACATTCGCTATCATCTCGCACCCGGATGCGGGCAAGACGACGCTGACGGAAAAGTTCCTGCTGTATGGTGGCGCGATCCAGATGGCCGGTCAGGTCCGCGCCAAGGGTGAGGCGCGGCGCACGCGCTCGGACTTCATGCAGATGGAGAAGGATCGGGGCATCTCGGTCTCAGCCTCGGCCATGTCGTTTGACTATGGGAACTTCCGGTTCAATCTGGTGGACACGCCCGGTCACAGCGATTTCTCGGAGGACACCTATCGCACGCTGACCGCCGTAGACGCCGCCGTGATGGTGATCGACGGCGCGAAGGGGGTGGAAAGCCAGACGCAGAAACTGTTCGAGGTTTGCCGCCTGCGCGATCTGCCCATCCTGACCTTCTGTAACAAGATGGACCGCGAAAGCCGCGATACGTTCGAGATCATCGACGAAATTCAGGAAATGCTCGCCATCGACGTCACGCCCGCCGCGTGGCCGATCGGTGTGGGGCGCGACTTCATCGGCTGCTATGACATGCTGCGTGACCGGCTGGAGCTGATGGACCGTGCCGACCGCAACAAAGTGGCCGAGAGCATCCAGATCGACGGGCTGGACGATCCCAAGCTGGCGGAACACGTGCCCGAACATCTGCTTGAGAAGCTGCTGGAAGAGGTCGAGATGGCGCGCGAGTTGCTGCCCGCGCTGGACCCGCAAGCCGTCCTGGAAGGCCACATGACCCCGATCTGGTTCGGCTCGGCCATCAACTCGTTCGGCGTCAAGGAACTGATGGAAGGCATCGGTGCCTACGGCCCGCAACCGCAGGTACAATCGGCTGAACCACGTCAGATCGCGCCGGATGAAAAGAAGGTGGCCGGGTTTGTCTTCAAAGTGCAGGCCAACATGGACCCCAAGCACCGCGACCGGGTGGCGTTTGTCCGCATGGCCTCGGGCCATTTCAAGCGTGGCATGAAACTGACCCATGTGCGGTCGAAAAAGCCGATGGCGATCTCGAATCCCGTTCTGTTTCTGGCGTCTGACCGCGAACTGGCGGACGAGGCTTGGGCGGGCGACATCATCGGCATCCCCAACCACGGTCAGTTGCGCATCGGAGACACCCTGACCGAGGGTGAAGCGCTGCGCGTGACCGGTATCCCTTCGTTCGCCCCGGAACTGCTGCAATCAGTTCGCGCGGCTGATCCGATGAAGGCCAAGCATCTGGAAAAAGCGCTGATGCAGTTTGCCGAAGAAGGCGCGGCCAAGGTGTTCAAGCCCTCAATCGGCTCGGGCTTTATCGTTGGCGTTGTCGGTGCCCTCCAGTTTGAAGTGCTCGCCAGCCGGATCGAGATGGAATACGGCCTGCCCGTGCGGTTTGAGGCGTCTCAGTTCACCTCGGCCCGCTGGGTCAGTGGCATCAAGGCCGAGGTTGAGAAATTCGTCAACGCCAACAAGCAGCACATCGCCCATGATCATGACGGCGACATCGTCTATCTGACACGCCTGCAATGGGACATTGACCGGGTCGTGCGCGACTATCCCGAACTGAACCTGACGGCCACGAAAGAGATGATGACGTGATCGACCCAAAGGTCTTGCATGACGAGTGATGCCCCGAGCTGGGGCATCGTCTCAACGGTCCGCGGCTTGTCCTCGGACATACTAAAGTTCGCGGCGTATCATCTGGACCTCGGCGTCGACCGCATCTACCTCTATTTGGATGAACCCAACCCGCGCGCCTTCAAAGCCCTGAACCGTCATCCAAAAATCGAGGTTCGCAACTGCGACGCCGGGTTCTGGGCCCATCGTAAACGCGAACGCCCGGACAAGCACCAAACCCGGCAGACGGCAAACGCCACCTTTACCTACCGCAAGGCGCAAGAGGATTGGCTGGCGCATATAGATGTCGATGAGTTCCTCTGGTCCGAAAATTCGATCTCCAGCCAACTCAGCGTGGTCCCGGACCAACTGCTTGGTGTCCGCGTCCGCCCGATCGAAGCGATGGCCGGGGGTATCGACCAGTACAAAGCCCATATTCCCGCTGGGCCCGAGCGCGAGAACATCGTCCAAACGCTCTATCCCAATTACGGCGCATTCGTTCTGGGCGGTTTCCTGAGCCACGTGCAGGGAAAGCTGTTCGTGCGAACCGGGCGGCCTAAAGTCAGCCTTCGTATTCACAACGTGTTTCAGCACGGAGAACTATCGCCCTGCAAAGAGGAGCTGCAGCACGTTGATCTTTGCCACAGGCACGCCCCGGACTGGGACCACTTTCTTGCGCACTACCAATTCCGGTTTGAACGCGGCTCTTACCAACCGGGCATGTCCCCCAACGTTCCGCGCGAACTTGGAGGCATGAACAAGAATGAACTGCTGGCGTGGATAGAGGCCGAAGGCGGACAGGACGCGCTGCGCACATTCTTTGACGAACTCAGCGGCGCGGACCCCTTGGTGCATGCAAGACTTGAACAGTACGGCCTTATTCGGCACCGACCGCTGCACCTCGATGAAAAGCTTGCGAAACACTTCCCCGGAAGCGTCTGAATTGTTGCAGGAAATCTCCAGCAGTTCGGCTCGCCGCTACGTTAATTCGTCTTCATTTGACCCCGATCAACGATTTTGTTATGTCCCCGCCAAGCCGAAATGCGCGCTGCTGCGTATGGTCATCCGGGCCCGGCACTCCTTTGACGTGCGGGCCAGGTCTAGTGTCCGCAAAAACGGACATACATGACAAAGTTTAACGAACTGAACCTGAACCCGAAGGTCCTCAAAGCCATTGAGGAAGCCGGATACGAAACCCCCACCCCGATCCAGGAAGGTGCGATTCCCCCTGCGCTTGAGGGTAAGGACGTTCTGGGCATCGCCCAGACAGGCACCGGCAAGACCGCAAGTTTTACCCTGCCGATGATCACCCTGTTGGCCCGTGGCCGTGCGCGTGCGCGGATGCCGCGTTCGCTGGTGCTGTGCCCGACACGGGAACTGGCAGCGCAGGTGGCGGAAAACTTCGACACCTACACCAAGCACCTGAAGCTGACCAAAGCGCTGTTGATCGGTGGCGTCAGCTTCAAAGAGCAAGAGGCACTGATCGACCGTGGCGTCGACGTTCTGATCGCCACGCCGGGTCGTCTGCTGGATCATTTTGAGCGCGGCAAGCTGCTGCTGACCGGCGTTCAGATCATGGTGGTGGATGAGGCCGACCGGATGCTGGACATGGGGTTCATCCCCGATATCGAGCGCATCTTCTCGCTGACGCCGTTCACCCGCCAGACTCTGTTCTTCTCGGCTACTATGGCGTCCGAGATTGAACGAATTACAGACACTTTCCTGTCGGCCCCTGCCCGGATCGAGGTTGCCCGCCAAGCAACGGCGTCAGAGACCATCGAACAGGGCGTCGTCATGTTCAAAGGCGGTCGCCGCGACCGTGAGGCCAGCAATAAACGCAAAGTCCTGCGCGCGTTGATCGACGCCGAGGGTGATAAATGCACCAACGCGATCATCTTCTGCAACCGCAAGACGGATGTGGATATCTGCGCGAAATCGCTGAAGAAATACGGCTATAACGCCGCCGCCATCCATGGCGATCTGGACCAGTCACAGCGCATGAAAACGCTGGATGGGTTCCGTGACGGGTCACTGCGCCTGTTGGTAGCCTCGGACGTGGCCGCGCGCGGGTTGGATATCCCGTCGGTCAGCCACGTGTTCAATTTCGACGTGCCCGGCCATGCCGAGGACTACGTGCACCGGATCGGCCGGACAGGTCGCGCCGGTCGTGAGGGCAAGGCGATCACCATCTGCTCGGGTCGCGATGAAAAGGCGCTGGATGCGATCGAAAAGCTGATCCAGAAGGAAATCCCCCGGATCGACAACCCGGTCAAGGACGAGCCGAAATCCGACGCGCCCAAGCGCGAAAAGAAGGCCAAGCCTTCGGATGAGGGTAAAAGCGACAGCAAAAAGAGCGACCGCAAAAGGGACAAAGAGCCCAAGGGCCGCAATCGTCGCGACGGCGGTGGCTCGGCTGTTGTGGGCATGGGCGATCATCTGCCCAGCTTTATCGCGCTCAGCTTTGATGAGCGTCGCGCCGGTTAAATCGACAGCACCAGCACCAGTATCGACGCGCCCAGCAATGTCATCCCGGCGATCTCACGCCGGGTGATGGTCTCGCGGAAGAACAGCAGCGAAGCGAAAAGGCTCAGGATCAGCTCGACCTGCCCCAGCGCTTTGACATATGCCGCGTTCTGCAATGTGAAGGCCAGAAACCAGCAGAATGACCCGCTCAGGCTGGTAAGGCCGACAAATACTCCGGTCTGGCGCGTGTCCCAGACGGCCCGTAACTCGGCCCGGTCCCGCCACAGCAACCAAAGACCCATGCTGAGAAACTGGAACGACACCACAACGGCCAGTGTCACCAGCGCCCGGAACCACGCGTCGATATCGCCCAACTCCAACGATGCCCCGCGGTAACTGACCGAGGAAAACGCGAACAGAACACCCGACCCCAACCCCAGCCGTGAGGCGCGATTGGTCAGGTGTTTCCACCACGCCCCGTCCCCGCCGGGGTTTTTCGACAGCAACAGAACCGCTGTCAGTCCCAGAATGATCGCCGCAAACGCCCCCGCCGACACCTGATCTCCAAGGACCAGAAACCCTACGATGGCGGTCTGGATAACTTCGGTTTTCTTAAAGGTGATCCCAACGGCAAAATTGCGCTGCTTGAACAAAGCGACCACACAGATCGTTGCCAAAATCTGACTTGTTCCGCCAATCACGGCAAACAGCCAGAACTTGGCGGTCAGCTGCGGCAGGCCGTGTCCGGTCAGCATCACGGCCACGACCAACCCAAGGACCGCCAAAGGCATCGAATAGGCAAACCGCGCAAATGTCGCGCCAGCCGCAGTCAGCTTCACGCTGCTCAGCGATTTTTGCAGCATAAAGCGAACGGTTTGAAAAGACGCGGCCGCAAGAGTGACAGGAATCCAAAGGCTCATGCCGACCCTTGTGGCCTTAAATCAATCCCGTGGCCAGAGAGGATGCGCAACCGGGTCCTTCGCGCGAACCAGGAACGCGCGGAAAATCTCGGCATATGAGAGATACACGTAGGATTCGTTCCTATCCAGATAGCGATCCTTTCCCTTGCGGTACAACGAAGGCAGTTTATACCACGGCGCGCTCGGGTTCATGTGATGGACCACGTGCAGGTTGTTGTTCAGGAACAGAAATGCCAGCGGCCCACGATCTTCGACGATGACGGTTCTGGCCCCTGCATCTTCGTGCGCCCTGTGTTCCAGAAAGGTTCGGATCTTCACCAGACCCAGCCCGATATAGGCAGACAGAATATAGGCCCAAATCGGCATGCCGGACAGCTCAACGACCCAGAGAACCACAGCGACCCCGACCAGATGCAGCCCCCACGCCCTCAGGACATTCCGGTCGCCCTGAAAGGCGGCGCGCATTTCCTGCCGCGTAAAGACATATTGCCCAATCGCCGGGCCCAGAACGATGCGCCCCAACAGAGTGTTGTTCGCGGACAGCAGCAGCCTTTGCCAGCCGTACAAACGGCCCCAGACTTTCGGATCGAGGTAATTCGATTCCGGGTCGTCATACGGATCGGTCAATGTCGCGTCCCGATGGTGGGCAAGGTGCAAGTCCCGGAAACGCTGATACGGAATGAACAGCGTCAACGGCAGAGCCATCAAAGCCTCATTCAACCAGTTTTGCCGGAATGGATGCCCGTGCAACGCTTCATGCGTTAGTGAGGAGTGCATGGCCGCGACAAGCCCCATCGCCGGGATTGCCACCCACACAGGCGTGTAGAAAATTACCCCCAGCCAAGCTGCGTAACATGCCAGAATCAACGCGAAGGTGATCCATTCAGGTCCCTTGCGCTCAGACATTGCGGCCCCATGCGATGCCCGCCCAAACACGTTCGTAAATCACATAAAGCGTCAAACCGATCGCCGTGTTCACAATCGCCAATGTCCCACCGATCGCAGCGGACCCTGTTGCCATCAGCCCAACAAGGGTCATCACGATCAGACCCATTGCATTCCACAGCACCGCCTTCACGACCGATCTTTGTCGTGTTTCCATTCCGTCACCCATATTCTTGTTATGTCTCAAGAATTACGGACAACGTGTCAGGTTGAAAATTCTGAATATGATTAACAAAATTCATCAGCTGTGATATTTTCAAACACATGCAGGATAAAGTCGACAAACGAGACCGCGCGGCGCAGTTCCGACAGCGTCTAGCCCGCGCGATGGAAGAAAGGCACATCAGTCAGAGCGCATTGGCGCGCGACATTGGTGTGGACCGCTCAACCGTGTCGCAGCTTTTGACCGACGATGGCGCGCGGCTACCTAACGCGCACGTGGTCGGCAGTTGCGCTTCGGCCTTGGGCGTGTCGGCAGATTGGCTGCTGAGCCTGTCTGACCGCCCTGAAAGCGCGGCAGAGTTACTGGCAAGCTCACTCACCATGACAGAAGCGCCACGCGCCCTCGTGGACGAGCGGATATTTGAATGGCACAAAGAGGCTGCGGGCTACAAAATCCGTTATGTTCCAGCGACTTTGCCTGACATGTTGAAGACCCGCGCGGTGCTTGAATGGGAGTATGCTCCGCATCTGGGCAGAACGGCAGATCAGGCAATCGGGGCTTCAAATGATCGCCTGACATGGATGCGAAGTGCGCAGTCCGACTATGAAATCGCGATGCCGCTGTATGAGATCGACAGCTTTGCGAACGCGACCGGCTATTACGAAGGCCTCACCCTACAAACCCGGCTAGAGCAAATCGACCAGTTGCTTGCCCTGTGCGAGCAGTTCTACCCGCGTATGCGGATTTACCTGTTTGACGCGAAACGATTGTATTCTGCGCCAGTGACGATCTTTGGGCCACTGATGTGTGTTTTTTACGCGGGCAGCCACTACATGGCCTTTCGGGATCGCGACCGGATCGAGACTTTTACCCGCCACTTTGATACTCTGGTCCGCGAGGCAGATGTGACTGCCAGGCAGTTTCCTACACATCTTCAACGGTTACGCGAAAAGATGCGCTAGGGTCTTTCCTGTGCTATCGTCGGTTGGCGCGAACTTACGGGCATTCCGAACAATGACGGAGGACCACTGGAATGGACGCACTACAAACCGCACAATACGCACGTGCCCTTTACTCGGCACATGGTGACCGCGCCGAGGCGGAAGCCGCGCTGAAAATGCGCGAATGCGAGGCCGCCGGAAACATGCAGCAAGCGCAGGACTGGCAGGCGGTTCGTCAGACCATCCGCCAAATACGCGGGCCAAATCAGGGATAGTCAGAGTTTTGGATCGGGGTTGACGGTATGGCCGTCCACGGCGATCACCTGCCCCGACACCAGCCGTGCCGCATCCGACGCGAGGAACACGGCCATATTCGCTATGTCCTGTCCTTCTACAAAACGCCCCATTGATGTGCCGGACGCGTAGCCGTCATAAACCTGGTCACGGGTCATGCCCTTGGCCGCCGCCTCGCGCTCTAGCACGCCCTCCATGCGCGGTCCTTCCACAGCGCCGGGGCAAATGGTGTTACAACGCACGCCAAACGGCCCAAGCTCCATCGCCAGCGTCTTGGCCAAGCCGATCACTCCCCATTTCGCCGCCGCATAGGGCGCACGATTGGGGTATCCGTATTGTCCGGCAGTTGACGAAGTGATCACCACCGCCCCGCTATTCTGACGCTTCATGATCGGCGCAGCGTATTTCGCACATAGAAACGCACCTTCCAGATTTACCGACAGGCACGCCTGCCATTCCTCAACCGCCACATCTTCGATCGACGCCGTCGGCCCCGCGACACCTGCATTTGCGCACAGCGTATCCAACCCGCCCCATTCGGCTTCGATCCGCGCGAATATGTCTGCAACAGCCGTTTCGTCTGCGACGTTGATTTCAGACCGTCTCCAGTGTGAGGGGCAATGCGACAAAGCCTCTGGGTCCAGATCGGCTACCCAGACCTGCGCACCCGCCGCGTCAAACGCCTCGGCCATGGCCCGACCGACGCCCGAAGCGCCAGCCGTGATCAGGACACGCCCGCTCATGACGGTTTGCGGATCGCGGCGCCCGCGCCTTCGGGATATGGCAAGCCCGCCTGAGCTTCGGCAATCCGCGCCATCGCCGCCTCAATCTCGGCCGACGGAGCACTGGGGCGGCGGGTTTCAAGGCTGACATGCAGCAGAAAACTCTCGCCCGTGGCCAGCAGCTTGTCACCCTCGTACATGCTGTGGAAAACATGCAGTTTCTTGCCCTGCCCCAGCAGCAACTGCGTGCGCACCGCGATCTTCGCGCCTGCATGCACTTCGTCGATATAGCGGATGTGGTTCTCGGCGGTGAAATAGCTGCCACCCGAGGCTATATAGTCCGCATCACAGCCCATGATCTCCATGAACCGATCCGTGGCGGCGGCGAACGCCTCAAGATACCGCGCCTCGTTCATGTGGCCGTTATAGTCCGTCCAATCCAACGGAACCGCACGCGCGACGGTCAGGATCGGCTGGCTCAGATCGGCTTGGTCGATCGTCGGCAAGGCACCGGGCTTCAATACGGAATCATGCTGGTTCAGGACCGCCCCCGCACCCCAGTTCTGCGCCTTGAGCGCCCGCATCATCCCCACAAGATTGTTGTCTCGGATACGCTCCAACTCGCGGATCGAGTGCATCCCCGACTGCGCATCCGACTGGTCAGCGATCATGTCCACCAACTCATCCGTAAATTCGGGCACGTCCATCAGCTTGGTCCAGGGCCATTTCAACGCAGGCCCGAACTGCGCCATAAAGTGCCGCATCCCGGCCTCGCCTCCGGCCACGCGGTAGGTCTCGAATAAGCCCATCTGCGCCCAACGGATACCAAAGCCCATGCGGATGGCTTCGTCGATTTCTTCGGTGGTGGCGATGCCGTCCTTGACCAGCCAAAGCGCCTCGCGCCAAACGGCCTCAAGAAAACGGTCCGCGATATGGGCGTCGATCTCTTTCTTGACGTGCAGAGGGAAGAACCCCACGGATTTCAACAGTTCTTGCGCACGTGCCACCATTTCGGCTGGGTTCCTGTCGGTCGGAACCAATTCGATCAAAGGCAACAGGTAAACCGGGTTGAAGGGATGCGTCACCACGATCTGTTCCGGACGCAGAGCACCCTCCTGCAACTCCGACGGCTTGAACCCGCTGGTCGACGACCCGATGATCGCATCTGGATCACATGCTTCCTGCAAGCCCCTGTAAACCTTCACTTTCAGGTCCAAACGCTCTGGCACACTCTCCTGTATCCACTGCGCCCCATGAACGGCCTCAGACATGTCCGCATGGAAGGTCAGCGCGCCCTCGGGCGGCAGTGGCACCTCGCTCAACCCCGGCAACGACCGCCGCGCATTGTCCAGAACTTCTCCAATCTTGCGCTCGGCCTCTGGGTCCGGATCAAAGACCCGCACATCCCAACCGTTCAGCAGAAACCGTGCAGCCCACCCGCCGCCGATCACGCCACCACCAATGATTGCCGCTGTATTCACTTCGATCCGCCTCTTCATCTGGCCGAAAATATCCCGGGGGTCGCCATCTGTGGCGCCACTGGTACAAGCCCAGATGGCGACGGGGCTGGCCCCAAATCCGCGCCTACTTCGCCACCGGTGCGCGCTTGACCAAGCCAAGCTTCTCACGCACCTCTGCAGGCCCAATCACCCGCGCGCCCATATTCTCGATGATGGTCCCGGCACGTTCCACCAACTGCCAGTTCTCGGCCAGCACGCCCTTGTCCAGCCACAGGTTGTCTTCCAGACCGACGCGCACGTTACCACCCGCCAATACAGTAGCCGCAACATAGGCCATCTGGTTCCGACCCAAAGAGAACGCACTGAACGTCCAGTCATCAGGCACGTTATTCACCATCGCCATAAAGGTGTTCAGGTCATCCGGCGCACCCCACGGCACACCCATGCACAGTTGAACCAAAGCGTTGGGTTCCAAAACTCCCTCTTTCACCAATTGCTTGGCGAACCAAAGATGACCGGTGTCAAAGGCTTCGATCTCGGGCTTAACCCCCATATCGGTCATCATCTGCCCCATCGCCCTCAGCGCACCGGGGGTGTTGGTCATGACATAATCGGCCTCGGCAAAGTTCATGGTGCCGCAATCCAAGGTGCAGATCTCCGGCAGACACTCCGCGATATGCGCCACACGCTCGGACGCGCCAACCATGTCGGTGCCCTCGGCCACTGGAAACGGGGATTCCACCCCACCAAACACGATGTCCCCGCCCATCCCGGCCGTGAGGTTCAACACAACGTCCACATCAGCGTCGCGAATGCGGTCTGTCACCTCGCGATACAGGTCCAGACGACGGCTGGGCACTCCGGTTTCCGAATCGCGCACATGGCAATGGACGACGGCGGCCCCAGCCTTAGCCGCAGCGATCGCACTGTCTGCAATCTGCTGCGGTGAGCGCGGCACATGCGGGCTGCGATCCTGCGTTCCGCCCGATCCGGTTATGGCACAGGTGATGAAGACTTCGCGGTTCATTTCCAGAGGCATGACGTTTTCCCCAAGTTATACCCGGTTTTGCCCTAGGTTTTCCCCAGACTTCTCCCCGGATTCTGATTTGCTTTCGTGCCCGAGTCTGACGCAGCTTTGTGGAAACACTTGCCAGAATGCGAATCAGACTTGATGAAATCCGCAAAAAACATACTGCAACCCGAACATCGCGCCCTGAAAACAGCGGTTTTGGTGCTGGATGAATGCAACACGCTCAGCTTCGCTTCGGCCGTTGACCCGATGCGCGCAGCCAATCGACTTGCAGATCGCCCCGCATTTGACTGGGACTATGTAACCGCTACAGCGGAACCAGCCCTGCTGACCAGTGCCCTGACCGTTCCCGGAATTCCCCTGGCCCGTCTGCAAGGCTGCGATCTGATGATCGTGGTTGCCGGGTTCCAACTGGCGCGCCACGCGACACCCAGCCTGCTGGCCGGTCTACGCCGCATTGCCAGCGGCGGCGCAACCATGGCCGGTATCGACGGTGGCCCCTGGCTACTCGCCGAAGCGGGACTTCTGGACGGACATGCCGCCACCACACATTGGGAAGACCTGGACAACTTCGCCAACCGGTTCCCCGAAGTTGACGTGCGCCCTGATCGTTTCACGGTCTCGGGCAATCGTCTGACATCCGGCGGGGCTATTCCGGCCGTTGAGATGATGCTGCACATAATCGCTGCCCGGCACGGGGCAGGCTTTGCCGCGCGGGTGTCCGGCCTGTTCCTCTATGACGGTGCCCCTGCCCCGACAAAACCGCAAAGTCGCATCGGCGCCCCGCACCGCCACACGGCGCTGACGGCCAAGGCCAACACCCTGATGGAATCGTCACTGGACGAACCCTTACCGCTTTCCGACATTGCCGAGACCCTTGGCACCAGCCCGCGCACCTTGCAGCAGCAATTCCGCCTGCGCCTGAACACCACGCCGCAAGACCACTATCTGCAACTGCGCCTGGCCGAGGCGCGCCGTCTGGTCACCGACACCGACATGCCCCTGATGGATGTGGCGCTGGCCACGGGCTTTGGCTCACAATCCAGCTTCGCCCGCGCCTTCCGCACCGCCCACGGCCTCTCGGCCCGCGATCTGCGACAAGAGCGGACACAGCCCACTCATCACTGACCGGATCCCCCTTCATCTGGCTAAAAATATCCCGGGGGAGTCGCGCGGCACGCGCGGCGGGGACAGCGCCCCCTAGAACGGCATCGGATGCGCGCGGTGCGCCTCGGTAATGTCCGCCAACACCTCATCGGATAGCTGTAGGTCCTTGCCATTCAGTATGTGGGCAAGCTGCTCAACCGTTGTTGCGCCAAAGATCGCCGATAACATGAACGGCCGAGTCTGACACCAGGCTAAGGCCATATGCACCGGGTCCAATCCATGACGCGCAGCAACCTCAAAGTAGGCGTCAACCGCATCAAACGCGCGGGACCGATGCCGTCCACCCATTTCAGGAACCAGTGACATGCGCGACCCTTCGGGCACCACGCCCCCCTGATACTTGCCGGTCAGGAACCCTGCAGCCAGAGGCGAAAAGGCCATTAACCCCACATCCTCATGCACGCTCAACTCGGCCATATCCGTATCGAAATGCCGGCACATCAAAGAGTACTCGTTCTGCACCGAAGCGACACGTGGCCCCACCCCGTCCTCAGCCAGACGCAACCATTGTGCGGTGCCCCAGGCACTTTCGTTCGACAGGCCAAAAGCGCGGATGTTGCCCTTGTCGACCTGCGCTTGCAGCGCCTCAAGGCAGTCCCGCATATTGTCCAGCACCTCGTCTGTTTTGTGACCCGACGGCGCGTAGGTCCAGTTCTGACGGAACATATAGCTGCCCCGATTGGGCCAGTGAAATTGATACAGGTCGATACAGTCCGTTTTCAGGCGACGCAGCGAGCCTTCGATCGCCTCAGGGATTGTCTGACCCGAAATAGGCGCACCATCACGCGCATGCGCGAAACCGGCCCCGGAATGCTTGGTTGCCAGAACATAGTCAGCACGCCGCGCAGGGTTTGCGGCGTTCCAGTTACCCAGTATCTCTTCGGTGCGCCCTACCGTCTCTTTTGAAATTGGGTTGACCGGATACATCTCAGCCGCATCGACAAAGTTGATACCGGCCTCCAGCGCCATTTCGATCTGTGTATGCGCATCGGATTCGGTGGTCTGCGTACCAAAGGTCATCGTGCCCAGACACAGGTCCGAAACCATGATATCCGTGCGGCCCAAGGGCTTCATTTCCATCTTTCAATCTCCTGAAAATATCATTGAAGTAAGGCGTTATGCCTCGGCCTTCATCTCCCACCGGCCCGATTCCTCGGACCAGTACTTGGCCGCGCATCCGGCACCCGTCAACGCCTTCCATTGCCCCCGGGCATGCTGAACCGCCTGCGGGTCATTGCCGTCAAACAAGATGCACACACGTTCCAGAGCGTTCACCTCATCGGGTTCGACAGGCGCGCCATCGACGGCCATCACGCAGGACGGCCCGTTGGCTGCCTGCATCTCAGTCGTCAACAAAATGGGTTGCTTCGCGTCATGAGGGCCACCCGCCCGGCCATGAGGCAAAAACCCATCTTCCGGCCCCTGCCACAACCTTTCGTCCAGCCAGTCCATCCGCGCGGGATCAGTACCCCGCACGGCGATCTTCCACCCGGCCTGCCGCGCCCTGTCCAGAAGAACCGGCAAGGTGTATTCCAGCGGCTGGCGGGTCAGGTGGTAGAAATAGACAGCGCCCACGGACTTACTCGAAATTGTCCTGAACAAAGCGGCTCAGTGCGCGCACGCCCCACCCGGTTGCACCTTTAGGCGCATAGGATGTTTCAGCCGCAACCGAGGCGACCCCGGCAATATCAAGGTGAATCCACGGGGTATCCTCTTTCACAAAGCGCTGTAGGAATTGCGCAGCTGTGATGGACCCCGCAGGCCGTCCGCCCACGTTCTTCATATCCGCGACACGTGACTTTAGTTGGTCGTCATAGGGCTTACCCAATGGCATCCGCCAGGCACCCTCGTCCTCGGCCCCTGCCGCCTTGAGGAACGCATTGCAGAACATGTCGTTGTTCGAGAACACGCCCGCATTTTCGTGTCCCAACCCGATAATGATCGCGCCCGTCAGCGTGGCCAGGTCAACCATACCTACGGGGCTGAACCGCTCTTGCGCGTACCACATGACGTCGCACAGGACCAAACGGCCTTCGGCGTCTGTGTTGATGATCTCGACCGTGTCACCCTTCATCGACTTGACCACATCGCCCGGGCGCGTTGCGTTGCCCGAGGGCATGTTCTCAACCAGCCCAACCAGCCCGACCACATTGGCCTTGGCCTTGCGCTTGGCCAGCGCGCGCATGGTGCCCGCGACAACGCCCGCGCCGCCCATGTCCATGGTCATGTCTTCCATACCACCCGCAGGCTTCAGCGAAATGCCGCCCGTGTCGAACACAACGCCCTTACCGACCAGAGCCAACGGAGCATCGCCTTTGTCACCACCATTCCACTGCATCACCACAACCTTGGACGGGCTGACCGAGCCCTGCCCCACGCTCAGCAGCGTGCGCATTCCCAGCTCTGCCAGCTTGTCTTCTTCCAGAACCTCGACCTCGAGACCCAGGTCTTTCATCTCGGCCAGACGGTCGGCAAATTCGGTCGTGGTCAGGACGTTGGCAGGTTCATTGGTCAGATCACGCGTCATCCGTACGCCGTCCGCCACGGCATAGAGCGGGGCAAACGCAGCCTCAACCTCATCCGGCTTTTGGTGACTGATCGTGACAGCGGCGGTGCGCTCAGACTCTTTCGACTTGTGTGCGTCGAAATCATAGCTGCGCAGTGCGATCCCAAGGGCCAGTTCTTCAGAACGGACCTGATTGCCCGCCATCACAAGGATATCGCGATTGTCTGACAGCTTCGCCAGTTTTGCGCCGGCCTTGCGCGCCTCAGCCGCGTCGGGACGGCGTGGCAGAACCAGAATGTCCAGTGCCTCGGCCGCCATGCCGGTTGGCCACGCAAGCGACACAACATCGCCTGACTTCACCTTTTCAAACCGATCACTTTCGACCAGACGCGCCACGGCTCCACGCGTCAGACGGTTCGCACGTCGAACGGCGGGGCTCATCTTACCGTCCGGTGAAAGGATGATGACCACGCGGCCTTCGGCCTGCGCCATTGCGTCAACGTCAAAAGCCTGAAACTGGATCGGGATAAGACTGCTCATTGCGAACTCCTGAAAATCTGTTCCCCAAGACCTAGCCCGCACTGACCGTATTGACCAGATAGCAGTTTTCCCCGGCTGGCAATTGCAGTACAGTCTCGAAAAAATTCCGACAGGATCGGGGGAGAATACAGTGGCAAGACAGGGCAGGCATAAGCCATCGCTTCGTGGCGAATGTCGTTGTGATTCCGCTCTGACTTTCTTTGGCCGCCACGCCGATCAAGATGTGGCGAGGTCGAAGCCGTGATACTCGATCGTTACTTCGCTCGCCGTTTCATCCAGAGCTTTCTGGTCATAGGTGGAATATTCCTTACGCTGTTGATTCTGATCGACCTAATTGAACAGGTCCGCAGGTTTGACGAGGTTGACCTGTCGTTCGGCAAACTGTTGCATCTGACTTTGCTCAACACACCATCAGCCATCAGTGAAATGCTGCCGCTGCTGGTAATACTTTCGACGATTGCACTTTTTGTCGGCCTTGCCCGCAGTTCAGAACTGGTCGTGACCCGCGCGATTGGCCGGTCTGGGATCAGGGCGCTATTGGCTCCGGCAACGCTGGCCCTGATCATCGGTGCGGTTGCCGTGGCTTTGCTGAACCCCATCGCGGCGGCCACGTCCGAAGAATTCAAAAGACTGTCGGACACGTACAGAAACAACGGTGGATCGGCCTTTTCGATCAGCAGCGAAGGCTTGTGGCTACGGCAGGGGTCTCAGGACGGGCAGTCAGTCATTCAGGCTCGTGGGACGTCAAACGGGGATACGCTGAAGCTGAAGCAGGTTACGATCATTACCTTCTCTCAGGATGGCACCCCGATTCAGCAGATCGTTGCAGACAGCGCGGAATTGCAGGACGGAATCTGGACCTTGCTGAATGCCAAGGTCTGGTCTTTGGCAGAAGACATCAATCCAGAAGCAAACGCCGTGGAACACGCGCGCCTCGAGATACCCACATCACTTACCCGTCAACGTATTCTGGACACACTGGGGCGACAGGGATCAGTCTCGGTCTACGACCTGCCTCAACTCATCCGTGACCTCAGCGAGGCCGGGTTTTCGACCAAACAGTACGAGGTCTGGCTGCAAGTTCAGCTGGCCCGCCCGATCTTTTTGGTCTCGATGGTGCTGATCGGAGCAGCCTTCACCATGAGGCATGTCCGATTTGGCGGTACGGGGATCGCGGTCCTGTCAGCCGTATTGTTGGGTTTCGGCATCTACTTCGTGCGCAACTTTGCCCAAATTCTAGGGGAAAACGGACAATTACCTATCTTTGTAGCGGCCTGGGCGCCGCCCTTCGCAGCCATTCTTCTGTCACTCGGCCTGTTGCTGCACGCGGAGGACGGCTGATGCGGCTAGTTTCCTGCCTGCTTTTGTCCGGTGCGCTTGCGCTGGTCCTGCCTTTGGCCGCAGGTGCCCAGAATCAACCAACCGAAACAGCGCCGCAAAACGCTGCGCAGGAAGACGAACCGGCCCTGCTGGTTGCCGATCGCGTGTTTATCACACCGCAAAGAGTGCTGGTCGCCGAAGGCAATGTCGAAGCGTTTCAGGGCGATATCAAGGTTACCGCTGAACGGATAACCTATGACCGCGACACAGGGCAGTTGACGCTGGACGGGCCAGTCCGAATTGATCAGGGGGGCGCAACGACCCTACTGGCTGACTCGGCCGAGTTGGACAGCGGCATTCAGAACGGGCTGTTGATCGGCGCTCGGATGGTGTTCGAACAGCAAGTCCAAATTGCATCCGTTCAGGCCAAACGCGCGGCGGGCCGCTATACCCAGTTCAGCAAGGTTTCGGCAACATCGTGTCACGTGTGCGCGAATGGGAAGCCGCCGATTTGGCAGATACGCGCGCGAAAGGTCACCCATGACCAACTGGAACGTCAGCTATATTTTGAGGGCGCACAGTTCCGAATTCGGGACATTCCAGTTTTCTATTTTCCCTACCTGCGCCTTCCGGATCCAACCCTGGACAGGGCGACTGGCTTCCTGGTGCCGTCGGTTCGCACCACATCGCAGTTGGGAACCGGTATTCAAGTGCCGTATTTCTTCAAGTTGGGTGATCATAAAGACCTGACACTAACCCCTTACGTGTCCTCCAAGACCAAGACGCTGGGTTTCAGATATCGCCAGGCATTCAAACGCGGCGGCATTCGGGTGTTGGGGGCGTATACCAAAGATGACCTACAGCCCGGAGAGGAGCGCGGTTACCTGTTTGCCGATGGCTGGTTCAATCTTCAGGACGGTTATCGTTTTACATTCGACCTTAAAACCACGTCCGACGACTCGTATCTGGCTGACTACGGTCTGCCGGATTTTGACCGGCTACGCAGTGAGGTCGCGTTAGAGCGGATAAAAAGGGATACCGCTTTCCGCACCAGCTTTATCCACTACAAGACTTTGCGCGACAGCGAAGATCAGGACGAAATCCCGTCTCGAATCTTCGATCTCTACTACGAGAAACGCCACTTCCCGAACGCGCTGGGTGGTGAGGTGCGGTTGGGGTTCAACGCGCACGCTCATGAACGCACCAGTGACGAAGATATCGTGGGCCGGGACGTGGCACGGGCGACGTTTGATGCTGAATGGATGCGCAGTTGGGTATTTACCACCGGCCTGCGGGCAGACGCCCGGATCGGCGCATCAATCGACACATTCAATATCCGCCATGACAGCGATTTTCCCAGACAGGTCAACCGCACGACTCCGCGGGCCGCGCTCACTCTGCGCTATCCGATGTCCCGGCGGGACAAGTCGGGCGCGACTCAGGTTCTCGAACCTATCGCTCAGGTCGGTTGGACACACGTATCGACGAACGATGTTCCTATCGACGAAAGCACCTTTCAGGAATTCGACCAGGGCAACCTGCTGTCCCTTTCTCGTTTCCCGGCACCGGACCGGCGCGAAGACGGGCCGACCGGTGTAATTGGCGTCAACTGGGCCCGCTATGGTGCCCAAGGTTGGCGCGCGCTGGCGACGGTTGGGCAAGTATTCCGCGCCGACGCTGACCCCGAATTCAACCTGACGTCCGGCCTACAGGGTACGTCTTCGGATCTGTTGATTGCGGGGCAGTTGCAAACAGCGAACGGGTGGTCTCTGGCAGGGCGCGGCCTGTTGAACGGGGATTTCAGTTTTGCCAAGGCCGAGATGCGCGCAGCGTGGAGCAAGCAGGCGACGAGCGTATCGGGCAGCTATGTCTGGCAAGAAGCCGATCCGGATGAAAACGCGGACGACAAAATTTCCGAAATACGCGTGAATGGCCGCTACCGCGTTGACCAGAACTGGCTCACCCGCGCGTTTGCGCGTTATGACCTAAGCGAATCCGAACCAATCCGCTATGGGTTGGGCGTGACCTACCAAAACGAATGTGTACAGGCCAATATGGTCGTGAGTAGACGATTTACCGCGTCATCGAGTATTGAGCCTTCGACAGAATTCGGCTTTACCGTAGCCCTGACAGGTTACTCTGTCGAAGGTGGCGGCCAACAGTTCAAGAGAAGATGCAGTTGATATCACGTTTCTCCAATTTCATTCGCTCAGGGTGGCTTAAACCAGCCGCCCCGGTTCTGGCCGCCGCTGTGCTGGTTTTCGCCCCCGTAGCGGGTCAGGCGCAAAGCCCGTTTTCGCCTGCGATCAAGGTCAATCAGGACATCGTCACATGGTACGAGCTGGACCAGCGCCAGCAATTCCTGGCGGCTCTTGGCGCTCCGGGCGCGTCCGCGGATGAGGTCCGGCAGGCGTTGATCGACGACCGGCTTCGCAAACAGGCCATGAATGAGGCGGGAATCGAAATCAGCCCCGAAGATGTGCAGGTTGGCATTGACGAGTTCGCCGCACGGGGGCGCTTGTCGACGGATCAGTTCCTGCAACTTTTGGCCGACGCAGGCGTTTCTCGGGAAACAGTCAGGGATTTTGTCGCGGACCAGCTATCGTGGCGCGATTATATCAGCGCTCGTTTTCTGTCACAGGCTCGCCCCTCGGAAGATGAGATCAATAGGGCGCTGGGTCAGGCTGGCGGCGGCGGACTACAGGTGCTGATGTCCGAAATCATCATCCCGGTAAATCAGCAAACGGTAGCCCAGGCCGAACTTCTGGCGGATGAGATTGCCCAATTGGAAGGCTATGACGCTTTCTCGGCTGCTGCCACTCAATATTCTGCCGCTGGCACGCGAAACAATGGCGGGCGGCTAGACTGGTTGAACCTTACGAACCTGCCTCCTGCTTTGCAGCCGGTCATCCTGGGCCTCAAGAACGGCGACATCACACAGCCGATCACCCTTCCCAACGCAATCGCCCTGTTCCAGATGCGTGGCTTGCGCGAAGTTTCCACGGGCGCTCCGCGTTACTCCAAGATTGACTACGCAATCTATAACCTGCCGGGTGGACGCAGCCAAGAAACACTGGCGCGCGCCGCAAAGCTACGCGAAGAGATAGATACATGCGACGATCTCTACGGGATCGCAAAAGACCAACCAGCACAGGTTCTACAGCGAATCGAAGCCAGCCCTTCGGAAATCCCGCGTGATGTTGCATTGGAATTGGCCAAGCTGGATCTAAACGAAATCTCCACGGCTCTGACCGGAAATAACGGCCAGACCCTCAAGTTCCTGATGTTGTGCACGCGTACCCTTGACCGCGGTGAAGAAACCTCGCGCGTTGATGTCGCGAACGCGCTGACCCAACAACGTCTGGAAGCCTTTTCCGAAAGCCTTCTTGAGCAGCTGCGCGCAGACGCAACGATCATCGAACAATGATCGCTCCAATCGCGCTCAGTTGCGGCGACCCCGCCGGAATTGGCCCGGAGATTGCAGCAAAAGCGTGGTCCGAGTTGCGCGAAACCTGCCCGTTTTTCTACATCGGGGATGCCGCGCACCTGCCCGAAGGAACCCCTACGCAAGTCATTGGCAGCCCGCAGGAAACGCTCGATGTTTGCTCTAGGGGTTTGCCTGTTTTTCAGCTCGACTTTCCCGAACCCAACTACCCCGGACAACCCACTGCCGCCAACGCGCCCAGCGTCATCGATGCAATAGAGATGGGCGTCTCAATGGTTCAATCTGGCGCGGCCTCGGCCCTGTGCACGGCCCCGATCCACAAGAAGGCACTGATTGACGGGGCCGGGTTCGCCTACCCCGGCCATACCGAATTTCTTGCAGCCTTGGCCGGGCGCAAGCGCGTTGTAATGATGCTGGCCAGCGACAAGTTGCGCGTGGTACCTGCTACGATCCACATCCCCCTGTCTCGCGTCGCGTCCGAGTTAACGCCAGACCTGCTGCGCGAAACGATCGAAATCACCGCCGAAGGGCTGCGCACCCAATTCGGGATCGCTTTTCCCCGCATCGCCATTGCCGGCCTCAACCCTCATGCAGGCGAAGGCGGCAAGATGGGGCATGAGGAGTTGGACTGGATCGGCCCGTTGATCTCTGACCTACCCTCAGAAAGCTACATTGTCAGCGGCCCGCACCCCGCAGACACGATGTTTCATGCCGCTGCGCGTGCGCACTATGACGCAGCCATCGCAATGTACCATGATCAGGCGTTGATCCCGATCAAGACGCTGGACTTCGACCAGGGCGTAAACGTGACGCTCGGCCTGCCTTTCATACGGACATCACCTGACCACGGCACCGCGCTCGATATTGCAGGGCAAGGTATCGCCAACCCGTCCAGCCTGATTGAGGCTTTGAAACTCGCCCACCGCATGGCAAAAAGCTCTTGATCCTTCACCTGGCTGAAAATATCCCCGCCGGAGGCAAAAAATCTATGGTGCACGCCATCCCTCCTGCGCCACGGTAAACTGAGAATGAGCGCTATCGACAATCTTCCGCCCCTGCGCGAGGTCATCGCAACCCACCAGCTTTCGGCTCGAAAGTCGCTGGGCCAGAACTTCTTGCTGGACCTGAACCTGACCGCCAAGATTGCGCGTCAGGCCGGGGACTTGTCAGAGTGTGATGTGCTGGAAATCGGTCCCGGTCCCGGCGGTCTGACTCGGGGATTGCTGTCCGAGGGCGCACGAAAAGTGGTCGCGGTCGAGAAAGACACGCGCTGTATTGCTGCCCTGAACGATATTGCCGCCGCATATCCCGGCCGTTTGGAGGTCATCAACGGTGACGCGCTCGAGATTGACCCGCTGGCCCATCTCACACCGCCAATCCGCGTTGCGGCCAACCTGCCCTACAACGTCGGAACTGAGCTTCTTGTGCGGTGGCTGACACCCCCTGATTGGCCCCCGTTCTGGCAAAGCTTGACCCTGATGTTTCAACGCGAGGTCGCCGAACGGATCGTCGCCCAACCCGGCAGCAAAGCCTATGGCCGTCTTGCCATCCTTGCGCAGTGGCGTGCCGAGGCCCGTATAGCCATGTCGCTGCCGCCCGGAGCGTTCACACCTCCGCCCAAGGTCTCAAGCGCCGTCGTCCATCTGACCGCCCTGCCCGAGCCGCGCTATCCCGCCAACCCCGCCACGCTATCTCGTGTCGTGGCCGCAGCGTTCAACCAACGTCGCAAAATGCTGCGCGCTTCCCTGAAGGGCGTCGCACCGAATATCGAGGATAGGCTTTTGGCGGCCGGCATCCAACCAACCGAACGGGCTGAACAAGTGCCGCTGGAAGCCTTCTGCGCGTTATCGCGCGAGGTCGACAAAGGCTGAAACAAAAAAAGCCCCGAGTTGAAACCACGGGGCTTTGTTTTGAACTTGATGCCAGAGCTTACTCAGCCGCTTCGGGCGCATCGCCTTTGTCGGACGGCGTTTCTTCCTTTGCAGCAGCCTTGGGCTTGCGCGAGCGCGGCCTCCGGGCTGGCTTTTCCTTTTTCTCGGTGGCTTCGCCTTCGGTGCCCTTGCTTTCCGGGGTCTCGACCAAACCGGATTCCGGCGACGCGGCCTCGGGCGCAAAGTCCATCACATCGGGCTGCGGAGCTTCTGCCGGATCCGCCTGACGTGCCGCTTCGCGCTCCTGACGCTCGGCGCGTTCACGATCACGCTCGGCCTGGCGCTCGCGGTTCTGTCGCTCCTGCTCCTCCCGACGCGCTTCCATTTCGCGTTGCGCTTCACTCAGCAAGCGCAGGTAATGCTCGGCGTGTTGCTGGAAGTTTTCGGCGGCCACGCGGTCATTGGACAGCTGCGCGTCACGGGCAAGCTGGTTGTATTTGTCAATGATCTGCTGGGGCGTGCCACGCACTTTACCCTCTGGGCCCGAGCTGTCGAAAACCCGGTTTACTACGTTGCCGCCAGAAGGACGATTGCGGTTATTCTTGGCCCGCGAGCGGGATTTGGAAGATCTCATCTACTTTAGTCAGCCTTGTCATTCGATGTCGATCACCTCGCGACTTGCACTGCTCGAAGGCTATTGCTGTGACGCGATGTCGACTTTTTGGGCTTGGCGTCAGGGGCGCGCTGTAACGGCGTCAACCTCGCTGACTAAACCTGAGTAAACATGTCCAGCGCGCACAGACAAGGGGGTTGTCAAAAATTTCGCAGCTTTTTTACATCAATCGGCGTATTTCAGCCTCAGTACGCACCGTCACTGCGGCATTCTGGCAAAAACGACGCGGTCGCGACCGTCCAAATCGGGAATTATCCGTGTCTCGGCCAAGCCTGCGGCATCAAACAAAGCCGACACGCTTTTACCCTGCGAAGGCCCAATTTCGACCAGCAACCGTCCGCCGGGCATCAGAAAATCGGGAACTTCCGCGGCAATGCGGCGATATGCGCCAAGACCATCGCCTTCGTCCGTCAGAGCCATGCGCGGTTCATGCTCACCCACTTCGGGTGAAAGGTCTTGCATTTCATCCAGCGCAATATACGGCGGATTGGAAACAATAATGTCAAATTTGCCCTCAATGTTCGCGCACCAATCAGATTGAAGAATCTCCACCCGGCTTTGAACTTGATGCTGAACCGCGTTCGCGCTGGCCTGAAGGCACGCAGCCTCGCTTAGATCCACGCCTACCCCCAAAGCACTTTCCCTTTCCGCCAACAACGTAATCAGGATACACCCTGACCCGGTGCCGAGATCAAGAACATGGTCAAACGGTTCACTCAGCGCGGCCTCGACCAGCACTTCGGTTTCGGGACGTGGGTCCAGAACGTCGCGGCTGACACGGAAACGACGGCCGTAAAACTCTCGCTCACCCAGCAAATGGGAAACAGGTACCCTGATCGCCCGCAGCGAAATCAGTTGGTCGTACCGCTCGGCTATCTCTGGCGAAAGCTCCTCGGGCGCGATCAGCGTGACGCGGCTTGCTTCGATGCGGGCTGCATGGGCCAGCAAGACACGCGCGTCTCTTGCCGGGTCAGCAACCCCAGCGGCCCTCAGACGGGCCGTTGCAGCGACCATCGCCTGTGCCGCTGTCAGCGCCCCGATCATCGCGACATCTCTGCCAGCAGGCGCGCCTGATCATCTGCCGTAAGCGCGTCGATCACATCATCAAGGTCCCCCTGCATAACCTGATCCAGCTTATAAAGCGTCAGGTTGATACGGTGGTCCGTCATGCGACCCTGCGGAAAGTTATACGTTCTGATCCGTTCGGACCGGTCACCCGAACCTACCTGACTAGCCCGGTCCGCGGATCTTTCGCTGTCTATCCGTTGGCGCTCTAGATCATAGAGGCGTGTCTTGAGCACCTGCATCGCGATTTCCCGGTTTCGGTGCTGTGACTTTTCCGAACTTGTCACGACCAGACCAGTTGGAAGGTGCGTAATCCGCACTGCTGAATCCGTTGTGTTCACATGCTGACCACCCGCGCCAGAGCTGCGCATCGTGTCGATACGGATATCATTCGCTTCAATCTGAATATCCACATCTTCAGCTTCAGGCAGCACGGCGACGGTTGCAGTCGATGTATGGATACGGCCACCGCTTTCGGTTTCTGGAACGCGCTGAACACGGTGCACACCGGATTCATATTTCAACCGGGCAAAGACGTTGTCGCCCTTGATATGCGCCACGACCTCTTTGATGCCGCCAAGGTCCGATCCTTGTTCCTCGACGATTTCAAATCGCCAGCCATGCGCTTCGGCATAGCGTTGATACATGCGCAACAGGTCTCCGGCGAACAGCGCGGCCTCATCCCCTCCGGTTCCGGGACGGATTTCCAACATTGCAGGACGCGCGTCCGCAGCATCACGCGGCAGCAAGGCCAACTGGAGCGCTTGTTCCGCGTCAGGGATGCGGGCTTGCAGGTCGGGGATTTCTTCTTGGGCCAGTTCCTTCATGTCCGGATCGGCCAGCATCGCCTCGGCCTCGGCCAAATCCGTCACAAGTTGCCGCCACGCCATGATCTGATCGACCACCGGCTTGAGGTCAGAGTATTCCTTGGCCAAAGCCGCGATGTCCCCGCCCGCGGCACCGTCTGACATGGCCGCCTCGAGGTATTGGAATCGCTGAGTTATCTGTTCTAGTCGTTCTTCGGGGATCATCCCCGGGGGTGTCTAGCAATCCGGGGCTTTGGTCAAGGGCCGACCGTGTGCTAAGCTGCGGCGCATGAGATGGTTTACGCTTGCTCTGACGCTGTTTTCCACCCCCGCCATGGCCGATTATGTCGGTCCGGACGGTAAGGTTCGTGACTGCTATTGCACCGACACATCCGGCACACGCATCGAACTGGGCGAGATGATCTGCCTGCAGGTTGATGGCCGCATGTTCATGGCTCAGTGCCAGATGTCTTTGAACGTCCCGATGTGGCGCGAAGTGCAGGAAGGTTGCCTGTCCTCAGGACTTGAGAGCGGCCAACCACCCATCAACTCGGTTACGGTTTACCCCGAAATCTGATCGCCCAAACCTTAGACGTCCGTAAATACGCAGCGTATCCCCATCCTGCTGCACAGTGGTGTAGTCGGGAAAACCGACGACCTTGGTACGGGTGACGTATGTGATCATCCCTTCATCCACCGATCCGGCGAGGACAGAGGTCCGCGAGGAACTGAGCGCGACTTGGTTCAAATGAGCCAGCCCATCGGGGCCGGTTTCGACGATACGGAAAACGCCGCCCTTCATATCTCGGTTTACGTCACCGACCGGAGGAACGTGCCATCGCGTGGGATCAGACGGCGCCAATCGTATGTAGGCACCCAGCAGAACAACCAGCGCAACCAATAGCCATATAAACATAATTTTCATCCCGATCCTGTCCTCAGGGAAACCATATTCTGTTTGCAGGACCGGACAAGGCGCAGCACCGCATCTTACCGTGACGTAACACCGGGCAGGATACACAGCAGCTCGAACAACAGGTTGGCCGCTGTAAGCGCCGTGTTGCCTGAAGGATCATAGGGCGGGGAAACCTCAACCAGATCGCAGCCCACCACGTTCAGCCCCCTCAACGCCTGAATCAATTGCAGCGCCTGCGGAGTGGTCAGCCCGGCAATTTCCGGCGTTCCCGTTCCAGGGGCGAAAGATGGATCGAGGCTGTCGATGTCGTATGTGATGTAAACCGGATGCTCACCTATGTCCTTGCGAATTTGCGATCCGATAACTGTCAGGTTCTGCTGCCAAAGCTCCCAGGCCGGGAACTGGCGAAAGCCCCAGCCCTTGGCCTCGGTGAAGTCCGACGCCGCGTAGCCAGAGCCCCGGATACCGATCTGGAAGGTCTTGTCAGGAACGATCAAGCCTTCTTCAAAGGCGCGTCGGAATACCGTTCCGTGGGTCTCTTTCTCACCAAACATCTCATCATTCACATCCGCATGCGCATCCACATGGACCAAGGCCACGGGTCCATGCCTGTTCGCAATCGCCCGCAGGATCGGCAAAGTGATCGAGTGATCGCCCCCCATCGCAACGGGAATCACCTGCTGGGCGAGGATGGCGTCATAGCTCTCCTTGATGATTTTCAGGCTTTCTGACAGCGAAAAGGTATTGATCGCCAGATCGCCTATATCCGCGATCTGCAGACTGTCGAAAGGCGCCGCATAGGTGGCCATGTTGTAGGGACGGATCATCGCGCTTTCGGACCGAATTTGTTTGGGTCCGAACCGCGTGCCAGACCGCCATGAGGTTCCGATATCCATCGGAATTCCCAAAACGGCCACGTCCAGCGCAGCCAGAGATTCAGCCTGCGGCAATCGCATGAAAGTATTCGGCCCCGAAAATCGCGCCAGGTCGTTGCCGCTGATCGGTTGATTGAAATCTGTCATCCGTTTGTATCTCCCGTCGGACCGGTTTGCTTTTTGATACCGGCGGTATGGCTAACCAATGGTTAAGCCCTCAGCTTGTTCCAACCCAACAGGCAAATAATCTGCGTCGCCACATGCGCGCCTGCGATCGCCGTTGCGCCGGACGTGTCAAACGGCGGAGATACCTCGACTACGTCGCCGCCCTTGATGTTGATCCCGGCGATGTCGCGCAGGATGATCTGCGCTTGAATAGAAGTCAGCCCACCCCAGACAGGTGTACCGGTGCCCGGCGCAAAAGCAGGATCCAGACCGTCGATATCAAAGCTCAGGTAGACGGGGCTGTCGCCCAGAATACCCTTGATCTTCTGCGCGACGGCAGCGGGGCCGGATTCATAAACCTCGCGCGCGTCGATGATGTTGACGCCCAGCGTGTCCTCGTTTGTGGTGCGGATGCCAACCTGCACCGATCGCTTGGGATCGACGATGCCCGACTTCACCGCCTTGTAGAACATCGTGCCGTGATCCACGCGGGACATGTCATCATCAGCCCACGTGTCCGTATGCGCATCAAATTGCAGCAGGGACATGGGCCCGTATTTCTCGGCATAGGCTTTTAGGATCGGAAAGCTGATATAGTGATCCCCGCCCAGTGTCACCGAGGCCACATCCGCCGCCAGAATCGTCCTGATATGGTCGGTCAGAGTATCCGGAAACGCCGGGATATTGGCGTAGTCGTAGGCCATGTCGCCATAATCCACGATCGCCAGCTCACTCAGCGCGTCAAAAGGCCAGCCATAGGGCGCATCCGGAGACTGCAGAGCACTGGCCTCGCGGATTGCACGCGGGCCCAGCCGTGTTCCGGGGCGGTTGGTCACCGCCTGATCAAAGGGCACGCCCGTCACGGCGATATCAACGCCTTTCAGGTCTTTGGTATAAAGCCTACGCAAGAAGGACGTCGCCCCGCCGAACGTATTTTCGTATGACAACCCCTTGAGGTCAGGGTTGGTGAACGCTTCGTCTACCTGGTTCTTTGCATCTTCCAGTGCCATTTATTCCCCCCATCAGCCCAGTGGCTGCGCCTTTTCGACGACCCGCGCGAAGAAGGATGCCCCAATCGGCGCGATCTCGTCGTTGAAATTGTATTTCGGGTGATGCAGCCCGGCGCTGTTGCCCTGCCCCAGAAACAGGTATGCCCCCGGACGCGCATTCAACATATACGAAAAATCCTCAGCCCCCATTTCGCGCCCGGAGTTGGAGGTCACGCGGTCAGCGCCTGAGATTTCGCGAGCCACGCCAGCAGCGAAACCAGCCTTTTCAGCGTCGTTAATCGTGGCTGGGTAATTCACTTCGTAGTCTAGACGGGCCTGGACCCCGTAAGAGGCTGCCTGCCCTTGTACGATCTGCTCCATCCGTTCCATCACCATTTTCTGAACCAATGGATCAAACGTCCGAACAGTGCCGTTGATATAGGCCGTATCCGGGATCACGTTATTGACCGTGCCGGTGTGGATCTGCGTGACCGAAACCACCAGGTCGTCCAGCGCATAGTGGTTGCGACTGACAATGGTTTGGATCGCCTGCGCAATACCGCACGCGGCCATCACCGGATCGCGGGTCTCGTGCGGCATAGCCCCGTGGCCGCCAACACCCTGAACATAAACGTGGAATGTGTCCACCGCTGCCATGATTGGACCCGGAGTTGTATGAAAATCTCCCACAGGAATCCCGGGTGCGTTATGCAGCGCATAGACCTCGGAGATATCGAACCGATCCATAAGCCCTTCTTCGACCATGACGCCAGCGCCGCCGCCTTCCTCCTCGGCGGGTTGAAAGATCAGCGCCACGCGGCCACGGAAATTACGCGTCTCAGCCAGATACCGCGCGGCCCCCAACAGCATCGTCGTATGCCCGTCATGGCCACAGGCATGCATATTGCCCGGCTTGGTCGAGGCATACTCGACCCCAGTCTCCTCGGGGATCGGCAAGGCATCCATGTCAGCGCGCAGGCCGATTGTCGGCCCCTCGCCCTGCCCGTTGATGATCGCGACAATCCCGGTTTTGGCAATTCCTTCATGCAGCTCATCCACACCAAATTCGCGCAGCCTGTCAGCGACAAAAGCTGCGGTTTCATGACATTCAAACTCCAACTCGGGGATAGAATGCAGGTGCTGCCGCCAGGCGGTCATGTCGGCGGTGTAATCGGCAATTCGGTTGACGACGGGCATCTGGGGTGGACTCCTGATCCTGACTGCGGAATGGATGCATCTGACACCGGAACGAAAGGGTTCGCAATGGCCGAAAATCCTCTGATCCACGATACCGACGCAGGGATCGAACGCCTGCTGGAAATCATGCGCCGTCTGCGTGACCCGCAAACCGGCTGCCCGTGGGATATCGAACAGGATTTCGCCACCATCGCCCCCTATACCATCGAAGAAGCCTATGAGGTCGCCGACGCCATCGAGCGTGAGGCATATGACGAGCTAAAAGGAGAGCTGGGCGACCTGCTGTTCCAATCCGTCTTTCACGCGCAAATGGCCGAGGAAGCCGGGCACTTCACCTTTCAGGACGTGGTGCGCACCATGTCGGACAAGATGGTTGCACGTCACCCCCACGTATTCGGCGAGGAATCTCGCGACAAATCGGCCGAGCAGCAGACGCTGGATTGGGAAACCATCAAGGCGGCGGAGCGCGCTGGCAAGGAGCAGAAAGGTGCGCTGGACGGTGTGGCCGCAAACCTACCCGCCCTGTTGCGCGCGCATAAACTGCAAAAACGCGCGGCCCGTGTGGGGTTTGACTGGCCCGATGCCAGCCACGTGCTGGCCAAGATCACCGAGGAAGCTGCTGAGTTGGAGGAAGCGCGCGACAGCATGGACGCCGACGCGTTAGAGGATGAGTTCGGCGATTTGCTGTTCGTGATCGTCAATCTGGGTCGCCATCTTGGGATTGAACCCGAGGCTGCCCTGCGCCGCACCAACGCCAAGTTTACCCGCCGGTTCGAGCAGGTCGAGGCCCGCCTTGCGGCACGTGGCAAAACGCCGGCGCAAAGCGATCTGGCCGAAATGGACGCCCTGTGGGACGAGGTGAAAACCGAGGAACATCGCGCCAATGGCAAACTCCCGCCGGTGGATGCGGTGGCGGATACCTAAAACGGCTGGACAAGCCCCGGGACACTTGCGAGTGTCCGACCTTCACGACCCCCGGAGACACCCATGCCCCCTCGTAAAATCATCATCGACACTGACCCCGGTCAGGACGACGCCGTCGCCATCCTGCTGGCACTTGCCAGCCCCGATGAGATCGAGGTTTTGGGCATCACAGCCGTCGCCGGGAACGTGCCGCTGGACCTGACTTCCAAGAACGCCCGCATCGTCTGCGAACTTGCCGGACATACCGAGGTGCCGGTTTACGCCGGGTGCGACCGCCCGCTGAAACGAGCGTTGGTCACGGCAGAGCATGTGCACGGAAAAACCGGTCTGGATGGCCCGGACCTGCCTGATCCTCAGATGCAGCTGACCGAAGGCCACGCGGTCGATTTCATTATAGACACCCTGCGTGCGCATGAACCCGGCACGGTCACGCTGTGCCCGTTGGGGCCACTGACAAATATCGCGACCGCCTTCACCAAAGCGCCTGATATTGTGGATCGGGTGCAGGAAATCGTGTTGATGGGCGGCGCGTATTTCGAGGTTGGCAACATCACACCCACAGCGGAATTCAACATTCACGTCGACCCAGAAGCGGCTGATATCGTATTTAAATCAGGCCGTCCGATTGTGGTTATGCCGCTGGATGTCACGCACAAGGCGCTGGTCACGAAACCCCGCAACGATGCCTTCCGCGCTCTGGGAACCAAGGTCGGCATCGCCGTCGCCGAGATGACGGATTTCTTCGAGCGCTTCGACAAGAACAAGTACGGCTCGGAAGGTGCCCCGCTGCACGATCCGTGTGTCACCGCCTACCTAATCAAACCCGAGTTGTTCTCGGGCCGCTTTGTAAATGTCGAGATTGAGACCCAATCAGAACTCACAATGGGTATGACGGTCGCCGACTGGTGGCACGTCACCGATCGAAAGCCCAACGCGACATTCATAGGTGATCTGGACGCCGACGGGTTCTTTGCTCTGCTGACTGAACGGCTGGCCCGACTATGAGCGCGGCACTACGGCTTGCCCGCCCCGAAGATATGGACCGCTTGATGGGCCTGGTCGCTGCTTTCCACACAGAGGAAGGTATCGCTCAGAATGCGGATCAGACCCGCAACGCCCTGGCCCCGCTGTTAGAGGGCATCCCCCACGGATGTGTCTACCTGATCGGACCCGGACGGGCACCGCTGGGATATATCATCCTGACATTCGGCTGGTCCGTCGAATTTGGCGGCATGGATGGCTTTGTGGACGAGATTTACATTCGCCCCGCCGTTCGCGGCCGTGGAATTGCATCCGAAGTCCTGCTGGACTTGCCAAAAGCTCTGGCCGGAGCCGGTCTTACCGCCCTGCATCTAGAGGTCGACCGCACAAACGAGTCAGCTCAGAAACTGTATCTGCGCACCGGGTTCAAACCGCGCGATCGATATATGCTGATGAGCAAAAAGCTCTGACTTGAAGGCGATCACGGGCACCCCGCCCGTGACCCGACAGGTTTTCCTTAACGCGCTTCACCACGGTAAATGTAAGTGGGCGACTGCATTTCCTGAACTGGATCACCCGGGCTGACGGCGTCGCCGCTGATCGGGTACGTGCCGGGCCCTGCACAGGCCGCAAGGAAAACAGTGCTGATCACTGATGCTACGAGAAGGAACTTGGAACCAGTCATGGTATTCTCCTTTTCTGTAATATCATGATGATACGAGACTAAACCCTGCCCCAAATAGGGAAAAGTTCACACATAAGAAGATTTATGTTTGCTTTTGCCCCGAGTTTGTAAATTTATCATTCAATAACAACAAGAAAGAGCTCGAAAAAACTTCGCAGTTTTTGTCTGGCGCTGGGCTAGTCTCGCAGGTTCATCTCAAAAAACAGCAGATGGCCGTCTGTGATCTCGGGCATTTCCGAATAGGCGTCGCGCAACTGAAACCCCATCGACAGGTAAAGGCGTGTTGCAGCCTCCAGCGGTTTTCCCGTGTCCATCCGAATGAAATGGAACCCTTGCTGACGGCAGGTTTCGATCAGATCGTTCATGATCGCATACCCTGCGCCGGTGCCCCGCGCATTCTCATTCACGAAGACTCGCTTGATTTCAGCCACACCGGGTTCAATCGTATGATACATTCCGCACCCGACCGCGCCACCATCCCTCAACGCCAACCGAACGCCCCCTGTGGGTGATGCGTGCTCGACCTCGATGGCGTCCATCAAACGGGCGTATTTCTCACGCGGATAGAACGTCCGCACAATGCGCTGAGATTTTTCGTCCAGCGTCAGCAGGAATTCGCGGTATTCCCAACACAAACGCCGGACCGCATCAAAGTGGTCCGGCGTCTTGGGTTCTATGATCGAAAGCAAAACCTGATCCTCGGCAAATGATACGAGGACCAGCCTAGCATTCAGCGCTTCAGGATCGAAGCCCCGGCGTATTCTGCGACTTCGCCCAGCGACTCTTCGATGCGGATTAGTTGGTTATACTTGGCCAACCGGTCGGACCGCGCCAGCGAACCGGTCTTGATCTGACCGCAGTTGGTCGCCACGGCCAGATCCGCAATGGTCGAGTCCTCGGTCTCGCCCGAGCGGTGGGACATGACGTTGGTATAGCGCGCGCGGTGCGCCATATCGACGGCGCGCAGGGTCTCGGTCAGCGAGCCGATCTGGTTCACCTTGACCAGCATCGAGTTCGCGCAGCCACGCTCGATACCTTCGGCCAGACGCGCGGGGTTGGTCACGAACAGGTCGTCGCCCACCAGCTGCACCTTGTCGCCGATGGCATCGGTCAGGGCTTTCCAGCCGTCCCAGTCATCCTCGGACATGCCGTCTTCGATCGAGATGATCGGGTAGTCTTTAACCAGCGCCGCCAGATACTCGGCGTTTTCCTCGGAGTTCAGCGAGATCTTCTCGCCCGACAGAACGTATTTGCCGTCCTTGTAGTACTCGGTAGCGGCGCAATCCAAGGCAAGGTGGATTTCTTGACCCGGTTTATATCCTGCCTTTTCAATGGACTGCAGGATGAAGTCCAGCGCTTCGCGTGTGGAGGCGATGTTGGGTGCAAAACCACCCTCATCGCCGACGCCGGTGGCCAGACCCGCTGCGGACAGTTCGCGTTTCAGCGTGTGGAACACCTCGGACCCCATGCGCACCGCCTCGCGGATATTCGCGGCCGAAGTCGGCATGATCATGAATTCCTGAATGTCGATCGGGTTGTCGGCGTGTTCGCCGCCATTAATGATGTTCATCATCGGCACGGGCAGAACGCGAGCCGAGGTACCGCCAACATAGCGATACAGTGGCTGGGTCGTGAAATCGGCCGCAGCCTTTGCGGTGGCCAGCGAAACGCCCAGAATGGCATTTGCCCCCAGACGGCCCTTGTTGTCGGTCCCGTCCAGTTCGATCATCGCCTGGTCAATGGCGACTTGTTCGGTTGCGTCATAGCCAACCAGTTCTTCGGCGACCTCACCATTGACTGCGGCGACAGCCTCGAGCACGCCTTTCCCCATGTACCGCGCCTTGTCACCATCCCGCTTTTCAACGGCTTCGTAGGCTCCGGTCGAGGCACCCGACGGCACCGCCGCGCGGCCCATCGTGCCGTCTTCCAAAATCACGTCCACCTCAACGGTCGGGTTGCCCCGGCTGTCCAGAATTTCGCGTGCGTGGATGTCGATGATTGTGCTCATGAGGCCGATCCCTGTGGCTGCATTAGGTTGCATGCCTCATAGCATCACAGGGTCAAAAGTAAACCGGTCATGTTATCGCTAACACACGTCAGCACCGGTGTTTGCGCCAACGTGCGACGATCCGTCAGGTCGCCGCCACCAATTCTTGCGCCAACTTCCTCTCACGCAGGAACGTATAAAGCCCCGAGCCGATGATGAGCGTAGCCCCCGCCATGGTCATCATGTCTGGCCGCTCTCCGAACATGAACATGCCGGCGGCGATCGAAAAGATCAGGCGTGTATAGCGAAACGGGGTCAACGCCGAGGCATCACCGATCCGCATTGCCGTGACAATACCGTAGTAGCCCAGAACACCGAACCCCACCGCGCCTATGAACGGGCCTATCTCTGCCCTTTCAAGGGGCACAAGCGGCTGTGCATTCAGAACAATCAGAGCCAGCCCCGCCAAAGTTACCGCCACGTATGCCTGCAGCGCCACCACCGCCGACGCGATGCGCGCGTCCAGCTTGCGGGTGATCAGATCGCGCGCTGCAATCGCCACGACGCTGGCCACAACAAACAGGGTTTCTGGCTGGAACCCGGCAAAACCAGGCCGAATGATCATCATCACCCCGACAAACCCAACAGCAATCGCGCTCCAGCGTCGCCAACCGACATGTTCGCGCAAGAAAAGCGCCGCCCCCATGGTGACGACCAACGGCATGGCCTGAAAGACGGCAGCGACGGTGGACAAATCGACCAATGACAGCGCAGTTACGAAAGCCACGGCCCCAAAGCCTTCGCTGGCGGCGCGGATCAGGGGCAACGGACCCCAAGCCGTCGCGTCTAGAATCCGTTTGCGTGTAACCACAGCCATCGCCGCAAAAGCCAATCCGCAGCATACCCCCAGAAAAACCATGATCTGGCCCGTCGGCACTGTGACCGAGAGATGCTTGATGAACATGTCCTCAAGCGCAAACGCTGCCATCGCGCCGATGATCAGCAAAATGCCGTTCACGTTGTTCATTGCTTTTTCCGTAGGAAGCCGCGGCGCAAATAGCCGCCTTTGACTTCACCAAAAGCCCAAGCGGCATCTTCAGGCAAGCAATATCAGCACGGGATTCATGAAATCCCGTGCGCCCATCGTTCGCATTTCGTGATGAGTCAGTCCTGCTCCAGCGGAACTCCGTACAGTTCCAGCCGGTGCCCTTTCAGCTTATACCCCAGCTTGGCTGCGATTTTTTCCTGCAGCGCTTCGATCTCGGGGTCTACGAATTCGATGACTTTGCCCGATTGCATGTCGATGAGGTGGTCATGGTGATCCCGCTCGGCGTCCTCGTAACGCGCGCGACCGTCGCCGAATTCCAGACGTTCAAGGATTCCCGCTTCCTCAAACAGCTTTACGGTACGATAAACGGTTGCAATCGAGATACCCGAGTCGACTTCGGACGCGCGTGCGTACAGTTCTTCGACATCCGGGTGATCTTCGCTCTGCTGCAACACATGCGCAATGGTGCGGCGCTGACCCGTCATGCGCAGACCTTTGGCTTCGCAGCGGGCGATGATCGTATCGGACATGATGACCCTCGGGACTTATTCGGTTCTCTGTCTTAATACGTCTGCGCGGCTGGCGCCACAGGGGAATTTCTTTCTAAGCCACACGCCGCAGATCGGCCCAGATCGGCAAGTGATCCGAAGCGATGTGAGCGGGCCGCGCATCATGTACGCCATGAAGTGTCGCCTCCAACCCGTTGCCCAGCGCGATCCTGTCCAACGCGCCCAAAGGCTGCGCGGCGGGAAAACTGGGAACTGGCGGTAGGAACCGCATGTCGGGGGCCAGATGATCCAACACCGGCTGGCGCGACCATTCGTTGAAATCGCCCGCCCAGACAGTCGGCATCTGGTCGAGATCGTCGTCGAACCGCCGTAGGTGAGTGATCTGTTGACGTCTGGACGCAGGCAGCAGGCCAAGATGCATCCCCATGACCCGCAATGGCCCGATGTGGGTGTCAAACTCAACCCGCACCGCGCCCCGCGGCTCTAGCCCCGGCAGATCATGATGACCTTTTTCACGCTCTTGAATCGCGTCACCGCGCCAGATGACAGCATTGCCGTGCCAACCCAGACTGCCCGCACCGCCCAGATCGACGATCTTCCAGCCAGCTTCATCCAGCATGAAATGCGGCAGGGCGGCCGGTCGTGGAGGAAGGCGTTTGTCGGCCTCCTGCAACACCACGATGTCGGCTTCCATGCTTTCGATAACCTGCAGGATGCGCTGCGGCTGACGGCGAAAATCAAGCCCCACGCATTTCTGGATATTGTAGCTCGCAATGCGCAGGGTTGAATGAGTTTGCATTTGGACCTGATCAAACATTTCGACCAAGAGTGCCACGATGGTTGTCAGGTGCAACCCCTCGGCGCACGAAAGCCCAAGATTTCCGCGACCAAAGGCCCGCTACGCCACGCCTCGCATGTTCCACTTGATCCGCAACCAATGTTCATTCTATCCCGACGGCAGGCAGGTTTCGGTTGCCGACTTCCGAGGAATTTCATGGTTTCCAACCCAGTTCAAACGGACAATACCACCCGCGCTAGCATCATCCTTGTCATCGGCGGAATGATGTGGGGTCTGTATTGGATTCCGGTCCGGTTCTTCTATGACCTTGGCTTGACGGGCCCGTGGCCGGGTATCGCAATGTACAGCGCCGCCCTGATTGTTCTGATCCCGCTGGTTTGGCGAGAGCGTCTGGCGCTGGCCTCGCAATGGCGCGATCTGGCCCTCAGCGGGATGTTCACCGGGGCAGCGTTCAGCCTGTATTCTCTCAGCCTTGTCTATACGGACGTCGTCCGCTCGATCCTGCTGTTCTATCTGACGCCAATCTGGGGCACGATGCTCGGTCTGTTTGTCCTGGGCGAGCGGCTGAGCTGGGGCCGGTTTGCCGGGCTGGTCTGCGGGATCGGAGGGCTGTTCGTCGTGTTGGGCGGCGACGGCTTTGTGCCATGGCCCCAAAACGCAGGAGACTGGCTGGCGCTGGCGTCGGGCATCTGCTGGGCGCTGGGAACCCTTGGGCTGTATCGGGCCAGCAGTATTTCCGTTTCCGGGCAGGTGTTTGCCTTTGTGTTGGGTGCGCTGATCCTGTCATTCTTCAGCCTCGCCCTCATCCGCGGCCCGGTTCTGCCCGCGCTCGCTCAAGGCGACCATCTTTGGGTCCTTCAGCTTGTCCTTCTGTCCGCCCTATACACGCTGCCCATGGTCTATATGACGATCTGGCCCGCGACCAAGCTGTCCCCCGCGCGGGTCGGCATCCTGTTGATGAGCGAGGTCGTCGTCGGAATCGCCTCGGCCGCCGCATTTTCGGGCGAACCCTTTGGCTTGCGCGAACTGTTGGGAGCTATCCTGATCGTCAGCGCGGCAGTCTTGGAAATCGTGCGAAAATAACCGCGAACGCTTACGTCCCGCAGAACGTCGCATGCACCACTTCGCCCTGCGTCGGCGGGCGTTTGAGGTCGGCCTCATCGGGTTGATCCTTAAATGGCTGCGCCAGAACCCGGTTCAGGCGGTGGAACGGGCCATAGTCACCCTGCACAGCCGCCTGGATCATTTGCTCGACCCGATGGTTGCGCGGAATGAAGGCGGGGTTCGCCGCGGCCATGACCGGGAATGGGTCTTCTTCCCTCTGCAACCGTGCCTTCCAGCCCTCGGCCCAAGTGTCAAAAGCGTCCGGGTCCGTAAATTGATCGCGGGCTGTATCGCTGCCCAGCGCGCGGAACGTGTTGGTGAAGTCGGCCTGACATTGCGCCATACGCACCAATAGATCGGTAATCAGTCCCTCATCCCCCTCTTCCGAGGTCGACAACCCCAGCTTGGACCGAAAGCGCGCCTGCCAATTCTCTTGCAGCAGATCAGGCATGGCGTGAACAATCTCGGTCGCTTCTTCCACCGCGGCCTGCTTGTCCTCGATCTGCTGGATCAGGGCGGTTGCAAGCTGCGCGGCATTCCAAACGGCAATCTCTGGCTGATTGGAATAGGCGTAGCGGCCCATGCGGTCGATCGAGCTGTAGACCGTGTTCGGGTGGTAGGTGTCCATATAGGCGCAGGGTCCGTAGTCTATGGTCTCGCCCGCGATCGAGCTGTTGTCGGTGTTCATAACGCCGTGAATGAAGCCCACGCTCATCCAAGCGGCGATCAGCTCGGACTGTTTTTGGACCACGGCGCGCAACAGACCCATCGGCCCCTTGGCCTGAGGGTAGTGCCGCTGAATGGCGTAGTCCGTCAGTTGGCGCAGGCTGTCAAACTGGCCACGCGACGCAAAGACCTGAAACGTCCCCACGCGCAGATGGCTTTGTGCAACCCTTGTAAGCACGGCGCCGGGCATCGGCCCTTCGCGCAGAACGACTTCTCCGGTTTCAACCGCAGCCAACGCCCGTGTCGTTGGAATGCCCAGCGCATGCATCGCCTCGGATACAACGTATTCCCGCAAAACCGGACCCAACCAAGCCCGCCCGTCGCCCTGACGGGAAAACGGCGTTGGCCCCGACCCTTTGAGCTGTATGTCCCGGCGCACCCCGTCGATCCCGACGGTCTCACCCAACAGCACGGCGCGACCGTCACCAAGTTGCGGGTTGTAGTTCCCGAACTGGTGCCCGGAGTAAAGCTGCGCGATCGGCTCGGACCCTTCGGGCAGTGTGTTTCCGGCAAACGCCTCGGCCATTTCATGCACATCACCCGGAGTGACGCGCAGAACACGCGCAAGGTCTTCGTTGAACGCAATCAGTTGCGGTGCACGCACGGGGATCGGAGCCTGCCGCGCGTAAAAGCTGTTGGGAAGCTGGGCATAGGTGTTGTCGAAGGGGATCATCAGGGTCATGCGGCAAACATATTCCTGATCCGGCCGAATACCATAGCGGATCACGCAAACCCGTGCATAATCACCCCCAACCACGAGGCGCCCATGACCGCACAAGACATCATCGACCACCTGAAACTGCAACAGCACCCCGAAGGCGGCTGGTTTCGCGAAACCTGGCGCGCGGATAACAAAGGCCGCGCGACGGGCACCTGCATCTATTTCCTGTTGGCAGAGGGTGAGCGCAGCCACTGGCACCGCGTCGACGCGACCGAGATCTGGCTGTTCCACTCCGGTGCGCCGCTTGTCCTATCCATCAGCGACACAGGCACCGGACCAGCGGTGGATCATACGCTGACCCCGGACCTTGCCCAAGGCGCGCCCCAACTGATTGTGCCTAAAGGCCATTGGCAAGCCGCCCGTACCACCAGGGACTACACCTTGGTCAGTTGCACCGTGTCTCCGGGGTTTGAGTTTGACGGTTTTGAACTGGCCGACCCCGGCTTTGACATTCCTCGCGGTTAAAGAATGGACCACCGCGCGCTCATAGCCTCGATTCCGCCGGAGGAGAAAGACCGCCTGCAAGAACGTTCCGACATCGCAGGCTTGCGGCACCTTTCCCTCTATGCCCTGCTGCTTCTGGCTACCAGTTCAGGCATTGCCTTTCAGGTTCCACTGTGGCCGCTTCTGCTGCTGCCTCAAGGTCTGCTGCTGGTGTTTTTGTTCACGCTCAGCCACGAGTGCACCCATAAGACGCCCTTTCGCACCGGCTGGCTGAATGACGTGGTTGGTCATCTTGTTTCGGTGCCTATTGCCCTGCCCTTCACGTGGTTTCGGTATTTTCATCTGGCCCATCACAAATGGACCAATGACCCGGACAAAGACCCGGAACTGGACGGCAAACCCAGACCGGAACGCTGGCGCGATCTGGCAATCTACCTCAGCGGCTGGCCGTATTGGAAAGGCATGGCGCTGGTTCTCTTTCACAATGCGATCGGAAAGATCGATGCGCCCTACCTGCCCCGGCGACAGCACCGCGCCATGCGGATTGAGGCGCGTATTTTGCTTGGCCTCTATACGCTTGTTGGCATCAGCTTGGTTTTCACACCGGTTCTGTTCTGGCTCTGGCTGTTTCCGGTCCTAATTGGCCAGCCGTTCCTGCGCCTTTACCTGTTGGCAGAACACGGCCTCTGCCCGCCGGTCGCCAATATGCTTGAGAACTCGCGCACCACCTTCACCAACCGCGTAGTCCGGTTTCTAGCGTGGAACATGCCCTTTCACGCGGAACATCATGCGTTTCCAAACGTGCCTTTCCACCAATTGCCATCCCTGCACGGCTGGACGAAAGCCCATCTTCAAACCACCTCGGATGGGTATGCTGAGTTTACGGCAGACTACGTGCACGCGCTGGAGCGCTGATTACCCCACCGCCGACCAAAGCCTTGACCCCGGTCGTTCCCGGGCAAGAGGTCGGCAAGCCCTTGGCCACACGCACGGCAAGATAGGCAAACGCCTGCGCTTCCAGCATGTCTCCGTCCAGACCCACGGCCTCGACCGGCTCTACCGGGCAATCCAGCGAGACGCGCAGCATCTCCATCAGTACAGGATTGTGGCGGCCACCCCCGGTGACAAGCACGCGCGTGGGCCGTTTGGGGCAATGCTCCATCCCCTGCACGACGCCCGTTGCGCACATCGCTGTCAGAGTCGCTACGGCGTCAGCGTCCGATAGCTCTTTCACCAGCCCGATCATTTCCGAAAAATCATTTCGGTCCAAAGATTTGGGTGGCATCTTGTTAAAAAACGGCTCGGCCAGAAACAGTTCCAGCGCGCCCGTCTCGACCGTCCCACCGCGTGCAACTGCTCCGTCGCGATCCATCGGCAGACCCAGCCGCGCCTGCATCAGGTCATCAACAGGCGCATTGGCCGGGCCGGTATCAAAGGCCAGCAGCGCGCCCGGTGCCTCGGGGCCGTCAAAACCAGGGTCTACGTAAGTCAGGTTCCCCACCCCGCCGAGGTTCAGAAAACACACCGGCTCCGTTGCCCCGATCCATTTGGCACAGGCAAAGTGAAAGAATGGCGCCAACGGTGCGCCCTCACCCCCCATTGCCACGTCGTCACTGCGGAAATCCCACACGACGGGGACACCCAACGCCTGAGTCAGACCGTCGCCGTCGCCCACCTGCAACGTGCCCCGCCCACTTGGTTCATGTGCAAGCGTCTGGCCGTGAAAGCCGATCAGGTCGATCTCGTCGAACTCAGACAGCGCTTCGGCATGAGCAATCGTGACCAGTTCAGCCGCAGCATCGACTTCTGGACCGTGCCAATGACCCAGCGCGGCCCTGAGGGTGGCGCGTTCTTCCTCGGAATAGGCGCGATAGCCGCTGGGTCCGAACCCCAGAATGCCTACCCCGTCCGTTTCGACCACGGCGGCATCCACACCATCCAGAGACGTGCCCGACATCGCGCCCAGTGCTGTGACCGTGTCCGATTTGCCAATTACCCGGCTCATGCCTTACCTCTTGCGTCCTTCGCGCCCGTTGCATCAGCGCGTTGGCCACAACCTGCACGGTAACGCGAACACAACGCAAGCCACATCAGACGCACCACGCGCTTTTCCTGCAAAAGGTGCCTTTTCCTTGCCACCCCCACCGCCTATACACTGCCCCGCAACACAAACCCAAAGGGCACGGATATGACCTACCACCCCAAATCGGATTTCATCGCCACGATGATCGAGCGCGGCTTTCTCGCCGACTGCACCGATTATCAGGGCCTTGACGACGCGCTGATCAGTGGGGTGCAAACAGCCTATATCGGGTATGACGCCACGGCGCAGTCGCTGCATGTCGGTCACCTGATGAACATCATGGTCCTGCGTTGGCTGCAAAAGACTGGACACAAACCGATTACCCTGATGGGCGGCGGCACCACCAAGGTGGGCGACCCCTCGTTCCGGTCCGATGAGCGCCCCTTGCTTGGCCCGGAACAGATCGACGCCAATATCGCCGGGATGCAGAAGGTCTTTGCCAAGTACCTGTCTTATGACGACAGCGACACCGGCGCGATGATGCTGAACAACGCCGAATGGCTGGACAGCTTGAACTATCTCGATTTTCTGCGCGATATCGGACGGCATTTCTCGGTCAACCGGATGCTGAGCTTTGAATCGGTGAAATCGCGTCTGGACCGCGAACAATCGCTGTCGTTCCTCGAATTCAACTACATGATCCTGCAAGCCTATGACTTCCTTGAACTGAACCGTCGCTATGGCTGCGTTCTACAGATGGGTGGCAGTGACCAGTGGGGCAATATCGTCAACGGGATCGACCTGACGCGCCGCGTGCTGGATCAGGAAATCTACGGCCTGACGACACCGCTGCTGACCACCAGCGACGGCCGCAAGATGGGCAAGTCTCAGGGCGGGGCCGTATGGCTGAACGGAGATATGCTGAGCGCCTATGAGTTCTGGCAGTTCTGGCGCAACACCACCGACGCCGACGTAGGCCGCTTCTTGAAGATCTTCACGGAGCTTCCCGTGGACGAATGCGACCGCTTGGCCGCGCTGCAAGGGTCCGAGATCAACGAGGCCAAAATCCGTCTCGCCAACGAGGTCACCACCCTGCTGCATGGGGCTGAGGCCGCAGCCACAGCGGAGGCCACCGCGCGCGAAGTGTTCGAGAAAGGTGGCGTGGGCGACGACCTTCCGACCCTGACCGTCGGTGCGGATGAATTGCCAGCCTCGATCGTTCAGTTGATCGTGAAATCCGGTCTGGCCAAGTCCGGCAAAGAGGCCAAGCGCCTGATCGCCGAGAATGGTGCCAAGCTCGACGATGCTCCGCTAACCGACGCGGGGTTGATGATCGACGCGGGCGCGCTCTCCTCACCGATCAAGCTGAGCGCAGGTAAAAAGCGGCACGCGCTGGTTCAACTGGGCTGAGCTGATAGACTAAAAAAGACGGCCACCCCCTTGGGTGGCCGTAGTTTTTTGAGATGATGAGCTCTGTGGCGTCAGCGTTTTCCGCCGTTTCCACCGCCATTGCCGTTTCCACCGCCTTGGCCGTTGTTGCTGCCGCCATTGCCAGTTCCGGGACCCGAGCCACTGGTATTGCCGCCGCCGTTACCAGAGTTCCCGCTGTTCCCGTTGCCGTTACCAGGGCCGCCGTTACCGCCACCGTTGCCGTTTCCACCACCTTTGCCGCCGCCATTGCTGCCGCCGTTGCCGTTTCCACCGCCTTGGCCGTTGTTGCTGCCGCCATTGCCAGTTCCGGGACTCGAGCCACTGGTATTGCCGCCGCCGTTACCAGAGTTCCCGCTGTTCCCGTTGCCGTTACCAGGGCCGCCGTTACCGCCACCGTTGCCGTTTCCACCACCTTTGCCGCCGCCATTGCTGCCGCCGTTGCCGTTTCCACCGCCTTGGCCGTTGTTGCTGCCGCCATTGCCAGTTCCGGGACCCGAGCCACCGGTGTTGCCACCGCCGTTACCCGGATTGCCGCCATTGCCGTTCCCGTTGCCGGGGCCGCCTTTGTTTCCACCGTTGCCGCCGCCGTTATCTCCGCCGTCGCCGCCACCGTTGTTTCCGCCGCCGTCGCCGCCACCGTTGTTTCCGCCACCGTTGTTTCCGCCGTCGCCGCCACCGTTGTTTCCACCGTCGCCGCCGCCGTTGTTTCCACCGTCACCGCCGCCGTTGTTTCCACCGTCACCGCCACCGTTGTTTCCGCCGTCACCGCCGCCGTTGTTTCCGCCGTCACCGCCGCCGTTGTTTCCGCCCGGACGGGAGCCCGCTCGACTCACTTGATCGTCGTCCGAGTTTTCACCCGTGCTGGATGTTGCCCCAATCGACGCCGTAGCGAAATCTGTCAACAATGCGGCCAAAGCAGGGCACTGCTCACCAGTAACTGCCAAAGTGGCTTCAAAATCGGACCGCCGCTGCAGGCGCTCAATGAAGCTAGGCGTCACTTGCGTACAGTCACACAGGGCTTGATAATCGCCCGCATTGGCCGCGATCCGCGCCGTTCTCGCATTGCAAACTTCTGGCGCAGCCTGCGCAGTTGTCGCCATCAACGCCCCGACGAACGGGGATACCACCAAGGCTGAAACGCTTGATTTAAGTCTTATCCGCATCATTAATCTCCTTGCGCCCTAAAAACCCAAGTACCTCAGGATCTTCGATTTCAATGTGGAAGCCTCAGATGAAGCGCGGTTAAGCACATGCTGAAATTGCGTTAACTAAAGGGCTCGCCACTACTCATCACAACCAACCAGAACACCAGTTGTGACAGCCTTGGGGCGTCGATATACAATATCTACCCGCGCCACCAATCAAATGTGGTCACAATGTGTCGAAATTAAGGAGAGGTTACCGAAATGCAACTACCCTCAACCGCTGCCATAGTCACAGGTGGCGCATCCGGGCTTGGCGAGGCGACCGCTCGGTACTTTGCCGAAAACGGAGCGCAGGTCACTATTCTGGATCGTGACGCCGAGCGCGGAAAAGAGGTCGCGGCCGAGATCGGTGGGCACTTTGTCGAGACGGATGTGACAGATGAGGCATCGGTCGCCGCTGCGATTGCTTATGCGACGGACAAGATGGGCCGGATCACCGCTGCGGTGAACTGTGCCGGTATTGCCGTGGGTATCAAGACGGTTGGGAAAGACGGTCCTCACCCGTTAAGCCCGTTCCAACGCACAATCGACATCAACCTGGTGGGAACTTTCAATGTTTCGCGCCTGGCCGCCGAACAGATGGCCAAGAACGCGCCCGAGTCAGACGGCGCGCGGGGTGTGATTATCAACACGGCGTCGATTGCAGCGTTTGATGGTCAGAAAGGCCAAACCGCCTATGCCGCATCCAAGGGTGGCATTGTGGGCATGACGCTGCCGATGGCCCGAGATTTGGCCTCATCGGGTATCCGCGTGATGGCAATCGCGCCGGGAATTTTCATGACGCCCATGCTTGCTGGCCTGCCGGAAGAAGTGCAACAGCAACTGGCTGCGGATGTCCCGAACCCTGCCCGCCTTGGCGACCCACGCGAATTCGGGCGGTTGGCCGGGTTCATCGTCGAGTTGGGCTATCTGAACGGAGAAGTTATCCGCATCGACGGCGCCCTTCGGATGAGGTGACGTTCAAGCGCCCTCGGCCTTTTCTTCTAGCATCAGCCATTCTTCCTCGGCTGCTGCTAGTTTCTCTTGCCGCTCAACCAGTGCCTCGGTCGCTTTTTGGAACTTGACCGGTTCACGGGTGAACAAGTCGGGATCGGACATGAGTTCTTCGAGCTTGCCGATCTCGGCCTCAAGCCGTTCCATTTCGGCTGGCAGCTTCTCCAGACGGTGTTTTTCGGAAAAAGACAGGCCGGATTTGGGTTGAGATTCCTGCTTCACCTTCGGCTTTGATGGCTTTGTTTTCTCAGTCTTCTTTTCAAAAACGTCACCGCGCTGCGCAATATAGTCAGACCACCCGCCCGCATAAACGGTGGCGCGGCCATTGCCCTCCATCGCGATAGTGGTCGTGGCGACGCGGTCCAGAAAATCGCGATCGTGACTGACCAGCAGCACGGTCCCGTCATAGTCGTCCAGCAGTTCTTGCAGCAGGTCCAGCGTTTCCACGTCCAGATCGTTTGTCGGTTCGTCCAGCACCAGCAGGTTGGACGACTTGGCCATCAGTTTGGCCAGCAGCAACCGCGCTTTTTCTCCGCCTGACAAGGACTTAACGGCGGCTCTTGCCTGCCGTTCATCGAACAGAAACTCCTTGAGGTAGCCGACAACGTGCTTGGGCTGACCGCCGACCATCACCTGATCGGCCTTGCCGGAAACGCGCATCTCGGGGTCACCTGTCAGGCTGTCCCAGAGGGTCATTTCAGGGTCCAACTGCGCGCGGGTCTGGTCGAATACGGCAATCTCAAGGTTGGTTCCAAGCGACACAGAGCCTTCGTCCGGTTGCTCCTGCCCCAGCAGCATTTTCAGCAGGGTCGTCTTTCCTACACCGTTGGGGCCGACAAAGGCCACCCTGTCCCCGCGTTGGGCCAAAAAATCAAAGTTCCGAACAATCTGTTGCGTCCCGAAAGACTTGGCCAGCCCTTTGGCCTCGATAACTTTTCTGCCAGATTTAGGTCCTGCTTCCAGCGTCATCGCAGCCGAGCCCTGACGCTTGATCTGCGCTGCTTTCTCGGCCCTTAGCGCCTGCAACGCACGCACCCGGCCCTGATTGCGCTTGCGCCGCGCACTGATGCCTTCGACGGCCCATTTCGCTTCGGATTTGATCAGACGGTTCAGCTTGTGGCGCTGCTGGTCTTCTTCTTCCCAGATTTTGTCGCGCCACGCCTCGAATGCTTCAAAGCCCTGTTCTTGCCGCCGGACAACCCCACGGTCGATCCACAGGGTCGCGCGGGTAAGTACGCGCAGAAACGCGCGGTCGTGCGAGATCAGGACATAGGCCGCTCGGGTCGCGCCCAACTCGCGTTCCAGCCACGCAATCGCTTCGATATCCAGATGGTTGGTCGGCTCATCCAGCAGCATCAGGTCGGGCGCTTCGGCCATCAGCTTGGCCAGCGCCGCACGACGGCGTTCACCGCCCGAGGCGGTCTCAACCGCGCGCGAAGGGTCAAATTTCAATCCCTCACCCGCGCGTTCGACCTTATAAAGCTCTCCGGGTTCCAACCCGCTGGAGGCATAGTCACCCAGCGTGGCAAACCCCTCCATCCCCGGATCCTGCTCCATATAACCCACAGATTTACCCGGAGGAATCACGATGTCGCCGTGGTCGGCCTCGACCAGCCCCGCCATGACTTTCATAAGCGTCGACTTGCCGGATCCGTTCCGCCCGACCAGAGCGACGCGGTCGCCCGGCTGAACCACCAGATCCAGCCCCGAAAACACCGGGTCACCCCCAAAGGTCAGGGAAATGCCGGCCATCTGCAACAAAGGAATTCTCGCCATATCCGCCAGCTAAACCGGCAGGGCCAAGGCGTCAACGACGATTACCCGACAACCGCGCGCAACAGCCGCTTTCGCGCCGGGGGAATCGCGCCGATCTCAAGCCCTGTAAAGACATGGAGCGTGTTCATGTGGCGATCGACAACCGCGTGATCGCTGACCCAGCCGCCCATCATCAGATATGTGCGCAGCAAAGGCGGCATCCGCAGCATTGCCTTTTTCGCATCGGGCCGGCGTCGCAGGCGTGCAGCAAAGCGGAACACATCGGGCGCTTTCACGCGGGGCAACCAGCGCTTTGGGGCCAGATGGCGATGTTTCAGCATGGCAAAGGCGTCCAGATACTCGGACGTTTCCGTCCCGGCGAAGGATGAGCAGCCAAACAGCATTTCCACGTTGTTTTCGTCCACATAGGCGGTCATTGCCCCCCATGCGACACGCAGGATGTCATGGTCAGTCCAGTCAGGATGTACGCAGAATCGCCCCATCTCGACCATGCGCCCGGTGAACCCTTCAAGCGCCGAGAGATCATAGAACTGGGCGGAATAGCTGCGCCCGATCTCGGACCCCTGATCCATCGTCAGCATCCGAAAGCAGCAGACTAGGTCCCCGCCAGCGCGCGTATCCTCGATCAGAATATGTGCGCACAGCGGATCGAAACCGTCCTGATCCACCTGTTCCGTTCCAAAGGCCAGCGTCCGCAGCGCCTGAGCCGCCGCAATATCCTGCGGTGTTTGCGCCAGTCGTGCGCGGTACCGGCCCTTGCCGAGCAATAGTGCCATGGTCGCACCTCCGCGGTTGCAGACCCGTTTCATCTTGCCGCGTCACTATCACACTATGTGTGACCATCGTGTGACTGCGACAAGAACTGGCTACAAATTAATTGGTCGCGCCGGGAATGTTCGCTGGGTTGAAGTTGCCAATGTTACCAAGCAGCTGACGCAGGAAGCCCCGGCCCTCGATACTGGAATCCGTCACGCGGCGATCCAACTGAACGACCACTCCGTCCTCAAGCCCGAAACGCTCGATGTTGCGCACGACACCGCGCTGGTCAAAGCTGATCGCGACCAGTTGACGCTCAACGACTTCGGGGCGCTTGGGTCCGTAGTGACGGACTTTGGAGCGCACGTAATAGTAACCGGAATCACGAACCACACCTGATGAGCTAGGCGCACCGACGGCCTCAACCACACTTTCGCGGGTATCCACGCCAACTTGGATCTCGGCAAGCTCCTCGGTGGTGGGAACATAGCCGTGATTCTCGAAAACAGGCGTACACGCACCGGCAACGGCCAGACAGACCCCAAAGGCAAGCGCTTTGGACGCTGGTTTCAACCTGTTCACAACCTTCAACATTCACACCCTCTTGCCTTGGCCCCTTGCGGACCCTATCCGATTACATCAAACCGCAGCCCCGGTTCAACACAGGAAAGGGTCACGAATGAGCAACCAGACATCTCTGCGGGTCGCCGACCTGCCGCAGAACGCCCCAACCATGTTCAATTTGCGTCCGGACTCCAAGATTCTGGACTCGATCAAGGATGATCTAAACCTGCTTGGACTACGCAAGTTGACCTTTGTGGGCGAGGTTCGCGCCAAAGGCAAGCGCGATTGGGGTTTGAAAGGCAAGCTGGGCGCAACGGTCATTCAGCCATGTGTTGTGACGCTGGAACCCGTAACGACCAGAATCGATGTGCCGGTAACTCGTGTATTCCTGGCGGATTGGTCAGACCCGGACGAAGAAGAGTTCGAGATTCCCGAAGGTGACGAATCCGAACCTCTGGGGCCAGAGATTGACCCGGCGCAGGTTATGATCGAGGCACTGTCGCTGGCCCTGCCACAATACCCGCGCAAGGAAGGTGCTGAACTGGAACAGGCCGACTATACAGAACCGGGCAAACAGGCGATGACCGACGAAGACGTCAAACCCTTTGCTGGGCTTGCCGGTTTGCGCGATGCGATGAAAAAAGTCGAGTGACACGGGTCTGATTTCCTGTCATAGCACGCCCTCAGAAAAATCGCTTGAACATGTCGAGAATCGCAGTATTTTCGCGCGCTCATCGGAATTTGGGTTGGACATTGCGGGGCTGGTCCCCTAAACGCGCGTCAAACCACGAGAAAAACGAAGAATGAAACCCGGCCCACAGCGAATCTGTTGGCCCTTAGTAGACAAAGGTTGAGACCATGGCTGTCCAACAGAACAAAGTTTCCAAGTCGCGCCGCAACAACCGCCGCGCACATGACGCTCTGGTTGCTGCAAACCCGAACGAATGCCCGAACTGTGGCGAGCTGAAGCGCCCGCACCACGTCTGTGCGTCCTGCGGCCACTATGATGACCGTGAAGTCGTCGCTCAGGCCGACGAAATCGACCTGGACGAAGACGCGGCCTAAGCCTTTCAACGTACAGGCCAAGGCATGACAGAACAGCCCACGCACGCCGGACGGATTACCATTTCGGTTGACGCAATGGGCGGAGATTCGGGGCCTGCCACAGTGGTGGCAGGCATTGCTCAGTCAGCAAACAAAAACCCCGACATCGCGTTTGTCCTGCATGGGCCCGAAGCCACGTTGCGCAAACTTGTCGCAAAACGGCGTGTCCTGAACGGGCGCGTCGTTTTTCGTGATTGCCCTGATGTGGTCACGATGGAGGACAAGCCCAGTCAGGTTGTCCGCAACGGCAAGCAGACCTCGATGTGGTCTGCACTGGAATCGGTACGGCAAGGCGAAGCGCACGGAGCGGTCTCTTGCGGCAACACCGGGGCGCTTATGGCGCTGTCGATGATGCGGCTGCGCAAACTGCCGGGCGTGAACCGCCCGGCAATCGCGATTCTGTGGCCTTCTCGCAACCCGCAGGGCTTTAACGTAATGCTGGATGTCGGCGCTGATGTGCGCGCGGACGCCAAGGATTTGCTGCAATACGCATTGATGGGTGCTTCATACGCACGCAACGGCATGGCGCTGGAACGGCCCCGGATCGGCCTGCTCAATGTAGGCACCGAAGAACACAAGGGCCGGGCCGAGCTGAAAGAGGCCCATGCAATGATCGCGGATTTCGCGGATCAGGCCAGTTTTGATTTTGTGGGCTTTGTCGAAGGCAGCGACATTCCCGGCGACAAAGCAGATGTCATTGTAACCGATGGGTTTACCGGAAACGTCGCGATCAAGACAGGCGAAGGAACCGCAAGCCTGATCGGTGATCTATTGCGTGAGGCGTTCAAGTACTCCCCCCTGTCCCGCTTGGCTTCGGTCCTTGCGATCACGTCGCTGAACCGCCTCAAGAAACGCATCGACCCGCGCCGTGTAAATGGTGGGGTTTTCCTTGGCCTCAACGGAACCGTCGTCAAATCTCACGGCGGCGCGGACGCGACCGGAGTTTCAGCAGCGGTCAAGCTGGCCTTCACTTTGGCTCAGTCGGGCTTTGCCGAAAAATTGGCGGCACGGGTTGCATCCACAGCCGAGCTTGCACAAGATGCCGCGCACGCACCGTCGAAGGCGGGCGAATAACAAAAAAGGCAGTACCTCAGAATGGCAGGCCGTTCAGTTGTTGTAGGTGTCGGACACTATTTGCCAGAGCGCATTGTTCCGAACTCCGAATTTGAAAAGACGCTCGATACGTCGGACGAGTGGATCAAGACTCGCTCGGGTATCGAACGACGCCATTTTGCCGCCGATGATGAAACGACGTCTGATTTGGCCACCAACGCTGCCGAAGCCGCGCTGAAGGATGCGGGGCTGACGGCGGATGACATTGACGCCATTGTCGTTGCAACGTCCACAGCCGACCTGACCTTTCCTTCGGCTGCGACAATGGTGCAGGCAAGGTTGAACATGACCAAGGGGTTTGCCTTCGACGTTCAAGCGGTTTGCGCGGGATTCGTTTTTGCACTGAGCAACGCAAATGCCTTGATTCTGTCCGGGCAAGCCAAGCGCGTTCTTGTGATCGGCGCCGAGACCTTTTCGCGAATCATGGACTGGTCGGACCGATCGACCTGCGTTCTGTTTGGTGACGGAGCAGGCGCGCTGATCCTCGAAGGGCAAGAGGGTGAAGGCACATCGCAGGATCGTGGCATTCTGGCGACTGACCTGAATTCGGACGGTCGCTATAAGGACCTGCTGTACGTAGACGGAGGCGTTTCGACGCAAACGACGGGCCATCTTCGGATGCAAGGCAATCAAGTCTTCCGACATGCCGTTGAAAAACTTACGAAAACTGCTGAAACTTCATTGGAAAAAGCAGGGCTGGAAAACTCGGATGTGGATTGGATTGTTCCCCATCAGGCCAATATCCGCATCATTCAGGGCACAGCCAAGAAAATGGGGCTGCCAATGGAACGCGTCGTCGTGACGGTCCAGGATCACGGAAATACGTCGGCCGCATCGATCCCACTTGCCCTATCGGTCGCCAAGCAACGGGGCCAAATCAAGCAGGGCGATCTGATCGTGACCGAGGCAATCGGAGGTGGATTGGCCTGGGGCTCGGTCGTCCTGCGGTGGTGACAAGCGCAAAACGGCTTACACACCCTCTCGCAATTCATTGATATTGACAGTGAATTTCCCCCCGCCATATTCTATGGCATCAACAGGGGAATAGGTATGGGCGACAAAACACTGACCCGAATGGATCTGAGCGAGGCCGTCTTTCGTGAGGTTGGCCTTTCACGCAACGAAAGCGCGCAACTGGTTGAGAGCGTTTTGAACCACATGTCCGACGCACTTGTGCGCGGCGAACAGGTCAAGATCTCGTCTTTCGGCACATTCAGCGTTCGGGACAAGACTGCTCGTATCGGCCGCAACCCCAAAACCGGCGAAGAGGTTCCGATACAGCCGCGCCGCGTGCTGACTTTCCGCCCGTCGCACCTGATGAAGGATCGCGTCGCCGCCGGGAACCGCAAGTAAGATCAGGGCGGCAGTGTCATGAGCAAGTCCCCCGACGCATTTCGCACGATCAGTGAGGTTGCGGATTGGCTGGGCGTTCAAGCTCATGTTCTGCGATTCTGGGAAAGCCGTTTCAGTCAGGTCAAACCGGTAAAGCGCGCGGGTGGCCGCCGTTATTACCGCCCGAATGACATGCGGCTTTTGGGCGGCATCAAAAAACTGCTGCACGAGGACGGAATTACCATAAAGGGCGTTCAACGCATCCTGCGTGAACAAGGCGTATCGCATGTCTCGTCACTGTCTCAGAGTCTGGACGAGCAAGCTCAACCAGACCCGACACCGCGAGACAGTGTCGTTGTTCCCTTCTCGACGAAATCCACCCCCGCTCAGGAACAGATCGCGTTGGATTTGGGGGGAACCAAGCCGACCGACATTCCACAGGTTGAGCCAGCCGCCGCTGCGCCTGCGGCCGAGGCAACTTCGGCCACGACACAGGTTGCCACAGCCGCCCAAAGCCCAGAGCCGGACCCGTTAACCGGGGCAGCATTGGTACGCGGAATCGCGTCTCAGGCTTGGAGCAAAACAGATTTTGACGAAGAACTTCTGCGTCAGATCGCGCCGGTCGCGAAAGAGCTGCGCGCCGTACTTGATCGAATTGAGAGCCGATCGGCGGGATAAGAAAAAAGGCGATGATTTCCTCTTGCCCCTGCCGGGAAAGTCTTTATGAACACCCCAACGTCGGGCTATGGCGCAGCCTGGTAGCGCGTCCGTCTGGGGGACGGAAGGTCGCAGGTTCGAGTCCTGCTAGCCCGACCAAATTACACCGACGTTTATGGCAGACAGGCCAGATCCCGCTCTGGCATCAGGGGGGATCGGAATGACAGGCGTATGTCCAAACCAACAGATCGAGGGCATGATTGCACGCGGTGAGATTACCGCCGAGCCAGCGATCATCGACCCGCAAGTGCAGCCAGCCAGTCTGGACCTGCGCTTGGGAACAGTAGCTTACCGCGTGCGCGCATCTTTCCTTGCTGGTGAAGGGCGCTCGGTCGCCGACCGTCTGGCCGAGTTCGAGATGCACCGGATAGATATCAGCGATGGTGCGGTTCTGGAAAAGGGCTGCGTTTATCTGGTTCCGCTGATGGAATCGCTTGCTCTGCCCGACAGCATCACCGCAGTCGCCAATGCCAAAAGCTCGACCGGGAGGCTGGACCTGCTGACCCGTACCATCACCGATGGCGGGACTGAGTTTGACCGGGTGCCCGCCGGGTATACTGGCCCCTTGTATGCCGAAATCTGCCCCCGCTCCTTCTCGGTCCTTGTACGGCCCGGAATGCGGTTGAATCAGATTCGATTCCGCGAAGGGCAAGCTGTCCTGAGCGACGCGGAACTGACTGCGCTGCACAACGACTCGCCCCTTGTCGATGGCCCTGCCGTGATTCAGGACGGCTTGGGTTTTTCGGTCGATCTGCAACTGCCAAACACCGATCTGGTCGGCTATCGCGCCAAACCGCATACTGGCGTGATCGACCTCGACCGGATTGGCGAATACGACCCACAGGAATACTGGGAGGAAGTGCGCACCACCGATGGCCGCATCATCCTTGATCCCGGTGCATTCTATATCCTGGTCAGCCGCGAGGCGGTCCATATTCCGCCCATGTATGCCGCAGAAATGGCGCCCTATCTGGCTATGGTTGGCGAATTCCGCGTGCACTACGCCGGTTTCTTCGACCCCGGTTTCGGTCATGCCGCTGCCGGCGGCGCAGGATCGCGCGGTGTTTTGGAAGTGCGCTGCCACGAAGCCCCCTTCGTGCTGGAGCACGGACAGGTCGTCGGGCGGCTGGTCTATGAGAAAATGGCCGAAATGCCCACGCAGCTTTATGGCGCGGGTATCGCCTCAAACTATCAAGGGCAAGGCCTGAAACTGTCCAAGCATTTCAAAGCGGTAAGCTAGAACTTCATGAACCGGCGCATCTGACGGGTCATGCGCTGCGCCTGTTTCATGTTCTGCTTTTGCCGCTGGGCATTCTGCTGCATGTGGCGTTCTGCACCGGGGTCGTCTTTGGCACCGGGCGCGTCGGCAGAGTTTCGACCAATCCGGCTTGCCATATCAAAGCCCTTGTCCACGCCCTTGTTCACCAGACGGCGCATGACTTGACGTACGATCATATCGATCATTCGATTGGCATTCATTGCTCAACTCCGTTTTCTTGGCCCTAACATAGACGATTGGCACCGTGGTAAAAGAGGTGAACGATCACTCTTCCTCGAACAGCTCTGTCTGGTCTTCATCTTCTTCGTCGCCCTGCCCCTCGCCCAGCGGCATGGCACCCGGCGGTGGGCGGTTTTCCAGCAAACCAGCAGCGCGCAATTCCTTGAGACCCGGCAGATCACGCGCGTTTTCCAGACCGAAGTGGTCCAGAAACTGCGGCGTCACCACGAAAGTCACAGGTCGCCCAGGCGTCATGCGGCGACGGCCCAGCCTGATCCACTCCATCTCAAGCAGTTGATCAATGGTGCCGCGCGAAACCGAAACACCACGGATTTCTTCGATCTCGGCCCTCGTGCAAGGTTGGTGATACGCGACAATCGCCAATGTCTCGATCGCTGCACGGCTGAGCTTTCGCGTCTCAACCGTCTCTTTCTGCATCAGAAAGCCCAGATCGGCGGCAGTGCGGATCGCCCAAGCATCGCCCACACGGACAACGCGAACGCCGCGCCCCTCATAGCGTTTCTGAAGCAATTCAACCGCTTGCGCCGCGTCGCTGCCATGGGGCATCCGCGCCTCAAGATCAGCAATCGTCACAGGTTCGGCGCTGGCGAACAGCACGGCCTCGACCATCCGCTCCTGTTCGGCCAGCGGAGGAGCCTCGAACAGAGTGCCGGTGCCTTCGTCTTCGGGGGCGTCAGTCACGTGTTTCCGTCCTCTTACGCAGGTGGATCGGGGCAAAAGTCTCGCTTTGCTTGATCTCCATATGTCCTTCTTTCACCAACTCAAGCGAGGCCGCAAAGGTCGCGGCCGTGGCCGAGCGTCGGCGCACCGGGTCCGCGTCCCAGCCGTCAGGCAGGTAGGTTTCCATATCCGTCCATGTTCCGGCAAAGCCGATCAGGGGGCGCATCCGTTCCAGCGCCTGTTCCATCGTAAAGACGGCGTCGCGATCCATGACAAAGGGGCGGAACTCATCCCGCGTGCGGATGCGGGCATAGCCCTGCATCAGATCCAACAGCGTGGCAGAGTAAGTCACAGTGCGGATACGCGTGATATCCTCGCCCTGCCCGCGTTTGAAAAAATCGCGCCCCAGTTGGTCCCGCGCCATCAGACGAGCGGCGGCGTCGCGCATCGCTTGCAGCCGCTCCAGTTGGAAAGCCAGGTGCGCGGCAAGCTCCTCGCCCGATGGTCCTTCGTCATCAGGGTCGGGTGGCAGCAACAGACGGGATTTCAAAAACGCCAGCCACGCAGCCATAACCAGATAGTCAGCCGCCAACTCGATCCGCAGCGCACGCGCCTTTTCGACAAAAGCCAAATATTGCTGCGCCAGGGCCAGTACCGAGATTTTCCGAAGATCAACCTTCTGCGTCCGCGACAGAGTCAGCAAGACATCCAACGGGCCTTCAAACCCGTCGACATCAACGATCAGGGCTTCGGCCGCAAGGCGATCCGCGACCGACGCCGGGTCTTCGCTGAAAAGGTTATCGTTCATACACCTGCCCGCCCATTAGGGCAGATAGTTCAGCCTCAGCCGCAGGGATGTCAAGTTCCGCTGGCTTCTGCCGCATCGACAGCGCCTTTTCCGCGCGGGATTGTGCCCGGTCGGTCATTTCCCCGGCGGCCTCCAGCACGCGGGCTCGGGCGTCGAACGATCCGTTGCAATGCAAGACGACGTCACATCCAGCCTTCAGCGCCTGACGCGCGATGTCTTCTGGCGCGCCGCTCAGAGCCTTCATCGAGATGTCGTCGGTCATGATCAGCCCGTCAAAACCAATTCGGTCGCGGATCAACTGTATCATCACGGAAGAAATCGTCGCAGGCTGGGGATCAATCTGATCATAGACCAAATGAGCGGTCATACCCATCGGCAGGTCATTCAAGGCCCGAAACGGGGCAAAGTCGTAACGATCCAACGCGTCCAAAGGCAAATCCACGTGGGGCAGATCATGATGGCTGTCCATAGTTGAAAGCCCATGGCCGGGCATATGCTTGATCACGGGAAGCACACCGCCATCAAGATGCCCTTTGGCAACCGCTCGCCCAATTTTGGAAACCTCATTCGGATCAGAGCCATAGCAGCGGTTTTGCAGGAAAGGATGAGTATCCTCGCGCGCCAGATCGACCATCGGGGCACAGTTGCTGTCGATCCTCAGCTCAAACAGTTCCTGTGCGATTAGCCGATACCGCAGATACATCGCACGCTCGGCCTGTTCGCCAGAACGTGTGGTATGATCCAGTGGTGGCATCCATTCACGCGCGATCGGGGTCCGCAGGCGCTGCACGCGGCCACCTTCCTGATCAATGGTAATGGGGCAATTGCGGCCAACCGCCTCGCGAAAGTCATCGCAGAGGGCACGCACTTGATCTGCCGTGTCGATATTGCGGCCAAACAAAATGAACCCAAATGGGTTCATTTCGCGGAACAGGCTCTTTTCTTCATCCGACAGGCGCAAGCCCTCGGCGTCAGAGATCGCAGCGCCAAACGTCAACGGGCAGCAACCGGGATGCAGTCCGCGCCTTGCGCCTGCAGTGCCGCGCAGAACTGACGCGAGTCGCTCAGATCATCAAAACCCAGCACGCGCAGGCGGTAAAAGGTGCGTCCACCGCTTGAGGTTTTCTGGATAACGCGCTGTTTTCCATCCATATACTCGCCAAATCGACCATTCAGGCGATCCCATTCGGCGCGGGCCACATCCGAACTTTCATACGCACCAAGCTGGGCAAGGCGTGTGCCCTTTGACAATGCGTCAGGGTCCACATCCAGACCAACGGCTGCTTTGACGGCTGCGTTGATTGCATTCTCGGTCGAGCTGTTCGGCGTAATCCCTGCCGGAGTCGTCCGCGCCGGGCGCGTAATCGGACGCAGGGAACGCCGAACGCCGGGCAAAGCCGCCAGTTCCGGGTCAGGCTGCTGTGCCGCCAGATCAGCAGGATCAATCGCAGGTTCTTCTTCCGGCGCAACAAGTGAGGCCAGTTGCACGCCCTGCTCTACCGGTTCATCGGCGGCGGTATTTCCATCCGCCAGCTCCGCAACCAGCGCATCCACGGCGCCTTGGCGCATTTGGGCGGCTTCCTGATCGGAAATCTCTTCCTCGACCAGATGCACGGCCTTTGTGGGCGTCAGCGACACGACCGGCGTATCTTCGTCCGTCAGCGATACCGGGCGAGGCGCAAGGATCAGGCGATCAGCAGGTGGCGCAGCACTGCCAACGGCTGCAACCGCATTGACAGCCAACCCCTGATGATCAGCAGGCGTTCCGCCGGGGTTTTCGGGCTGAATCCGCATCGGACCTTCCAGCGCCCTCACAACGGGTACGCCACTCACGTCCCGCATAACTAGCTTGTAGCCCCAGACGCCGATACCAGCGACCAAAGCCAGGGACGCTACCGCTCCAAGCGTGTTGACGATACGCCCCAGACCCAAAGCGCGTGGCGCCGCATCATATCCGTGCATTTCGTCTGAGTACTCAGACCCATCCTGAGTATGAGGTTGATTCGTATAATGCATCTGCTCGGGGCGCATTTGCCCCGAGTAATCGTAATTCGCCATGTCCGCCTCACTGCCCGTTTCGCGCCAGAAAATAAGGCGCGCGGGTCATTTCTTGCCTACCTCGTACCGGCGGTTCGGGCGATATTTGTTACCGCATCTCCTGCGCCGGAGTGACGCCAAGAATACCCAAGCCCGCTGAAATCACAACAGAAACGGACCGGGCCAGTGCGATTTTTGACTGACTTGTGTCAACATCGCCATCCTGAATGAACCGAAGCTGGGTTTCATCGTTGCCCTTGTTCCACAAAGCGTGAAAATCCCCTGCCAATTCATACAGATAGAAGGCAACGCGGTGCGGTTCATTAGTCCGCGCGGCGATTTCGACCAGACGTGGCCATTCGGCCAGCTTCTTGGCAACAGTCAGTTCCGATGCATGGTCAACCTTGCTCAGGTCCGCCCCAATGAGGGTGGCATCGTCAGTTGCAATCCCTGCCTCAGCCGCACGGCGCAGCACGCTCATGACGCGGGCATGGGCGTATTGCACATAGAACACGGGGTTTTCGCGGCTCTGCTCAAGCACTTTGTCGAAGTCGAAATCCAAAGGCGCGTCGTTCTTGCGGGTCAGCATCACGAAACGGGTCACATCGGGTCCAACCTGATCGACCACATCGCGCAGGGTGACAAAATTCCCCGCGCGTTTCGACATCTTGAACGGCTCGCCATTCTTCCACAGTTTCACCAGCTGGGTCAGCTTGATATCCAGTGGCACCTTGCCATCGGACAGCGCCGACACCGCCGCCTTCATCCGTTTGACATAGCCACCGTGATCCGCGCCAAACACGTCGATCAGCGCGTCAAAGCCGCGGGTGACCTTGTCATAGTGATAGGCGATATCGGGCGCGAAATAGGTCCACGAGCCATCCGATTTCTTGACCGGGCGGTCGACGTCATCGCCGTGTTCGGTCGATTTGAACAAGGTCTGCTCGCGCGGCTCCCAATCCTCGGGCTTCTTGCCTTTGGGCGGCTCCAGCACGCCCTCATAGATCAAACCCTTGTCAGTCAGCGATTGCAGCGCAGATTCAATCCGGCCCGTGCCATAGAGCGATTTTTCCGAGAAGAACACGTCCATCTCAACGCCCAGCGCCTTAAGGTCGGCACGGATCAGGTCCATCATCGCTTCGGTGGCAAAGTTGCGCAGGTCCTCAAGCCACTCGCTTTCGGGCTTGTCGATCAGGCTATCGCCGTATTTCTCTTTCAGCGCCTCACCGATCGGGATCAGATAATCGCCCGGATACAACCCTTCGGCAATCTCAGGGCTGAGACCATTGGCTTCGCGATACCGCTCATAAGCGGACCGCGCCAGCACATCTACCTGCGCGCCGCCATCATTGATGTAATACTCGCGCGTCACATCGTGGCCGGAATAGGCCAGCAGGCTTGCCAACGCATCGCCGAACACGGCCCCCCGCGTATGACCTACATGCAGCGGACCTGTCGGGTTGGCCGAGACATATTCCACGTTCACCTTCTGCCCGTGGCCCATGGTCGAGCGCCCATAGTCCGTACCATTTTCCAGCACAGCCGCCAGAACACCTTGCCACACGGTCGGAGCCAACCGCAGGTTCAGGAACCCCGGCCCGGCAACCTCGGCGCTAGTGATCCGCGTGTCCTCAGCCAGCTTTCCGGCCAACACGTCCGCAATGTCGCGCGGTTTCATCTTGGCGGGCTTTGCCAGCACCATCGCCGCATTCGTCGCCATATCGCCATGCGCCGCATCGCGCGGCGGCTCAACGGCCACGTTGTCAAAGCTCAACCCCTCGGGCAGAGCACCTTCGGACTGCATCTGCGCCAGCGCGTCCAACACAAGGCCGCGGATCTCGGAAAACAGGTTCATTTCGGATGTCCTTTTGCTTGCTCGGCGGTTTACCATGCAGCGCGGCAAGGTCAATGGATGCCTAAAGTTTCACCTTGGTTTGGGCGTAATCCCCGCTAAAGTCGGCCCGGAAAGCCCAACCGGAGACCCTTCATGCGCCTTGCCCTACCCCTGAGCCTGCTTCTGGCCACCGCCCTGCCCGTTCTGGCCGAAATGCCCGCACCGCAAGGTCATGTGCTGGTGACGCTGGGCGGCGCGGTGAGCGAAACCAATCTGCCCGCGCGGGGCGAAAACGATGGCGGGCTGCTGGGGTTTCTTGAGGTGACCCATGACGGGGCGGCAGGATTTGACGCCGCCCTACTGGACAGCCTGCCTCAGGTCGAGATTACCATCCCCTACGGTTCGCCCGAACACCAGCGCGACTATACATTCCGTGGCCCCTTGTTGTCAGACGTCATGGAAATGGCTGGGGCCGAAGGCAAAACCGCACGCCCGATGGCGATGGACGGCTATCAGGCGGAAATCCCGTGGGACAGCATTTCGACGTATCAACCCATTCTGGCCACCCACGCCGACGGCGCGCCGATGGGCATCGGAGGGTATGGCCCCACCATGATCGTATTCCCCCCAACAGAGAACGAAGACATTGCCGACGAACAAGCCGGCCAACAGGTCTGGGCCTTGGCCTACATCAGTGTCGAGTGAACACCGGGCAGCGGCTTGCCCGTCAACCTTGCGTGATCCTGAATCGCGAACCGGTCTGTCATTCCGGCAATATAGTCTGAAACGATCCGGGCCAGAGCGGTCTCGTCAGCCGCAGCCTCGATGTCCGCGTGCCAGCGTTCGGGCATTTGCCGGGGATCGTTGAGGTAGATCGGGAACAACTCCTCGACCACCCTGCTGACCTCTGCCCGAACCTTCATCACCGACGGTGCGCGATACATCCGGGTGAACAGAAACGCTCGGATTTCCTTCAACTGCGCCCAAAGCCCATCCGAGAATTGGACAACCGGGCGGCCCAGATCGCGGATTTCTTCCACCGACTGCGCCCCGGACTCGGCAATCAGCCTTGCAGACGTGTCGATGACATCCGAGACCATGACACCGAAAACACGCCGCAATGCCTCGTGTCTGCGGCGATAGTGATCGAGGGCGGGATACTTGATGTCCACGTCCGCGTAGCATTCTCCCAAGATAGGCAGTTGCAGGATTTCTTCATCCGTGAACAGCCCGGCCCTCAATCCATCGAGCAAGTCGTGGTTATTGTAGGCAATATCATCGGACAGAGCCGCTACTTGAGCCTCAGCGCTGGCATGGGTGCTCAACTCAAGGTCAAACGCCGCGTCACACTCGGCCAGCGCCCACGGCAATGGGCCCACAACAGGGCCATTGTGCTTGGCAATCCCTTCGAGGGCTTCCCAAGTGAGGTTGCAGCCGTCGAACTCCGCGTAGTGACGCTCCAACCTCGTCACAATGCGAATGGCCTGGGCGTTGTGATCGAAACCCCCATAAGGGCCCATGATCGCGTGCAGAGCATCCTCGCCCGTGTGACCAAACGGCGTGTGCCCCAAGTCATGGGCCAGCGCCACCGCCTCGGTCAGTTCGGGATTTAGCCCAAGAGCGCCCGCTATAGTCCGCGCCACCTGAGCCACCTCGATCGAATGAGTCAAACGGGTACGATAGCTATCCCCTTCATGCTCAACAAAAACCTGCGTCTTGTGCTTTAGCCGCCGAAACGCGCTGGCATGAATGATCCTGTCCCGATCCCGCTGAAAGCATGACCGGAAACTGCTCTCGTCCTCTGGCACCAGACGCCCTCTGGTGCGCCCTGGGTCAGATGCAAAACCTGCTCTTTCCAAAGGTCTTGTCCTTGTCGCCTGTCATTGCGTTTTCTATATGGTAGAGTGAGACAGAAATAAACCTTTGGAGTGCGGCATGAATCTGCCCCCAACAGTCACAGAGCGCGCCTTCGATCGCCTGGCCGAAATCGGCGCCGCCGATCAGGGCCAAGCCCTGCGCGTCGCTGTAGAAGGCGGAGGTTGCTCCGGATTCCAATACGAAATCGCGCTAGATGAACCGAAGGATGACGACCTGATCCTTGAGGGTAAGGGCCAAAAGGTTATCGTGGATTCTGTGTCGCTGCCGTTTCTGGAAAACGCCGTGATCGACTTTACTCAGGAGCTGATCGGCGCGCGTTTCGTGATCGAAAACCCCAACGCCACTTCTTCGTGCGGATGCGGCACGTCGTTTTCCATGTGAAAACAGGTGGGGGCTTTGCCCCCACACCCCCAGGATATTTTTAGCCAGATGAAGCAGGGATCCGCTCTCCGACCGTTTCGCCGGAGAGCTTCACCTGGCGCGGTCATCGGCGTCCCCGCCTGTACCGCTCTATCCTTGTCACTCGATATGGTAAAGAATCCGTTTCTTCATCTGGCCAAAAATATCCCGGAGCGCGAGGCAGAGCCTCGCAACCCTGCTCACCTCCTTGCCGCTGGGTCTATTCTGCGCGATAGGTTGCCTGAGACTTCGGAGGATCGCGTATGAAAATCGCCACGTTCAACATCAATGGAATAAAAGCTCGCGCCGAGGCTCTTCCACGTTGGCTCGACACTGCACAGCCGGACATTGTGCTGTTGCAGGAGATAAAATCCATCGACGAAAACTTTCCACGCGAACTGTTTGAGGATCGTGGCTACAATGTTGAAACGCACGGACAAAAGAGCTTCAACGGTGTCGCCATTCTATCCAAATATCCACTTGAGGATATCTCTCGCGGATTGCCGGGCGACGACTCGGACGAACAGGCGCGCTGGATAGAAGCCACGGTCGTTGGAAAGAAGGCATTGCGTATCTGCGGGCTTTACCTGCCGAACGGAAACCCGGCGCCCGGGCCAAAGTACGACTACAAACTGGCTTGGATGGAACGCCTGTACGACCGCGCCCGCGATCTTATGAACAGCGAGGAACCCGCACTGATGGCGGGCGACTACAACATTATTCCTCAGGCAGAGGACGCGGCGAGACCCGATGCTTGGCGTGAAGACGCTCTGTTTCGCCCTGAGAGTCGAGAAGCCTTTCGGAAAATCCTGAACCTCGGGTTTACCGAAGCATTCCGGTCAAAAACCCAAGGTCCGGGACATTATTCATTTTGGGACTATCAAGCCGGTGCGTGGAACCGAAACGACGGGATTCGCATTGACCATTTCCTGTTGACGCCGCAAGCCGCTGATCTGATGAGCGACTGCCAGATCGACTCTGACGTTCGCGGCCAAGAGAAGCCTTCGGATCACGTTCCGGTCTGGATTGAGCTCGACCTGTGACCGGTTACGCCGTCGCGTCGTAGCTGTATATCCATTCATATTTACGCGCCAACCTCGGGCCAATTATCCGCAACGCCATTTGCGCTCCGATCCGCATTGGACCCCGCAAATGAAAATTTCGCGCATTGGCCCCCGCCGCGGCAACGACCTGTCGGGCGCGGGGTCGGCGGTTTGTTTCATAGCTAAGCAATGCTTGCGATACACCCGATTGCTCACTGAAGGACCGCGCCAATATCCAAGCATCCTCAAGTGCCAGGCAAGCGCCCTGCGCCATGAAAGGTAAGGTTGGGTGGGCCGCATCGCCCAGCAGCGCCAACCGACCATTCTGCCAGTTTTTTGCCACGGGTCGAAGAAATAGGGCCCAAAGGTGAGTCTCGGTCACCTTCGCCAGCGCCTCTTGCACAGCCCCTCCAAAGTCGGAAAAGCGGGCGCGCAGCTCGTCAGGATCCCCCTGCAAGCGCCAACCTTCCTGCTGCCAGTCCGACCGTTCTTCGATTGCGACCAAATTCAACAGGGATTGGCCCCGCAACGGGTAAGTCACCACGTGACGCCCCGGCCCCATCGTTAAGGACGCGCGTGGATTTTCCTCGCTGGCAGACCAAGGGATGGTCGCACGCCATGCGATCTGGTGGGTGAACTTTGGCGCTTCGTCTCCGTTAAGAACCTGACGCAGAACGCTACGCCCCCCGTCCGCAGCAATCGCGCATTCAGAGCGCAGACGTTCACCACTATCCAGAACGACTTCAGCTTCGCCCGGTCGCTTCGTGACTGTTGAAACCCGAGCACCCAGCCGGACTTGAACACCGGCTTGAACGGCGGCTTTAAGCAAAAGGTTCAGCAGATCAGCCCGGTGAAAATAGTATGTCGGGCCAGACGTCGGTCCGGGAAGTTGGCTGATTACGCGCCCCTTGCGGTAGTCCCGAAGGGTTGTGCCGTACGATACCTGCCCAGCTTCGGGGGACTCTCGCACTACATCAAGGGCGCGCAAAACGGCCATTCCGTTTGCACTGATCTGAAGCCCAGCACCAACCTCAGTCAAAGCGGGTGCCTGTTCCAGAACAGTGACATGCGCGCCGCGTTGCCGCAGAGCCAAGGCGCTCGCTAACCCGCCGATACCTCCGCCGATTACAACAAAATTCAGGCCATCAATTTTCATGCCTTACGCATAACGTAAAAACGCCGGAGCGACAGGCCCCGGCGTCAGAGAATTCCGCATTCCCAAGCGATCAATCGTCGCGGTGGACTTTCTCGCGGCGCTCATGACGCTCCTGCGCCTCCAGCGTCATTGTTGCGATCGGACGTGCATCCAGACGCTTCAGCGAGATGGGATCGCCGGTCATCTCGCAATAGCCATACTCGCCCTCGTCAATCCGGCGCAGGGCCGAGTCGATCTTGGCGACCAGCTTGCGCTGGCGGTCGCGGGTGCGCAGTTCCAACGCGCGGTCGGTTTCCTCGCTCGCGCGGTCAGCTACGTCCGGGATGTTACGGGTATTGTCTTGCAGCCCTTCGATCGTGTCGCGGCTGCCTGCCAAAAGTTCGTTCTTCCAGTCCAGCAGCTTACGGCGAAAATACTCCAACTGCTTGTCGTTCATAAATGGTTCGTCTTCGGCTGGACGATAATCTTCGGGCAGAAATACTTCCTGCTTCATTTTTGCTCCCTCGGTGTGGCCTTCAACGCCGAGTGCTCTCTCTTCACCAGACATGAGGCATTCCCTTCTGCGGAGCGTTTATCTGACAGCGCGGGGATTGTCACTATGCAAACGTCGCGCCTGTGTCGTGTTATCGCGTGTCGTCTAAATATGAGACATAAAACAACAAAACCTTGTTTTTCTGTGGAATTTGGCAGGCGTTTTCGTGGCATGCCTAAAATAAGCGCAATATCCAATGCTCTGCGAATCGACTCCAAGCATCTAAGTTTCCTGAGAATTTAACGCAAGGCGACGCAGCGGCCTGCCTTGTCAAATTTCCTGTGCCGCGATAACCCCATGTTGCAAATACCGCGCGACACTTGATGAGGGGCCGATGACCGCACGATTCCAAGGAACAGCAGAATATGTTGCCACTGACGACCTGACCATCGCGGTGAACGCCGCCGTGACGTTGGAACGCCCTCTGTTGGTCAAAGGCGAGCCGGGAACTGGCAAGACGGAACTGGCCAAGCAGGTCGCCGGTGCCTTGGGCCTGAAGATGATCGAGTGGAATGTGAAATCCACCACCCGCGCGCAGCAGGGTCTGTACGAATACGATGCGGTAAGCCGTCTGCGCGACAGCCAGTTGGGTGACGAGCGCGTGCACGACGTGTCGAACTATATCCGCAAGGGCAAGCTGTGGCAGGCGTTTGAAGCATACGAAAAGGTCGTGCTGTTGATTGATGAAATCGACAAGGCCGATATCGAGTTTCCCAACGACCTGCTGCAGGAACTCGATAAGATGGAGTTCCACGTCTACGAGACCGGTGCAACGATCAAGGCCAAGAACCGCCCCATCGTGATCATCACCTCGAACAACGAAAAGGAACTGCCAGATGCGTTCCTGCGTCGGTGTTTCTTCCACTACATCCGGTTCCCCGATGAAACCACGATGCGCCGTATCGTCGAAGTGCACCATCCCGGCATCAAAGACGGTCTGCTGACCACGGCCCTGACCCAGTTCTACGAAATCCGGGAAACACAGGGGCTGAAGAAAAAGCCCTCGACCTCCGAGGTGCTGGACTGGCTCAAGCTGCTGTTGGCCGAGGATTTGACCGCCGAGGACCTCAAACGTGACGGTGCCAACGCCCTGCCCAAGCTGCACGGCGCGCTGCTGAAAAATGAGCAGGATGTGCATTTGTTCGAGCGGCTGGCGTTCATGGCCCGCAGTAAGCGCTAAGAGTTTTAAACTTCGGGTGATCGGAGCTTGCCTTACTCGGAGTCGAATGCAAGCATTGGCTGATAACTGCCCGGTCCTAAACGGGCACCCCTCCACCTGACGAATGGGACGCGTTATTTGCCTGAAACTCTTACGATCCGCGCTTTGCGGCCCGAAGATCGCGCCGAATGGGGCGATATGTGGCACGACTATCTGGCGTTTTACGAAACAACTGTCGCTGACGAGACATATGACAGCACCTTTGCGCGTTTGCTGGCAGACGACCCGCATGACTTTTCCTGTTTTGTCGCGGAAAAAGACGGGCATCTGGTCGGCCTGACCCACTACTTGTTTCACCGGCATGCGTGGAAGGTTGAAAGCGTGTGCTACCTGCAAGACCTCTTTGCACGCCCCGCGGCGCGGGGAACCGGTGTCGGGCGGGCGCTGATACAGGCCGTCTATGACGAGGCAGATCGAAAGGGTGCGCCGTCGGTCTATTGGTTGACGCAGGAATTCAACCATACGGCGCGAAAACTATATGACCGTATCGGAAAACAGACCCCATTTATCCGGTATCAGCGTTCATGAGGCGATGGGCGGTGATCCTTTTGGGGCTGGTTTTAACCGGTTGCACGGCGGTCACCGCACCGGAACCACCAACGCGCGTAAAGGCAGTCGAAGACATATTGCCGCCAGCCAAGGCGTTTTCAGCCTCGTTCCCGGCACCGCCGGCCCGGTCGAATTGGAATATCGCGTCCGACTTCGTCTCGCTGCATTTTTCACTTGAAAGCGGGACGCCTTTGCCGGTGTTCACACGGTTTGAAGAACCTGTGACAGTGCGCCTGACAGGAACGCCGACCCCTTCGATGCAGCGCGATTTGTCCCGCCTGCTGGCGCGTCTGCGGCGCGAGGCCCGTATTGATATCCGAGAGATACCCAGCGGACAGGCCAACATCACGATCGAAGCCATCAGTCAGGAGCAAATCCAGAAAATCCTGCCAAATGCGGCCTGTTTCGTGGTTCCCAACTCATCAAGTTTTGAGGAATACAGCCGAGACCGCCGCAAGAAGAAAAGCAGCTGGACCGCGCTGCGCAGTCGCCAACGGTTGGGTATTTTCATACCCTACGATGTCAGCCCACAGGAAAAACGCGATTGCCTGCACGAAGAAATTGCGCAGGCGCTTGGGCCACTGAATGACCTCTACCACCTGCCGGACTCGGTGTTCAACGACGACAATATCCATACTGTTCTGACCGGTTTCGACATGCTGATCCTGCGTGCGACCTACGCACCCGAGATGCGCAGCGGCATGACACGCGAACAGGTCGAGGCTGTCATTCCGGGCGTTCTGTCCAGACTGAACCCGGGTGGAGCATCGCTTGCCAAGGTGCCCGTCTCTGATACCCCCCGTGAGTGGATCAACGCCATTCAGAAGTCCGTGGGACCGGGGCCAGGAACACGCAAAAGGCTCCGCTCTGCGCAAAAGGCAGCCCTGATCGGTCAGGAACTGGGGTGGACGGACCATCGCCGCGCCTTTCCCTATTACCTGATGGGGCGCATGGTGCAATTCGACAACCCACAAGAAGCGCTGAGATACTACAACACAGCGATGCAATACCTGCGTACAAGCCCCGGCACCGAGGTCCATCGCGCCTATGTGACAACTCAGACCGCATCCTACGCGCTTGCTCAGGGTAAAGGCCCCGAAACGTTGCCCGAACTGGAGAAGGCAATAAACGTGATGACGCGGGCCGAGAATGCATCGCAACTTGCAACACTGCTGTTGCTGAAGTCCGAAGCGCTCAGTCAGGCGGGGCGATCAGATCAGGCACGTTCCGTCAGGCTGGACAGTTTGGGGTGGGCGCGATACGGCTTTGGCTCGGAAACCGTGGTCCGGGCGCTGGCGCAAGACGTTGCCGAAGCGCCCGCAAGTAACAACAAGGGCGGGTAACGCATGGTAGTGGTTCTGGGAATGGCAATACTAGGAGCTATCCTTGGGGCGCTGACAGCGCGTAAACGCAACGGCACCGGCGCGGATATCGCGCAGTATGCGGCCGGTTACGGTATTGCCTTTGCTCTGGTCGGCCTTGTGCTTTCCCTCATTCTTGTGCGTCTGGTGGTCTGAATCATGTTCCTGCCCTTTTTTGAGAACCTCCGCAAAGCCGGCATTCCCGTATCGCTGCGTGAGTATCTGACCTTTCTGGAAGGCATGAAAAAGGGTCTGGCCACCTATGACGTCGAAGCGTTCTACTATCTCGCCCGCGTGTCGATGGTGAAGGACGAGCGCAACATCGACAAATTCGACCAAGCCTTTGCCGCCAGCTTCAAAGGGCTTGAGGAGATCAGCTTTGAGCAGGTGTTGGACGCAGTAGACATCCCTGCGGAATGGTTGGCCAAAATGGCCGAAAAGCACCTGTCGGATGAAGAAAAAGCCGAGATTGAAGCCCTTGGTGGATTCGACAAACTGATGGAGACCCTGCGCGAGCGTCTCAAGGATCAGGAAGGCCGCCACCAAGGTGGGAACAAGTGGATCGGAACCGCCGGGACATCGCCTTTCGGGGCATATGGGTACAACCCCGAGGGGGTGCGTATCGGCCAGAAGGAAAGCCGTCACCAGCGCGCGGTCAAGGTCTGGGACAAGCGTGAATTCAAGAACTTGGACGACACAGTTGAACTGGGTACGCGCAACATCAAAGTTGCCCTAAAGCGCCTGCGTCGCTGGGCACGCGAAGGCGCAGCGGATGAATTGGATCTGGACGGCACCATCCGCGCCACGGCCGAACATGGCTATCTGGACGTCAAAACCCGACCCGAGCGTCACAACGCAGTCAAGGTACTGCTGTTTCTGGACGTGGGTGGATCAATGGACCCGCATATCAAGGTGGTCGAAGAACTGTTCTCGGCCGCGCGGACCGAGTTCAAGCATCTGGAATATTACTACTTTCACAATTGCCTGTACGAAGGCGTCTGGCGCGACAACCACCGCCGCTGGGATCAGCAGACCCCTACCCATGAGGTTCTGCGAACCTACGGACCAGACTACAAATGTATTTTCGTTGGGGACGCCTCGATGAGCCCCTATGAAATCGCCTATCCCGGCGGGGCCAACGAGCACTGGAACCAGGAGGCCGGTCAGGTCTGGCTTCAACGCGCAAGGGATCAATGGGCCTCGAACCTGTGGATCAATCCGGTTCCTGAAAAATACTGGGAGTACACCCACTCGATCAGCATGATCCGTGAGATATTCGAGGATCGAATGGTGCCAATGACATTGGCTGGGCTGGAACAGGGAATGCGCGAATTGACGCGATAGGTCCAAGATGGACATTCGCCAAAACTATTTGTTGCCAATTTAGAAACAAAAACTGCCCCGACGACTCATTGCGCACGCACTTTAGCGCCACCCGAAACACCCCCCTTAAAATCCGCCGGGATTCTTGAATCCGTGGTATATTGAGAGGTGGTTTAAGCTGGGGGGCTATAATGACCAAGTTTCGTTTCCGTTCATTTCTTACGACCATTGTCGCTTCTGCTTCGCTCATCCTGACGTCAGGGGCGGCTGCCACATTTGTACTTGCCCCAGACGCAGCTTTTGCCAAGGGCGACAAAGGAAAAGGCGAAGGCAGAGGGCGCGGGAAAGGCGGCGGGAACGGGAAGGCCGGAAAAGGCAATAAAAACAGTAAGGCAGGCGAATACGGCAAGGGCGGAAAAAAGGGCAAAAAGAACAACTCAAAGCAGGTTTTGTTCGTAAAGCACGACGGCTCTAGCAAAATCAAAGGTAAAAGTGGCAAGGCCCGCAAGGCTTCTCTCTCCGACTTTGGGCGTGAGTTCAAAAGGGACGTTGAGGAGCTGTTCGGAAAGCGTTCGAGTTCAAGATCGAATCGTACTTCGCCGTCGGTCAAAAAAGCCTATCGGCAAGCCTCGATAGACCCGATTGAACAGTCTCCGCGTCCTGTGGCACGGTCAAACGGCACCTATACCTGGCATCAAGATGATGATGACTGGAAATCTAAGCGTCGGCACAAGCGTGATCCACTTGTTGCGGCAATCACGGACCCTGATGGCTCGGACAAGCTGAGAAACCTCAACGCCTCGAACGCTGCCGCGCCTGCCTTCCGAAACGCTTCGCCAAACAGCAATGTCGGAAAGATCGCGACCTATCAGGCCGAAGCAGCCGAATATTACGATCTGCGCGCCGACCTATACGAAGCGCGACGCGACCTGCGTGACCACAATCAAGGATATGACGGACGTTCAAGCAGCGAGATCGCCGATGACATAGCCGCGCTTGATCCAAATGACTCGGACTATGACAAGAAGCTGGATGAGCTGGAAACCGAACTACGCGAAGCCGAATTGCACGAGGAGACTCGCGAGGATCTGCAGCAGGATGTCAAAGACCTGTCTTACGAAACCAAGGATGCCTTGGCCGAAGCAGAATCCGCCTTCTTCGAGGCATCAAAAGGGCGCACATTGACCCGCAGCGCGTTGGGCGAGTTTCACGACAATCTTGATCTGCCGCAACCAAAGGATCGCCATCAGGACGACTTGACGATTCAGCCAGTGCCCTATGACCCTGATTATCATCGCTATTCCGACGACCACGAATATTTCGTAAAAGATGCCGCCTACACTTTGCGCTACGACGACGTCGAATACCCGAATGGCAAGGGCTGGAACCGATACAAGCGTGATCCGCTTGTCGCGGCAATCACGGACCCTTACGGCTCGGACAAGTTGCGCAACCTGAACGCCTCGAACGCGGCGGCTCCTGCGTTGCAGAACGCAGCGCCCAACAGCAACGTCGGCAAGATTGCGTCCTACCAGCTTGAGGCGTCCGAGTATTACGAGCTGCGTGCCGAGCTATACGAGACCCGGCGCAACTTGCGGACTTTGAACGAAAATTACGACGGTCGCAGCAGCGACGAGATAACGGATGACATTGCCGATCTGGACCTCGACGATCCGGAGTATGACAACAAGCTGGACACCCTGGAGCGAGAGTTGCTTGAAGCGGAGGCATATGAGGAAATTCGCGACAATCTGCGTGCTGATGTCAAAGACCTGCGGGTGGATACATTGGTCGCCCAGAAAGAGGCCGAGTACGCGTTTTTCCAAGCGTCCAAGGGCGAGGTGCTAACCAAAGACACACTTTCCGACCTGCATGACAATCTAGAGCTGCCCTCGCCCGTCGAGTGATCGGACACACGGCGTTGGTCCCAGACCGGCAAAGCGGAAAGTTGTGACTTGTCTAGTCCGCGCGCGCGGCCCATATCTTTGGCATGCTTCGTCTGGTTCCAATATTGCTGGCAATCGCCTATGCCGTTGTCATGTATCGAATTTCCGTCTGGCGCACCCATCGGGAACTGGACGCCAAGTCAACCGAACTGGCCGACCCCGCGCTAAAACGCATGACGGATCGGCTTGCGGCTGCGCTCGGGATCGCCCGCGTGCCGGTCTATATCTACGAGATCGACCCAGTGAACGGGCTTGCCGCCCCGGACGGGCGGATTTTCATAACGCGCGGGTTCTACCGAAAATTCAGCAATGGTGAGGTTTCTGCCGAAGAAATGGCCAGTGTGATTGCGCATGAGCTCGGCCATGTTGCGCTAGGCCATGCCCGGCGGCGCATGATAGATTTCTCGGGGCAGAATGCGCTTCGGGCGGCGCTGATGATGTTGCTGAACCGTTTCATCCCATTCATTGGTGCCTGGATCGCAAACATGCTCACCCATCTTCTGGCCTCGCGTCTGTCGCGTGGGGATGAGTATGAGGCCGATGAATATGCCGCTGCACTGTTGACCAAGGCCGGGATCGGGATCGGGCCGCAAAAGTCCTTGTTCCACAAGCTTGAAGACCTGACGCAACAGCGCGCAGGTGTGACCCCGGCCTGGCTGATGAGTCATCCCAAGACCGATGAGCGTATTGCGGCGCTGGAGGTGCTTGAACAGCGTTGGGGCGCGGGTGGATAAGCTGAATCTCGACCTAGCTTGCGAGCGCTTTGCCCAGACGCGGTAGCCGGGCTTTTTTCATCAGCGCCCGGAGGTTCCATTGGTCGCCCGACAGACGGTTGGCTTCGCCTAACACTCTGTCAGCGAGCTCGGCCATATCAACCGGATTTTCCAGCCAGAACCCGTGAAGTAGCGCGTCGGGGTCGCGGCGCTCAAGCCCTTCTTCGGAAAGGATATTCTTTGGGAAGTCCTTGGCGTTCACGGTAACAATGACATCCGCGGACGAGGAAACAGCCGTTGCCAGAACGTGAATGTCCGCCGGGTCGGGAAGCCATAGCCGCTGCGCCAACCCTGGGTTCGCTGTGTGTTCGGCTTTTGGCCAGTTTGCCTGTGTCAAAGCGATTTCAGCGCGGGCTTGCGCCTCACCTTCCGGGCCGAGTTTACGAGCCGCGCGCGCCCATTCTTCGAGGATGCGTCCAGACCAGACCGGCGTGAAATAACCAAGTTTGGCTGCCCCCAGCAGCATCTCTCGCATCACCGTCGGGTAGATGACGCAGGTATCAAGAACGGCCTTCACAGACGATAGAACACGGCTTTGAGGTATCCGCTTTCGGCCAGTTGTGGCAGTTGCGGATGATCGGGTCCGGCGAACCCGGTATGGATAAGCTGCGCCTGTCGTCCAGCCCGACCAATTCCACGAGAGGAAGCATCACGGAACCGGCCAAGGTCGGCCGCGTGCGAGCAGGAACAGAGGCCAAGATAGCCGCCCGCTTTTACCAGCGGTGCAGCCAGACGTGCCACACGCTCATACGCGCGCAGTCCCGCATCCAGCGCCTGTTTTGACGGGGCAAAGGCCGGTGGATCACAGATGACGACGTCGAATTGGGCACCCTCCTGCCCCAGTTGTGTCAGAACATCGAAGGCGTCGCCTTGCCGGGTCTCGAACCTGCCGTCAAATCCCGATGACTGAGCACCCTTGGCGGCCAGCTCCAGAGCGGCGGCAGAGCCATCGACGGACAGCGCGCGCCCCGCACCCCCGGCCAGCATCGCAAGGCCAAACCCACCAACGTGGCTGAAGACATCCAACACCTGCGCTTCGGGTTGCACCAAACGCGCGGCAAACGCGTGGTTTGGGCGCTGATCGTAGAAAAGACCGGTCTTCTGCCCGCCGGTCAGGTCGGCCATGTAGGTCGCGCCGTTCATTGGAACCGGCAGCGGGGCATCGGGGGCCGCGCCGCGCAATGTCAGGTTGGCATCATCCAGCCCCTCCAGACCGCGCGTCCGGCCCGAAGCATTTTTCAGAACGACCGAAACGCCCGTCACAGAGACCAGAGCATCGGTCAGGGTCTCAAGGTGTTTTTCCGCCCAGGCCGCATTTGGCTGAACAACGCAGGCGTCGCCGAAACGGTCGATGATCACACCGGGGAAACCGTCAGCTTCGGCATGGATCAGGCGATAATACGGCGCGTCGAACAGCCTTTCGCGCATCTCAAGCGCGCGGCGCAGACGGGTCTCGAACCAATCAAAGTCCAGCGTGGCCTCTAGATCGCGATCCAGAACACGGCACATGATCTTGGAGTTCGGGTTCACCGCGACCAGCGCAATGGGCGAACGCTTGTCATCCTCGAGAACCGCAAGAGCACCGGCCTCGATCTTGCGCGTCCGGCGGTCGGTCACAATGTCATTTGCATAGACCCAAGGGAAACCATGGCGCAGCCCGCGTGCGTTGGCTTTGGGTTTGAGGCGAATTCGGGGACGATCGGCGGATTGGGTCATGGCGCCCTCTTAGTGCCGATTGTCCGCAGGGAAAAGCCCTAGCGCGAGCGCGAGCGCCATCCGCCGCGTCTTTTGGGGGTTTGGGCGGCCTGCAAGCCTTCGGCCAGAACCTGCGTCATCGGATGATCCGCCGCCTGCGCGGAATAGATGGCATGCAAGTCGGTCAGCGCCTGTATCTGGTCCCGGTCCGCAGGCAGGCTAAGCGCCCAGTCCAGAAATATGGTGCGACATTCCGGCAAAGAGATGCCCTCGATGCGATAGGCTTCGCGGATAAGGCCTTTGTGGTCATTCGGGTCGTCACTGCGCGCCATTGCCATCCTCCTTGACCACGCTGCCGATGATTTCGGCCGCGCTTGAATAACTCTGCTGCAACGCGGCCTGTAGCTGTTCGACCCGATCAAACCCGGTAGCCCGGCACAGGAAATCAGACCCGCCCTGCCCGATTTTGTCCGCGTCGATCACTTTACCAGACAGCAGCCGCGCTGCACATTGCACGGACCAGCATAGATCGTAGCACTCTTTGAGCGTTTGCGCCTGCGCGACGTCCAAGAGCCCGGCAGCGACCGCGCCGTCCAGCCCCGCGTGAACATCGTGTTTGATCTCGCCGGACAACAACGCGCCAGTTTCGGCCATCAACTCAATATCCATCATGCGCCCTGCCCCGTTCTTGGCGTCCCAAATGCCCAAAGGGGATTTCGCAGCGGCCAAGCGGGTGCGCATTTCAGCCACCTCTTTCAAAACCTGCGCATGATCTCGGGGGCGAGACAGGAATTCTGCGCGAAACGCCTCGATATCTGCGGCCAGTCCCGGATCACCGGCCACGACCCCGGCACGGGTCAAGGCAAGATGCTCCCAAACCCAGGCTTCGTTTTGCTGATAATTGGTGAAACTGGCCCAACTTGTCGCTACGGGACCCTGATTACCAGAGGGACGCAGACGCATGTCGACCTCATACAACCTGCCCTGAGACATGGGCGCAGACAGCGCTGTGATCAGTGCCTGCGTGAACCGGGCGTAGTACGTCCGGGTCGCCAGAGGTCGCGGGCCGTCAGACATGTCCTGATCCAGCGGGTCGTAGATCAGAATGATATCCAGATCGGATTGCGAGTTGATCCTGCCAGCACCAAGCGACCCCATGCCCAGCACGGTAGCCCCGCGTCCGGGTGCAGGTCCGTGTTTCCGGGCGAACTGGTCTTCCACGCACGGCAGGATCGCGGCGATCACAGCCCCGGCCAGCTCTGCATATTGGCGTCCGGCCTGTGCCCCGTCGATCAATCCACGCAGGTGATGCACACCAATCCGAAAGTGCCACTCTTTGCACCAGCGCCGCGCAAGGTCCAACTGGCTTTCATAGTCGCTTTCCTGCGCCAGCGCTTGCTCGAGATCGGCCTGCAGAGCGGACCGCCCCGGCCACTCATCAAAGAAGCTGCCCCCAATCACCGCATCAAACACCGAGGAATTGCGCGACAGGTGCGCCGCCAGCGCATGTGAGGTTCCGACAATGTCGATCAACAGGTCAATCAGGTGAGGGTTGGCTTCAAACAACGAAAAAAGCTGCACACCCGCAGGCAAGCCCGACAGGAACCCATCCAGCGCCAACAGCGCCTCATCCGGTTTGGCGGTTTTCGACAGACGCGAAAGAAGCTCGGGCTTGAGCCGTTCAAAAATGCGCGCGCCCCGCTGCGATCGCAACGCCGGATAGGTGGGCCAACGGGCCAGAACGCTTTGGTCAAACCCGACCTCTCCGGCAGGTTTCGGCGTTGACGAGCCGGGCGCAAAGAACCCTTCGGTCAGCTCGTGCACTTCGGTCAGACGGCGGGTCAGGTCCGATGTCAGCTCGGCGCTGTCGATCCCCATGAGGCAGGCGACGCGTTCGATCCCGTCGGGCGATTGAGGCACCTTGTGGGTCTGGGCGTCGTGGATCATCTGAATCCGATGCTCGACCTCACGATGTGCGCGATAATGGCCGGTCAACTTTTCCGCCACATCCTGCGGAACCCAGCCCTTATCGGCCAAGGCTGCCAGCCCGGGCACCGTGCCACGAACCCGCAGGTCGGGGTCGCGCCCTCCGGCGATCAACTGGCGGGTCTGTGTAAAGAACTCGATCTCACGAATCCCACCCTGCCCCAGCTTCATGTCATGGCCGGGTATGGTCAGGGCGCCACCTGTGCCTTTGTTCTCGCGGATACGCAGGCGCATGTCATGGGCGTCCTGAATGGCGGCAAAATCCAGATGCCGCCGCCAGACGAACGGGCGCAGCGTGTCCAGAAAACGCTGCCCAGCCTCAATGTCCCCGGCGCAGGGCCGCGCCTTGATATAGGCTGCGCGTTCCCATGTGCGGCCAAGGCTTTCATAGTACCGTTCAGCCGCCTCAGCCGCCATGCATACTGGGGTCACCCCCGGATCGGGACGCAGGCGCAGATCGGTGCGAAAGACATAGCCATCAGCCGTCTTGTCGCTTAGCGTCGCGCAGAAATTCCGCGTGGCCCGGACCATTCCGTGGCGCGCGTCATAGAAATCGTCCGGATCGAATCTGGTTTCATCGAACAGCACGATCAGGTCGATATCCGAGCTATAGTTCAGCTCGTGCGCGCCCATCTTCCCCATGGCCAGAATGATCATCCCGGCAGCGGTTTCGACGTCATCCTCGGTCATACCCGGCAATTTGCCGCGCCGGATCAGCGCGGCAATTTCCGCCTTGGCCGCAATATCTGCCGCCAGCGCACCAAAATCCGTCAGGGACGCGGTAACTTTCTCCAGCGGCCACGCACCGGCCAGATCAGCCAGCGCAGTCAGAAGCGCCATTCGCCGCTTGGCCTGACGCAGCCCGGGCTTCAACTTATCGGCAGGTAGACCGCGTGCGTCCTGCATCACATCCGCCAAAGCCTGATCGGGCTGGGCCAGAGCCTGCGCAAGCCAATCCCTTTCTTGCTCGATAAGACCTTTCAAATAGGGGCTCGACCCTGCGGCCCCGGCGATAAGCTCACCAGCTTCAGGCGCAACATCGGTGACAAGCGCGCGCGCTTCCGCCCCTAGCGACGGATCGAAAGGCCGCGGCATTCGTTGGATGGCGAGTGGTCCTGACATTACCCCTCCGGCGGAACGACAACATTGGGGGTTCAAGCCCCAATTAAGAGATGGCGTGATTTCAATGTCTTGCGCAAGTGGAAACTGTTCACCGCCTGAACCTTGGTCACACGGCGACCACTCTAAATGTAAATCTTTTTCACATTCACCCCTTGCAACCCGCAACATCCCCCCCATCTAGATGATGTGAACGCAATTTACATTAACCCGGAGATCCCAAATGACCGCACTGTCCGACCACGCCGTCCCTGAAAATCCGGGATGGCTCTACCGCGCCGAAGCCTGGCTTGATGACAAGGGAAAAGGGGCTTGGATCGCTGCAATTGTCCTTGGTTTCATCTTCTTCTGGCCCGTGGGCCTGGCACTTCTGGCCTATATGATCTGGAGCAAACGCATGTTCAGCAAATCCTGCAGCCGCCGCAAAACCTGGCACAGCCACATGAGCGCCATGAAGCCCTCGGGCAACAGCGCCTTTGACGCGTACAAGGCCGACACCCTGGCCCGCCTGGAACGCGAACAACAGGATTTTGAAGCGTTCCTGCGCCGCCTGCGCGAAGCCAAGGACAAGGCCGAGTTTGATCAGTTCATGGACGAACGCGCCCGCGAAAACAGCGATCAGACCGAAAACGGCGAAAACGCCTGAACCGGACTTGCCCTGCCCCGCCTGATCGGGACAGGGTAAACCCACACAACAACTTGGAATTCCCTACATGACCCACCTGCCTGACCCTGACCGCCAACCGGAGTTCTATCAGTCCGTGGCGATCAAACGCTTTGTCGCGTGGCTGTTTGACATCGCCTTTGTCTCGCTGCTCTGCACGGTTGCGATCTTTCTGACACTGGGCATGGGCCTGTTTATTCTTGCCCTGATCTACGCGGTCGTCAGCTTTGTCTATCGCGTGGTGACCATCGCAAACGGCTCGGCCACTTTGGGCATGCGTTTCATGGGCATAGAACTGCGCGATTCCTTCGGTGCCCGCATGGACACCGGCAAAGCCGTGGCCCACACTGCGGGCTATTTCGTCAGCATGGCCTTTCCCGTCCTACAGATCATCTCGGTCATCATGATGCTGACCAGCGCACGATGCCAGGGACTGACGGACGCGTTCCTTGGAACGGTCATGATCAACCAGCGCGCGTAATAATTATCCAACCGCTTGAATCACTTGGCGGTACCGGGATCGGTTGTTATCATCCGTCTCAGGAAACCTGGAACATTCATGCGACACACGCTGCCGATAGCGCCACAATTCTATGTGACGGCCCCACAACCCTGCCCTTATCTTGAGGGCAGGATGGAGCGTAAGTTGTTCACCGCCCTGCAAGGCGAAGGCGCAGACCAGCTCAACAATTCGCTGTCGCAGCAAGGGTTCCGTCGATCCCAGAACGTACTCTACCGCCCATCCTGTGCCGACTGCGCGGCCTGTCTGTCTGCCCGGATAAACGTGTCCGAGTTTCGCATCAGCAAAAGCCAGAAACGCGCCATCAAGCGTAACACCTACCTGCAGCGCAAGGCGAACTCGCCTTGGGCAACGGATGAACAATACGAGCTGTTCCGCCGGTATCTCGACACACGCCACGCGGATGGCGGCATGGCCGATATGGATGTTTTTGAATTTGCCGCGATGATCGAGGAAACTCCGATCCGCAGCCGGGTCGTGGAATACGCAGACCCGGCCACCGGTGACCTGATAGCTGTAAGCTTGACGGACGTCTTGGATGACGGGCTCAGCATGGTCTATTCCTTTTATGACCCGTACCAGCCGCAAAGCTCGTTGGGGACCTACATGATCCTCGATCACATCGACATCGCACGCGAAGCTGGCCTGCCTTATGTCTACCTGGGGTACTGGGTGCCAGGCAGCCCCAAAATGGGATACAAGGCCCGCTTCTCGGGGCTCGAAGCCTACGTACAAGGCGAATGGGTTGGCGTGGGCAATCCGTCCGAATTGACGGACTCCAGTCATCACCCCCTTTCCACTGCCCCCATTGCCGAGCAGGTGGCCAATATCCAACTGCCGGATCGCCACCCGACCAAGGGCTGAGGCAACATGCGCCAAAGCCTTCACGCGGTGACGCTGGTCGTCCCGGACTATGACACAGCCATCGCATTCTACTCGGAATCACTGAAGTTCACCGTATTACAGGACGTTGATCTGGGCGCTGGAAAACGGTGGGTGCGCATCGCACCGCCAGGATCAAAACAAGGATCACTGCTACTTGCCCGCGCAGACAGCCCAGAACAGTCCGCGGCGATCGGCAACCAGACCGGCGGGCGCGTAGGCTTCTTCCTGGAAACCGATGACTTTCATCGCGACCACGCCGAAATGACGGCCGCAGGTGTTCACTTCGAGGAAGCCCCCCGACACGAGCCCTACGGAACAGTCGCAGTCTGGCGCGACCCGTTCGGAAACCGCTGGGACCTGATCCAATTCACCTGATCCGTATCTTCATCTGGCCAAAAATATCCCGGGGATGAATTGGCCGCAGGCCAAGAAGGGGCTGGCCCCTTCCCACAACACCAAAGCAAAGTGGGCCAACAGGCCCCCTTTTCAGTTTCACTGTATCACACCAAAAGATCAGTTCGGGATCAGGTCCGGAACGATTGTCACAATCGACGGGAAGAACCACAAGATCGCGATTCCGACCACCTGGATCAGCACGAAAGGAATGATCCCGCGATAGATATGACCCGTCGTGACCTCCTTCGGCGCAACCCCCCTCAGATAGAACAAGGCAAACCCGAACGGTGGCGTCAGGAACGAGGTCTGCAGGTTCACCGCAACCATGATCGTGACCCATTTCGGATCAAACGACCCCCCATAGATCACCGGCCCAACGATTGGGATCACGATGTAGATGATCTCGAGGAAATCCAGCACGAACCCAAGGATGAACAAGACCAGCATCACGATCAGGAAGACCGTGAACTCGTTGTCAAAACTCTTGAGGAACTGCTGGATGTAATGCTCCCCTCCAAACGAGATCACCACAAGGTTCAACAATTGCGAGCCGATCAGGATGGTGAACACCATCGAGGTCACCTTGGCGGTTTCCCGAACCACCGGCGTCAGAACGCCGCTGGTAAACAGGACCCAGCACCCATAGATCAGGCCGAACAGGGCAAACAGGTAAGCGCCATAGGCGATGATGAAGGCAATCCAGGTTTCCACCGTCACGCCGCCCTGATTGATGCGCAGGTCAAAGTTGACCCCCATCAGCAGGGCGATCATCACGGCAAATGTCGACCAGATGATCACCTTACCGGACCGTCCCTGATCCTGCAGTTTGCGGTAGGCCGCCAGCATGATCGCACCACCGGCCCCCAGCGCAGCCGCCGGAGTCGGGTTCGTCACGCCACCCAGGATCGAGCCGAGAACCGCGATGATCAGAACCAGCGGTGGGAACACCACGCGGATCAGATCATTGGTCGCACACCGTGCCGCAGCTTCCTTACAGCCATACATGGCCAGCGCAAACGGCGCTGCCAACCGCAGGAAGGTTGCCCCGGACGAGGTTGTCGGCGCGATCAGAAGCACATCCACCAGCAGCATCAGCAACAGGCCGATGGCCCCCACGATCAGGGGTTGCGTGGACTGAGACGGCGCAATGCCGCGCCCCATGACCAGCGTCAGCCCCAGCAGAACAACCATCACGGCGACACCGGTTCCAATCGGGGCAGCCGCTGCGATCTTGGCTTCCTGAGCGGCGGCCAGTTCCTCTTCGGTCAACCGCGTGGCTTCGCTGGTTCCACCTGCGGCGTCGATGGCCTCCTGCTCGGCCACGGCCTGATCCCAGGCGGACTGACCATGCAGGTCGATCATCGAGGCTTTACATTCCTCAGACACGTTGGTGCGCAACGAGGCCCCTTCGCCAATGTCTGAGAACGCCGAAACGCTGATATTCTGGCTGCCGATGACACCGGCACTGCTCAGCATTATCGCACCCACGATCAGGCCGACCGGAGCAGCCAGCAACCAGGTCAGACCTTCCGCGCGGGTAATCACCTCACCACTGCCACCCGACAATTCAACGGCCGGAGCTTTCTCGGGGTTCAGCAACGCATATCCGAACGCATAGAGCGCATATAGCAAGGCCAGCATGATCCCCGGCAGCAGCGCCGCCTGGAACAATGTGCCAACCGAAACCACCGCAGGCTCACCCAGATAGGTCAGCGCGTCGGTACAGCCCGCTTCAACCGCGCGCGTTTCCTGAGCGGTTGAATACAGATCCCCCGCCAGCGTCCCCAACAGAACGATCACGATCGAGGGCGGGATGATCTGCCCCAACGTACCCGAGGCCGCGATAACACCTGTCGCCAGTTCCGGCGAATAGTTGTTCCGCAACATCGTCGGCAGCGCCAGCAGACCCATGGTCACCACAGTGGCCCCCACGATCCCGGTCGAGGCCGCAAGGAACGCGCCCACCACAACAATCGACACGGCCAGACCACCCGGCAGCGGTCCGAACACGCGCGCCATTGTCGTCAGCAGGTCGTTTGCAATCTTTGAACGTTCCAGCGTGATACCCATCAGGACGAACATCAGAACGGCCAGCAGAGTCTCAATCGACTGCCCCGCCAGAACACGTTCATTCATGCGGTTCACGATGAATGAGACGTTGCGGTCAAGAGCCGTTTCCCAGCCCGATACAAAGACCGGCTCGGCTATGCGCGGTAAGTCCGGGTATCGGAAGACCGATATCACATCTGGCTTGATCCCAGAATTCACCACGTCCCTATAGGCTTGTGAGCTGGTATCGATCGCCTGATGTATCAGCAGCCCGGCACTGTCCAGCGCCGCGATGATCCCGAATGAGATGATCCCCGCCCCACCGATGGCAAAGGCCACCGGAAAGCCGGACAGAATGCCTCCGAAAAGGCAGAAGAACACGATAATGAGGCCTATCTCGACGCCATCAAGTCCGAATAACATAGTCTGGGTCCCCGTCCCTAATGTGCGCCTTCGTAGGCTTCTTCACCCTCTCCAAGGCTGTCCTTGTCGAGGTATTTTCCAACGCTGTCCGGTCCTTCCACGTACTCCAGATACGACCGGTACAGGAACGCGATGGCGTGCAGGAACACCATGCCTGCAAAGGCCACCAGAAGGATCTTGAACAGGAAGTAGGCGTTGAACCCATTTGGGCTGAAGCCGATGGTTTCCACGTTCCAACGCAGCGCGCGGGATTTCAGAACCAATTTGTCCAGCGTGTCACTGGCCGAAGGCTTCGGCACGATCAGGTGCCGCCACATGAAATACCAGCCGTACATCCATGTCAGCACCGCCATCGGCATCATGAACAACAACGCACCCAGCATGTCGACGACTCGCTTAGCCCGGTGGCTGATGCCTGCATAGATCAGGTCAACCCGAACATGACCGCCCTGCACGAAGGTGTAGGTACAGCACAGGCACACGACCATTGCGTTATACAGCTTCAGTTCTTCGGCATACCAACTGATATCCATCTGGATCGGGATGCCGAAACCAAAGGCCATATCGGGCCGTGCAAACACCCGCTGCATGAAAACGATGACGATCTGCTGGATGACCATCAGCAGGCCCGCCCAAGCAAAGAAGCGCCCGGTGGTGTTGGCGAACCCCTCAAGGCCGCGCACCATGCCCCACATGAAGTTCCGGTAGTACAGGCCAATGGCCGTCAGAACCAGAAAGATGGTGAAGATCACAAAGAAGAACTCGACTGATCCGCCATAGTAGACAAAGCGCATGATGGCTTCTTTGTCCGACCAGTTCAGCCAGAGTTGCGGATGCGTGATGGCGTATCCGAAATTATAGAAGGCTTCGGCAATGTTCTGAATGAACCAAACCAGTCCATTCCACAGGGCGCCGAAGAACGAGATACCGTTTTCGTCCTGCATGTTGTCCCCAGGTCGCGTCAGTTGCACTGCAGCTTATTGTTGGCTTGTCCGAGCCCTGCATGTGCAACGGGAAAGGCTTCCCCGCGCTGGGCGGGGAAACCAATTGAGTTCAGGTCCGGCGATTAGCCGCGAACGCGGTCGCGCTGTGCGGTGTAAGCACCCGACGACAGGTTCAGCCAAGCCGAAGACGCAGCCATCGAGCTCATCGCGCTGTCGTGGATCTTCTTGAACAGCTCGTCGCCCATGTTTTCGTCCAGAACTTCCTGGCTGGCGGTGCCGAAGGCATCCCAAACGCTGTCCGGGAATTCCATGACTTTCACGCCGCCCGACTGCAGACGCTGCAGGGCCGCACCGTTGTTTGCCAGGAATTGCGCCAGGTTCCACTGGTGCGCTTCGGCGGCAGCGATCTCGATGATCTTCTGCTGTGCCGGTGTCAGTTCCTCGAACACGTCGCGGTTGGTCGCCAGCGACAGACCTGCGCCCGGCTCGTGGAAGCCCGCGGTGTAGTAGGTCTTGGTGATCTCCTGGAAACCGGCCTTTTCGTCGGCCCACGGTCCGATCCACTCGGTCCCGTCGATCGCGCCGGACGACAGTGCTTGATACACTTCCGAACCCGGAATGTTCTGTACGGACGCGCCCAGTTTACCCAGAGCTTTACCGCCCAGACCGGGCATGCGGAACTTCAGGCCATTGAAGTCTTCGGGGCTGTTGATCTCTTTCGAGAACCAGCCGCCCGCCTGCGCACCGGTGTTACCGGCCAGGAACGACTTCAGGCCAAAGATTTGGCCCAGCTCGTCATGCAGCTCCATGCCGCCATCATGGTAATACCAGTTCACCAGTTCCTGCGCGGTCATGCCGAACGGAACAGCGGTGAAGAAGGCATAGCCCGGGTGCTGACCCACAAAGTAGTAGTCCGCCGCGTGGTACATGTCGGCCTGACCCGACGAAACCGCGTCGAAAACCTCGAACGCGCCAACCAGTTCACCGGCAGCCTTGATCTCAACGTTCAGGCTGCCGTCAGACATTGCGGTGATGCTGTCTGCGCAACGCTGCGCGCTGTCGAAAACACCAGCCAGACCACGACCCCACGAGGTCACCATGGTCAGGGTACGCTGACCCTGCGCGTAAGCCGGAGCTGCCAGCGTGGTGGCCGCAGCCGCCGAGCCGCCCAGAGCAGATGTTTTCAGAAATGAACGACGATCCATATGAGTATTCCTCCCCTACATATCCAATACCCCAGCCGATGCCGGGGGCAGTCGTTATCAGTGCGCGTCAGCCTAAAGACCCCGAATTGAATGTGAATACCTACTACTACGTAGGCGGATCGGTTTTTGCCGGGTTCGCGGACGAAAATGCCGAAAAACTCCACAATTTTTGCCGGTGATCACTGCGATTTGCGACCGGCAGCCCAAAAATTTTGCATTTTCCCGCAGGCTTGCGTATCGATTCGACCATGAGGGGATTACGGAACCTGATTTCGCTGACCTATGGCCAGAAGTTGTCGCTTGTCGCGGCGATTCCCTTGGTGGTGGCCGTGGCTGCGATTGCTCTGCTCGTGGCCTACGAGTCCCGCGCAACGGCCGAGCGCGAGATTCAGGCATTGGAACGCAGCCTGGTCGAGGCCAAGAAAGAAGAACTGCGAAACTACGTGACCCAGGCTCGCAACGGGTTCGCATATATCTACGGTCGCGCATCGACTGACGACAAGATCGCGCAGAACCTTGTGACGCAAATCCTGTCGGCGATGATTTACGGCAAGGACGGTTTCTTTTTCGTCTACGACTATGACGGCAACAATCTTGTCAGCCCACGCCAGACCGAGTTCATCAACCGCAACTGGGAAGGTCTGACCGACAGCGACGGCACACCCATCGTGGACGAATTCATCAGTCTCGCCCGTCAGGGGGCTGGCTGGCACAGCTTCATGTGGCAAAAGCCCTCTACCGGAGAAGAAGCCCAAATGATCGCCTATGTCGTCGGCCTGCAGGACTGGCGCTGGGCCGTAGGGACCGGGGTTTTCATCGACGACATCGTTGCCACCGTTGCCAATGCCCGCGCCGAGGTCGAGGCACGCGTTCAGCGCACCTTTATGTATATCGGCGGCATCGTGCTGGCCGCGGTGCTGATCGTCTTTGCCTCGGGCATGTTGCTGAATTTCCGCGAACGCAGACTGGCGGATGCCAAACTGAAAGAACTGACCCAACGCGTGTTTGACGCGCAAGAGGAAGAACGCGGTCGGGTGGCCCGTGAACTGCATGACGGGATCAGCCAGATACTGGTCGGGGTGCGCTATGCCTTGGACAATGCCCGTCGTCGCCTGTCGCGGGGCGATGACGCAGGCGCGCGTGATCCGTTGGAAAAGGGGATCGACCACCTTGGTACTGCCATCACCGAGGTCCGCCGCATCAGCCGTGATCTGCGCCCGGGCGTTTTGGACGATCTGGGGCTTGGCCCGGCGCTCAAGGCGCTAACCGACGACTTCCGCGAACGCACCGGGATCGAGACCGAGTTTTCGACCGTCGTCTTCCGCAACCGTCTGGATCAGGACAGCAAGATCGCGCTGTATCGCATCGCCCAAGAAGCCCTCACCAATATCGAGCGTCACTCTGGGGCAACGCGCGTCACAATTGATTTGCGCGGCCATAAGAAAGGCGCGACAATGCGCATTACCGACAACGGGCGCGGCCTGCGCAGCGACCCCGGACAGGCAAGCGCCGGGATCGGATTGCGGAACATGCAAGAACGCATCGAACAGCTTGACGGCTCCTTGCGTATTCTGTCATCACGCGGCCCACGCAGCGGTACGGTGATCGAGGTCAGCCTGCCCCTGAGCCACCTGTTGCCACCGCAAGAAGACGCAACCCCGAACCGAAAGGCCGGTACATGAGCGACCAAACGATCCGGGTCCTTATTGTAGACGATCACCCGATGGTCGCCGAAGGGATTCAGTCGATCCTCGAAAGCTATGACGAAATTCACGTCGTCGGTACGCTCGGCAGTGGGCAGGAGGCGGTCGAAAAGGCGACGGACCTGGCCCCCGACGTCATCCTGATGGACCTGAACATGCCGGGGCTAGGCGGGTTAAGCGCAACCGAGATCATTCTCGAACGTCTGCCCCAAACTCGCATCCTGATCCTGTCGATGCATGACAGCCCGGAATATATCTCGACCGCGCTGAGCCACGGCGCCAAGGGATATGTCCTCAAGGATGTTCAGACCGAAGAGATCAAACAGGCCATCGACGCCGTGATGCGGGGCGAGCAATACCTGTGCACAGGTGCCAGCGGTTCCTTGCAGCCCAAGGGCGAAAGCACCCGAGAGGCGTTGACAGGGCGCGAACAGACAATCCTGCTGGAGCTCGCGCAAGGTAAGTCGAACAAAGAGGTCGCCCAGACGCTGGATATCTCTGTTCGCACCGTCGAGACGCACCGAAAGAACATCAAACGCAAACTGGGCATTTCATCAACGGCGGGTCTGACGCGCTATGCGCTGGAACACGGCGTCCTGCAAGGCACCAGCCCCGGCTTTTGATCCCGCAGCGCGCAGCGCTGCCACGCCCAACCAGCGGAGGCGCGCCAAAGGCGCGTCGACAATGGGCGGGAGGGTCTTTTTCGGACAAGGACATCAATCCAGCAAGGTGTCCTTTCTCATCCCTTCCCGCGCCAGGTGATGGGGCAGAACACGACCATATAGCTGACGGGTCCGCTCTACCCCGCCGCACATGCCCTCAGCCTCGACAAATGAAAATATGCCTACATAGCGGCTGCGCGCACCCTGCACGGGTGCAACCCTATGCAGCGCATAACGCCCTTTGAAAATCTGAAGATCGCCGGGCTGCAACTCAAGCTGGCGCACCCGCGCTCTGTTTCCGTCCAGAATGGACGCCACAGTCTCAAAATTCTCGTCGTTTGAACTGCGCAGGTTTGGCACGTATTCAAAAGCGCCACCTGCCTCACCGTTTTGGATGGCCAGTGTCACGGTGTAGTTGTTGGTGTCAAAATGCCAGGGAAAACCCTGCCCCTCCTCGACGACGTTGATAATGACATCGGCAAGAGGGTCATCATAGCGAAAGAACCGGTCAGGTGGCTCATCCAACGCTGCGCGGATGAAGGGTAGGAAACCTTCATATTCGTACAGCCGACGCAGCGGACCCGACTTTTCAAAATTATCGGCCGGTACAAAGGCGTTGGACCGGTCATAGAACCGCCGGACAGGATGTTCCGCCGCCAACTGCGGATTGTCCTGCGTAAAGTAGGCATTGGTGCGATTGAAAGAACGATGCGCCTTGGAGGCCGTGGCCTCGGCCTCACTCACCAAAAGCTGCACCCCTTCGGCATGAACAAAGCCCGGCAGAACCGCGCACCCATCCTGATCCAGCTCACGCCTCAGGTCGTTGATCAATTGATCATACGCCCGCGAGCCCGGACAATCGATCGGATACCGTCCCAGATCCACAAGATCATGCAGCATGTCCCGTCTCCTTTGCCTGCAAAGACAAGCTCAGCGTGACTCAGCCCAACTGCCTGATCATGCTTGTTTGGGACATTGCCATGACGCTTTCCGACACTCTTGATTTCGAGATCAACACGCCGACAACAGTGAATTTTCCCGAATCTTCCGATCATGCGTCAATCTGCGCAATAAAATGTCGCAAAATTCACCACTCAAGATACAAAATTGGTACGATTGCCTGTTGACGCCCCCTTTCACCGCCCATAATGTCCCTGCACGCAAAAAAGGAGCCTCTGGCGATGAAATCGCTAGTCGTAATCGTAGGAAACACGCGCATGGGCCGGTAACGGTAAACCATAATTGAACCCATGCGCCTCCGAAAATCTCGGGGGCTTTTTTTTTGGCAAAACGCAAGACACATGTCGCGAACGGAGCAAAGCAGATGACACGTGAGATGACCGGCGCAAAGATGGTGGTTCAGGCCCTCAAGGATCAGGGCGTGGACACGGTATTCGGATACCCCGGCGGCGCCGTGCTACCGATCTATGATGAGATTTTTCTGCAAAACGACATTCGCCACATTCTGGTGCGTCACGAACAGGGTGCCGTGCACGCCGCCGAAGGTTATGCGCGTTCGACCGGCAAGCCCGGCGTTGCGCTGGTGACTTCCGGCCCCGGTGCCACCAACGCGGTAACCGGCCTGACCGACGCATTGCTGGATTCAATCCCGATCGTGGTTCTGACCGGTCAGGTACCAACCTTCATGATCGGCTCGGACGCCTTTCAGGAGGCTGATACCGTCGGCATCACCCGCCCCTGCACCAAACATAACTGGCTGGTGAAAGACACGGATTCGCTGGCTGAGACCATGCATGAGGCGTTCCACGTTGCCACCTCGGGCCGTCCCGGTCCGGTGCTGATCGACATCCCGAAGGACGTGCAGTTTGCATCGGGTGAATATACCAGCCCGAAGCCGTCCACTTCGCACTATCAGCCAACGCTGAAAGGCGATCTGGAAGAAATCACAGAACTGGTCGCCGCGATAGAGACGGCCAAAAAGCCCGTATTCTATACTGGCGGCGGCGTGATCAACTCTGGCACTGCGGCCAGCCAGTTGCTGCGTGAACTGGTGGACGCGACCGGATTTCCGATCACTTCGACCCTGATGGGGCTGGGCGCTTATCCGGCTTCGGGTGAGAACTGGTTGGGGATGCTGGGGATGCATGGTCTTTATGAGGCCAACCTCGCGATGCATGATTGCGACCTGATGATCAATATCGGCGCGCGGTTCGATGACCGGATCACAGGGCGGATTGATGCCTTCTCGCCGAACTCGAAAAAGGCGCATATCGACATTGATCCTTCGTCGATCAACAAGGTGATCCGCGTGGATATCCCGATTGTGGGCGACGTGGCCCATGTGCTTGAGGATATCCTCAAGGTCTGGAAAGCGCGCGGTCGCAAGACCGATGCTGCGGCCGTGTCGCAATGGCAGGCGCAGATCAGTGACTGGCGCAAGGTCAACTGTCTGGCCTACACCAACAGTGAAAAGACAATCAAACCGCAATACGCGCTGCAACGCCTTGAAGAACTGACCAAAAACCACGACCGCTATATCACGACCGAGGTTGGCCAGCATCAGATGTGGGCCGCGCAATACCTTGGATTTGAGGACCCGAACCGCTGGATGACCTCGGGCGGGTTGGGCACGATGGGCTACGGCACCCCGGCTTCGATCGGTGTGCAGATGGCCCACCCCGAGGCGCTGGTAATCAATGTCGCGGGTGAGGCTTCGTGGCTGATGAACATGCAGGAGATGGGCACCGCCGTTCAATACCGCCTGCCCGTCAAACAGTTCATCCTGAACAACGAACGTCTGGGCATGGTGCGTCAGTGGCAAGAGCTGCTGCATGGCGAGCGGTATTCGCATAGCTGGTCCGAAGCCCTGCCCGATTTCGTCAAACTCGCCGAGGCATTCGGGGCCAAGGGCATCCTGTGTTCCGACCCCGCCGATCTGGACGATGCGATCATGGAGATGATCAACTATGACGGCCCGGTGATCTTTGACTGTCTGGTTGAAAAACACGAGAACTGCTTCCCCATGATCCCGTCGGGCAAGGCCCATAACGAGATGCTGCTGGGCGAGGCCGAGACGCAGGGCGTGATCGACTCCAAAGGTTCGGTTCTGGTTTAACAAAATTCGACGAATAATGTCGGGTGCTGTGGTGCCCGGCTATCGCAGGATGATGAAAGGGACGTAAATGTCTGCCCTACATATCAAAAAAGGCTCTACCCGCCATTCGGCCTATAACCTACGGCCCACCTTCTCGGACGTGCAAGAGCGTCACACGATTGCCGTTCTGGTCGAGAACGAGCCCGGCGTTCTAGCCCGTGTGATTGGACTGTTCTCGGGTCGCGGCTACAACATCGAAAGCCTGACCGTGGCCGAGGTGGATCACACCGGCCATCTCAGCCGCATTACCATCGTCACAACCGGCACGCCGCAGGTGATCGAACAGATCAAGGCCCAGTTGGGTCGGATCGTGACTGTGCACGACGTTCATGACCTTACGGTCGAGGGGCCGTCGGTCGAACGGGAATTGGCCATCATCAAGGTCGTCGGCGAAGGCGACAAGCGGGTCGAAGCGCTGCGGTTGGCTGATATTTTCCGTGCAAATGTGGTCGATAGCACGCTGAATTCCTTCATTTTTGAGATCACCGGCGCGCCGGATAAGATTGATGCCTTCGCGGACTTGATGCGTCCGCTGGGCCTGGTCGAAATTGCCAGAACAGGCGTCGCTGCCCTGCTGCGCGGTGACTGACGTGCCAAGCCTCGCCCGCAGTCTGGATCTGTGGGCGAGGCTCTGAGGGTGTTGCCCCTCAATCCAAGTGTTTCAATGGATTTCAGGTTTCTACCTCACATCGGAAACCAACAAAACACCATACAAAATGGCATAAAGCCTATTGCGTTTGCGCTAGGCCACGCTAGCCTTGAAGGGCTCTGAGACGCATTCTTCGGAGGCGTCGGTACAGCTTGGCGCGTGCTTTCGACCGTTGGTCAAATGCTACGCGCTTCAAAAAACACTTGGGGAACATGGGACAGCAATGACCAATGAAACCCGCAGCCCGGCGGAACTGCGCAAGGTGTTCGGCGCAAACCTGCGACGGTTGGCGCAGCAGTACCCTTCTGTTTCGGAACTCTGCCGTCAACTCGGCATAAACCGCACGCAATTCAACAGATATCTCGGCGGCGAGAGCTTTCCCCGGCCAGACATTCTTGATCGCATCTGCAATTTTTTCGATGTCGATGCCCGCATTTTATTGCGCCCTATCGACAAGATTGACTTGCCGCCGCCCCACCCGGCGGCAACTGCGCTGGTGGATTTTCTGGGATCAGGCCCAAACACACTGACCGAAAGCCTGTTTCCTGCGGGGTTCTACTATGTCTCGGAAACCGGACTTGAGGACCCGCACCCATCCAGACACAGATTGCTACACGCGCGCCGGTTGCCTCAATGCACCTTGGTTCGCAGCTATGAACCGCCCGTTGGAACAGAGCCCCTGCCCCCGGCCCAACGTGAAGTCCAGGGAATTGCAGCCTGTGCCGGCCACCAGATTTACATCCTGATGTCTGGCCGAGCGGCCCAGAACAGCCGGATTTACCTTATGACCCGCGGCAGCGAAGACAACGCAGATCGGTGGCGTGGTGTAGCAATTTGCCTTTCCAAAACCACGGCGAGCGCGACAACAATGCGCCGGCTTTCCCTACGGCATTTGGGAACAAACCCAACATCGGCATTTGCCGCCGCCCGGGCCGCCCGTCGCGCGGAACAAATCACGGCCAGAGCGACAGCATGAACGTATGAGCTATGCTTCAGCCGTTGCTTCTGACTGCGTGATCAACCGATACAGATGCCAGCTTGCGTGACCGAGCAAAGGCAGAACGACAAGAAGCCCAAGAAACCAGGGGATCATCGCGACAAAGGTCAGAACCGCAACAAAAACGCCCCAGCCCAGCATGACCGGCATGTTCGCACTGACATAGCTGTAGCTGGCGATCATTGCGGTCACGAAGTCCAGCTCTCGATCAAGGAGCATTGGGATCGAAAGCACTGTAATCATGTAAAGAACTGTCGCGAAAACTGCGCCGACGGCTGTCCCCACGGCCAACATGGTCAGACCGTTCGGCGTCAAGTACACTTCGAGAGAAGTGGACACGTTGGTCATGGTCGAAAGCCCCATGAATAGCGCAAAAATCATGTGGCCCAAAAAGAACCAAAACAAAAACATCACCACGATGATCGCGCAAATGGACGGCAACTGCCGCCGACCCTGTTGAGCGACGACACCGAATATGGCTTTGACGTCCAAAGGCTCGCCCTGCTCAATCCGGTGCGAAACCTCATACAGACCCACAGCCGCGAAAGGACCAAGCAACGGAAATCCGATAGCGGCAAGCACAAGCCAAAAGGATGTCTGCGTCTGGATTGTCACCCAAGCCATGGCCCACCCAGCCACGACGTAGAAACTGGCAAACAGCAAGCCGAACATTGGGGCGCGACGATAGTCCGCCCAAGCAAGACGCATCGCCTCGCGCAGCATTTGCGGGTTCACTGGCCCCATCTTTGGAACGCCAAAAGGCTTCTCCATCGTTTCTCTCTCCTCCCCCTGCACCTTCACAACTTAGGCGGCTTGTTTTGCGGCCACTGTGTCGCGTCGTGATACGCAGCCCCGATCGACAAGATGCGCTCATCTGCCCCCCGAGGCCCAAAGACCTGCAACCCCAACGGCAACCCCTCGGCTCCGAAACCGGCAGGAACCGACAGACAAGGCAACCCGATCAAACTCACAGGCACGACAACCTGCATCCAACGATGATACGTATCCATCTTTTTTCCTGCTATTTCCGTCGGATACGGCACATCAACGTCAAAGGGCCAAACCTGTGCTGCTGGCAACACAAGAGCGTCAAAACGCTCAAACACCTCTGCAGCGCGACGATACCAGTCTGAACGCGCGACACTGGCCCGATGCACCTGCATCGCAGTCAACCCGAGCCCGCGGTCCAGATCCCACAAAGCCGTATCTTTTAACTTCGCGCGATGCTCGGTCAAAGGCGCGAGGCTTGCGGCCACGCTCCACGACCGCAAAGTTGCCCAGCTCTCCCACATCTTCTCAGCCTCAAATGGGGCGGGCACGTGCTCGACACTCGCACCAAGCTGCGTGAAAATCTCCAACGCCGACTGGCAGAGGTCAACGATCCCTTCCTCGTACGGAAATGCGCCACCCCAATCACCCAGCCAACCGATACGCATCCCTGTCATGTCCATTGCGCGTATAGGAGAAACCGCCCGGCTCGGCCCGCTCAAAGGCTGTCGCGCGTCTGGTCCGGAAATGACATCCAGCAATAGCCCAATATCTTCGGGAATTCGCGCCATTGGGCCTAACGTGGATAGCTGATGCAGAAAACCATCTCCGACCGGCTCGGCCGGCACGCGCCCCCAGGTGGGACGAAACCCGTACACATTGTTCCACGCGGCCGGATTGCGCAAACTGCCCATCATGTCCGTCCCATCCGCCAGCGTGACCATACCAGTGGCCAACGCAACAGCGGCCCCACCAGATGAACCACCGCAGGATCGCTCTGTGTCATATGGATTCCGCGTGGCCCCGTAGACCGGGTTAAACGTATGCGACCCCAATCCAAATTCCGGCGTGTTGGTCTTGCCTATCAGGATCGCCCCCGCAGCGCGCATCCTCGCTGCAATCAGATCATCATTTGCCGGTACATGGTCTTTAAACAACGGCGAGCCCTGCGACGACGGTATCCCGGCGACGTTCACAAGATCCTTTACGGCTATTGGCAATCCATGCAGTGCGCCTTTGACCGGCCCCTCGTCCAGTGCACGCGCCTCGGCCAACAGCTCACCTTCGTCGCGCATGGCAACTATAGCGTTCACAGACCCATTGACCGCCGCTATACGGTCCAATGTCGCGCGCATCACATCAACAGCGGAAAGACGCCCCGCAGACATCTCAGCTACCAAAGCTGTCGCGGTTCCCTCTCTCAAGTCCATCCGGGTCTCTTCGGCTTTGCATTACTCTTATGCAATCAGCCTAACGGGGGCGACTTCTCATTTAAACCCATTGTTTAAATGTATCTTTTCTCCGCCACACAGCCGTGCCCGGATCCACTTCATCTGGCCCAAAATATCCCGGGGGAGACGCGCAACGCGCGGCGGGGGCAGAGCCCCCTTCCCAGCTTAGTCGCCTTGCGCCTCGGACCGACTTTTGCCCGCTACATTCAGCGCCAGCGTCGCTGCCATGAACTCATCCAGATCACCATCCAACACACCCTTGGTATCCGAGGTTTCGTGGTTGGTCCGCAGGTCCTTGACCATCTGATAGGGTTGCAGCACGTAAGACCGGATCTGGTTGCCCCAGCCCGCGTCGCCCTTGGCCTCATGCGCCGCGTTGATGTCGGCGTTCCGGCGATCCAGCTCTTGCTGGTACAACCGCGACTTCAACGCCTTCATCGCAATATCGCGGTTCTGATGCTGCGATTTCTCGGAGCTGGTCACCACGATGCCAGTCGGAATGTGCGTGATCCGCACAGCCGAATCCGTCGTGTTCACGTGCTGACCGCCAGCGCCAGAGGACCGATAGGTATCAATACGGATATCCGCCGGATTCACCTCGATTTCGATATTGTCGTCCACCACCGGATAAACCCAGACCGAGCTGAACGAGGTATGCCGCTTGGCCGCCGAGTCATAGGGCGAAATCCGCACCAACCGATGCACGCCGCTTTCCGACTTTAGCCAGCCATAAGCGTTGTGACCGGAAATCTTGTAAGCGGCGGATTTGATCCCCGCTTCTTCTCCGGCCGTCTCGGACTGCAACTCGACCGTGTAACCCTTTTTCTCGGCCCAACGCACATACATCCGCGCCAGCATCGACGCCCAGTCGCAGCTTTCGGTACCACCCGCACCCGAGTTGATCTCGAGGAAGGTATCGTTGCTGTCCGCCTCACCATCCAACAAGGCTTCCAGCTCTTTCTTGGCGGCCTTGGCCTGCAGCGCCTTGATCGCGGACTCGGCGTCTTGGACAACCTCGTTATCCTCTTCCATCTCGCCCAGTTCGATTAGTTCGATATTGTCGCTCAAATCCGTTTTGATCGACTCATAGGTCTCGATCGCATCGACCAGCATCTGACGCTCGCGCATCAGTTTCTGCGCGTTTTCGGGGCTGTCCCACAGGTTGGGGTCCTCAACCCGCGCGTTGAATTCCTCTAACCGGTGCGGCGCAGTTTCATAGTCCATGCGCTGCGCCAGCAGCTCCAGAGACTTTTCGATTTCCGCCACGATATTCTGGGTTTCGGCGCGCATGATTACGTCCCAACTTGCTCAATCAGGTTTGCGTGATATCAACAGGTCCGCGCCACCACAAGACGGCGCGGACCCGAATACTGCGCGTCGTCAATAAAGCCCGCCGCCCTGCAACTCGCCCTGGCTGGCATTTGGGCCAACTGTGACCGTGTTGCCCGTCGAAGTGGTCACCTGACGGCCCGAGCTATGAACCTCCTCAAACAGAGGCAGATCAGAGCCCATCGCAAAGCCGCCATCATAAACGCGGTCGATAAAGCCATCTACGCCATCGCGGAAATACTCGGCCACAACGTATTCGCCGGTTGCATCAGCAGGCAGGCGCGCGCCGCTAAAGCGGTCGATCTTAATGAAATGCCCACCCGGAGGCACTTCAAACGGGCCGCCACCATATTTTGCAACGGCTTTTTCCATGAAGCTCTGGAAGACAGGACCGCACATCGTGCCGCCATATGCCCCCCGCCCCATCGGGCGCGGGCGGTCATATCCAATGTAGCAACCAGCGACGATATTTGATGTGAAGCCAATGAACCATGCGTCCTTGGATTCATTTGTTGTGCCGGTCTTACCAGCCGTCGGCACCGGAAGGTTGACATGGCGCGACGCAGTTCCGCGATCGACAACGCCCTTCATCATCGAGGTCAACTGATACGCTGTAATCGCGTCCATGACCTGACTACGGTTGGTTTCGATGGTGGGGGACTCGTCCGGTTCCAGCCAGCTTGAATTGCAATCCAGACACTGTCGATCATCATGGCGGTAGATCGTCTTGCCGAACCGATCCTGAATCCGGTCAACCAGCGTCGGCTCAACCCGCTCACCGCCATTGGCGAACATCGCGTAGGCCGCGACCATTTTGTAGAGCGTGGTTTCCTCGGACCCCAACGAGTTGGCAAGGAAGGCACCCATCCGATCATAGACGCCAAAGCGCTCGGCATAGCCTGCGACGACAGGCATCGTGACCTCTTGCGCCAGACGAATGGTCATCAGGTTCCGCGACTGTTCAATACCCGTGCGCAGCGGCGTCGGGCCGTAGAACTTGTTTGACGAGTTCTTGGGCCGCCACAAACCTTGCGGCGTGTTCACCTCAATCGGGGCGTCCACAACGATCGTTGCCGGGCTGTATCCACTGTCGAGCGCAGCCGCATAGACGAACGGTTTGAAACTCGACCCCGGCTGGCGTTGAGCTTGCGTCGCGCGGTTGAAGACCGAGTCCTGATACGAGAACCCGCCCTGCATCGCCAGAACACGGCCCGAGTTTACGTCCATCGCGACGAAACCGCCCTGCACTTCGGGCACCTGACGGGCGGACCATTGCCCCTCCTCTCCGGCCATGACCAAAATGACATCGCCGCGCTTGAAATTGTCCTGAAAATTACCCTGCATCCACTGAATGTCCGAGCGAGGGACGGTGCCATCCGCTGGGCCATTTTCAACGCCGACAGTCAGCGACTGGTCTGAGACGTTCAGCACGACGGCAGGATACCATTGCGTTGGCAGAACCACGTCGCGCGGGATTTCCATGATGGCCAGCGCTTCGCGCCACCGCACCTCATCCGTCAGGTTTTCTTCGGGGATCACCTCACCCGTTCCGCGCCATTTGCCGCGTGAGCGGTCGTATTTCTGCAACGCTTCGCGCAGCGCACGCGCCGCTTCAACCTGCATTTCCTCATCGACCGAGGCACGGACGGTAAAGCCACCGGTAAAGAATTCCCCCTCGCCGAAGTCCTCACTCAACTGTCGGCGGATTTCGTCGGTGAAATAGTCACGCGGCGGCAAAGCGGTGCGGAAACTCTCAAAGTCACCATTCTGAACCGAGCGCAAGGGCATGTTGACCTCTGCGTCATAGGTAGCCTGATCGATATACCCGTTCTGGTTCATCTCGCGCAGCACATAGTTGCGACGCGCCATCAGCCGGTCCTTTTCACGCACTGGATGATAATCAGACGGTGCCTTTGGCATGGCAGCCAGTGTTGCGGCCTCATGCGGGGCGAGTTCCTGCAGTGTCTTGTTGAAATAGGTCTGGGCCGCAGCAGTCACGCCGTAAGAGTTCTGCCCCAGAAAAATCTCGTTCATATACAGCTCAAGGATCTGTTCTTTATCCAGCGTATCCTCAAGCCGTGTGGCGAGGATAATCTCCTTGATCTTTCGCTCGGCCCGGCGGTCGCCGGACAGCAAAAAGTTCTTCATTACCTGCTGGGTAATGGTGGACGCGCCGCGGACGTTCTCGCCCTTGGACTTAACCGCCTCGACACCCGCCGCAATGATACCGCGCGGGTCATAGCCCTGATGAGTGTAAAAGTTCTTGTCTTCGGCCGAGATAAACGCCTGTTTCACCAGATCAGGGATTTCCTCGGACGGGGTAAACAGGCGGCGCTCCTGCGCGAATTCGTCGATCAACTGACCCTCACCGGAATAAATCCGGCTGATCGTTGGTGGCTTGTATTGCGCCAGCGATTCATGGCTGGGCAGATCGCGCCCATACATCCAGAAGATCGCGCCAATGACTAGCGCGGTCATGAAAATGCCCAAGGTCACGAGGCTGAAGATCGCCCCGAAAATTGATAGAATGAAACGGATCACGTTACTGCCTTTTGCTCGCGGTGCAGCCTATATAGTGATGCCCCTGCCCGGGGTCAAAACACGATGGCTAATATTAGCCGTTTTGCGCCGCAGGGTCACTGCCCAATAAGCGATCGCCTGACCAGATCGTCCTGATGCCAGCGCCCCAATCCATCCCGAATACCGCGCGCCATATCCAAGCGCCATTCGGGGTTTCGTATGTTTTCCAAATCTCTGGGGCTGGACAGAAAACCCAATTCGATCAAAACAGACGGAATATCAGCCGCCTTTAGAACGGAAAACGAGGCCGTTCGGATCGGGCGGTTGTTCATCGGCCCGCCCTGCTGTGTTAGCCCTTCGGCAAGAGCACGCGCAAGCGCGTCGGTGCGCGGCCTGGTTTCCCTGCGCGCCATGTCCAGCAACACATCCGCCACCTGATCGTCAGAACCGCTCAGATCAATTCCCGATATCAGATCGCCACGATCATGACGTTCCGCCAGTTTGAGGCTGGCCACATCCGAGGCGTCCTCGGACAGTGTATAGACGGCGGCCCCATGCGCCCGCCCCTCGGACAGAATATCGGCATGCAACGAGATAAACACATCAGCACCCGCACGATGAGCCAGCGCTATGCGGCGTTCCAGCGATACGAACTGATCGTCCGAACGGGTCATGACCACATCATATCCGCCTGCACGCAAAAGCAATTCACGCAACTCGCGGGCAAAGGTCAGCATAAGGGTCTTTTCGTCCAGGCCATCAACTTCGGCTCCGGGGTCGATCCCTCCATGCCCCGGATCCAGCATCACGCGCAGCAGGCGGTTTCCGTCCGGGTCGCGCGCTGGCGGAGTGACTGATGGCTCAGGCAAATCCCACCCCGGCTGTCGAGGCGCACCTGCACTGGCTGAAAACGATTCAATATCAGTACCTTGCAGACTTAACGACAATTGCGCGCTGCCCGTTACCGGATCGACGCGCAAATCCGCCGTCTCGATAGCCAGGGGCGCGCCAAGTTCCAACACCATCCGCGACCATCCCGGCACATAGGCACCGTACAGGACACCACTGACACGATCGGTCTGCAAAAAGCTGTCGCGGTCCAAGCCGGTCCAGTCCACCTCTTGAAAGTCCAGAACCATGCGGTAGGGATCGCTCAGCGTGAAAACCCGGTATGGTACGCCCTGACTGAGACCAAGCTGCACCCGAACTCCGGCGCGGCCGTCATCTGTGACGTGGCTGTCATCGGGCAGCACACGTGCAAGCGCACTGAACTCATGCGCGACGGCAGCACCGTTCAGCGCCCAGATCAGCGCAATGGCGAATAGAATCCTGCTCATGGCCTCAAGTTTTCCCGAGATCGTTTGACGCACAGCATAGCCGAACTGCGCCCGCTTGTGAACGCCCTGCGCTTACTCGGCCGACCCTAAGCGTTCCGACATAAAGCGCGTCAGGCGCAGCAATCCTTCTTCTATGTCCGGCGTCGATCTGGCGTAGGAAAACCGCAACGTTGTATGGCCCCGCACAGGATCGAAGTCGAGACCCGGAGTGACCGCGACGCCTGCTTTTTCAAGGATTTCCGCCGCAAAGCTGCGACTGTCGTCCGTCAGGTCAGACACGTCTGCATAGACGTAAAAGGCGCCGTCTGGCGGCGCGATGTTGGTGAACCCTGCCTTGGGCAAACCCTCCAGCATCAACGAACGGTTGGCCCGGTAGACATCGAGATTTGCCTGCAATTCATCTTCGCACTCCATCGCGGCCAAAGCCGCAACCTGACTGGCGTGCGGCGCGCAGATGAACATGTTCTGGGCAATCCTCTCGACAACGCGCACCTGATCTTCGGGCACAACCATCCAACCCACGCGCCAGCCCGTCATCGAAAAATATTTCGAGAACGAATTGATCACATAACACTCATCCGTCAGCTCAAGCGCGGTGACGGCTTTGGCCTCATATTCCAGCCCGTGATAAATTTCGTCACTGATGAACGAAGCGCCTTGCTCGTGCGCGGCCCCAATCAACGCCTGCATCGCCGCGTGATCCAGCATTGTCCCCGTTGGATTGGCCGGAGACGCAACCATAAGCCCCTGCAGATCAAGCCCCGAGAAATCAGACGGCACAGGTTGAAGCCGGTTTTCCGGTGCGGTCGGCAGATCGACTGGCACCAACCCAAGCGCCTTTAGTATCTGCCGATACGACGGATAACCGGGCGCGCCGATGCCGACGCGATCTCCGCTGTCGAAAAGCGCCGTGAACGCCAGCAAGAAACCGCCAGACGACCCCGGAGTAATCACCACACGCTCGGGGTTCAGGTCGACATCGTACCACTCACCATACATCCGTGCGATCCGCTGCCGCAAAGCCGGAAGGCCCAGTGCAACCGTATACCCCAATGGCCCTTCTTTCATGGCTTGCGCCAAGGCATCGGTCGCCCCTTGCGGCGCACCGGTTCCCGGCTGGCCAACCTCCATGTGAATGATGGTGCGCCCGGCCTCTTCAGCGCGGCGCGCGGCCTCCATAACGTCCATCACGATAAAGGGATCGACCCCGGACCGGGTTGAGTTTCTCATGCCCATCTCCCATGTTGCAGCCATGGCTTTTGAACGCGTATCCAGGCTGGCGTCAATCCCGGCCCTGTTGCTGATTGCAGTAACATGGTTCGCAAGCGCCATTCAGTCCGCAGCGCAAAGCCTGATCCGTGACCCGGATATCGAATACGGGCTGCGCGAACTGGCATTCCCCGTCCTGCGCGCCGCTGGGCTGAACACAAATCGCGTCCAGATTCTGGTGGTGAATGACAGCACATTCAACGCCTTCGTCATCGACTATAACGCGATCTACCTGAACTACGGGCTGATCCTGACGGTCGAAAGCCCGGAAATGTTGCAGGCCGTGATCGCGCACGAAGCTGCACATATCGCTAATGGTCATCTGGCGCGGCGAGTGGAGAACCTGAAAGCCGCGCAAAGGAACGCTCAGTTGGGGACCGCTCTTGCTTTGGTCGTGGCCGCTGCTGGCGGTGGCGAGGCTGCTGCAGGCATCGCAGCGGGCACATCCAGTTCAGCGCTACGCAGCTTTCTTGCCCACACTCGCGCCGAAGAATCCTCGGCTGATCGCAGTGCGGCCAGCTATCTCAGATGGGCGGGCATCTCGCCCAGCGGCATGGTCGCGCTGCACCAGAAGTTTGCGGGACAGGAACTGTTAAGCGTCGTGAATCAAGACCCCTACATGCGCTCACACCCCACCAGCCGGGAACGCCTGCGCGCGGCTGAGGCGTTTCTGGACGAATTTGGGGACAAGGCATCGCCCAACCAGAGCGCGGACTACTGGTTCGCACGAGCAAAAGGCAAGCTATCGGCTTTTCTGCGGTCCCCGACCTGGACCATGCGACGATCAAAGGAAGAAAGCGCACAGGACATCCGCCTAATGCGCGAGGCCGCCGCATACCACCAAAACCGCGACCTGCCCAACGCCCGCCGCGCCATAGACCAGGCTTTGAGTATTCGCCCCGACGACCCTTTTTACTATGAGCTCAAAGGGCAGATATTGCTGGAAAACCGTCGTGTGCAAGAAGCAGTTGCAGCATACGGCAAGGCGGTAGAGCTGGCCCCGAACAACCCGCTAATCCTTGCCGGGTACGGCCGTGCGCTATTGGCACAAGGACAGACTAAGAACGCCCTGCAAGTCCTTGAAAAAGCACGCGCAAGGGACTATCGCAATGCACGATTGATGCAAGATTTAGGGGTCGCCTACGCCAAGGTTGGCAATAACGGGATGGCCTCGGCCGTGACCGCCGAAAGATTTGCCTTGCAAGGCCGGCTGGCTGATGCAGGTATTCACGCAAGACGGGCTGTCGGGCAGTTGCCCGAGGGCTCTCCGGGTTGGCAACGTGCACAGGATGTGTTGATTGCCTCTGAACAAGCTAAGAAAAAGAAAAGGAAACGGAAATGATCCTCAGACACGCTGCGCCGGCCCTGCTGGGGCTTTCCTTGATCACCGGCCCTGCTCAGGCATTGGACCTGAACGCAATGAGCGACGCGGAAAAGGAACAGTTCGGCCAACAGGTACGGGAATATCTTCTGGAAAACCCCGAAGTGATTATCGAGGCCATCAACATCCTTGAACAACGCAACGCTCTGGCCGAAGCGCAGGCCGATCAGGAATTGGTCGCAGCCAATGCTGACGAGCTGTTCAACGATGGATATAGCTGGGTCGGAGGCAACCCCGACGGAGACTTAACTCTGGTCGAGTTCATGGATTATCGCTGTGGATATTGCCGCCGGGCCGTCCCCCAGGTGGCAGAGCTGCTGTCAGAAGACGGAAATATCCGCTTGATAATCAAAGAACTTCCCATACTCGGCGACGCCTCGATCATGTCGTCGCGCTTTGCTATCGCAACCAAGCACGTAGCTGGTGACGACGCGTACAAACAGGTTCACGACGCCCTTTTGGAATTCGGAGGTGAACCCACCGAAGTGACCTTGCGCCGTATCTCGGACGGTCTGGGTCTGGACAGCGACGCAATCATTGAAGCGATGAACAGCGAACAGGTCACTAACGAGATCAACCAGACGCGCGAGTTGGCACGCCGCATGAATATTTCCGGCACGCCCTCATTCGTTCTGGGAACAGAGATGCTGCGCGGATTCCTGACGGCTGACCAGATGATCGAGATTGCCAACGTCGTGCGCGCCGAACAGGGCTAATCTGACAGGAGGCGGACAAACCGCCTCCGACCCTTCTTATTGCGTCACGCGCTTAGTACGGAAAGGGCGCGTCGCATTTCAGCCAAACAACCCACCTGTTTGTGCCATCCGACCGAAATTGGGCGGCAGGCACAGACGTGCCTTTGATACCTGCGGGAATGACATCACGCCCCTGCTTTTGGCTTTCTGCGAGGACGGCGCTGATATCCTGCGGGTTCGAGATACGGCGAACGCCGTTGTCGGGTGTAATGGGACCAGAACGGCAATACGTCGACCGCGCGACCTGCTGCGCGAGGCTCATCGCCGCCCGAGAGTCACTTCCGTCCCACAGGGACGCCGCAACCCTTGAGGCCAGCGACGGGTCCGCCAACACCTGCGGCGTGTCCTTGGGCGGCTTTGACTGTCCGCCAGGCCCGAGGGTCACAATGATGCTCGTGACTGTACCACGTTGATTGTACGGCGCGAGATCAGCCGAAAGATAGCGCAACTTGGTGTTTGCGGCGTTTTCCGGGACCGGAACATTCACGTCCCGGGGGTATTTGTCATACTCGCCTGACCCACTGTTGCATGCTGCCAGAATAGCGCAGGAAACTGCGGCCACACTTGAAAGAAACCTCATTTGAAGATGCCTTGAACTGCTCAACCTGAACGATGTTTTTCAGGGTAAGTTTGGCAAAAGAATGACGTTTCCTGCTGGTGGACAGGCTTTTCCCGAGTAAGAAAAGAACGCCCGTCGCGTCCAAAAAACCGAGGAGGCGCTATTCCGCCGCCTCTGCTGCTGCATCCAGTTCTGCGGCCTTCTTCTCGACCTCTTCCACGATGTGGTCGATCATCTGATCGTTGGACATTTTGTGGCTGGCCTTACCCGCAAGATAAACCATGCCGGACCCCGCCCCGCCGCCGGTAAAGCCGACGTCAGTCATCAACGCCTCGCCCGGCCCGTTCACGACGCAGCCGATAATGGACAGGCTCATGGGCGTCTTGATGTGTTCCAACCGCTGCTCCAACGCCTCAACCGTCTTGATCACGTCGAACCCCTGCCGGGCGCAGGACGGGCATGAGATGATGTTCACCCCGCGATGGCGCAGGCCCAGAGATTTCAGGATCTCATAGCCCACCTTCACCTCTTCGACCGGGTCGGCGGACAGGCTGACACGGATTGTATCGCCAATCCCCATCCACAGCAGGTTCCCCAAGCCGATAGCAGACTTGATGGTGCCGCTGACCAGCCCTCCGGCCTCGGTGATGCCCAGATGGATCGGCGCGTCGGTGGCCTCGGCTATGCCCTGATAAGCGGCGGCGGACAGGAACACGTCACTGGCCTTCACGCTGATCTTGAAGTTGTGGAAATCGTTGTCTTCCAAAATGCGGATATGTTCGAGCCCGCTTTCGACCATCGCCTCGGGACACGGCTCACCATATTTCTCAAGCAGGTGCTTTTCCAGAGACCCGGCGTTGACCCCAATGCGGATCGAGCAGTTGTGATCGCGGGCGGCCTTGATGACCTCCTGCACGCGTTTTTCGTCACCGATATTGCCCGGATTGATCCGCAGGCAGGCGGCCCCCGCTTCGGCGGCCTCAATCCCGCGGCGATAGTGGAAATGGATATCGGCAACGATCGGAACCGGGCTTTCGCGCACAATCTCTTTCAGCGCCAGCGACGATGCCTCGTCAGGCACAGAGACACGCACGATATCCGCCCCCGCCTCGGCCGCCGCCTGAACCTGCGCCACGGTCGCCGCAACATCCGTCGTCAGGGTGTTCGTCATCGTTTGCACGGCAATGGGCGCGTCGCCCCCGACCGGAACATTGCCAACCATGATCTGACGGGACTTGCGGCGATAGATGTTTCGCCACGGGCGAACGTGATTGAGGGACATGGGATCGGGTCCAAGGCAGCCTGAGTTGCGTCTTTAAATAGTCCGCCTATCAGGGCACCGCAATGGCAAGATCACTCAGCCGGTTCTTGCGACTCTTGCGCCTGTAATTCAGCAACGAGCTGTTTGAGCGCGCTGTTCTGTTCGGCCTCAAGATCGGCGACGTCGTAACGATCGGCCACGGCATCCTTGGACAGAACTACGCCCTTTGCGACCGTTCCGGGATTACCAACCGGGCCGAAATGTTCACCATTCATCGAAAAATAGACCGAACCGGATGCCCCCGCCCGCAGCAGCGGCGGTTCCTCGGTCAGCGGCACCTCGAAAGTACTGCCCTGCTCGACCGTACCTAGCGTGCCTTCAAAAATGATGCTGCCATCCGCAGCCGTGACGCGCATCCAAGCCGGGTCGACGGCTACGATCTTGAGCGTTGTGTCCAATTCCTCGACCACTTGCGGCAAAGTAGGACGTTCGACAGTGTGCACCTCGGCGACTTCAAACTGAGGCGGCTCTGGTGGCAGGAAAGTCCCGACGGAACGCGGGTCCAGCGTAGAGATCGGTGCATCCCGAGCAACCAGCACAGGGACATCCAGCGCCTGAGGCCGGTACAAACGATCCAGAGCCTCGGCGCTGGGGGTCTGAACAGTAGCAACCTCATCGGACGATCCGTCAGAGCGGGCAACATCCAGCGGATCCAGATCGGACAACACGACCGGGGCTTGCTCGACCGGGCTGACCTGTACTTGCTGAATCTTGTTCAGAACGGCCCATCCGCCGTAACCGATACCGCAGATCAGTGACAACAAAACCAAGGAAGATCCGATCGCCCGAGGCTCAATCTGACTGACCAGAGATTCCCGACCGGGGATATAAGGCGTGTTGGGCGACATGAACGGATCACGGCCCATTGGACCGCGCGCCGGCAAGCCACCTGCAGGTTTACGCACAACCGAAGCCTCAGCGGACATGCCGTGCGCGACCTCGAACCCACTTTCCTTGCAGAACGCCGCGAATGTCTCATCAGGGTTCATGCCAAGGTAGCGAGCGTAAGAACGCACATACCCGGCGATAAAGCCGGGTGTGTCGAATGCCTCTGGGTCTGAGTCTTCTATGGCGGCGATATAGTTGGCCTTGATCCGCAATTCGCGCTGAACATCCAGAAGCGACTTGCCCATAGTCGCACGCTCGCCGCGCATCATGTCGCCAAGCCTGACCTCGTAGTCGTCATACCCTTTCGGTCGGACTTCGATGTCATTTTTGGATTCGCGCTGAGATCTGCGCCCAATCATCCCTGCTGCCCCATTCTGCCTACGCGTGTTTTACGCTAGCAACGAATCATGGCCTAAATGATTCGCCTGCCCGTTTTGTTAGAATAATCTTAACACGCGATAATCACGTTGCACACTTCGGCGTGAGGTTAACCTGCGAGTTCGGCGCGATTTAGCGCACAATGTGACCAAAGTTCGTCCATCGCGTGCACCAAACGGTTCATTTCGTCGGGTCCGTGGACCGGAGACGGCGTAAACCGCAAACGCTCGGTCCCGCGCGGAACCGTCGGGAAATTGATCGGCTGTACATAGATTCCGTGGTCATCCAGCAACCGATCACTCAAAATTTTGGTGTGAACCGGATTGCCGACGATCACGGGCACGATGTGGCTGCCGTGGTCAATCAAAGGCAGTCCCATTCCCTTGAGCCGCAGCTTGAGGATCTTGGCCTGCGTCTGATGCTGTTCGCGCAGTTCTGGCGTGCGCTTCAGATACGAGACCGACGCCGCAGCGCCCGCTGCGATGGCAGGCGGCAGAGAAGTCGTGAAGATGAAGCCCGGCGCATAAGAGCGCACGGCGTCGCACATCTTTTCGCTCGCAGCAATATAGCCGCCCATGACGCCATAGGCCTTGGCCAACGTGCCGTTGATAATGTCGATACGATGCGCCAAACGATCACGCTCGGTCACTCCACCCCCGCGCGGGCCATACATGCCGACAGCGTGAACCTCATCAATGTAGGTCAGCGCCCCGAATTCATCGGCCAAGTCACAGATTTCTTCGATCGGACCAAAATCACCGTCCATCGAGTACACGGATTCAAATGCGATCAGCTTGGGGGCCTTGGGATCGTCCGCTTCAAGCAACTCACGCAGATGGGCGACGTCATTGTGGCGAAAGATGCGCTTGGCACCCCCGTTGCGACGCACACCTTCGATCATCGAGGCGTGGTTCAATGCGTCAGAATAAATAATCAGCCCGGGAAACAGTTTGGGCAGCGTGCTCAGCGTAGCGTCATTGGCAATGTAGGCACTGGTGAACAACAGCGCCGCTTCTTTTCCGTGCAGATCGGCCAGCTCAGCCTCAAGCTGCTTGTGGTAAACAGTTGTCCCCGAGATATTGCGCGTACCGCCCGAGCCTGCTCCGGCGGCATCAACAGCCTCATGCATCGCGTTTAGAACAACCGGATTCTGGCCCATGCCCAAATAGTCGTTGCCACACCATACGGTGATATCCTGCTGCGACCCGTCAGGGCGCGTCCGAACAGCGTGAGGGAAGTGCCCGTTGCGCCGCTCAATATCGATAAATGTCCGGTAGCGTCCTTCGTCATGTAGCCGAGCGATCGCTGAATCGAGCTGAGCAGTATAGTCCACCGGTTTCTCCTTACTTGCCCGACCTCATCATGTTGGCCGAACGTCCTTTCTGGCACCGCATTCGGACGAATCCGAAATTGCACCGATGCACTCATTTTAGCCCAAAACATATATCGAACTAAGAGAATGCTTATTTGATTTGCATCAAATATCTTTTTGGACCCTTCTCGACAAGTAAAGTTACGGCAAACAGACGCGAGGAAACGACGCAGGCTGCGCAGAAAAAGCACTCCTATTCCTTTGGCATTTATCAAGTGATCCTGGAAAAGCGTACTGGACGGCGCCGATGGCGCTGATAGGGTTCCGCCAAATTCATCATGGCAGGAGACCCCCATGTCGCTGGACGCTGTTCTGACCCGTATCGACGCCGATCTTCAAACCTCAATCGACCGCCTGATGGAACTGCTTCGCATTCCTTCGATTTCAACAGACCCTGCCTATGACGCCCAAGTCGGCCAGGCCGCCGACTGGCTGGTCTCGGACCTGCAGTCCATCGGGATTTCAGCGGAAAAGCGGGAAACCACCGGGCACCCCATGGTCGTTGGTCATATCGGTGAGGACAACGACGCACCGCATGTTCTGTTCTACGGTCACTATGACGTGCAGCCCGTCGACCCGCTGAACCTGTGGAATCGCGACCCGTTCGATCCAGCGATTGAAGAGACCGAGACTGGCCCCGTCATCCGGGGGCGTGGCTCATCGGATGACAAAGGCCAATTGATGACCTTTGTCGAAGCCTGCCGCGCCTGGAAAGCCGTTCACGGCACCCTGCCCTGTCGCATCACTTTCTTCTTTGAAGGCGAAGAAGAATCCGGCTCGCCCTCGCTGGTCCCGTTCCTGCGCGAAAACGCAGCCGATCTAAAAGCGGATCTGGCCCTGGTCTGCGACACATCTATGGTGTCGCGCGGCGTCCCCTCAATCGCATCTCAACTGCGCGGGATGCTCAAAGACGAATTCACAATCACCGGACCCCGGATCGACCTGCATTCGGGTCACTATGGCGGTCCCGGCCTGAACCCCCTTCGCGAGCTGTCAAAAATTGTCGCGTCCTTTTACGATGATGAAACCGGTCGCGTGGCCGTTGACGGGTTTTACGAAGGCGTCCACGACGTTCCAGCAAAGCAGCTTCGCCAATGGGAAGGCTGTGGGTTTGATGAGGCCGAATACCTCAACTCGGTGGGATATACGCAGCCGCATGGCGAAAAAGGATATTCTGCGCTGGAACAGCAATGGGCCCGCCCAACACTCGAGGTGAACGGGCTTTGGGGTGGCTACAACGGGGCCGGGTCAAAAACGGTTATCCCGTCGCAGGCGCACTGCAAGATCACCTGCCGTCTGGTCGGTGACATGGATCCGGATGACCTAAGGGACAAAATCCGAAAACATGTTGAGCAACGCCTGTTGACAGATGCAAAGATCGAATGGGATAACGACCTGGAAGGCTCGCCCGCTTCTGTCATGAACCTCGACCGCCCCGAATTCGAAGCCGCCCGGGGCGCCCTGTCCGATGAATGGGGCCGCGAGGCCGTCTTCACAGGGATGGGAGGCTCTATCCCGGTCGTTGGCTATTTCAACACCGAACTCGGGCTGGACTCCATGCTGGTTGGCTTCGCCAACGACGACGACGCAATCCATTCTCCCAATGAGAAATACGACGTCAAAAGTTTCCATAAGGGCATCCGCTCGTGGGCGCGCATTCTGGACGCTCTGACCAAATAAACATTTTTGCGAGGCCCTGCCTCGCGCTCCGGGATATTTGGGGCCAGATGAAGTACGGATCCCCAGCTTCATCTGGCTAAAAATATCCCGGGGGAGTCGCCCGGCACGGGCGGCGGGGGCAGAGCCCCCATACGCCGCACATCACATGTGGATAACCCTGCCGTAAGCGTCCAATACACTTTCATGCATCATTTCCGACAGTGTCGGATGCGGGAAGACCGTGTTCATCAGGTCTTCTTCGGTTGTCTCCAACTGTCGCCCGACAACGTACCCTTGGATCAGTTCCGTCACTTCGGCACCGATCATATGCGCGCCCAAGAGTTCCCCGGTCTTGGCATCAAAAACAGTCTTGATCAGCCCTTCGGGTTCGCCCAGCGCGATCGCCTTGCCGTTGCCGATGAATGGGAAGCGGCCAACTTTTATTTCATAGCCAAGCTCTTTTGCTTTCGCCTCGGAATACCCCACTGATGCAACCTGTGGCTGGCAATACGTACAGCCTGCGATGCTTTCCGGTTTGACCGGGTGCGCGTGCTTGCCCGCGATCAGGTCGGCGACCATGACCCCTTCGTGGCTGGCTTTGTGCGCCAGCCAAGGTGCGCCTGCGATATCCCCAATGGCGTAGAGACCCTCGACCCCGGTCCGGCAATATTCATCCGTCACCACGTGCGCCCGGTCGATCTTGACACCCAGAGCCTCGAGGCCCAGCCCCTCGACATTGCCAACGATCCCGACCGCAGAGATCACGGTGTCGAAGTCATGCTTTTCCACCTTGCCCTTGACTTCGATATGCGCGGTCACCTTGCCCTTGGCGCGGTCCAGTTGCTTGACCATCGCCTTTTCCATGATGGTCATGCCCTGCTTGGTAAATGCTTTCTTGGCAAAGGCGCTGATTTCCGCATCTTCAACGGGCAACACGCGGTCCATCACCTCGACCACTGTCGTGTCGGCCCCCAGCGTGTTGTAGAAGCTGGCGAATTCGATACCGATTGCACCCGACCCGATGACGAGCAGCTTCTTGGGCATGCGTGGCGGCTGCAATGCGTGCTTGTAGGTCCAAACCAGATCGCCATCCGCCTCAAGCCCCGGCAATTCGCGGGCACGCGCGCCAGTGGCCAGAACGATATTCTTGGCCGTCAACTCCTCGGTTCCTTTGTCGGTTTTGACCGAGACCTTGCCCTTGGCGGGGATTGTCGCCTCGCCCATCACCACGGTTACCTTGTTTTTCTTCAGCAGATGGCCAATGCCGCCAGACAACTGCGCAGCAACCCCGCGAGAGCGTTTGACAACGGCGTCTAGGTCATATCCGATCTTGTCCGCCTTCAGGCCGAAATCCTTGGCCCGTTCCATCAGGTGGAAAACCTCTGACGACCGCAGCAGCGCCTTGGTGGGGATGCACCCCCAGTTCAGGCAGATGCCCCCAAGATGTTCACGCTCGACCACAGCGGTCTTCAAACCCAACTGGGCCGCGCGAATTGCGGCCACATACCCGCCGGGACCGGCGCCGATTACGATCAGATCAAAAGATTGTGCAGCCATGGTTTCCTCTCGGCGCAGGACGGTTCAGAAATTAGTTTACCATTAAACTAAATCTCCAAACGCATCAATATAGGCCACCCGCGACAAAAGCGACGCAGGGTCAATTTGCGCTTAGTGCGCAGTTTTCAGCCTATACCGCGTCTGGTTCAATGGCTAGAACATAGAGGCCGGGCTGGACCGGCAACCGTTAAACCCAAGTTATTCAAGAGGCTTACAATGGCCAGAACGCTCAAAGATCTACTGCTAGCACTGCTGAACGCCACTCTTATTCTGGTGGCACTGTGCCTGTTTCTTGGATGGAAGCTGGCCTCGACGGTCGACGGGATCGCGTCGTCATTCGCCCAGAACATACAAATCGTAGCCCCGTTGAAAGACGAAATTCAAGGCGTCCGGGGCGAGCTGGCCGCCCTGCGCAGCGATTTATCCTCGATCCAACTGGGCGATGTCGTCACCAACCGAGTGGAGGTGCAGAAACTTTCGTCGGCACTGGACAAATTGGACGGGCTTGAAGCAAAGCTGCAAACGGCGCAGACCCGTATTTCTGAGATCACCGATGCCCCGGACGAGTTGATCAATACGGCAATTCAGACCTCGGCCGACGCGATCGCCGACCGGATCATTGCGATACGTGGGTGCGAACCCGCGACTTAACTGGCCGCCTGAAGCTCTCTGACCGTAGTTCCGTAACCACCCATATCCACATATGCGGCTTCGGGTTCGGTCATTGGGCGCGAAAGCGCTTCGTTGCGGTACGGGAACCGGCCAAATTGCCGAATAACCTCACGATGCGCACGCGCATGCAAAAGGTTGCTCGAATCCTCGCTGATATTCTGACACATCAGCCGAACGCAGCGTTCCTGATCGCACAGGTTTTCCGAGTGCATCAGGGGAAGGTAGAAGAACTGCCTTGCGGGTTCATCAATTTTCAGATCCCACCCTTTGTCCACAGCACATTTGGCCGCTGACAATGCCGCACGGTCAGACGCAAACGCCTTGGCGCTGTCTCGGAACATGTTGCGTGGGAATTGATCCATCAGGATGATGTACGCCAATGCTCCGCTTGGGTAGGTCAGCCAAAGGGAAAACTTGCCCTCGTTTGCTGCCTCCCAAATGGGAAGGAACTTTTTGCGGATTTCGGCGTCAAGCGCCTCGTCCTGCAAATACCAACCCTTGGGACCGACTTCATCCAACCAAAAACTCAGTACGTCTTCAGGCCCTGCCATTGCCCTAAACTCCGTCTGTTCGCCTCCCCCAGGGACGTAACGTCATTAAAGGCTGTTTTACAGGTCTGTTACAGTAACATATTGCAACACTTGCGACATAAATCCGTGTCCTAGGCAACATCTTGCGTGTCCTGTTCGGCTTCGGCCGCTTCGATGGCCACTTCCTGTGCGACTTCAAACGCAACGGGTGAGGCCGTGGGGTACAGCGGAGACATCGTTCCGGTTTCATCGACCGGAATCGCCGCGCGTTGCGTCATACGGTACATTGCGTACCCTGCGGTCACGACCAACAGCATGGCGATAAACAGGAAAAACCCCTGAGGGCCAAACACGCCGTCGCCCATCAACCAACCGGTGATCAGCGGCCCGGCAATCGCCCCTAGCCCGTTGATAAAGACAAGCCCGCCAGAGGCCGCCGCCATGTCCTCATGCTCAAGAAAGTCATTGGCATGTGCAATCAGCAGGGAATAGAGCGGGTTTGACATCCCGCCGATCACGAAAGCTGAAACCAGCAGGATCGGGAACGTCGTACCGAACAACATGCCGGAAATGGATCCTCCGGCCCCAGCGATGGCCACAAGCATGATCAGAAACCGACGATCCATGCGGTCAGAAAACCAGCCGAGCGGGTACTGCAAGACCACGGCCCCAACGTAGAACGCGGCGATGAAGGTCGAGATTTCGACCAGAGTCAGCCCGGCCCGCGCACCATACACCGAAGCCATGCCGAACTGAGCCGAGAACACGCCGCCCAACAGGAACATGCCGACGCAGCCTAGCGGTGATTTGCCCATCAATTCGCGCAGGGTCATCGGCTTGGTCGTGTCAAACGCGGGTGTAGGTGAAATCGACAACAGGATCGGCCCGAAGGAAACCGAAACCAGAATCGACGCGATCACGAAGGTCTCGTACCCTGCGGGGTCTCCGACCAGCATCAAGCCCTGCGCTGTAATGATCCCGGTCATCTGGACAATCATATACAGGGACAGCGCCTGCCCCCTGTTTTCGTTGCTGGCGGCATTGTTCAGCCAGCTTTCGGCCGTAACGTACACGCCGGAAAAGCAGAACCCGATCACAACACGGCCCAGAATCCACGCCACAGGTTCTGTCAGCATCGGGTACATGATCATCACGGCCGAAATGAAAGAGGCCAGCGCCGCAAATACGCGCACATGTCCCACGCGCCGGATCATCTCGGGCGCCAGACGCGATCCACCGAGAAATCCCACGAAATACGCCGACATCACAAAGGACATCTCAAGGGTCGAGAACCCCTCGATCTCGCCGCGAACACCGAGGATCGTACCTTGCAAGCCGTTGCCGACCATAAGCAGGCCCACGCCAAGAAGAAGCGCCCATGCGCTGGACAGGACCTGAATCATTGGAACCTCCGAGCAATGTCGACCTGAACTACGGATTCGTTTTGTTATGAAAAACGGCTCCGGTCATGCTTGTCTACGACATTACCAAGATACGATCCCGACAAGGCGGCATTCACGGGATCAAAAGCGACGCGTCACCGTAAGAAAAGAAGCGGTATTTCTGTTTAATTGCATGGGCGTAGACATCGCTCATTCGATCCTTCCCCATCAATGCCGAAACCAGCATAAGCAAGGTGGATTTCGGCAGGTGAAAGTTGGTCATCAACGCGTCGGTGACGTGAAACTGGAAACCGGGATAGATGAATATGTCTGTCTCGCCCTCCCACGGCTCGATCTCGCCCGAACGCGCGGCACTTTCGATCAGGCGCAGCGCAGTGGTTCCAACTGGTATGACCCGCCCACCAGCGGCCTTGGTCTTTTGGATTTCGCTGGCGGCCTGCGCGCTGACCCTGCCCCATTCCGCGTGCATTTTATGCGTGGTCACGTCTTCGACTTTCACGGGCAGAAAAGTCCCTGCGCCAACATGCAGCGTGACATGCGTAATCTGCACGCCGCGTTTTTCCAGCGCCTGCATCAGCGCCTCGTCGAAATGCAGCGACGCGGTCGGAGCAGCCACGGCGCCCGAATTGCGGGCCCAGATCGTCTGGTAATCCGTTTTGTCCTGTTCGTCCGCCGGACGCTTGGCCGCAATATAGGGCGGCAAGGGCATCGCACCGGCGCCTTCCAGCGCGGCGTCAAAGTCCTCTCCGGTCAGGTTGAACCGCAGGAATGCTTGCCCGTCTTCCACCCGCTCCAGAGTGGCGCTGAGCTGGTCTGAGAACTTGATCTCTTCGTGCAGCTTGACCTTCTTCAGCGGTTTGATCAGCGCGGCCCAGGTGCCATCTGCTTGCGGGTCCAGCAGAGTTGCCTCGATCGCTGCGGAAACGGGTCCCTGTGCGCTGTCGCGGTGCCGCCGTCCATTTAGACGCGCCGGGATGACGCGCGTGTCGTTAAGAACAAGGCGATCTCCGGGCTGCAACCACTCGGGTAGATCAAACACGTGCGCGTCCGAGATCGCGTCGCCATCGGCCACAAGCAATCGCGCCGACGAACGCGGCGTTGCCGGGCGCGTGGCAATCAGGTCTTCGGGCAGGTGGAAATCAAAGTCGCTGAGTTTCATGCGCGCGCCATACAAGGCCCGACCAGATTCAGCAACAGCACGGCTCAATGATCTTTCGGAGGCGACCCGAAGGTCTGCTTAGGTTCGTCGGGCTTCACCGGCAGGGAATTTGGGCCATCCGTCACCGTCGGCGGTGGAGTACGCATCAGATTGCGCAAAAACAACGGCGCAAGACCCGACAAAGGGTTTACCGCCACTTTGGGCGCTGTCAGAGGACCAGTCAGGTTATAGTTGAAGCCGATCACACCTTCGCCCTTCTTAGTAAAAACGCTTCCGATCGCGTTGACCAGGTAGATCGGCGATATCGCGCCCCGCAAATTCAGCATCCCAGCTACGGTATCTATCGTTCCATCGAAAGACAGGCCCATGGACGGGCCAACCGCACTGCCGCTCAGAACCTTGATTTGGGTCGGAGTGATGCGCATCCGGCTTTCGATAGACGAGAAAAAGATACCCTGCCCCGCCATTTCATCCAGCAACCCAACAAGGCTGATCGCGTTCAGCAGGGCAGCCATTGCCGGTGCATCCGTGATCCGCGTGTTCACGATCTTGAGGTTAACGTCATAGTTCCCGGGCGCGCCGACGGGTTCGAGGCTCATATCGAGCGAGCCGCCGCGTGCCTGAGTGATGACTCCTGCCGATCGTAGCACCTCACCGGCATCCGACGATTTCAGCTCAACCGCGCTGCGCCCGCCGCGCGGGGTGACCTGTCCGCGAACAGACGCACCTCCGTTCACGCCGGCTGTGAACGCCCCGGTAATGCCGCCCGTAGTCTGGAATGATCCACTGAATCCCGTCAACGCCACCGATTCCGTGACCTGTAAACGATCCAACACAACGTCCAGCGCTGGCCCGCGCCCGCCGCCTCCGCCTCCGCTGCTGCCTTCGCCGAACGTAGCGCCGCCCAAATTCATGACCCCGCCCAACACCCTGATATCTGGAACGGACGACCCGCGATTCACCAGCTCGGCTGGGACGGCCAACCAGTTGCCCAGATCGAATGAGCTGAACTGAACCTTGTCAAAGTCACCGCCTTCGCGAAACGAGATCGACGCCTTGGTGCGCAATCCCGCGGCATCCAGTGTCAGTGCATCCACACTTAGTTGGTCGCCCAACGTTGCATCGACGTTGAGTTTTCCGACAGCCCGAGACCCCTTGCGCCAGCCAAGCTCGGGTATGGCAAGGCCAACGCCGACCAAGTCCGACGTCGCCGTCAGCTTTATGGGATCGCCTGCTCCGATACCCACGGATATGTCCGCTGTGCCTTGTCCGGTCAGCATACCCTGCGGCAACCCGGCTTTCAGTTCGGTCATCAGACGGGGTGACAGTTCGATTTCCCCCGTTAGTTCACTGCGCTGCGGCTGGGAACTTCCGATTGGCTGCCGCCATGTCGCCTCTATCGGAACGTCACCGAACAATCCGTATCCGCCGATCTCGACCAACGCTTGATCTCCGGTCAGCTTCAGGCGGTCAGACCGAACAGAGAAGCCGGGCACCAGACGTTCACTTTCCACATCGTCTGCCGTGCCGGAAAAGTGAAATTCTGTGTCTTTGAACTTCAACCCCTTTTTCATGGGCAACGACAGCGTGCCGGCCAAGCTGACCTCTCCCTGAGACAGATCAACCGGCAGCCCGGCTTTCGTGAGCAATTCAAGCGGCTTACGGTCAAGCAGCGAAAGGGCCGCGGTTGTCGATCCATTGGCCACGATGCGCGCGATGGCCGGGGATGGCCCCTTGATCGTTGTGTCCGGAATGATGAATGACGTTCCCGAGGCATCTACGGCTCCGCCGGCATCGGCGATAACCACGCCACTTTCGGCCGAAGCTGTGAACCGGTCGTCAAGCAAACTGACCCGCCCTTGGGCATCCTGGATCGGCGGCAATGTCTTTGCGAACCTGATCTTTGCCTCATTGAACCCAAATCCCAGATATATGTCCGGCTCGTTCCGAGGCCGCAGGCGTAAAGCGAACTCGACATCCGTAAACTGCCCTTCAAAAAGGTTCTCAGACACCCATTTTCTTGGTTTTGGCGCCAATATCTCTGGCCAATAGTTCAGCAAACGGTCGGCCGTCATCGTATCCAGATGCGCGTCCAGAGAAGCCACCCACCCGTCCGGGCGACCAATCAAATTGCCTGAGGCGCGTAACGTATGGTCCGCATCCACAAGGGTCAGTTGCCCCAATTGCAACTCAAACGGAGCCAGTTTCATCTGGAAATCCAGATTTGCACGGGCGGATTCAAGGGATTCAGGGAACAATCCGCCGGGGTAGATATCAATATTGTTCAGGTCCAGTTGCGCCGTCAGGCTTTCGAGAACCCCGTTTTCAATACCGTGCAGAAAGGCTTTGCCATTGGCCTGCACTGCGCCAAGGTCCGAAACAATCGATGCCTCGTTAAAGTCAAGGACCTGCTGGCTGGGATCGTAGGTGAAATACGTCCGGGCCGAGTCAAAACGAATGGGTTGCGTTTCGGGTGTTGGCTGGATGACGCCAGCGCCAAGGTTGAGTGTCGCAAACAAAGGGCCGAGCGCTGCCATTTCGTCCACGCTGCCCCGAAGCGCGCCCGAGATCGGAGCCTTGAGAACCTGAAGCCAAGACAGCGCAAGGCTTTGCCCGGCTATGTCTTCAGCGGGCAAATCGGTGATCGACACGCCAAAACTCGCCTCGGGCGTGCCTAAGACGCTGGTGTAATTTGCCTCGATCGAACTGGCGTAGTCCCGGCCGGTCAAAACCGAAAACCCGGTGGCAAGGCGCATTTCGTCCCCGCTGCGCGTGATCGAAATATGCCCGCCGTCAAAAACCCACGCACGACCCAAGCGCAAATCCTGATAGTCCAGCGTCAGGGATTGCAGCTCGACCGATCTGAGCCCCGACAAGATCGGAGAAAGAAACACATCGTCGGATTCTTCGATCAATTCAGTCAGCGTGGGCGCCTGTTGCACGGGCGAGCTGCCCGAACCAACCGTCAGCGACAGCGCCCCATCTTTGCCGCGCGTAAGGGCAATCTGCGCATCTTGCAGGATTATGCGCCTTGGGCGGATTTGCCCCCGCAAAAGCCCCCGCATCGACAGGCGTGTGCGCAGATCGGACACTTGGGCAATCTGCTGTCCGGCTGCATCACTAATGGTCACATCCGTCAAGCGAAGCCGGGGCCGCCACTGCTCATTCACAAAAAAGGTGGCATCGCCAAAGCGGACTTTCAGCCCGCCAAGCGTTTGATCAAGCCGCTTTTCAGCCTGAACCCGCATCCAGTTCGGGGCGTACAGTTGCTGACCGATCAGAAAGAACCACCCAGCAAAAGCCATCGCAGCAAGGGAAAACGCGAACCACAACGTCCAGCGAACGGCAGTACGGCGACGCGACCGACCGCGCCGGGGCTTGCCCGGCGTGTCTGCACTTTTGTCTTCGTGCTGCACCAATTTTCTATCCACGCCTTTCAACCCGCTCGCGCCGCCCTATGATGACGGGCAGCACTTAAAAACCTTTAACGGAGTTTCCAATGCCCGACGTTACAGACATCGCCCCTGATTTCACGTTGCCCCGCGACGGCGGTGGCGAGGTCACGTTGTCAGACCTGCGCGGCGGTGCCGTCGTTCTTTTCTTCTATCCCCGCGATGATACGCCGGGCTGCACCAAGGAATCCATCGGTTTCTCGGAACAACTTCAAGCCTTTGCCGAGGCGGGCGCTCAGGTTTTCGGCATTTCGCGGGACACCATTGCCAAGCACGACAAGTTTGTGGCCAAGCACAACCTGACCACCCCCCTACTGTCTGACGAGGGATCAACCGTGTGCGAAGACTACGGCGTCTGGGTTGAGAAAAACATGTATGGGCGCAAGTCGATGGGGATCGAACGCTCGACCTTTCTGATCGACGCCGACGGCAAGATCGCTCGCGTCTGGCGCAAGGTCAAAGTCCCCGGCCACGTGGATGAGGTGCTCGAGGCTGCTCGCGCGCTCTGACCCTCTTTCCCACGACCGCCATCCGGTCTAAGACCCGCGCAAACGCAAAAGCGGAGAAACCCGGTGTCGAAAACACTGACCCAGATGGCGACCGAAGTCCTGACCACTGCGGAAGGGCGCGCAAAAACCGCCCTTTCCAAACGTTACGCTGCCGAGTGGTTTGCGTCTCGCAAAGGTGATGCGCCTGAGATTGAGATCGGGACAGCGACCCCTCCGCTTTATCCATCGCGGCCTGATAAGCCCGAGTTGCTTTCGCCCCGCGATGTTCCCAAACGCCGACCGGGGACCGAGGCCGGGCGCATTGCCCTGCTGCACGCCGTTGCGCATATCGAACTGAACGCCGTCGACCTGCACTGGGACATCATTGCCCGGTTCGGCCACGTGCCTATGCCAATCGGTTTCTACGACGATTGGGTGAAATGCGCGGAAGAGGAATCGCGCCATTTCGAGATGGTTTGCGACTGCCTTGAGCAGATGGGCAGCCATTACGGTGCCCTGCCCGCCCATGCGGGAATGTGGCGCGCCGCCGAAGACACTGCCGAGGATCTGATGGGGCGGCTGGCTGTGGTTCCGATGGTGCTGGAGGCCCGCGGGCTGGATGTAACCCCCGGAATGATTGACATCTTTCGCAAGGCCAAGGATGAGAACGCCATCGCCGCTCTCGAGGTGATCTACGCCGAGGAGGTCGGGCACGTGGCCTATGGATCAAAGTGGTTTCATTTCCTGTGCGGGCGCGAGAATGCCGACCCAAAAGATGTGTTCCACGACTTGGTCCGGCGGTATTTCCACGGTGTCCTGAAACCGCCATTCAACGAAGAAAAACGTGCCGAAGCGGGGCTGCCGCCCGACTTTTACTGGCCTTTGACCGAAGACCTGCCTCAGCCCGGACACGACCAATAAACGTGCTCAAGTTGACGTTATCGGCAATTTCTCGCCGAGAATTGGCGGGAATAACCTGCTTTGCAGAGTAAACTGGTTAACAAACTTGCCCAAATCAAGCGCGCCCTCTATGCACTTCGGCCAAGGGACGGCTATCACTCACGACCGCTCCCGATCATGGGGATAAAGAGGTGAAGACGCGTGCGAACACGTCTGGCAATAAAACTACACTCACTACTCGAGCGGCACTTTCCAGAACGCAGGGTTTTTCTGAAATCTGACAACGACACCCGGTTCATCCGGCTGAGTTCCGAGACGCAGGTTGCTGCTGTCGCGGGTGTCGCAGTGATCGTGGGCTGGACCGCTGTAGCCACCGCGATCCTGCTGATGGACAGCATTGGGTCCGGGAATTTCCGCGAGCAGGCGAAACGCGATCAGGCTACGTATCAGGAACGCCTGAATGTTCTGTCGGCCGAGCGTGATGTCCGCGCTCAGGAAGCGCTGATGGCGCAGGACCGGTTCAACGCCGCCCTGGAACAGATTTCCGCCATGCAGTCCGAGCTGCTGGCCTCGGAAAACCGCCGCCGCGAGCTTGAGACCGGGATCGAAGTGATCCAGACCACCCTGCGCGCCACGATGAAACAGCGCGAAGACGCCCGCACCGAACTGGCCAAGCTAAACCTAGATGCGGGTTCGGACGAGGTGCAAATGGCAAGCGCCACCAGCCCGGCGCAAATGAATTTTATGACCGAAGCGCTGGTCAGAACCGCAATGGAACGTGATCAGATCGCAGCCGACGCCAAGGACGCGCTGGATCAACGCGACGATCTTGAGCTGGAAATCCAGCTTATGCAGGAACGTAGCGACGAAATATTCCGTCAACTGGAAGAAGCAATGGTCATCTCTGTCGAACCGCTCGACAAGATGTTCCGCAATGCAGGTATGCCTACTGACCGTATCATTGAAGAAGTACGGCGTGGGTACAGCGGCATGGGTGGCCCCCTAACCCCCATATCCTTCAGCACGCGCGGTGAGGAACTGACCCCCGACGAAATCCGCGCGAACACGCTGCTGCAGCAGATGGATCAGCTGAACCTCTATCGCATCGCCGCCGAGAAAGCTCCGTTTGCAAGCCCGGTAAACTCAGTTGTGCGTTTTACCAGCGGCTTTGGAACGCGCCGTGACCCCAAGACCGGCGGTCGCCGCATGCATAACGGTGCCGATTTTGCGGGTGCGCATGGTACGGATATTCTATCGACCGCCGACGGAGTGGTCACCCATGCTGGCTGGCAGTCCGGGTTCGGGCGGCTGGTAAAAATCAAGCACGCCTTCGGAATTGAGACACTTTACGCCCATAATACCAAGATCAGGGTAAAGGTTGGTCAAAGGGTCTCGCGCGGGGATCATATTGCTGATATGGGTAGCACCGGACGGTCGACCGGCACGCACCTGCACTATGAGGTGCGTGTGAACGGAAAACCTGTTAACCCAATGACTTATATCAAGGCTGCGAGAAATGTTTTCTAAGAGCAAAATCAACGAGCCCGGTTCCAATGCACCTGAAGCGGCAAAACCCGCCGCACCAGCAACACCGGCTGCCCCTGCACCGTCGGAAAACAAGGCGAGCACCGCGCCCAAGCCCAAGCCTCCGGCGTCGGTTCTGTCTTCGGACCTGCACATCACCGGCAACCTGAAAACCTCTGGCGATATTCAGGTTGAAGGAACTGTCGAAGGCGACATCCGTGCGCATCTGCTGACGATCGGTGAGACCGCGACCATCAAGGGCGAAGTCACCGCAGATGACGTAGTGATCAACGGCCGCATTGTGGGCCGTGTGCGTGGTCTGAAAGTACGCCTGACCTCGACCGCACGTGTCGAAGGCGACATCATCCACAAGACCATCGCGATCGAAAGCGGCGCGCATTTTGAAGGTTCGGTACAGCGTCAGGACGACCCGCTGAATCCGGGTCGCAGCGCAAAGTCGGGTTCCAACCCGGCCGCCGAGGTCAAGCAGTAAGCACGCCCCGAACGTTATGAACAAGAAAACGCCGCAGTGAAACCTGCGGCGTTTTTTTGTACGGTCACGGATAACAGTTTCCGGTTCCAAGCCAAGTTTGTCGCGTATAGGCTTGTCGGATGTGGGTTTTCTTCTCTGTTCTGCTTTTGGCCGCCGGGTACTTGGCCTATCGCCATTGGTCCAAAGCAAAAACACGCAGCACGCTGTTGTCCACACCCCTCACCCCCCGTCAAAGCGCCATAGTAGAGGAACAGGTTCCTATAGTACGCCGCTTACCGCCAGAGCTTCGCGGTGCGCTGGATGGCAAGGTAAACCTGTTTCTGGATCAGGTGAGGTTCTACGGGTGCGATGGCTTGGACGTCACCGACGAAATGCGTTTGGCAATCGCGGCGCAGGCGTGCCTCCTGATCGTCAACAGCCCACTATGGTACGATCATCTGACGACAATCCTGATTTACCCGAACGCCTTCAAATCCCGTCAGCGCAGGCAGGACGGGTACGTTGTCAGCGAAAAGGAAATCGTCCGCACCGGCGAAAGCTGGGACCGGGGGCCGGTCATCCTGTCATGGTCCCACAGCAGGCAAGGCGCGCTGGATGACCATGATGGACACAACGTGGTCCTGCACGAGTTCGCGCATCAGATCGACGACCTGTCAGGCGGAACCAACGGCGTTCCGATTCTCAGCCACGGTCAGACCTTTGCCGAATGGGAACGCGCCTTTCTAGCCGCCTACGACGCCCATGTTCGGTCCGTAGAAAAGGGGCGGCACACAGTCATTGACCCATATGGCGCAGTCGGTCACGAAGAATTCTTTGCTGTATCGGTCGAGGTCTTTTTCGAGAGACCCCACGCCCTGCAATCCGAAGCACCCGGTATTTACGAGCAACTGGTAAAACTGTTCCGTCTGGATCCCGCCACCTGGGGGAAAACCTAAACCAGCGGGACGTGATCCCACAAGAATTTCACAAAATAGATTTTTTGAATTACACTGAACCCATTGTTTTTGGGAGGGCTTTTCATGTCATCGAAACTCATCGCCGAATTCTTCGGCACGTTCTGGCTGGTCTTGGGCGGCTGCGGCAGCGCTGTCTTGGCCGCAGGCGTGGCGGATGTAGGCATTGGCTGGCTGGGTGTATCCTTTGCCTTTGGCCTCACCGTACTGACGATGGCTTACGCGGTGGGCCACATATCGGGCGGCCATTTCAACCCGGCTGTCAGCCTTGGCCTGATGATTGGCGGACGGTTTCCGGCCAAAGACCTCATACCTTATTGGATCGCGCAAGTGATCGGTGCAATCGCGGCGGCTGCGGTCCTGTACGTGATTGTCAGTGGCGCGCCCGAATTTACGGGGGTCGGCAGCTTTGCCACCAATGGTTACGGCGAAGCGTCGCCCGAAGGGTATTCGATGCTATCTGCGCTTGTCATCGAGATCGTGCTGACGGCCTTCTTTATCGTTATCATTCTGGGCGCCACGTCTGAAGGTGCTCCGGCCGGGTTTGGCCCGATCGCTATCGGTCTGGGGCTGACGCTGATCCACCTGATCTCGATCCCGGTAACGAACACTTCGGTGAATCCCGCACGCTCGACCGGCGTTGCGTTGTTTGCGGACGGACCCGCCCTTGCGCAGCTTTGGCTGTTCTGGGTCGCACCTTTGATCGGTGGTGCAATCGGCGCAATAATCTGGAAAACAATGGGCGACGACTAAGCCCTGTTCTTGAAAGACCCCGGCGCAAAGGGCACCGGGGTCTCACCTGTTACTCAGTTACAGTAACCTTTTTCATCACGTCCGGCTGACCGATGACCGCTCCGTTGGGGCCGTCACCGCGCTTGATCGCGTCAACAACGTCCATCCCGCCCGTCACTTGGCCAACAACGGTGTACTGACCGTTCAGGTGCGAGTTGGGCGCGAACATGATGAAGAACTGCGAATTGGCGCTGTTAGGATCCGGTGCACGCGCCATGCCCACGACACCCCGGTCAAAATTGTAGTCCGAGAATTCCGCAGGCAGGTCAGGTCTGTCCGAACCGCCAGTCCCGGCACTGCGCATGTCGCTGCCTAGCCGACCGTGTTCGACATCACCAGTCTGAGCCATAAAGTCTTCGATCACACGGTGAAACACCACGCCATCATACTGACCGGCGGCGGCAATCGCAGTGATCTGCTCGACATGCTTGGGCGCAAGATCTTCAAAAAGGTCAACGGTGACGATGCCGTTCGCACCCTCGCCTTCGATCTCGATCTCAAGGCCCGTGGCCAACGCAGGGCTGGCCAGCAAGGTAAATGCGGCGGCCAGCTTATGCATCGGCAGCCACCTTGACGCTGATCATGCGGTCCGGGCTCGCAGGCGGCTCGCCGCGCACGATCGCGTCTACATGCTCCATCCCGTCGATCACACGACCGTAGACGGTATACTGACCGTTCAGGAAATGGTTGTCCTTGAAGTTGATGAAGAACTGCGAGTTGGCCGAGTTCGGGTTTTGCGACCGCGCCGCGCCCAAAGTTCCACGGTCATGAGGCAGCTTGGAGAACTCTGCCGGAACGTCAGGCAGCGACGACCCACCGGTGCCCGCCATACGCAGGTTGAACCCGTCCTCCATGTCGCCGTGCTGCACGTCGCCAGTCTGCGCCATGAAGCCGTCGATCACACGGTGGAAGGCCACGTTGTCATACTCGCCACCACGGGCCAGCTCTTTCATGCGCGCACTGTGCAAGGGCGCCACGTCGGGCAACAGCTCGATGACGACACTACCGCCTTTCAGCTCGATGATGATGGTGTTTTCGGGATCCTTGATCTCGGCCATGTGGCCCTCCTGTCGTTTGTCTTGCGCAAATACCTATGCGCCGGACGCGTGAAAGCCAAGTGACGCATTGACCTGAGGGCAAAATGCAGGAAAAGAACCGCCTAAATCGGTTTTTAAGGCAAGGATAGGACGATGGGCTGGAAAACGCTGGACGATATGGATCTGAACGGCAAGCGCGTGCTGGTGCGCGTGGATATCAACGTGCCGGTCGTTGACGGTGTTGTGACCGACGCCACCCGCATTCAGCGCATCGTGCCCACCGTTCGCGACATCCTTGCGGCAGGCGGCAAGCCGATCCTGCTGGCGCACTTCGGAAGGCCGGGTGGTGAGCGGCGCGAGAACCTGTCGCTGAAACAACTGGTCCCGACGCTCGAAGCTGCTTTCGGCGCGACCGTCCTGTTCGCCGCCGATTGTGTGGGCACCGAGGCTGAACTTGCCGCCGAGCAGTTGCAGCCCGGTCAGGTGCTGCTGCTTGAAAACACCCGTTTCCACGCTGCCGAGACCAAGAATGACACCGACCTGGCCGCTGGTATGGCCAGGCTGGGAGACGTCTATTGCAACGACGCATTCTCGGCTGCGCACCGCGCCCACAGCTCGACCGAGGCCATCGCCCGCCTGCTGCCTGCCTGTGCGGGCCGCCTGATGCAGGCCGAACTGGAGGCGCTGGAGGGTGCTCTGGGCGCGCCCAAACGCCCTGTGACGGCGGTTGTGGGTGGGGCCAAGGTATCGACCAAGCTGGAGCTGTTGGGCAATCTGATCGACAAGGTGGACTATCTGGTGATCGGTGGCGGCATGGCGAATACGTTTCTAGTCGCTCAAGGTCTCAACGTTGGAAAATCGCTGGCTGAAACCGCGATGAAGGACACTGCGGCCGAGATCATGGCCAAGGCGGAAACCTCGGGCTGCACCATCGTCCTGCCCACTGACATCGTCGTAGCCGAAAAGTTCGAGGCAGGTGCCCCCCATCAGGTCCTGCCCGCCGATCAATGCACCAACGACGGCATGATCCTTGACGCAGGCCCAGACAGCGTGGCCGCGATTTCGGATATCTTCGGCCAAAGCCAGACCCTGATCTGGAACGGACCGCTGGGCGCGTTCGAGATCGAGCCGTTTGACACCGCGACCAACGCGGCTGCGCTTAAAGCAGCGGCCCTGACACGGTCCGGGCAATTGGTCTCGGTCGCGGGTGGGGGTGACACGGTCGCCGCGCTGAACGCGTCAGGTGCGGCAAGGGATTTCTCGTATATCTCAACCGCAGGCGGCGCGTTCCTCGAGTGGATGGAAGGCAAGACCCTGCCCGGCGTTGCCGCGCTGGAGCAATAAAACCGCCAGCCAGCGCGTTTTTATCGAATCAGGGGATTCACAACCCGAATCACCTGTGACATAGTGCGATCAGAGGCCCAAAAAGGGTCCGTTATTGAGGCAGACTTCATACGGCGGTAAACAGAGTGTCCCGTTCCAATCGGCCCGGTTTGGGCTCAGTCGCATTCTTTATGGTGGCTTTTGTGCTGGGTGTTTATTTCACCTTCGCCGCCGTGCAGGGCGACTATGGCCTGTTCCGACGGGTCGAGATTGCTGCGGAACGGGACGCTCTGTCGCGCGACCTCGCCAAGCTTGAAGGCGAGATCACGGAAATGGAAAACCTGACCCGCAGGCTCTCGGATACCTATCTGGATCTGGATTTGCTGGATCAACAGGCGCGCTCGGTGCTTGGCATGATCCGGTCGGATGAAATTGTCATTCGCTAATTGCTGTCAAAACGTGCTGGCTTCACGGCGCTAACACGCCGAAATTCGCAGAAGTCGACGCTGCGTCACATTTACCCTCGCCAGATCGCAGCAAATGCTCTATGAAATAGTTTAACGCTAAACTATCTTGCCGAGAGGGGGAGATCGCCGCCATGGCTGCGCGAAAAACCACAAAGAAACCAAATGTTTCTGCGGAAGAGCTTATCACTTACTACCGAGAGATGCTGTTGATCCGCCGATTCGAGGAAAAGGCTGGTCAACTGTACGGCATGGGTCTGATTGGCGGGTTCTGCCACCTCTATATCGGTCAGGAAGCGGTTGTTGTTGGTCTTGAGGCAGCCGCCGAGGACGGCGACAAGCGGATTACTTCGTACCGCGACCACGGCCACATGCTGGCTTGCGGCATGGATCCGGGCGGCGTGATGGCCGAACTGACCGGACGCATCGGCGGCTTGTCCAAGGGCAAGGGCGGCTCGATGCACATGTTCTCGAAAGAGAAGAACTTTTACGGTGGTCACGGCATTGTTGGAGCGCAGGTGCCTTTGGGTGCCGGTTTGGCGTTTGCTGACAAATACAAGGAAAATGGCCGCGTAACCTTCACCTATTTCGGTGACGGCGCAGCCAACCAGGGTCAGGTCTATGAGACGTTCAACATGGCGGCCCTTTGGGATCTGCCTGTCGTGTTCGTGATCGAAAACAATCAGTACGCGATGGGGACTGCTCAGGCGCGCTCGACCTCGACCAAGGACATCTATCACCGCGGTGAAGCCTTCGGCATCCCCGGTGAAATCGTAAATGGCATGGACGTTCTGGCCGTCAAGGAAGCTGGTGAGAAAGCTGTCGCGCATTGCCGCGCCGGTAAAGGTCCGTACATCCTTGAGATCAAGACATACCGGTACCGCGGCCACTCGATGTCCGACCCCGCCAAGTACCGCACCCGCGAAGAGGTTCAGAAGGTTCGTGAGCAAAGCGACCCGATCGAACATGTGCGTGAACTGCTGCTGACCGGCAAATACGCGGCCGAGGACGACCTGAAGGCGATAGACAAGGAAATCAAAGAGATCGTCAACCAGGCGGCTGAATTCTCGAAAGAAAGCCCCGAGCCCTCGGTTGAAGAGCTCTGGACCGATATCTACGCCGAGGCCTGACAGATGCCGCATTTCGAGATTCACGCCAGCAACGTCGAGCAGGCCAAAGCGTTCTATGCCGGCCTATTCGACTGGGCGTTCACACCAATGCCTGGCGGCGAAGAAGTCGGCTATCATCTGATCAATGGCGACCAGATCGGCGACAGCCTAGGGCTGACCGGTGGCCTGATGCTGCGCCAAGGCGGAGCTCCCGCTGCCGGTAGCCCGGTGCGCGGTGGCACCATGACCTTTGAGGTCAGTGATTGCGACGAACGCTACGCGTGGGCATTGGCAAATGGTGGCGCCGAAGCGCTGCCGCCGGCCGATTATCCCGGCATAGGCCGCTGCGCCTATGTGGAAGATGGACAAGGAAACATCGTCGGGATGATCACCCCGGCCCCGGAAGGAAACTGAGACATGGCAACCGAAATTCTCATGCCCGCCCTTTCGCCCACGATGGAAGAGGGCACACTGGCCAAATGGCTGGTCAAGGAAGGCGACACCGTATCTTCGGGCGATATCATGGCCGAGATCGAAACCGACAAAGCGACGATGGAGTTCGAGGCCGTCGATGAAGGCATTGTCGGCAAGATCCTGATCGCGGAAGGAACCGAAGGGGTCAAGGTGAATACGCCTATTGCGATCCTAGTTGAAGAAGGCGAAGACGCCTCGGCCCTGCCCGCGGCCGCGCCAGCAGCCGCAGCGGTAGCCGAAGCCGCACCTGCGGCGGTTGAGGCTCCCGCTCCTGCCGCAGCCCCCGCTGCGCCTGTGGTTGATCTGTCACCGGACTGGCCCGCAGACGCTGAGATGGCCCAGCAGACGGTCCGTGAGGCCCTGCGCGATGCAATGGCCGAGGAAATGCGCGGTGATGAAGATGTGTATCTGATGGGTGAGGAGGTCGCCGAATACCAAGGGGCCTACAAGGTCTCTCAGGGACTATTGGACGAATTCGGCGGCAAGCGCGTGATCGACACCCCGATCACCGAGCACGGCTTTGCCGGTATCGCGGTCGGTTCTGCCTTTGGTGGTTTGAAACCGATTGTCGAGTTCATGACTTTCAATTTCGCGATGCAGGCGATTGACCAGATCATCAACTCCGCCGCCAAGACGCTCTATATGTCCGGTGGTCAGATGGGTTGTCCGATCGTGTTCCGGGGGCCGAACGGTGCCGCCGCTCGCGTGGCTGCGCAGCACTCACAGGACTACGCTGCATGGTATATGCAGATTCCCGGCTTGAAAGTTGTGATGCCCTACTCGGCCGCTGACGCTAAAGGTCTGCTGAAGTCGGCAATCCGCGACCCCAACCCCGTGGTATTTCTGGAAAACGAAATCCTCTACGGCCGCTCTTCCGACGTGCCTCAGGTGGATGACCTGACCATACCGTTGGGCAAGGCGCGCATCTGGCGCGAAGGCACAGACGTGACCATCGTCAGCTTTGGCATCGGGATGCAATACGCACTGGAAGCCGCTGACAAGCTGGCCGAAGACGGCATCAGCGCCGAGGTCATTGACCTGCGCACCATCCGCCCGATGGACACCGGCGCGATCATCAATTCGGTGATGAAAACCAACCGTCTGGTGACCGTCGAGGAAGGCTGGCCGCAAGGCTCGGTCGGCAGCTATATCAGCTCGGTCGTGATGCAGGAAGCGTTCGATTATCTCGACGCGCCAGTCATCAACTGCACTGGCAAGGATGTTCCGATGCCCTACGCCGCGAACCTCGAAAAGCTGGCTCTGATCACCACCGATGAGGTGATCGCCGCCGTCAAACAAGTGACCTACCGGTAAGGAGCGACACAGATGCCCACAGAAATTCTGATGCCCGCCCTTTCGCCGACCATGGAGGAAGGCACCCTTGCCAAATGGCTGGTCAAAGAGGGCGACACCGTGTCGTCTGGTGACCTGCTGGCAGAGATCGAAACCGACAAGGCCACGATGGAGTTCGAGGCCGTTGACGAAGGCACCATCGGCAAAATCCTGATCCCAGAAGGCACAGAAGGGGTTAAGGTCAACACCGCCATTGCGGTTCTGCTGGAAGATGGCGAAAGCGCGGATGATATCGCGGCCACGCCTGCCAAAGCGCCCGAGGCGGCCCCGGCCGCCGCAGGTAACGAGGCTGCCGCGCCAGCGGTATCCGAGGCGCCTGCCCCTGCTCCTGCTGCTCCGGTCAAATCCGATGGTGGTCGTATCTTCGCCTCACCTCTCGCCCGACGCATCGCAGCGCAGAAAGGTCTCGATCTGGCGCAGATCACTGGTTCCGGCCCGCATGGACGTATCGTCAAGGCGGATGTCGAGGGTGCTACCGCTACTGCACCCGCTCCGACACCTGCAGCGGCGGCTCCCGCAGCGGCGGCTGCACCGGCTGGACCTTCAGCAGACGCCGTGGCCAAAATGTACGAGGGCCGCGCGTATGAGGAAATCAAGCTGGACGGGATGCGCAAGACCATTGCCGCGCGCCTGTCCGAGGCCAAGCAGACGATCCCGCATTTCTACCTGCGCCGCGATATCAAGCTGGACGCGCTGCTCAAGTTCCGCAGCCAGTTGAACAAGCAGTTGGAAGACCGGGGCGTAAAGCTCAGCGTCAACGACTTCATCATCAAGGCCGTTGCCAACGCGCTGCAACAGGTTCCCGCCTGCAACGCGGTCTGGGCCGGTGACCGGGTGCTGCAACTGAAACCTTCGGACGTGGCCGTGGCCGTCGCCATCGAGGGCGGTCTGTTTACCCCGGTTCTGCAAGATGCCGACACCAAGTCGCTATCCGCGCTGTCGACCGAGATGAAAGACCTCGCCGGTCGCGCCCGTGAACGCAAGCTGGCCCCGCATGAATATCAGGGCGGCACGTTTGCGATCTCGAATCTGGGCATGTTTGGCATCGACAATTTCGACGCCATCGTGAACCCGCCGCACGCCGGTATTCTGGCCGTAGGCACAGGGGTCAAAAAACCAGTTGTCGGCGATGACGGAGAACTGACAGTTGCGACTGTGATGTCCGTAACGATGTCCGTGGATCACCGTGTGATTGACGGCGCACTAGGCGCGGAACTGCTGCAAGCCATTGTCGAGAACCTCGAGAATCCAATGGTCATGCTGGCCTGACAAACAATGAGACGCCCGGCTTTCTAACCGGGCGTCCGCAACCTGACGCGATGATCGCGCGTGGTGCAGGCAGGTATAGTTTTCTCAAATCGGGAAATGCCTGCGTCCATATTGATCCAAAGTCTTCCGCAGGCTCGCTGCGCAAAGCGATGACTACTGATCCTTACCCAACATATGATCCATCGAGATCGCAGGTTGATCGCAACCCGCCTCTCCGACGATCTTAGCAGGAATACCCGCAACCGTTTTACATGAGGGAACGGCCTGCAACACAACCGATCCGGCTGCAATGCGGCTGCAATGGCCGACCTCGATGTTGCCCAGAACCTTGGCCCCTGCACCGATCAGCACGCCGTCTCCAATCTTGGGGTGACGTTGCTCTTCTTCTTTACCGGTCCCACCAAGTGTCACGGAATGAAGCATCGAGACATTGTCCCCGACGACGGCAGTTTCGCCAATGACGATCGAATGCGCGTGGTCGATCATGATACCCTTGCCAATCTTTGCGGCCGGATGAATGTCGATCCCGAATATCTCGGACGAGCGCATCTGAAAGAAATAAGCCAGGTCATGACGACCCTTCTGCCAAAGCCAATGGGCAACACGATAGGCTTGCATCGCCTGATAGCCCTTAAAGTAAAGGATCGGCTGTAGCAGGCGATGACAGGCAGGGTCGCGTTCGTAAACGGCCATTAAGTCGGCGCGCGCCGCCTCAATCAGAGAAGGATCGTCGGCATAGGCTTCGTCCACGATCTCGCGCAGAACCATCATGGACATTTCATTCGAGCACAGCTTGGCCGAAACTCTGTATGACAAAGCTTTTTCAAGGCTGCGGTGGTGCAGGATACATGCGTGCACCAGCCCACCCATCAGCGGCTCGTCTTCGACGGCCGACTGCGCTTCGGTCGTGATGCGATCCCAAACGGGATCGACAGGTGTTACATAACTGCGCGTTTCCAACATGGCATTTGATCCTTTGCTGCGCCTAGAATGCCATTTAGTCGTAAAAACGCAAAGCGCAAACCCGTGATCAACAGGATAACGAAAATGAATAGATCCATGTTGGCCGATTTCGACACTCGGATTCGCAGCCGATTGGCGGAGCTAGAGCAAAGCTCGGAGGCAGGAAAAAAGGCGCAAGAAGTCGTCCATCTGGATCAGCAAGCAGTTGGTCGCCTCAGCAGAATGGACGCGCTGCAAAACCAAGCAATGGCCAAGGCGCAACAAGCCAACAGAAACCGCGAAATGAACAGGCTCAAGGCCGCGTTAGTCAGAATAGAGGATGGCGAATTCGGTTTCTGCGAAGATTGTGGCGACGAAATTCCGATTGGGCGGCTGAACCTGGACTATGCTGCCAGCAAATGCGTTAGCTGTGCTTCTGGTTAAGGTGAAACTTAACAAGGCAACGGATAACCAACTCGAAACACAGGCAATATTGCAAGTCGTCAAAGCTTGGCTCGTCCGCCAAAGGCCGTGTACGAGCCGCGTACATCAATGATCCGTTGCCGTATAATGGGTGTGTCCGCCCCGTCTGAATGACGTATCTATCAGCTATTTCTGCCTCCTCCATCATTCTGGTACATAGCTGATTTCGGTCAGCCAACGGCGCACGCAACAAGGCGCGCGCCGCGGCGCTGACATCTCCATGGAGAACTGGCCGCATCCCTGCGCCTAGCCTGCGGCAAGCTCGGCGTACAAGCCAGGGCCATACGCAGCCGATAGCTGAGCAACGCGGAAATTGTAGGGGCCGGTGACACCGTCCTCCAACTTCATGGCATCCGTGTATGTCCAGCTAGGTTGGTTGACGATTTGTTCGCGGACCAAAGACCCATCCACCCGGATCTGGATCAGATAGGATTCGGTTTCCTCGCCCAGCGGCACTTCCATTCCGCCCCAGTCATCGCCGTCAATCCGTGTGCGGCGTGTCCATGAAAGTACATCATCCAGACCGGCAGAGCGCAAGCGCAGATGCACGGGAGCATAGGGGCGCAGCCCATTCCCATTGAACGCCTCAACCTGATGAACAAAGGATGGGTCGTCATAGCCCCGGGTCGCCGGACCGATTCTGTAGTGCTTTGCAACTCGGCGCTCTGAACGCGAGAGGGCGGTCTGGGCAACCCTTTGGTCAAGCAATACAAAAACGGACCCCTCGGGCCAAACATCGGGAATTGCCGCATCAGTCCCAAACTGTCCCCGTAGCCGTTTCGACAAAGCGTAGACACCTTCGGATTGCAGGTCTGCATGCGCGAACTGGAACACCTCCCAATTATCCGGCGTCCCATCTCCGATGGCGGCAAAATTGGCTCCGCTCAACAGCGCTTCGCGTGGACGTGATTCCAGCACCCCTCCTATGAGGTTAACAAGTAACGGCACGCCTTCATCCCACAGACCGGCGCTGGCCCGGCGCAGCGGGGTTTGTGTAAACCCGATCACCGCCTGGCCTGAAACGACCTGCTGCAACACGTAGTCCTCATCGGTTGCGGCGGCGTAAACCGCAGCACTTCCCGGCCAAGGATCGGCCGAGATCGCAAGGTACGGAGCATGGGGGACCTCTGACCCCGTCATAAGGGGTAAATCCAGGAACACTGGATATACCGGCACCGGAGCGACAAATGGGCTCTCTGCCACGATATCATCCGGTAGGTCCGAAGGGGTGTAAACGCCCGGTTCGATCCGAACGGCGTCCGCAATTTGCATCTCAGCCTGCTCAAGGCGGTCGATGCGATAGCGCGCACGCTGTTCATCACCTTTCAGGCTAACGACGTCGCCAACACCAACATGCGACATCGAAGGCGGCAAGGCAAAACGAGTAGTTTCGCGCGAAACCCTTGCCTCACTAAGCCATCTTTCGACCGTTTGACGCCCTTCAGCTCGTGTCATTGACAGCGGCATCTCGTTCACCGAAACCGCGTGCGTACGCGCGTCCGGAGGCACCGCTTCTTCGGACACGATTTCATGATCTGCGTCAGACTGAACAAAGCGCAATCGAACTCGACCAGTCATCTCAGCCTCAGCTTCCCGGCGATGTTCGATGATACCTTCAATTTCGCTATTGGTCGCGAGCTCATCTGGGTCAAGCGCGATCGGTTTCCGACCATCGCGCATTTGAAATAGAAGAACGCCGTCACGCTCAATCGCGTCAAACCCGTATCTCAACATCAATGGGTGCAATGCCGACCGTGCATCAGAGACCTGTTCAACCACATATCCGCGCATAATACCGAAAAGTCCTGACGTATCGATGTCAGTCACCCCGGCCGCATGACAAATCTCGGCCACGACCGACGCCAGTGTTCGTGCGCCGGACCGTCCATTCAGCCAATGACCACGCGCGTAGTTCTCGCCATCATCCCACTGGCTGCGCAAGTTCGGAAATGCCGGAAACGGGCGGGCATCCCAGGCCCAGACGTAGGCGTTGGACATGTCCACCATTGGCGCGCCATAGACTTCCGAAACCGGGTTGATGTTTGAGTCGGACCAATAACCAAGTATCGCCTTCAGATACTGATATTGCATGAAGTCGTCGCGCAACCCGTTGGAATATCGCGGCAAACCGGACTCAGACGACTTGGGGTCCAAAAACTTGTTGGGCTGATTGGTGCCCTTGTCTATCGCTGCGCACCCCAACTCTGTGAACCAGATGGGTTTTGAACCCGGCACCCAAGCCGTGCGGTCAGCTTGCCGAACGCCAGCAATGCGTTCGTGGTGGGGTTTCGCCCACCAATTGCGCAAATCCTTGTATCGCCAAATCCAAGGTTCATCGTGCTCGGTATCCTCGATCGGAGAGCGTATTTGAGCCTCGGCCTCTTCCGGGGATGCATAGTACCAGTCATACCCTTCACCGCCCTCAATATTGGCGCGCAAGTAGTCAATCTCATAGATTGCGCGTGCGCCATTGCGGGCATCCAGGTGCTCGTCGCCATCCCTCCAGTCGGACACCGGTCAGATGGTTCACCTGAGCGACAATCCGTGCTTGTTCCTGCCGAAGTTGTTTGCAGTTCTGGTCAGTACACAGCGTCATTGGAACGTAACTTGCCGTTACATTTTCTGCTTTTTGTGCGCAGGCTGACAACGCCAAAGAACCCGCCAACGCGGGGACGGTAATTTTTTTCATGTCCGTAACTCCTTATGCCCGCGATATATTCAAGCCGAGCGATGTCTACTTGTGATTTTCCGCCAAAATTTTTTTAATGCGCTGTTTTAATGCAAGTTTTTCGATTCCGTGACCGTCAATTTGCGTTGTCGGGTCACGGGAAGCCATTTCGGGGCGCTCTCGGGTACTAATATAGCCCGAGACCGTCTCAGACCCGTCGCGACCCCCTCCCGTTGGCTTCTTTGGGTATCAGACGGTGTCGTCCCACTGGTTGGGGAGTTCCGGACGACAAGGCAGCAAGGTCAGCAATGCTGACAAAGCCGTTATTCACCATGAAAGCGAAGTTGTTATGTCGTTTTCAATGCGACGTTCCGGGCAACACGAACGCCCAGTTACTATTTTACGCAGGGGTTAGTCAGTTTCCATCCCTTCCCGAGGACGTAACACTTACCGACTATCCGGATCCAACTACGGCTGGTGGCATCTTATTCAATCTTTTCTTTTGAGGATCTGAGTGCCTGGAAATTTGCATCGCGGTTGCGTTCGTTGTTGATGATTGGAAACAGTTTGTATCATTCATATTTTTTCCAATTTGATCCAAACAAGGACGGTCAGCGTAAATACAATATCGAAACACAAGGGGGCTAAAATGAAAAAGCTTGTCGTACTTTCCACCTCTGCGCTGATCGCGCTCACTGCACCTGTAATGGCTAACGGTAATTCCGGCGCTGCGAAAAATATGGCGGACACTCTTTCCGGTACGCCGGGAATTGGAGCAGCCGCGAAGACGGTCAGCGGTAAGAACGCTATCAACGGTGATACAAGTGATAGCGGCTGGGGCAATGCCGGCAGTCGTGAGGTTTCAAAGCAGCAAGTGTCTCGCGGAAAACAATAATCAATACGACCTTCTGTTCGGGACCAACGCGAACATATGTTATTGTTTTGGAGGGCGTCGGTCTAATGATCGGTGCCCTTTGATTTTTTGTGTCACTTCTCTGTTGGAATAATCCGCTAATCAGTACCGGCATGATGCACGTGTACTTATGCGGTATTGTCGGTCGTCTCACTGGTTAGGTCTACCCCACGAATAAAATTATGCTGATGCCTATCGTCAATTTTATCGTTTATAATTAGTTTTTTAGCGTTGTTAGACAACCACCCGACAACAACAGATTGACCCGGATATCGGGGACATGATTTCTAGGAGAATGGGCTTTGGTCGGCCCTCTCGCTGGAAGTCGTTCGTCCCGGGTTTGGTCGCCCGGGACAACGCATTTTTGGGATAAATGGACGGACGATATATCGCCGTGTTGGAATGTGGGTGCGGTCGCGTCTGGAATGCCAACTCCACTGGTGCGGCTACACGGTCCCCGGCCTAACCTTTCCTCGGTGTTGGTTGGGGGCCAAACCCTTCTCGCCCCACATTCAGCCCACGCGCAAATCGCTCAGAGCAAAGCCCGCTTGAACGAACGGCGTGTCGCGGGAGGGCACACAGCCCCCCCTCTCCGATCTCACTTAGAAATCTGTCCCTCACCATAGCATCGGCGGAGGCGAGCCAGCCTGCACCCGATTTCAAATCGAGCGCGCTCAAGGTCGAGCGCATATCCCCCTTGGGCAATTCCGGCTTGTCTGTGATGTTGTTCGACAAAGCTTGTCTCCACTTTCTGACAACTTCGGATCAGCCCCTCTAACTGACCCAGTTGCTTGCCTGCTCCGGCAAGGTTTGCATCCTCCCCGGCACCAATCTGCCTGCGCAGTTCTTCCGCTGCTTGGCGCAGATCGCGAATGGATCGCTCAAGCGACTGCAACAAGTCAGCCGTCTGGGAAATCCGCTCTTCCGGGGTAATCAAAGTCATGTGTGCCTGTGACCTCATGCGTGAGTTTACTCCGCACGAGAGAAGCAAAAGACGGCCACCGGATTTCCCCGAGGCCGTTACCCACTTCTTCTAGCATGACACAGACTTTACGAGAATAAGTGCTCAAAGTCAATTGGTTACGCAACGCCTGCGCAACAAGAGCCGTCCTGTCGTTCAACAGTTTGTTAAGACCTGCCACGTCTGGATCGCAGCTTTTTATACCCTCCTCATCAGGCACACCGATTGGGAAACTAGCCAATTACTCAGCGACAAACTTGACATTCCGTCCCCAAACACGCATGTGCCCCAAAACACAGCGCTGCCGCGTGAGCATAAATGGTCGTATTCGACCTCACAGCGCCCAACTCTCTCCAGTTCCCCTTCACGCAGGGTTCTTGTTGCGATGGCCGGACGGCACAGGACTCGCCCGTGCGTTCCGAGGCTTCGCGAAACCCTGTAGGCTCGTGCGTTATGCACGTGTCGATTTACTTGTTCGTGACTGGTACACGGTCGCGGATTGAAAAGGATGATTACTTGTTCGACTTTGACATGCTGGGCCTCGCCCCGGCTCTGAATGACGCGCTGAAACGCGCAAACTTTACGCAACCTACTCCGATCCAGAACCAGGCCATTCCGATGGCGCTTCAGGGTCACGATATTATGGGGCTGGCGCAAACCGGCACCGGCAAAACTCTGGCCTTTGGGCTGCCGCTGATTGACCACCTGTTGGCGCAACCGGGTAAACCCGCCCCCAAAACCGCCAAGGCGTTGATCCTTGCGCCGACGCGCGAGCTGGTCAATCAGATCGCCGAAAGCCTGCGGAACCTGACAAAGAAAACAAAAATCCGCGTCGCGACCGTTGTGGGCGGTCAGTCCATCGGCAAGCAGATTTCCTTCCTTGCACGTGGAACCGATATCCTCGTCGCGACACCCGGTCGCCTGATCGACCTCATGGAGCGCGGCGCTGTTGATCTCAGCTCGGTCCGCCATCTGGTGCTGGACGAAGCTGACCAGATGCTGGACATGGGGTTCATTCACGCTCTGCGCCGCATTGCGCCCGAACTTGGCACACCGCGTCAAACCATGCTGTTTTCCGCCACTATGCCCAAGCAGATGGAAGAAATCAGCCAGACCTACCTGACGAACCCGCAGCGCATTCAGGTCTCCCCTCCGGGGAAGGCGGCTGACAAAATCACGCAGTCGGTCCATTTCCTGAGCCGGGCAGAAAAGCCCGCCAAGTTGCGCGAGATCCTGTCCAAGGACGTTGACGCTCTGACATTGGTGTTTGCGCGCACAAAGCATGGCGCAGAGAGGTTGATGAAAGACCTCGTCGCCGATGGCTTTAACGCGGCCTCCATTCACGGCAACAAAACCCAAGGGCAACGCGACCGAGCGATCAAGGCGTTTCGCGCAGGTGAGGTCAACGTTCTTGTCGCAACCGATGTAGCCGCGCGCGGCATCGACATTCCCGGCGTGGCATATGTGATCAACTACGACCTACCCGAGGTGCCCGACAACTATGTGCACCGGATCGGCCGAACCGCCCGCGCAGGTCGCGAGGGTGAAGCTATCGCATTCTGCGCGCCGGATGAGCTGGATCAGCTAAAGCAGATTCAAAAGCTGATGAAGATCGAAATCCCCGTCGCCAGCGGTACAATGCCGGAATTTGCGGAGCCTAAAAAGCCGCGCAAGCGTGGCGGGTTCCGTCGTCGTGGACCAAAACCACAGGCGGCCAATGCTTCGACCAAGCCTGGATCAAACCAACGTCGGCGGCAAAAAAGAAAACCCGCCGCCTAAATCAAAAAAGGTGCCGCAACACGCGGCACCTTTTTTAGTTTCCTGAACTTTGCCGTTCGGCTTCTATCTCGCGCCATTTGGCGACATTCCGGTTATGCTCGTCCAGCGTCTCGGCAAACGCATGCCCGCCTGTACCGTCCGCAACAAAGAACACATAGTTCGTTTCTTCCGGGGCTACAGCGGCCTCCAGACTTGCAAGACCCGGATTAGCGATCGGAGTCGGCGGCAAACCGTCAATAACATATGTGTTCCAAGGTGTTGCACGACGAAGCTCACTCCGACGCAGACCACGCCCCAAGGTCCCTTGACCTTTTGTCACACCATAAATGACGGTCGGGTCTGTCTGCAGCTTCATACCGCGCTCAAGCCGGTTCACGAAAACACTGGCCACCTGCCCGCGCTCATGCGGAACGCCCGTTTCCTTTTCGATGATCGACGCGAGAATTAACATTTCTTCCGGGCTGCTAATCGGCAGATCATCCTGCCGCTTTTCCCAGACTGCGTTAACCCGCAACTGCTGCCTGTCCTGCATCCCCTGCAGAATGGCGTTCCTGTCAGCGCCTCGTACCACGTCGTAACTGTCGGGTGCCAACATCCCCTCGGCAGGAATTTCGGTAACTTCGCCGGTCAGTGCATCAATCTGTTTCAGCCCTTCGACCACCTGCCACGCGGTAACACCTTCGGCCACCGAAACCCGATAGCGCGTATCAGCGTCGTTGCGTTTTTCGGTATAGGCCGCAGGTGCTTCTTCTTCGACCACGTCGAATGACGCAATCTCATCAAAGTCGAGCGTTGCGGGATTCAACTCACGCACCCGCGTCTGGATGCGCGTCACACCAATGCGATATTCAATCTCGGACCCGCAGGTGCTTGCGCCACTGCGCGTGATTTCATCGATGATCTGCTCCATCGACGCGCCTTCGCGCACCAGAAAACTCCCCGCTTTCAACTGCGGGGCTTTGTCCGTGTAATCTGCCGCCATCCGGAAGATCATAGCGCTGCTGATCGCGCCCTGATCCTCCAGTTTTTGGCTGACTTCGGTCATGTTGGACCCGCGCTCAACCTGTAGGCAGATCGCGGTTTCCAATGGGCCTTCGTTTTTGTAACGCGATTGCCCCCACAGGATGAGGCCGCCCGACAAGAACAAGCCGACCACCAGAATGGTCAGCATATTAGACGCCAGTGCGCGCCACATTTAGCTTACCTTTCCGAAGATCACGCTGGCATTCGTGCCACCAAACCCAAACGAGTTGGACAGCGCTACGTCGATCTTACGCTCGCGCTTGGCGTTCGGAGCCAAGTCGATAGACGTTTCAACAGCGGGATTATCCAAATTGATTGTCGGCGGCGCCACCTGATCCCGAATTGCAAGGATAGAAAAGATCGCCTCGATCGCTCCAGCGGCCCCGAGCAGGTGGCCAGTGGCGGATTTGGTAGAAGTCATAGTCGCATTTGCAGCGTGATCACCCAGCAACCGTTCAACCGCGCCCAATTCGATCGTGTCTGCCATCGTCGACGTGCCATGCGCGTTGATATAGTCCAGATCCTTCGGCTCCAGCCCTGCACTGCGCAGCGCGGCTTTCATCGAGCGTTCGGCCCCATCACCATCCTCGCTGGGTGCGGTGATATGGTAGGCGTCGCCGGACATGCCGTATCCCAGTACCTCGGCATAGATTTTGGCTCCACGCGCCTTGGCGTGTTCGTATTCTTCCAGAATGACGATACCGGACCCTTCGCCCATGACAAAACCATCACGATCCACATCGTAAGGACGGCTGGCAGCCTTTGGGTTATCCGCATATTTGGTGGACAGCGCTTTACAGGCGTTGAACCCCGCGATGCCGATCTCGCAAATGCAGCCCTCGCCGCCACCTGCAACCATGACATCCGCGTCTCCTGCACGGATAATCCGGCTTGCGTCGCCGATGGCGTGGGCACCCGTCGAACATGCGGTTACAACCGAGTGGTTCGGCCCTTTAAAGCCGTGGCGGATGGAGACCTGCCCAGACGCCAGGTTAATCAGCGCGCCAGGAATAAAGAAGGGGGACACCCTGCGCGGTCCCTTGTCACGGATCAGGTTCGCTGTTTCCGCAATGGACCCCAGACCACCAATCCCCGAACCGATCAGAACACCGGTGCGCAGGCGCGCGTCTTCATCCTCGGGAAGCCAATCGGCATCCTTACAGGCCATTTCCGCGGCCGCGATTGAGTACAGGATAAAATCCTCAACTTTGCGCTGCTCTTTTGGTGACATCCAATCATCGGGGTTGAACGTTCCGTCTGTTCCGTCCCCGCGGGGGACTTCGCAGGCATATGTCGTGGTGACCCCGCTTGCCTCGGCGTCGAACAGCGTGATCGGTCCCGCGCCGGATTCCCCATCCAACAGCCGCGACCAGGTTTCCTCGACCCCGCTGGCCAACGGAGTGACCAATCCCAGACCGGTTACAACGACTCTGCGCATGAAGTGCCTCTTGCCTGCTTCGTGTTTAAGAAACGCTCATACCCCGGGGCGGGGTGCGGGGGCAAGAGCAACAGCAAAATCTGCGTCCAAGCCCCTTAGCCGCAAAAGGCAAGGAAACGCCGAAAGAAAAACAAATCGGCCCAAAATAGAATCCGCCCCCTCAAAATAGATGAGGAGGCGAAAAAGCGTTCGGACTTGTCTTACTGAAACTCAGCCACAGGCTCGTGGGCCGCGCCTGCGACACTCAGGGCTTCTGACAAATCAATGGTCTTGCGGAACAACGCCCGACCGACCAGAGCACCCGAGATATTCGGAATGTAGGCCAAACGTGAAATGTCATCCGCTGTGCGCACAACGCCGCTTGCGATGATAGGCGTACGAGACTTTTCGGCCAGACCCGAGATCAAGCCCAGCTGCGCCTCGACATCCTCCATATCGCTGTCGATATCGGTCACGAGAATGGCGGCGAAAGGCGTGTCGGCAAATGCCTCAATAAATGCCTCGGGGGTAAAGGCGCTTTGACTGCGCCAGCCCTCTGTCATGACCTGACCTTGCCAGACATCCACGGCCAAAACGATCTGGTCCGGGTGCAGCTTGGCTAGTTCTTTAACCAGGTTGGGGTCCCACGCGGCCAAGGTGCCGATCACGATCCGTCCCGCACCTTTGTCGATCCAGTACTCAACTTGCTCGCGGGTGCGCATACCACCCGCCAACTGCACGGGAATCTCTGCCGAACGGATAATCTCCTCGACCAGTTCCGAGTTCGTGTCACGCCCTTCGATTGCATCAAAATCCGTCAGGTGCATCCACTCAGCCCCGGCGGAGGCCCAGCCATGCGCCGTTTCTGCGGGATTCACATGCCAAATCATGGCCTCATCCAAACGGCCCTTGTCCAGTGTGACACACCGGCCGTTCTGCAGTTCCATCGTGGGGTAAATCCTCATGAGCTTGCTCCTCCGCCCAATCATTCTGGAAATCGAGGATACCATACACAGAGAATCCAAACCGGTTTTTACCAGTTTCGGCAAACTACATACATTTTGCGGCATCGCCCTATACGCTTTAGTGGCGCGTCGGCGGACCGTTTCGGCGCAAAAGATGAACGGGTGAACCCTGAAAACTACACTCTCGCATCAAGATGTAACCCAGCTTTTCTGCCAGGCTCTGAGACGACGAATTTGCGGAATTCACCAATGCAACCAATGGCCCCGGCATGATCCGGTCAAACCAATCATGCGCAGCCTGAGCTGCCTCCAGCCCCAATCCCTGCCCTTGCGCTTCGGGGGCCAGAACCCATCCGGCTTCGGGAAAACTGTCGAAATCTTCACCCAGTGAACGATTCCCGTAGAAGAACCCCGCCTGCCCAATCATCCGACGATTCGATTGCTGAATGATAGCCCACTGACCAAATCCGGCCATTTGCCAGTGACCCGCATTTCTTAGAAACGAATCCCACGCTTCACCGCGTGATCGGGGTGTGCCGCCGATATGCCGCACAACACAAGGATTCCGCCATATCTCGGCGAACCGGTTAAAATCTTCGGGCCGCATGCCGCAGAGCGTCAGGCGTGCCGTGTTGATCATCGGGGTGGATCGTATCATGCCCTGCCCGCTCTGATAATTTTGCCTCACGTAAATGGTGACGGAGGAATATCACGACTGGCAAGCAAGAATTCCGTTAGGGCATAAAAAACGGCGCCTCCGTTGCCCGGAAGCGCCGCTTTTAATTGAATACGAAGGTCTTAGGACGCTTCGGAGATGAATTTGACGGCGTCGCCAAAGGTCTGGATGGTCTCGGCTGCGTCATCAGGGATTTCGATGCCGAACTCTTCTTCAAAGGCCATAACCAGCTCAACAGTGTCCAGGCTGTCTGCGCCCAGATCGTCGATGAAGGAAGCGTTTTCCGCTACTTTGTCTTCTTCAACACCCAGGTGCTCAACAACGATCTTTTTAACGCGATCTGCGACGTCGCTCATGTCTATTCCTCATTCCGTTTCAGGGCGTAGTGCCCGGTTCTGCCCTTGCCCGCTCAGGCTGGCTTTGATTTGCCCGGTCCGGGCGGTTAAGGTCCCCGATTACCGGGAAAGTAGAAGGCCGACCATTTGGCCGACCCCTGCATTCATGCGCCGCCTATAGCACAGACAACGCCCGAGGCAAACGCTTTCGCACCTGCCCCGATCCGCGTTCACAACATGGCCATACCCCCGTTAACATGCAAGGTGGTTCCGGTAACATATCCAGCTTCGGGGCTGGCAAGATACAGAACAGCGGCTGCAATTTCCGAGGCATCCCCCATGCGACCCGCCGGAACCTGGTTCAGAATTCCTGATTTCTGATCGTCCGTCAGCTTGTCAGTCATTGCGGTTGTGATGAACCCCGGAGCGACAGCGTTGGCCGTGATCCCCCGGCTGGCCACCTCATAGGCCAGTGACTTGGTCATTCCAACCATACCCGCCTTGGACGCGGCATAGTTCGCCTGACCGGGGTTGCCCGTGGCACCCACGACAGACGAGATGTTGATGATCCGGCCCCAACGCGCCTTCATCATGCCGCGCAACACGCCTTTGCACAGCTTCGCGGTTGAGGTCATGTTGACGTCGATCACGCTCTGCCATTCTTCGTCCGACATGCGCATGAACAGGTTGTCGCGGGTAATGCCGGCGTTGTTGACCAGAATATCGACCGACCCCATTGCGTCAGCCGCTTGCTTCGGCAGGGATGCCACAGCCTCGGGGTCACTTAGATTGCAGGGCAGCACATGGGCGCGTTCACCCAGTTCGCCAGCAAGGGCTTCCAGCGGCTCGACCCGAGTGCCCGACAACGCAACTGTCGCGCCCGCAGTATGCAAAACACGCGCGATCTCACCGCCGATCCCGCCCGAGGCACCGGTGATCAGTGCGTTCTTTCCTGTCAAATCAAACATTCGATTGTCCTTTTCATGCGCATCCCGCGATGCGCTGTGTCTTACGATTCGGCCTGCGTCACATTCTGCACGTCATCCGGCGTGCCAACAGCTTTACCCGCGATCGAGCGGTCGATTTTGCGGATCATCCCAGACAGGGCTTTGCCTGCCCCGATCTCCCACGTTTCGGTCACGCCCTGCGCGGCCATATACTGAACGCTTTCGCGCCAGCGGACCGAGCCTGTGACCTGCTCAACCAGCAACTGACGGATCAGATCGGGGTCGCTAACGGCCTCGGCTCGAACATTCGCAATCAACGGAACGGCGGGAGCTTTGATTTCAACCCCGGCCAGAGCTTCAGCCATCACATCCGCCGCAGGCTGCATCAGCGCACAGTGGAAAGGCGCGCTTACCGGCAGCATCACGGCGCGCTTTGCGCCCTTTTCCTTTGCGATTTCGGCCGCGCGTTCCACAGCGGCCTTAGCGCCCGAGACCACAACCTGAGTCGGGTCGTTATCGTTTGCAGCCTGGCAAACCTCACCCTGCGCGGCTTCTTCAGCTACGGCCCTCACCGCATCCAAATCCAGCCCAAGGATCGCGGCCATCGCGCCCTCGCCCACTGGAACCGCGCTTTGCATCGCCTGCCCTCGGGTGCGCAGCAGGCGCGCCGTGTCCGAAACTGACAACGCGCCAGATGCAGCCAGCGCTGAATACTCACCCAACGAATGACCCGCCACAAACGCTGCATCCGTGACGGAAACGCCCTCGGCCTCCAGTGCACGCATCGCTGCCATTGAAGTCGCCATCAATGCAGGCTGCGCGTTCTGTGTCAGTGTCAAATCGGCAATATCGCCTTCCCAGATCAGGCCGCTCAGCTTTTCGCCCAATGCCTCATCGACCTCGTCGAATACCGCCTGCGCGGTAGGATACGCCTCGGCCAGAGCCTTGCCCATTCCGATGGTCTGGGCACCCTGCCCGGGGAAAACAAATGCGCGTGTCATTGCAACCTCTTGGATGACGTTAGGTTGCGGCGGGGTGTAAACCGACTGCGGGCGCGGCACAAGCGTTGCATTGGGTCTGCACTACGGCACTTTCGTTGTGCGCGACACACTATTGTGTCCTGACGGCATGGCTATAGGTTGATTTCAACACCACATTCCCGGAGCGCCTCATGCCCTCGACGAACACATTCTCCAGCTACGGCAGCGTGACCAAGACCTTTCACTGGCTGACCGCGCTCCTGATCTTTACCGCCTTCCCGCTTGGCTGGTTAGCGAATGATCTGGCCCACGCCATCTATGACCCCGCGATTCCAACCACCGAAGATGACATCGCCCGGGCGGCACGGCTGTTCTCACTGCACAAAACAATCGGTATTTCAGTGTTCTTCGTGGCTCTGGCGCGGATTTTCTGGGCGCTCTCCCAAACCAAACCCGGCCTTTTGAACGCAGATAACAAGCCTGAAGCGTTCGCCGCCGAGACCGTTCACTGGCTGCTTTATGGGTCCCTCGTTCTTGTGCCTCTGACCGGCTGGCTTCATCACGCAGCGGCCGAGGGGTTTGCCCCGATCCTCTGGCCGTTCGGACAGAACCTGCCCTTTGTGCCAAAATCAGCGCATCTGGCCGAGTTCACCGCGAGCCTGCATTGGCTGTTTGTCTGGACCTTGGCCGGATCACTGCTTCTGCACATCGCGGGCGCGCTCAAGCACCACATCATCGACAAAGACAGCACATTGCGCCGGATGTTGCCCGGCGGGTCCGTCGCGCCTGAGCCGCCAGCGCAGTCTCATTCCCTCATGCCAGCAGGTGCAGCCCTAATAGTCTGGTGCGCCGCTTTGGTCGGCGGATGGTCGATCGGAGCATTCAGCCACCATTCGATGGCCAGTACCGACACGGCTGAATTGGCAGAGGTTCAATCGGACTGGCAGGTGCAAGAGGGTTCGCTATCTATCACGATCACCCAACTTGGCAGCCCCGTCACCGGCAGCTTTGCAGACTGGACCGCTGCGATCGTATTCGATGAACCTTCTGCGCCCGGCTTAGCGGGCTCTGTGGATGTGAACATTGCCATTTCATCACTCAGCCTCGGCACGGTGACGGATCAGGCGATGGGTGCAGACTTCTTCGACAGCGCACAATTTCCAACCGCCCGGTTCAAGGCTGATTTGTTCAAAACCGAAACCGGCTATGAGGCGCGCGGCCCTCTGACGATCCGAGACAGATCGGCTGACGTTGTCCTGCCCTTCACTCTCGACCTACAGGACGACACCGCTGTGGTTTCGGGCAAGCTAGAACTGAACCGGATGGATTTCGATGTAGGCTCCTCTCAGCCCACGGAAGACTCGCTGGGGTTTGCCGTCGTTGTTTCAGTCGACCTGACCGCCAAGCGCGGCGAATAAAAAAACCGCCGGGGCAAGATGCTCCGGCGGTGTCAGAAAAACGTTCTTAACCCGTTTAGTCGGCTTTCTGTGCCTCGACCGAGATGTGGATTTCGACCTCATCGCTGACGAATGGTGCGAATTGGCCAAGGTCAAACTCGCTGCGCACAAGCGTCGTGGTCGCGTCAAATCCAGCCCAAGGCTTATTCGCCATCGGATGCTCGCCAACCTGATTCAGTTTGGCGTCCAGAACAACGGACTTTGTCACGCCGTTCATAGTCAAGTCACCCGTGATATTCGCCGTGTTCTCACCGGTGACTTCGATACCGGTCGAGGTGAACGTCACCATGTCGCCCTCGGCTGCGCCAAAGAAGTCCTCGGTCATAAAGTGGTCTTCACGTGGCTTCCAGCCAGTGATCATTTCAACGACAGGCATGGAAACCGTCACGCTGGAGGCAGCGGGATCTTCCTGATCAAACATGATCTCGCCTTCAAAGCCCGAGAACATGCCGGTCGTGGTCGAGTACCCGAGGTGGTTATAGCTGAAAACGACTTGGCTATGGCTGGGGTCCAGAACGTATTTCTCGGCGCTTGCAAACGCCGAGGTTGCCGAAACGGCCAGTGCAGCAGCAAGAAGGGTGGATTTCATGACAATCTCCGAAATGTTGTGGATGCAAACCTTTTGGATTGCTCAATACAAAAATGTGCCGCGCTGAGGCGGCACACAATCTGTATTCTTTCACAACTTCTGTTCCTATATGAACAGAGTAAATATCACGCGAAGATTGTTACACTTCCGCTCAGCTGACCCTTGAGCGCTCGGCTAACATCCGCCGATTGCAGGGGCAGTTTCATAAGCAGGCTACCGTCCACATCAAAAAGCTCGACACGATCATCGGTGAAACGCGCACCGCCCAGGGTGTCATAGCTGCGGCGCAGAACCGTCTGAGGGCGGCCGTTTTCGTTCTTTTGCAGAACGCGGACTTCGCGGCGGATCGGATCGAAATACGCATCAGGCCGCGCATCCAGAACCTGAACGGTCAGAAAGCTGACGCCAACGATCAAAAAGCCCAGGGAAGCGGCCAGTTTGATGGGCCATACCTCGGCAGCCATCATTGATCCAGGTGCCAGCCACATCGAGAAGGACATCACAATAAGAAATGCACCGACAATACGCGCAAGAACCATTCGGACTTTCCAGTTAGGAGCGAATGTGATCAGCACTGGAACTGATTTCTCAAAAGTCGCGTTGGTCGCGGTCTGTTCAAAAGTAGTCGTATTAATCGCGGTCATTTCTAACACCCTGTCTTCAGGTTCCCGTCTTGGGTCCGGTTTCTCCGGTTCAACCCCGGTATGAAAAACAACTTCGAGCCGAAAAGCGTCAGGAATTGGGCAACCCAATGGAAATAGCACGACTTCACAAAGGCATCTGTGGCGGGTCTTGCCCCTCGGCCATAAACGTGTATACGGGGCCATCCTTCGCTAATCGTATGAATCGCGCAGCCTCTCGTGGCAGGGTCGCGGAGGGTTGAATGGCCCCGCCTATGAAATGCGCCTTGATAGAAACAGGAGTGCACATGCCACTGTATGAGCATGTAATGATCGCGCGTCAGGATCTGTCCAACGCGCAGGCAGAAAGCCTCGTCGAACATTTCGGCACCGTTCTGGCTGACAACGGCGGCAACGTCGTCGATAGCGAGTACTGGGGCGTCAAGACGATGGCCTACAAGATCAACAAGAACCGCAAAGGCCACTATTCCTTCCTGAAGACCGACGCCCCCGCTGGCGCCGTTCAGGAAATGGAGCGCCTGATGCGCCTGCATGAAGACGTCATGCGCGTTCTGACCATCAAGGTCGACGAGCATGCCGAGGGCCCCTCGGTCCAGATGCAGAAGCGCGACGAGCGCGAAGGCCGCCGCGAGCGCCGCTGATCTAACGCCTGACGAAAGGACATAAACCATGGCCGCAAAACCATTTTTCCGCCGCCGCAAGGTCTGCCCGTTCTCGGGTGAGAACGCGCCGAAGATCGACTATAAAGACACCCGTCTGCTGCAACGCTACATCTCTGAGCGCGGCAAGATCGTTCCTTCGCGCATTACTGCTGTTTCGGCAAAAAAGCAGCGTGAACTGGCTCGTGCTATCAAGCGCGCCCGCTTCCTCGCCCTGCTGCCCTACGCCGTGAAGTAAGGAGAGACTGACATGCAAGTTATCCTGCTGGAACGCGTTGCGAAACTGGGTCAGATGGGCGACGTCGTTGACGTCAAGCCCGGCTTTGCCCGCAACTTCCTGCTGCCCCAAGGCAAAGCACTGAGCGCATCGGACGCCAACATCGCGTCGTTTGAAGCTCAGAAAGCACAGCTTGAGGCACGCAACCTGGAAACCAAACAAGAAGCTGAATCGCTGGCTGAAAAGCTGGACGGTCAGCAGTTCATCGTGATTCGCTCGGCATCGGATGCTGGCGCTCTGTACGGTTCGGTCACTCCGCGTGACGCCGCAGAAGCCGCGACCGAAGCTGGCTTTACCGTTGACAAGAAACAGGTCGCTCTGATCGCTCCAATCAAAGAACTGGGACTTCATTCGGTTGCCGTCAAGCTGCACCCCGAGGTCGAAGTTGAGATCAAGATGAACGTTGCCCGTTCGGAAGAAGAAGCCGAACTGCAAGCATCTGGCAAATCGATCCAGGAACTGGCCGCTGAAGAAGAGGCCGCCGCAGAATTTGAGATCGCCGAACTGTTCGACGATATCGGTTCCGCCGCTTCCGAAGACGAAGATCTGGTGGCCGAAGACGCTCCGGCTGCTGAAGAAGGCGACGAAGCCAAAGCCTGATTTGGCAACTAGAATTGTGAAAAGGCCGCGCGATTTGTGCGGCCTTTTTTGTGCGCTCATCTGACGGGCAAATTTCAGCCAGATTTCTCAGCTAGGCTTGCAGTCTGACGTTTGACTCATATCATCGCGCCCAGAAATACCGGAGACTTTTGATGACAAACCTCCTTCGTCGCAGCGTTCTGGCCTTGCTGATCGCCGCCCCCTTGTCCGCATGTGGCGGACCAGAAACAATGACGCGCGTAGAATTCGATCCCCCGCTGTATCCCAACGAAACACCCGAATTGCGGGCTTCCATCAACAAGTGGGCTGATCATTACGAATTACCGCGCGAACTGGTTCACAAGCTGGCGATCCGGGAAAGCACACACCGTCCGTGGGCAGTGAACCGGCCCTATTACGGTTTGCTTCAGATCCTTCCAGCTACCGCCAGATCAATGGGATATACTGGCAACGCCAAGGGTCTTCTGGACGCCGACACCAACTTGGAGTTCGCCGGAAAGTACCTGCGTGGAGCGTGGCTTTTGTCCGACGGAGATCAACAACGCGCGATATTCCTGTATGCCAAAGGCTACTACCCCGAAGCGAAAGCGCGCGGCATGTTGGTTGAAACAGGCCTAAGGCCTGAATAATCACCTCAGAAAGGTACTCGGACCATCAAAAGGCAAAAAACCGCCTACAACTTGCGGTTTTTGGCTTATTTCTGTTGCCGTTTCCGCGCATTAACACCGCATGACCCGAACAAATTGCTTGTCTCCCAAGGCTGCGGTAACACAACGTATGATTTAGTATGGACAGATATGGCAATTCTTTGGGGAAAAAATTGCCGCCACGAAGGTTGGACAAGTGAAACTCATAGACTTGGCCGCGATCGACCACGAGGAAAAGTCGGCCGCTGACATTATTGACGCTGTCTGCAATGAGTTGGGCTTTGACTTTGCGTCATATGCCACGTTCAACCCTGTCAAAGGGGATGTGCAGGGGTATGCAAACTATCCTGACGAGTGGAAAATCCACTACGGAACACAAGGGTTTCACCATTTTGACCCCACCTTGTATCAATCTGTCCTCAGCATCGCGCCTGTGGATTGGGCACGCTTTAACCACGATGAAAAGTTTCACGCCGTTTTTCGCGACGCGCATGATTTCGGGATAACTTCTCGGGGGTTAACTATTCCGGTGCGCGGTCCTTACGGTGAATGTGGCCTGTTGAATGTCACCCGGGATTGCTCGGACGAAGAATGGGAAAAGCTGAAAAAGCACGTCATGGGCGATTTGCAACTGGCTGCGGTTCAGGCCCATGATACCGTTATGCAGTCTGGCCTTTTGGCCAAGGCTCTGTACCTTCCCGCGCTTTCTACCCGTGAAAAAGAGATTCTGCAGTGGGTGGCTGACGGCAAGTCCCAACAAGATATTGGCGACATTCTTTCGATTTCTCATCGCACGGTCGAAGTTCACATGCGATCAGGTCGGGAAAAGCTCGGTGCGTTAACCACACCACAGGCCATTGGGCGCGCCATTGGCCTCGGTTTGATCGCACCTGGTTAGTCAAAATCTCACCTCTCTACGGGATACCCCCAATAGCCTAGATTGGGAACATGGTTAACGTGCCCCCTACGGTAATAAGACGTAGGGGGATGGATATGATCATAGTAATTGATGGTATCAACCAACATAAATTTGAAGATGTCCTTGATGAAATGTACCAACTGCGCGCACGCGTTTTTGGTGACCGCTTGGGCTGGGATGTAAATATCAAAGACGGGCGTGAGCGTGATCATTTCGACGATCTGCACCCTGCACATGTTGTCAGCCTCAACGACGATGGGGACGTTGTCGGCTGCATGCGGCTGTTGCAGACCACGGGGCCGCATATGCTGTCCGACGTTTTTCACTCGATTCTGGACGGCCAACCTCCGATCCGCAGCGCACAGGTATGGGAGGCAACCCGCTTTTGCGTCGACACCAATAAGTTGGGCAAGGGTCGCGGCGAGAACACAGTTTCCTACGTTACCAGCGAAGTCATGATTGGCTCGTTTGAATACGCGATGGCCGCCGGGGTTCAGGATTCAATTGCCGTCATTGATCCGGTAATGAACCGGGTTCTTCAACGCTCTGGAAACGCGCCTTACGACTATGTGGGCACGGCCAAGCCCATGGGCAAAGTAGTGGCGATGGCGGCAATGATGGATTGTTCCGAAGAACGAATTTCGGGAATTCGTGAGTACGCGGGCATCAAACACGATGTCTTTCTAAGCGACGACGCCGCTGTTGATCTGTTCGCAGGGACGAAAACCATCACCAGACGTGCGGCAAACTATGACCACAAGCCGCTGAGCCGGCTGGAGAAGTACTTTGTAGAACAGATGAAATCGGCGACCACGAAAGCGGAAATCGAGGCGGTTCTAAACCTGATCGAAGCTCTTTCCGACCGCTTCACGCCAGAGCAGAAGATCGCTCTGCTGAATACCCCCTGTGCTTTAGCTAATGAGGCCTAACCCCCTTACCTCAATCCACTAAAGCCACAATGTCGGAGCCGTCTTATTGCAGACGGCTCCGATTTTATTTTTGCCCAATGCAATATCGGGCGGAAAAGGATTACTCCTCTTCCAGCGCCTCAACGGCTTTTTGCAGGTCGTCTTTGCTGACCTCTTTGTCTGCAACCTGAGCCAGCTCGACGATGTAGTCGATGACCTTGTCTTCAAAGATCGGCGCGCGCAGTTGCTGCTGCATCTGAGCGTTCTGCTGCACGAACTCAAAGAACTGACGTTCCTGACCCGGGTACTGACGCGCCTGGTTCATGATCGCCTGAGTCATCTCGGCATCGGTGACTTCAACCTCGGCCTTTTGGCCCAGCTCTGCCAGCAGCAGACCCAGACGCACGCGGCGCTCGGCCAATTTGTTGTGCTCGTCGGTGGGCTCGATCTCACCGTGATCGTGACCTTCAACTTCGGGGTTTTCTTCGTGCCACAGCTGATGTGCGATCTGCTTGGCTTCGGCTTCCACCAGCGACGGCGGCAGGTCGAACGAGACCTTCTCGTCCAACACGTCCAGCAGCGCACGCTTCATCACCGCGCGCGAGGCGCCAGCATATTCAGCTTCCAGACGCTCGGAGATCTGACCTTTCAGGGCTTCCAGATCTTCGGCACCGAACTTGGTGGCCAGCTCGTCGTTAACCTCGGCTGCGACGGGCTCTTTCACTTCTTTAACGGTGCAGGTAAAGACAGCCTCTTTGCCCGCCAGATGCTCGGCACCGTATTCTTCGGGGAAGGTGACGTTGACGTCTTTTTCTTCCTCGGCCTTCACACCAACCAGCTGCTCTTCAAAGCCGGGGATGAAGCTGTTGGACCCCAGAACCAGAGGATAGTCTTCGGCCGAGCCGCCTTCAAATTCTTCACCGTCCACTTTGCCGACGAAGTCGATCACAACCTGATCGCCGTCCTTGGCTTTGGAACCCTTGCGGCGCGCTTTGAAGTCCTGCGCGGTTTCGGCCAGATTGTTCAGCGCTTCTTCGATGGCCGCGTCGTCGGCCTTGACGACCAGCTTTTCCAGTTCAACCGATTTCAGGTCAACTTCGGGGATCGCAGGCAGCGCTTCGTAAGACATCTCGACATGTACGTCGTCGCCTTCTTTCCAGTCCTCGTTGGTCATCTTGACCTCGGGCTGCAGGGCAGGACGCTCACCGCTGTCTTCAAAGTGCTTGTTCATCGCACCGTCGATGCTTTCCTGCATCGCTTCACCCAGCAGGCGTTGGCCAAACTGCTTTTTCAGCAGCGCCATCGGCACTTTGCCTTTGCGGAAGCCCTTCATTTCGACTTCCGGCTGCGCTTCGGTCAGCTTTTCGTTGACCTTTTCATCCAGCTCAGCTGCGGAAACGACGATGTTGTAGCCGCGTTTCAGACCTTCGTTCAGCGTCTCGGTAACCTGCATTATGGTAGTCCCCATAGGATTCGGGGCGCGCAAAACGGCGCGCCGGGCAAATTTGACGCCTTCTATTTGTCCTGCCGCCCACGTGCAAGAGGCAAAGCCCGGATCGGCCTTGTTTTGCCGCCAAATAGGACAAAAAAACGCCCCGAATTGCGTCGGAGCGTTCTTGAACAATTTGCTCTTGGATCAAAACCGCCAGCGCGCGCCCAAGGCCCAGGCTTCGTTCTTGTCAAAGTCCACCGTGCCGTCAAAATCGTGGCTGCGGTATTTCAGATATGCATCCGTATTGATGCTGTCGATCCGCTGTACAACCGCGATCCCCCACGACTTGGTGCTGGACCCCTCGGTGTCGAAGTCCGAGCCATCGAAATAGTCTACGCCGATCCCGGTTTTTCCCCACGATACCCAGTCATCCTCATAGGCGACCTTTGCATACCAGTAACCCGGGTCGCTTGCTCCGGCAGCGGTATCATCACGCGAACCGAGCGCGGCGGTAAAGCTGAACCCGCTGGGCAGCAGAACCGAGGCGGACCCGATCGTATCTTTCCGATCACCCGAACTGTCGTCGAAATCGCGAACTGCGTAGGCGATGCTTGCCGCGAATTCCACGCCGTTGGCAAAGGTGTTTCCATATGAAACCGCGATGTCATAGTAGTCATCGTCATCGCTATCGGAGAGAATGTTTTGCCCATAGGCAATTGCCGCCGAGAAGCCATTGAAATCAGGCGTATCATAGCGAATTCGCCCCCTGCGCCCCCCGTCAAAGTTGCTGGCCGAGTCTCCGACCGTGATGGCGCTTAATAGACCATCGGGCTGCCGATAGAAAAATGCACCGTTTTCGTCGTTGGTGAACGAGTACAGGGCCGTTCCGACATATGACAGATCAACCTCAGCCGCACCATCTGACGCCATACTGCCCTGACCGGCCGAAAACTTGCCGTATCCGCCCTTCAGCGCAAAATCGACGTGCCGAAGATCCTCACGTGTCCATCCATCGTTGTTGGTGCCATCCTGATTGGCAGAGCCGGTACTGGGAAGACCCAAGCCGGTTTCAAACCAGAATGTGAATTCATTGCTGCCGTAGGGCTGCATAAGGCGCAGTCCCACTCGGCTGTTGGAGAGATCATTGTCAAGCAAACGGGTTTCCGTTTCCTCGCCATCATCTACGGACACAATCACAGGGTGAAACTGCCCATATAATTCCACGTATCCGCCGCTGTTGTTTTCATACTTCAGCTCTGCCGCAGCAGGAATTGCTGTCGTCGCGGCCAAAACTGCGGTTATCGAACTGAGTCTAAATTTCTGGGTCATTTCACTCACCATGAAAAATTTCCGGTTTCCGGTACTGCTCAACTGCGCAACAACACCCTTTTTCCAAGCATGCGGTCATTCAGATTTGGCATCATCTTTCGCCCGTCAAAGAAAAGGCCAGATGCCCGTAATTTATATTTTTTTCAAAACCTTAAATGCCCTTACGCTTCCCTCTCAAAAGTCAGGCAACAAAAGTTTGCCGCTCAGCCATGCGCGTTGCAAACATTCGCTGTAAGGTCTTGATCCCCTCGTAAGCTATTTGCCGCCTAGATCGACCGCACTCGGCCAATTATCGCCGATATAATCACATATTCAATTGCTTTAGAACCACTGGTAATTGTTCCGGCAAATCCTCTGCGATCAGCCCGGGGCCGAATGTTCGCGCACATTCCACATGCAGCCATGCTGCAGCTTCCGCAGCTTGCATCGGAGTGCTCCCCCGCGCGAGCAACCCCGTGACGAAACCCGCCAGAACATCCCCTGACCCCGCCGTTGCAAGCCAAGGGGCCGACCGATCATAAGCCGCCGAATTGATCGCACATCTGCCATCGGGTGCCGCTATGACGGTATCCGGCCCCTTGAACAACACAACGCACCCCGCCCGTTCAGCGGCCTCGCGGGTTGCGTCAGCCTTTGAATACGCAGGCCCAGCCGTGGCTTCGGCGTTCAACCTTTCCGAGATATCAGGAAAGAGGCGCGCGAACTCGCCGCCGTGCGGAGTCAGGACGCACTTCTCATGCAGCATGCCAAACAGGAAAGAAGGGTCGTCTGAAAAAGCCGTCAGCGCGTCCGCATCCAGAACTGTGGAACGCCCGGCCTGCAAAGCTGCCGGCACCAAATAGCGCGCACGGTCCACACCCAAACCCGGACCAAGGCAGAGTGCATTCAACCGCTCATCCTGCAGGACATGCGACAATGACTCGGCGTCCTCGACCCTGCGAAGCATGATAGCCGTCACCTGCGCGGAAACTTCCATCTGCGCTGCCGGAGGCACACCCAGCGTCACCAACCCCGCCCCGATCCGCAAAGCCCCCCGCGCCGCCAACCGCGCCGCGCCAGTTTTGCCGGAACCGCCCGACAGGATCAGCGCATGTCCGTGAGTGTATTTGTGTTCGCCGTCTCCCTTGCGAAGCTCTCCCGACTGAACAAGATCAACCAACGTCGCACAGCCACTTCCAGTGCCATGCAACCCGATGTCCACCACTCGCAGAGCCCCACAATAGTGGGGACCATCCGCAAGAAACTGCCCTGGGCGACGCCGGTGGAAAGTGACAGTCAAGTATCCGCAAACCGCACCATACTCCTCGCTCAACGCACGTCCACTGTCCATGCAAAGTCCGGTCGGAGCGTCAATGCAAACCATGCGGTCAAAGGTTTCGCCCGCGACATGTAACTGCACCAAAGGCGCAAGAATGGCAGCCGACGGCTCTCGCGTCAGCCCCGCCCCGAATATTGCGTCCACGTAAAGGTCATAGCCGGACAATCCGGCAATTGTGGAAATCGACCACTCCCGAACGCGCCCAACCTCGCACCACCGCTCATAATTCACCCGCGCATCCGGCGGCAGTTTATCGGCATCCCCATACAGGAACACCTCAACCTCCCATCCTACCCCGTGCAACAACCGCGCCACGACAAACCCGTCGCCGCCATTATTCCCCGGCCCACACAGCACCACAGCGCGCAGCGGATCCTCTTCATCTGGCCCCAAATATCCCGGGGAGCTCGAGGGGCTGGCCCCTCGATCCTTCATTTCCGGCCACTTCTCGAATATCGCATCGACAACGCCCTGCCCGGCCCGCTCCATTAACTCCAAACCGGTGACTTCCCCAGACTCAATCGCCGCCTGTTCAATGACCCGCATCTGCGCAGCAGTCAGCAATTCGTTCATCTCAATACCCCCCGACGATTCATTTTTGATTATTTTTTGTGCAAGTCGATCAAAATTTGACCTGACGCTTATTTTCTCCGCACTCGAACACGGCCTTTTCCGCAATCAGATTGCCGACCGATCTTAGACGTGGTCACTGCCATCCTGACAAGAGTTAAAGGGAGCTCGGGATGAAGAAGATCGAAGCGATCATCAAACCGTTCAAACTCGATGAGGTGAAAGAGGCACTGCAGGACGTGGGCGTCCAGGGTCTCAGCGTGATCGAGGTAAAAGGGTTTGGTCGTCAGAAAGGTCACACCGAACTGTATCGCGGTGCGGAATATGTGGTCGACTTTCTACCCAAGGTGAAGGTCGAAGTCGTTTTGGACGACGATCAGGTCGATGCCGCCATCGATGCCATCGTCTCGGCTGCTAAAACGGACAAGATCGGCGACGGCAAGATTTTTGTTTCGCCCGTTGAACAAGCCATTCGCATTCGGACCGGTGAGGCCGGCTCGGAAGCGCTGTAATCGAACGCACTCAAATCAGAGGAATAGAGAGTATGAGCAAGGACGCAGTTCTTCAGCTGATCCGGGAAGAGGATGCTGAATACGTCGATATCCGCTTCACCGACCCGCGCGGCAAGCTTCAGCACGTGACCATCATGTCCGACCAGGTTGACGAAGACTTCCTGGAAGAAGGCTTCATGTTCGACGGTTCGTCGATCGCTGGCTGGAAGTCGATCGAAGCATCGGACATGAAACTGATGCCCGACACCGAAAGCGCCTATGTCGATCCGTTCTATGCGGAAAAGACCATCTGCCTGCACTGCTCGATCGTTGAGCCCGACACAGGCGAAGCCTATGAGCGTGACCCGCGTGGCACCGCCCAGAAAGCCGAGGCTTACCTGAAATCTTCGGGTATCGGTGATGTGGCTTACATGGGTCCCGAAGCCGAATTCTTCCTGTTTGACGATGTTCGTTTCTCGAACAGCATCAACAAGGTATCCTACGAAGTTGATGCGACCGACGCATCGTGGAACACCGACACCGAGTACGAGATGGGCAACATGGGCCATCGTCCGGGCGTCAAGGGTGGCTACTTCCCCGTGAACCCCGTTGACGAAGCGCAAGACCTGCGTTCGGAAATGCTGTCGACCATGAAGCGTCTGGGCATGAAAGTGGACAAGCACCACCACGAGGTTGCGTCTTGTCAGCACGAGCTGGGCCTGATCTTCGACAGCCTGACCAAGCAGGCCGACGAACTGCAAAAGTACAAGTACGTCATCCACAACGTTGCGCACGCCTACGGCAAATCGGCCACCTTCATGCCGAAGCCGATCGCAGGTGACAACGGCACCGGCATGCACGTCAACATGTCGATCTGGAAAGACGGCAAGCCTCTGTTCGCTGGCGACAAATATGCTGACCTGTCCGACGAAGCTCTGTACTTCATCGGCGGTATCCTGAAGCACGCCAAGACCCTGAACGCCTTCACCAACCCATCGACCAACAGCTACAAGCGTCTGATCCCGGGTTTTGAAGCCCCCGTTCTGCGCGCTTATTCGGCTCGTAACCGTTCGGGTTGTGTCCGTATTCCATGGACCGAAAGCCCGAAAGCCAAGCGCGTCGAGGCTCGCTTCCCCGATCCGGCCGCGAACCCCTACCTGGCGTTTGCCGCTCTGCTGATGGCTGGTCTGGACGGCATCAAGAACAAGATCGATCCGGGCGAAGCCATGGACAAGAACCTGTACGATCTGCCTGCCGAAGAACTGGCCGACATCCCGACCGTTTGCGGCTCGCTGCGTGAAGCTCTGGAAGCTCTGGCCTCCGATCACGACTTCCTGCTGCAGGGCGACGTGTTCACCAAAGACCAGATCGACGGCTACATCGCACTGAAGATGGAAGAGGTCGAAACCTACGAGCACACCCCGCACCCGGTTGAATACGGCATGTACTATAGCTGCTAATCCGGTTCTGGGTTTACATCTGCAAGGGCGTCCATTCGGGCGCCCTTGTTTCATTTGGGTCGATCTTCCAGACTGACAAAACAGGAGGAGATCGCATGGATACTGAATTTTCGGACTTCGTGACCACCCCCGAAGCGCTGGAGCAGATCACCGGCGCGCCCTTGCCTCAGGTTGTTGCCAAGGAGTTGCCCGCGCTGGATCAGATGTGTCGTGATTTTCTCGCCATGTCCTCCTTCTGCGTGATCGCCTCGGCCAACCCCGACGGATATCTGGATGTATCACCGCGCGGCGATCCGGCGGGCTTTGTTCACACGCTTTCAGACAGTTTGATCGCGATTCCCGACCGACCGGGCAACAAGCGCGTGGATACGTTTCACAACGTCCTGAAAGATCCCCGCATCAGCCTGATCTTCTTTGTTCCCGGCAAGATGGAAACCCTGCGTATTCGCGGGACCGCCCGCATTTGTGCCGACCCTGCGCTTCTTGAGACTATGGCGGTGCAGGACCACCCGCCCAAACTCGCCCTACTGATTCAGGTTCAAACCGTTTTCGCCCATTGTCCCAAATGCGTCATCCGGTCAGGCCTCTGGCAGCCGGACTCATGGCCGGATTCGTCCGGCCTGCCAAACATGAACGCGATGATGGTCAAACACGCGAAAATCAACAAAACGCCCGAAGAGTGGTTTGAAAGCCTGAAAGGAACGGGTGAACTGGACCTGTATTAAACCTCTTTGCGCATCTGGGAATACCGCATAGGCTTGGACTCAGCATTTCAGCCGACCGGATTTTGACCGTGTTTCGATTAGCCCTCATTCTTGCAATTTCACTTCCAACCGTCGGCGTGGCCGCGCCCTGTGGCGACACCAGCGCGGGGTTTGAAGCCTGGAAATCCGACTTTGCAAGGCAAGCCAAGCGCGCCGGGGTGAAAAAGAGGGGTCTACAGGCGCTGTCCCAGACGACATACGCAACGCGCACCATCGCCGCCGACCGCAACCAAAAGAGCTTTAAATACTCCTTGGACAAATTCATGCAGGTGCGCGGAGCGAACGCAATCGTCGCACAAGGGCGCAAACGCAAAGCCCGCAACCCTCAGTTTTATGCGGCTCTTGAACGCCAGTACGGGGTACCTGCGGGGGTCTTGATTGCTATCCACGGAATGGAAACCGGCTTTGGAAACTTTATGGGCGACAGTCAGGTTGTGTCAGCAATAACCACGCTTGCCTATGATTGTCGCCGATCCGAGTTCTTTGTCCCTCACGCCATCGGCGCCCTAAAACTGATCGATAAAGGCAGCATTACGACAGCGACCAAGGGGGCGAAACATGGCGAATTGGGGCACACGCAGTTTCTGCCCGGGAACGCTCTGACCTACGGGGTCGATGCCACGGGCGATGGCAAGGTCGATTTTTACAATATGACTGATGCGTTGGCCTCAACGGCCAATTTTCTGCGTAAGAAGGGTTGGAAACCTGGCCGGGGCTATCAACCCGGGCAGCCGAATTTCGCAGTGATTCAGCAGTGGAATGCAGCCACGGTCTACCAACAATCTATCGCGATTATGGCCGCCCGAATCGATAGTTGACGCTTGCCTTGTTTCCGCACCGGTGTTCCTCAATTCAGCCACATTGTCGCCACAGACATTAAACGGCCCCTAAAATGCCTAGGTTTCCATAGCGTAATCAATCTTTGCATTTTCTCATTTTTTTCCATTTTCGCCCAAATCTGCCCAATTTCGCTTGGTAAATTTGTTTTCACGAGAGGATGCGACAAAGGAAAAGGCAGTGACTCCCAAGCACAGCTACCACGGCGGTCTGCAGTTCAACGGTGAGACCGAAGGCGCGATCGAACGTTTCGCAGCCATCGTTGCTGCCACTCTGGAAGACTACGGTCATCTGGTTGAACGCAAGACAGTACGGGATACAACCGAAGCCAGCATCGTATCCAGCCAATACCTCGTGCGTCTGACTTTGGACACGCAGGTTGTCCAGACCGAAGACCGTTTCGAGCGCATGGATCGCGCAGCAGGTCTGAAAACCATTCAAAAGCCAGCCGTAACCTTGCCTGAGAACCGGTTGACGGTCACGATCTGCCCGGTCTCAGCCCTATTGGACGACAGCGAAATTTCCGAGCTTATGTTGGTGGTCATCCTTTACCGGATGGTCGACATCTGCTCGACGCAGCGTGTTGAGTGGCTTTCACCCAACACCGTGCTGACAATCCAGCAATTCATGAGTGCCTTTGACACTCTACCGCCCGCGAAAAAGCGGAACAGAAAACAGATTTTCGAGGCAGTCTCAGGCCCGTTTGCGGGGCTGGACATTACCGAGGAAGAAGACCTGGATGAGCCAGAAAAAAAGGCGCTGAAACCAGCAGCCCGGCCGATCCAGCTGTCAGATGAGCAGTTGCTCAGCATCGCTTTTCGGACAGAAACCACCGAGCAGACTTCAGATCGGGACGACACGCCCCCCCTCGACCACGACCAACCCAATGACATGCTCCGGCTTACCAGCTGGGGACTCACGGGTGCCGTGGCCAGCGTGTCAGTCCCGATCGCGGCATCCATGGCCGCTGTGAACCTGATCCGGGGCGAAGACTTTCGTCTGAATACACAAGTACTTGCCTATACGGTTGCGATCTCCGCTCTCAGCACAAGCGGTGCGTTCGCAGGCGTCGCCAACGCCCTGGGCATGTAGTTCACGAACCAAAGACCCTCCTAGGAGGCCCCGCCATCAGGCGGGGTTTTCCATTTTGGCAGGCTGCTTGCTTCCAGTACATAGGTATGGATCGAAAACACAACGGCTTGGGTTTTCGGTAGCCGCAACAAGGTCTGCCGTTCGCTACGCAGATACCGGGCGGTGCCGGGCTTTTTGACTTCGCGCCGCGCGCTCTCGCTGCGGGGTTGGTGCAGTTCGGCATCCTCATACCACAACGCATTGAACCGCCAGAGCGGGCGGTCCGGCTGAATCCCATCGAACAAACGCTGGACACGGCGCGCGATGTTCTCGTCGTAGCTCGCCACCGGCACGTGGATATCGATCAGAGGGCGCATGAACTTCTCGGACAGAGTCCAACTGGCGGGAAAACACAAAACTGCGCCGGTCAGGACATGCTCATCCCCATGCTTTTGCAGGATGCAGATGTCCTCTTGAACCAGTCGGCACAGAGTATCCATAGGGTTGTCACGGTCGACCGTCACCTCTTGCCCATCCGGGCGGATGACAAGATCGGAACACCCCGGATAGGCATGTTGCAGCACGAGGTCCAAAACCTCCTGCGCGGCGGGTATGGCGGATGCATCCAACGCCAGAACATCCCCGCGCTTTTCCTTCAACAGAGCATCCCGACGCTGCATCTGCGCGGCAAAGGCGTCGTCGCGGTGCAGCCATGTGTCCAGCGACGCCGGCTGAATGCCCGGCAGAGGGCGCGGGGTCAGCGGGTCATAGGGGATCGAGTTTTGCAGTATGATCGTCATGCGTTTCACCTACCACCAGAAGTTTTCCTTGTCGGTCAAAAAGCGACGAACGGGTCGTCGCATTTTTTTCAGACGAAACGGGAATGATTCTCCACGGTCTACGAACAGGCAGGGAGGCCCACCATGAACCAGCACTACCGGGACAGCCGCAAGATCGACCCAACCAAAGGGGCCACCCTTGGGGACGGCACGCCAAACGAACTGGATCGGATCGAGATCGGGCCCACTCAACTGGCATTCACCGAATGGGAGGCAGCGGGCCTGAGCCTACCCAACCTGAGCCGGATGCGAGAGTTTCGGTGGAAACGCCTGACCCAGGCAATTGTGGACCGGGGGTATGGCGGGGTGCTGATGTTCGACCCGCTCAACATCCGCTATGCGACCGACAGCACGAACATGCAGCTCTGGAACACCCATAACCCGTTCCGCGCGGTTCTGCTGTGCGCCGATGGCTACATGGTGATCTGGGACTATAAGAACTCCCCATTCCTCTCGACGTTCAACCCACTGGTGCGTGAGCAACGATCCGGTGCCGATCTGTTCTACTTCGACCGGGGCGACAAGGTTGATATCGCGGCTGACGTATTTTCAAACGAAGTGCGGGTATTGATCGAGGAACATAGCGGCGGCAACAAGCGGCTGGCGGTCGACAAAATCATGCTGCATGGCCTGCGCGCGCTTGAGGCGCAAGGGTTCGAGATTATGGAAGGCGAAGAGGTCACCGAGAAAACCCGCGCGATCAAAGGCCCGGATGAAATACTGGCCATGCGCTGTGCCAGCCACGCCTGCGAAACCGCCGTGGCCGAGATGGAGAAGTTCGCCCGCGCCAATGTGGGCGACGGGAAGACGTCAGAGGATGATATTTGGGCCGTTCTGCACGCAGAAAACATCCGACGTGGCGGCGAATGGATCGAAACGCGTCTTTTGGCTTCGGGTCAGCGGACCAACCCGTGGTTTCAGGAATGCGGGCCTCGGATCACGCAAAAGAACGAGATCATCGCCTTTGATACCGACCTGATCGGATCCTACGGCATCTGCATCGATATCTCGCGCACATGGTGGATTGGGGACGAGAAGCCCCGGGCCGATATGGTCTATGCCATGCAGCACGCGCATGAGCACATCATGACCAACATGGAGATGCTGAAACCCGGCGTGATGATCCCCGACCTGACCGCCAACTGCCACAGGCTGGATGACAAGTTTCAGGGTCAGAAATATGGCTGCCTGATGCATGGGGTCGGTCTTTGTGATGAATGGCCGCTTGTCGCTTACCCGGATAAAGCGGTGGCAGGCGCTTATGATTACCCGCTGGAGCCCGGCATGGTGCTTTGCGTTGAAGCAGCGGTCGGAGAGGTGGGTGGCGACTTTTCAATCAAACTCGAAGATCAGGTTCTGATCACCGAGGATGGGTACGAAAACCTCACCACCTACCCGTTCGATCCGATGCTGATGGGTCAGAGCTGACCCACTAGCCCGGCCAGTTTGAACGCCGCACATTGCCGTGCCAGTCTTCGATTTCAGCGCCAACCGACGGGGTCACCGAAGGGTGCGATGTATACTGTCCGGCGGCAAAGCTGATTATCCCGGTCAGGACAATCGCAATCAGTATGTCAGGACGCGGGGCAAATCCGCGGGGTGCTGTGATGATATGCGCCATGAGACTCTCCTTGGCTGCGAATTGGTGACAGCCCAAAGATGAGGGTGCTGCATTAATTTTAAAAACGAATATTTATTCGCCATAGCATCACATTTCTTGATGAAATGATTTCCCGCTTCGGGTTGGGCTTCACTGCCCCTACTCTCGGCTCACCTTCACGTGACGCTTACTACATAAGGGTTGAGCGGCCCCCTTGATGACCACAGTATTAGCGACAGCAGCAAGTTTAAGGAGCCGCCATGCCCACGGAACGCATCTCATTCACCGGTCACGACGGCAACCAACTGGCGGCCCGTCTTGATCTGCCGGACGGGCCAGTTTTGGCGACAGCGCTGTTCGCGCATTGCTTTACCTGCTCTAAGGATATTCCCGCTGCACGTCGTATTTCTGCGCGTTTGGCGGGTATGGGCATTGCCGTGTTGCGTTTTGACTTTACCGGCTTGGGCCATTCTGAGGGCGAGTTTGCAAACACCACCTTCACATCGAATGTCGAGGACCTAATCGCCGCCGCCCAGTATCTGGCCGGACGCAACATGGCCCCGTCTTTGCTGATTGGTCATTCGCTGGGGGGCGCAGCCGTGCTGCGCGCGCGTGCGGGTATTCCAACCGTCAAAGCCATCGCAACGTTGGGTGCTCCGGCCGATCCGGGGCATGTATCGCATCACTTTGAAAACGCCCTGCCCGAGATTCAGCAGCAAGGCTCTGCCGAGGTCACGTTGGGCGGACGCCCTTTCCGTATCGGCAAAGCCTTCGTGGACGACATCTCGGAATCCGCCTTGACGCCCGCCATTGCCGATCTGAAGGCTGCGCTTTTGGTTTTGCACGCCCCGTTGGATGAAACGGTCAGCGTGGACAACGCAAGTACGATCTTTCTGGCGGCCAAACATCCCAAAAGCTTTGTGACGCTGGATGATGCAGATCACCTGATCACGCGCGCGTCGGATGCCGAGTACGCCGCCGATGTAATCGCAGCTTGGGTCACACGCTATGTTCCGCTGTGTCCCCCTGCCCCTCCGCCGGGTGCGCCCGAAGGCGTCGTGCGCGTGACCGAGGCTGATCCCGCTGGGTTTTTGCAGGACATCCAGTCCGGCCCCCGGCATCACGCAGTCGCAGATGAGCCCGCCTCATACGGAGGCTCCGATCAGGGCATGTCGCCCTATGGTTTTGTATCTTCGGGGTTAGGTGCCTGCACCTCGATGACGATCCGCATGTATGCCCGGCGCAAGGGCTGGCCGTTGACGGGCATCTCCGTCGATGTCTGCCACGACAAGGTTCATGCGCAGGACGCGGGGTTGGTCAGTGACGGCAAAGTCGACCTGTTCCGGCGGAAAATCCGTCTGGAAGGTCCGCTTGACCAAACCCAGCGTGCGCGTCTGTTAGAGATCGCCGACAAGTGCCCTGTACACAGGACACTTGAGGGATCAGCTCAGATCACAACCGAACTCCTGACCTGAAAACCTCAGCGCCGTGGGGCTGGGCGGTGAATTGGCGGCCGTGCTGTTGGTGGTCGCGCAACCGGAGGGCGCGGACGCGCCGGTGGTTTGGCAACAGGCGGTCTGGGGCGCGCGGGCGGTTTCCCGACTGGCGGCTGGGTTCGATTTGGCGGTTTCCCTTCAGGTGGACGTGGCCGATTCGGGCGGTTCACGTCATGATAATAGTCATTCCACAGCATCGAGTCGTAGAACGGGTCGTACCCGTAGCCGTATCCATACCCAACCCCGACCGTCACGCCATCGCAGGCAGAAAGGGTAAAGCTGGCAGCGCCAAGTCCCAGCGCCAGAATGGACCGTTTCAACAGTTTATAGGTCATCTGAGCCTCCCTACTGCGCGGATCGGAACGACGCAAAAACGGCGTTCAGATCGTCTACATAGGCTGGGTCGGCACCATCGCGCAGCACAGCAATGACCACCGCAACACGGTCGCGTGGCAAATCAATGACGGTGGCGGTAAAGTTCACGCCGCGCCCTTCGCGTGTGCCTGTTCCCCGGATCACACGGGCAGGCAAACCACCGATCCGTGTAGAAACGGACTCGGAAACATCAGGATCGTTCACAAGAAACTTGTCGACGTCCTGCAGATAACGCAGCCCTCCATCGATCGAGGCGACACCGGCAGGCGAAACAAACCCCATCCATGCGCTGTCATCCGTCACGGGACGCACGCCAATCACACGCGCAACGGCGCGCGGGTCGCCCAGCTCGGTGTCCTCAATCTCTCGTGGCCCACCGGTGCGGACAGCCCAAAAATCAGGGACCGCAAAGCTGAATAGGGCACGCCCCTGATCGGTGTAGGTGATCGGTGTATCAGCAACGGCCGGAACGACACTCAGCCACAACGCTGCGCAAAAGGGTAAAACGGAACCCAACGGAATATGCATGACTCAAAAACCTTTTGATTTAGTGGGTTCACACTGAACCGTGACCGCGCGCTTTGTCCAGTATCTGAATTGAACAAAAAAAACCCGCGCCGGAAGCACTCCGGCGCGGGTTCATTCAATGTCAGTTTGCCGTAGATCAGGCGCGGGCGTCGCCCACCAGTTTCCACAGGCCGGGGATCAACAGAGCGGCCAGAGCCAGCTTGATCGCGTCACCCACCAGGAACGGTGTCAGACCCCATTCCAGGATCGGCTTGTCCCAGCCGTAAAGCTGACCCAGCCACAGCAGGCCGGGGACATAGATCAGGACGTTTGCCAGAACCAGCGCCAGCGCCAGCTTGCCAACCGAACGGTCCCAGCCGCGCGCAGCCAGAGCGCCCAGCAGGACGGTCGCCATCAGGTAACCCACCAGATAGCCACCGGTGCCGCCCATCATGTAGGTCAGGCCGAATTTTTCAGCCGAAGACCCGGCGAAAACGTCAAAGCCCAGCGCTCCGACCAGCAGGTAACCCAGCATCGTCACAAGGCCCAGACGGGCGCCATAGGCGGTGCCGATGGTCAGAACGGCAAAAGTGCCCATCGTGATCGGTACAGGCCACATCGGTACTTTGATTTTCGCGGCGACGGCCAGGGCAACGATGCCCAGCGCAACCAGAACAACCTGCTTGACGCGCAGTGCTGTTCCCTCGCGCGGACCAATCGCGTTGGCCAGAACATTTGAATTCATCTTCCTTCTCCCAATTCGGACCGAGATTCTGCGACAGCAATGCCCTGTCATAGCCTTTTCTGCAAGATGATTACGCTACCGCAGCATATATTCTGTGTCCATTTCATAGGATTTGCGAGGCCCGGACACGATCCAGCGCACGCTCCAGCGTGGCCAAGTAGAAAAGTCATAGACGGCATCGTAGCTGTCCGGTGGACAGTCATGGTGATCTGACGCCTGCATTTCCCCCAGTTTCAGCGCGTGAAAATAGCGGCCGTCGTCGAAATGAATCGCAACTTTTTCCCCGTCATCACGCCAAAGATAGCGGCGGGTTCCCTTCAACTCGGGTTGCCCCGGAAGGCGCAAAGTAACGTCTTCGTCGTAGACCAGCCCGTCGTCTGAACGGCTCAGGATCACTGTTCCGTCGGCGTGCACGACCTGACCTGCCTTTGCATCGCGAATGACGCGGGTCAGGCTCCAGCAGCCCTCAAACTCCGACAGGCTTTGCGGCAGGGTCATAAAGCCTCCAGAATCTCATTTCCGGTCAGTAGGCGGAATTCTTTCGCCGCCAAAATCAGGGCAAACCGTCTCATACCAGCACTCGTGCCTTGTTCCCTTGCGCGGGTGGGTTTAAACCGCGCCGCATCGCCCCTCTGCCAAATCACAAAAAGGTGCTGCTGCCAATGATTCCACGTTATTCCCGCCCCGAGATGGTCTCCATCTGGTCGCCCGAGACCAAGTTCCGCATCTGGTACGAGATCGAAGCCCATGCCTGCGAAGCTATGGCCAATCTGGGCGTGATCCCGCGCGAAAACGCCGATGCCGTGTGGAAGGCCAAAGACGTGGAATTCGACGTGGCCCGCATTGACGAGATCGAGGCCGTCACCAAACACGACGTCATCGCCTTCCTGACTCACCTGGCCGAGCATGTTGGCAGTGAAGAAGCCCGCTTCGTGCATCAGGGCATGACGTCTTCTGATGTGCTGGATACCTGCTTTAACGTACAGCTTACGCGCGCGGCGGATATCCTGATCGCTGACCTCGAAGGTCTGCTGGCCGCCCTCAAGCGCCGCGCCTACGAGCACAAGGAAACCGTTCGTATCGGCCGCAGCCACGGCATCCACGCCGAGCCCACCACCATGGGCCTGACCTTTGCGCGTTTCTATGCAGAGATGGACCGAAACCTGTCCCGTATGCGCGACGCACGCGCCGAAATCGCAACCGGCGCAATCAGCGGCGCGGTTGGCACATTCGCTAATATCGACCCCCGTGTCGAAGAACATGTCTGCGATCAATTGGGTCTGGTGCCCGAACCGATCAGCACGCAAGTCATTCCGCGCGACCGCCACGCGGCTTTCTTTGCCACGCTGGGCGTTATCGCCAGCAGCATCGAAAACATCGCCGTAGAAATCCGCCACATGCAGCGGACCGAGGTGCTGGAGGCCGAAGAGTTCTTCTCGAAAGGTCAAAAGGGCTCGTCCGCCATGCCGCACAAGCGCAACCCGGTCCTGACTGAAAACCTGACCGGTCTGGCCCGTCTGGTGCGTATGGCCGTGGTCCCCGCGATGGAAAACGTCGCCCTCTGGCACGAGCGCGATATCTCGCACAGCTCGGTCGAGCGCAACATTGGCCCTGACACGACCGTGACGCTGGACTTTGCCCTGTCGCGCTTGACCAGCGTGGTCGACAAACTGGTGGTCTACCCGGACAACATGCTGGCCAACATGAACAAGTTCCGTGGTCTGGTCATGAGCCAGCGCGTGCTGCTTGCCCTGACCCAAGCCGGCGTCAGCCGCGAAGACGCCTATCGTCTGGTACAGCGCAACGCGATGAAGGTCTGGGAAGAAGGCAAGGACTTCAAAACCGAACTTCTTGGGGATGCCGACGTAACCGCCGCGCTGAGCACCGAGGAGATCGAGGAGAAATTCGACCTCGGCTATCACACCAAGCACGTCGATACGATCTTCACCCGCGTATTTGGGGAATAAAACAACCCATTCAGAATTTCTTTCGGCCCGGACCACAAGACGTGATCCGGGCCGTTCTTTTGCCAGATCGGTCATTTTCGGATATGATGGCAGGATATTTCCGAACAGGAGACCCAAAGATGATCCGCACCCTTCTTTGCGCACTGGCACTTTCTTGCACGGCTTCGTTTGCCTTGGCCTGCAACGGCCACTCAAAGCAAACTCAATCCTGCGCGCCCGGAACCTATTGGGACACCGAAAGCCAGAGCTGCGCTAAAATTGTGAACAGCTGATAAAATCTTTCCTACTTGTGAACAAAAGCGAGCGAATGGCTGTTAGCTTTTCGTGAGAACGCGCTAGCTTGATCAGAGCAGCTCAGACAACGGAGTAGGAAAATGCGCATCGTATTCGCTTCAGCTATTGTTCTTCAGGCATTTGCATTCGCACCGGCTTTGCATGCCGCAGGCGGGGATAGCGCCAGCCCGCCCAAGCCGACAAACACCACCAAGAAATGCCTGTTCGGACGCGTTTACGACAAAGACCGCGGTCGCTGCGTGAAGCCGGACAAAACGAACTTTACCCAAGATGAACTTTATGAGGCCGTTCGCGAACTTGCCTACGATGGGCAGCTAGAGAATGCTCAGAACATTCTTCGGGTCATGGATCAGGCCGATGATCGCGTCATGACATACTGGGGCTTCACCTACCGCAAAATGGGCGATTTGGAGCTGGCGAACAGTTTCTACAACGATGCAATCCAAACGAACCCCGACAACCTTCTGGCGCGTTCCTACATGGCACAGGGCTATGTCTTGGAAGGCAAAACCGACCTCGCGATCGCGCAATGGCGTGAGATCAAAGCGCGGGGCGGCGAAGGAACCTGGGCCGAGGCGTCACTGCGCGAAGCGATCCGCACGGGGCTGACATATAGCTACTAAGCTTCAGCCTTTCTTTACCCGACTCTCGCTAACCTGCCTGCGGAACAGAAGAATGGCACCGCAGGCAGATGCAGGACGCAAATACTTTGGTACAGGTGGCATCGGGCTCAAACACCCCGTTGCCCGAACAAAACAACGAAACGCCGCGCGTGGTTCCACGCAGGCTCAGCAACAGGCAAAAGGCGGCAGTGGTCGTGCGCCTTTTGTTGAACGAAGGCGCGGATATTCCGCTTGAAGAACTTCCAGACGAATTGCAGGAGAATCTGACCCATCAACTGGACCAGATGGGATTGGTGGATCGCGTGACGCTTGATGCGGTCGCGCAGGAATTCGCAGAAGCGCTGGACAGCGTCGGCCTGTCCTTTCCACACGGTTTGGCTAGTGCCTTGGATGCAGTGAACGGGAAACTCGCCCCTGCGACCGCCGCGCGTCTGCGCAAGGTCGCCGGTGTCCGCCAGGTTGGTGATCCGTGGGAACGCCTGCGTCAGATCCCGACCGAGGAATTGGCCGAGATGGTTCAGGCGGAAAGCACCGAAATCGCAGCAGTCATGCTGTCAAAGCTAGAGACCGCCAAAGCCGCGCGTCTACTGGGGCTTCTGCCCGGCCCTGTGGCCCGTCGCATTACCTACGCTGTTTCCAAAACCGCCAACGTTACCCCAGAAGCAGTCGAGCAGATCGGATGGTCGTTGGCCGCTCAAATTGATCAACGCCCAGCGGTCGCGTTTTCCGATGCTCCGGGGCCGCGAGTCGGGGCAATCCTGAACCAGTCTGCGGCATCAACACGCGATGGGTTGTTAACAGCGCTTGACGAAGAAGATTCAGACTTTGCCAGTGTCGTCCGGCAATCGATCTTTACCTTTGCCCACATTCCAAGCCGTGTCCTGCCTCGCGACGTCCCTGCCGTTTTGCGCGGCGTCGACGAGTCTGTCCTGGTAGCCGCGCTCGGTGGGGCTGAAACGGAACAAGACCAATCCACCGTCGATTATTTGCTTTCCAACATGTCGTCTAGGATGGCCGACAACCTGCGAGAGCAGGTGAGCGAACGCGGCAACGTCAAACAGGCAGAGGGCGAAGAAGCCATGACCCAGATCGTCAGCGCCATTCGCGCTTTGGCGGATGACGGCACCATCACACTTATCGCAGAGGAAATTGGCGAATAGGTCAAAGGGTCAGCAGAAGTTCCGAACTCTGCGCAGAATACTTGTGGTTACGAGTTCCGGCTTGTATGTCTGGCCCGGCAGATCGCAATTGTTGCCGAGAACCTCTTATGCCCGTTGAAAAGTCTGAACTAAGCCGCTTTGAGCTTGGCAAATACTACGTCACTGGTCTGTTTCTTAAAGGAGTTGTGGGCGCTATGCGCTTGCTGCCCTACGAAAAACGCATTGCCGCGATGGGTGGCATCGTGCGTGGCTTGGCCCCGATCGTAGGCTTCTCCAAACGGGTGCGCAGCAATCTCGAACTGACGTGTCCCGAACTGTCCGATGCCGAAGTAAAGCGTATTTGTCGCGCCGTTCCAGACAATGCGGGCCGGGCGATTATGGAGCATTTTTCGCCCGAAGGTTTTACAGAGCGTCAGCGCAATGCAAAGGTTTCGGGCCCCGGCGTTGCAGCGTTTGATACCGCCGTGGCCGAAGGGAAACCGATCATGATGATCACCGCCCATTTCGGCCACTATCTTGCCGCGCGCATTGCCCTTCAGGAGCGTGGCGGTGAGCCGATCGGATGTCTCTACCGCCGCATGGCAAACCCTTATTTCAACGAGATGTATGTTGACGCCTTCTACAAAACCGGCGCGCCCATGTTTGAACAGGGGCGCAGGGGGATGGTCGAGATGGTGCGCTCCTTGAAAAAGGGCGGGATCATCGCCATCGTTTCCGACCTACACGCGCATGGCGGCGAAGAACTGATGTTTTTCGGCAAGCCCGCGGTGACTTCGGTGCTGAACGCAGAGCTGGCGATGAAGTACAATGCGGTCATGATCCCGTGCTACGCAGTGCGCCAGCCAAATGGTCTGGACTTTGAAATAGTTCTGCACGACCCCGTGCCCCACACCGACGCCAAGACAATGACCCAATATACCAATGACGACCTCGAAGCCGTGGTCCGACAGCATATGGGGCAGTGGTTTTGGATTCACCGGCGCTGGAAGCCGTGGAACGGCCTTGGGGTGCAGCCACAGGACATGCCGTGATCACTTGATGCGGGTGGCCGCTACGATGGGGCCATGCCCGGCTCTCTGGACAAGCACAACGGCAGGCAAGTCAGACGTCAGTGACACAGAAAACTCCTGCGGTTCATCGCCGTTCCACTGACCCGCGATCTGCCAGGTCTCAACCACATTTGCATAGTCCAGATCATGCCCGGCCAGCTCACCGCGCCGAATAGAAGCGTGCCGCATCGGAGAATACTGGACAACGCGAACGTCATACAAATCTGGTGCCAGCAGCGCGGTCGGGGCCACATCAATTACGATCTGGCCCCCCGATTGCACTGCCGTGACCGAAGCCTCTGGCTGGGTCGCAAGATGAGCGTCAATCAACCGATCCAGCTCAGAAGACTGCGCTCCGACAACATCCTGTTGGCCATTAACCACCATCTGAGGCGTATAGATCATCGACCGTCCCGCTTCACGGGCGTAGGCGCGTTGCCTCTCTGTGTGGTCAGGATCGGCGAATTCGTCCTTCCAACCGATATAGTCCCAGTAGTCCACGTGCAGGGCCAACCCAATGACATCGTCGCGTTTGGCCAGTTCATGCATGATCTGATCCGCCGGAGGACAAGACGAACAGCCCTGGGACGTAAACAGCTCTACGACCACAGGATCACTATCAGCAGAAGCCGAGGCCGCCAGAAACAAAGAGAGGAAAGCGGACGCAGGAACGAATCTGTACATGACGGCTCTTTGGTTTAACGGATGCTGAATGGGTTTACCCGGAACGCTGTTCAACCTCCAATCAAGGTTTCTTGAGACCTTTAAAGCGCTGCACCCTCAAAAATGTGTGCAATGGTATACAAAAATTGCCGCACCCTGCGTCTTGGACCTTGAACCGCGCGCTTGGGTGATGCAGATAGCCACCAGCGAATCCCAAAATCCACGTCATTTGAGAGGGAGGCCATTAGATGCCCATCAAAGTCGGACAGGATACCGCCAAGACACGCCGCAGCCTGAGCGTGAATGGCAAATCCATTTCCTATTACTCGATCCCTGCGGCTCAAGAAGCCGGTCTGGGCGATTTCTCGAAACTGCCAGCCGCGCTGAAAGTGGTGCTGGAAAACATGCTGCGGTTCGAGGACGACGGCTTCTCAGTGTCGGTCGACGACATCAAAGCCTTTGCCGAATGGGGCGCAAGCGGTGGCAAGAACCCCCGCGAGATTGCGTACCGCCCTGCCCGCGTGCTGATGCAGGACTTCACTGGTGTTCCGGCGGTGGTCGATCTGGCCGCAATGCGCGACGGGATCAAAGGTCTGGGCGGCGACGCGCAGAAGATCAACCCGCTGAATCCTGTTGATCTGGTCATCGACCACTCGGTCATGATCGACGAGTTCGGCAATCCGCGCGCGTTCCAAATGAATGTTGACCGCGAATACGAGCGCAACATGGAACGCTATCAGTTCCTGAAATGGGGCCAGAACGCCTTCAACAACTTCCGCGTTGTGCCACCGGGAACCGGTATCTGCCACCAGGTGAACCTGGAATATCTGGCCCAGACCGTCTGGACGGACACCGATCAGAACGGTGACGAAGTCGCGTATCCCGACACTCTGGTCGGCACCGACAGCCACACCACGATGGTCAATGGCATGGCCGTTCTTGGCTGGGGCGTTGGCGGTATCGAGGCCGAGGCCGCGATGCTGGGTCAGCCGATCTCGATGCTGATCCCCGAAGTCATCGGCTTTGAACTGACCGGAGAGCTGGTTGAAGGCACCACCGGCACCGACTTGGTTCTGAAAGTCGTTGAAATGCTGCGTGAAAAGGGCGTTGTCGGCAAATTCGTCGAGTTCTACGGCGAAGGTCTGGACCGTCTGCCGCTTGCAGACCGTGCAACCATCGCGAACATGGCACCGGAATACGGCGCGACCTGCGGCTTCTTCCCGATCGACGGTGAAACCCTGCGCTATCTGCGCAACACCGGCCGCGACGAAGACCGGATTGCGCTGGTCGAAGCCTATGCCAAGGAAAACGGCTTCTGGCGCGACGAAGACTACGCACCGATCTACACCGACACCCTGAGCCTTGACATGGGCACCATTGTTCCCGCGATCTCGGGACCGAAACGTCCGCAGGACTATGTCGCCCTGACAGGTGCCAAGGCCGCTTTCACCAAAGAAATGGAGGAGACCTTCAAGCGTCCGATGGGTAAGGAAATCGCTGTTAAGGGCGAAGACTACACCATGGAATCGGGCAAGGTCGTGATCGCGTCGATCACATCGTGCACGAACACCTCGAACCCGTATGTGATGATCGGCGCGGGTCTTGTGGCACGTAAGGCGGCCGCTCTGGGCCTGAACCGCAAGCCTTGGGTAAAAACCTCGCTGGCTCCGGGATCGCAGGTTGTGTCCGCCTATCTTGAGGCCGCTGGCCTTCAGGAAGATCTGGACAAGGTTGGCTTCAACCTCGTTGGTTACGGATGCACCACCTGTATCGGCAACTCTGGCCCGATCCAGAAAGAACTATCCGAGGCGATTGCCGAAGGTGACCTTGTTGCCACGTCTGTCCTGTCGGGCAACCGTAACTTTGAAGGCCGTATCTCGCCGGACGTGCGCGCCAACTACCTGGCTTCTCCGCCGCTGGTCGTGGTCTATGCGCTGGCCGGCACCATGGATATCGACCTGACATCCGAGCCGATCGGTCAAGACCAAGACGGCAACGATGTCTTCATGAAAGACATCTGGCCGACTCAGCAGGAAGTTGCGGAACTGGTTGAACAGACCGTCACCCGCGAAGCGTTCCAGTCGAAATACGCCGACGTCTTTAAGGGCGACGAAAAGTGGCAGGGTGTTGAGACGACCGACGCCGAGACCTATGACTGGCCTGCGACCTCGACCTATATCCAGAACCCGCCCTACTTCCAGGGCATGGGCACCGAACCCGGCACCATCACCAATATCGAAGGCGCTAAAGTTCTGGCCATTCTGGGCGATATGGTCACGACCGACCACATCTCGCCTGCGGGGTCCTTCGCAACCACCACGCCCGCTGGTAAATACCTGATTGATCGTCAGGTGCAGCCGCGCGAGTTCAACTCGTATGGCTCTCGCCGTGGCAACCACGAGATCATGATGCGCGGCACCTTTGCCAATATCCGCATCAAGAACGAGATTCTGGACGGCGTGGAAGGCGGTTATACCAAGGGTCCAGACGGCGCTGAAACCTCGATCTACGAAGCCTCGATGGCCTATCAGGAACAGGGCACACCGCTGGTCGTCTTTGGTGGCGAACAGTACGGCGCCGGGTCCTCGCGTGACTGGGCTGCCAAAGGTACCGCGCTGCTGGGTGTCAAAGCAGTGATCGCAGAAAGCTTTGAGCGTATTCACCGCTCGAACCTGGTTGGCATGGGCGTTATTCCGTTCGAGTTCACCGGCGGCGACACCCGCAAATCGCTGGGCCTGAAGGGTGACGAAACTGTCTCGATCCACGGTTTGGATACTATCCAACCGTTGCAGGAAGTACCCTGCACGATTGTCTATGGTGACGGGTCTGAGAAAACCATCACCCTGAAGTGCCGCATCGATACCGCGCCCGAGATCGAATACATCGAGAACGGCGGCGTTCTGCACTACGTGCTGCGGAATCTCGCCAAAGCGAGCTAAGTTCTTGCAAGAACGTTTAAGGGGCGCTCACTCGAGCGCCCCTTTTTCTTTGCGCCCTGTTCAGCGCGTCCTCAGATCGGAAGACTTCAAGTCAACGGGTTAATTGCCAGCGGCCTTTTCAAGCGCCGGGCGGATAGTGCTTTCTATCGCGCGCTGTGTAATCGGCCCCGCAAAGCGCAGGATGATCGTGCCCTGCCCGTCAACTACGTATGTCTCTGGCACTCCGTAGACACCCCAATCCAGCCCCATGCGGCCCTGCTCATCGCGTCCGATACCGGCATAGGGATCGCCCAGTTCGGTCAGAAATGCTTCGGCGTTTGCAAGCTTATCTTTGTAATTGATCCCGTAGACCGGAATACCTTCATCCGAAAGCACCTGTAGATTGGGGTGCTCAACACGGCACGGCGCGCACCAACTGGCCCAATAGTTGACCAGTTTGACCTCGCCATCTCTAAGGGTGGCGTCGTTGAAATTCGGCTTGCCAGAGAAATCCGTCACGACGACCGGAGGGGCTGGCTGCCCTTCCCGCGCAGAAGGCAGCGCGTCGGGGTCGTCTCGAAACATGCCGATTCCTGCGAGTACGGCAAATCCCGCAAAAATCAACGGCGGAGCGATCATCAGCGGTGAAATCTTAGCCATTACGCGACATCCTGCCTTCCACCTTTTCCATCTCAGCCCGAACTTTGCGACCGCGCATAACGCTTAGAACGATCAGCACAGCCAGCAGGCCGATGGACACTACATAAGACCACAATACAGTGTCCGCATATTTTCCAAGATCAGGCATCATCCACCCACCCTTTCCCGTGCCAGCAGCGCCTTGACTCGGCGTGCGCGAATTTCAGTTCCGGTTCGGTAAAGAACCAGCGCGATGAACAGGAGTACGAACCCGATGATGCACAGGAGCAGCGGATAGAAGTAGATATTGCTCACCTTTTCTTCTGTGTCTGATCCGGTAATGGCAGCGGCACGCATAACCGAAGCCCCTTGATGCAGCCCTTGGTTCCAGAAATTCACCGCATAACGGCTGAGGATCGCGAAGACTGAGCCAACCAGACATAGGACCGATGTCAGATCGGCAGCCGTATCGGGGTCTTCAATCGCCTCCCACAGCGCGACGTAGCCCAGATAGAACAGGAACAGGATCAGGAACGAAGTCAGGCGCGGGTCCCAGGCCCACCATGTGCCCCACATCGGCTGTCCCCAGATTGCTCCGGTCGCCAGCGCGATCAATGTCATGACGATTCCGACCGGAGCCGCAGCACGCGCGGCAAGGGCGCTAACGTGGTGACGGCGCACGAGCCAGACCAGCGAAGCCGCCAGCATCATGAGCCAACAGTTGATCGCCATCAGCGCAGCCGGAACATGCAGATAGATAATCTTGACGGTCGAGCCCTGTTTGTAATCATCCGGCGTAAAGAAAAAGCCCCAGATCAGACCGATCACGATGCACGCAATAGAGGTGACCCAAAAGAACGGAAGCACCCGTTCGCTGGTTGCGAGGAACTTGCGCGGGTTTGCATATTCCCACAGAGCGTTGGTTTTGGCTGCGATAGACATGGGCCTTATCTAGTCCGAGTCGGTTTCGTTCTCAATTGACCTCAGTCAATCTTTGAACCGGTCACCGAAGGTTGATACGCAAAACGGCGGCGCTGGCAAAGGGCAACAGCGCGATTGTGGCGGCGGTGATACCGGCCAGCATAAGCAGTGGGGTTTGGGTCTCCATCCCGGTTGCGCCACGGCGGGCTACTTCGGCCCCAAAGATCAGCGTGGGTACATAGAGCGGCAGCACCAGCAGCGAAAGAAGAAGACCACCGCGTTTCAGGCCAACGGTAAGGGCTGCGCCAAATGTTCCGATGACACTCATGGCCGGGGTTCCGATCAGCAAAGAAACAACGAGCCAGAAGTAGCCCGGCATCGGCAGGTTCAACAGAACCCCCAAAAACGGAGCGGCCAGAACCAACGGTAGACCGGTCGTCAACCAATGAGCCAAAGCCTTGATCGTCACGACCGCCTCAAGCGGCAGGGGCGCTGTTGCCAGCAGGTCGAGCGAGCCGTCTTCCCAGTCCAGCGCCAGCAATCGGTCCAAAGACAAAAGGCAAGCCAGCAGCGCACCCAGCCAAAGAATACCGGGGGCAATGGTCGACAGCAGTGATGATTGCGGACCGACCGCAAAGGGCACCAGAACCGTGACAATCAAAAAGAACGCAAGGCCAAGACCAAAACCGCCGCCTGCGCGGAAAGCCAGTTTCAGGTCACGCAGCAGCAGGGCTATCACAGAAAGCCTCCGTCGAACTCGTCAATGGGTGTCGGTTTGGCCTTGTTGGGGGCGACATCCAGAACCTCTCCGTCCAGCCCAAGGTCAATATGGGTGGCAATCAGGGCGGAGCCACCCTGCCCAAGATGCGCGCGGACAGCATCCGCGAACATCTGAACCGCGTCGCGATCCAGCGAAACGGTTGGTTCGTCCAGCATCCAGATCGGGCGACCTGTAACCAGCATACGAGCCAGCCCCAGCCTTCGTTTCTGACCTGCGGACAAGTTGCCAGCGTGCCGATCAGACAGCTCAACCAGCGCAAAAGCGTCCAAAGCAGGCTGAATGTCATGTGTACCAAATACGGACGCCCAGAACACAAGGTTTTCGACCACCGTCAGAGTTGGCTTCAAACCGTCGGAATGAGAGGCATAGGCTATCTGGTCCTCGGCCCCTTGGATTTGCCCGGCAAGCGGAGGCTGCAGCCCCGCAAGCGTTCTCAACAATGTGGTTTTACCAATCCCGTTCGGACCACGCAGGATCAGCGCCTTACCGGGGTGCAGCACAAAGCTGAGCCCTTCGAGCACAGGAACCCCGCCTCGGGCGATGGCCAGTTCGGTTACAGTCAGTGTCATGTCTTTCGCTTAACGGATTGCACGAAAGGACAAAAGACAGGATTTGCCGCACAGCGTGAATCGTGTTTTGTTGACACTGGCTGAAGTGAGGGGCCAGCCCCGCCGCCATTGGCGCTTGAACCAATGGCGCACCAATGCCCGCTCTCCGGGATATTTTTAGCCAGATGAAGATGGATCCCTTAGACAGGGATTAGGGCAAGCGCAATGCGGCGCCCCTCGGACAACAATACATTGTAGGTACGGCACGCAGCGGGAGAGCTCATGATCTCAACCCCAATGCCAGCGCTTTCCAGTTCGGTTCTGAGATCGGCGGGAATATGGGCAAGTTCGGCCCCGGTTCCGATGAACAGGACATCTATGTGATCGGCCAGCGCCAGCAATGCGCCTTCGTCCGTGTAGCCATTCCAAACCGTCGTCCCCTGAGGGCTTGTCAGAACCGCCCCTTCGTGGACTTCTCCACCAATTCGGAAGAACCCCGGACCATATCCGTCGACGGGTACTGCGTTGTTATACGTGATCTCATTCAGGCGCATGGACGCGTTCTAGCCCCAAAGTGGCAGCCCCGACAAGGCCGCCAGTGCGATCGCTACATATGCTGCGGTTCGGTACAGTTTTTCTCGCTCGGGACGGAACAGCCACCCGCCCAGCCAGTTGCCGACCAGATTCGGCACCGCCAGCGCGAAACCCAGCACCGCCGACGCGACAGTGACCCGCCCCATTGCCGACAAAAAACCCAGAATGAGAAAGTCAAACACCAGAAGAAACAGCAAGATGGTAGCGCGAATGACCTCGACCGGTAGCGGACGCGACATGTAGAACAGAATCACAGCCGGACCCGGCAATCCGGCGACGCCCCCCAAAAAACCTGCAGCTCCGCCAATACCCGCGACCATTGTTCGCCGGACAGGACCATTGTAGCGCAGCCCGAGGATCAAAATGATCAACATGAGGATCGCCAGCAGGCTAACCGCATAGCGAAAAACCTCGGGCTCGACCTGCGTCAATACCCACAACCCAATCGGCAGCATGATCGCACAGCCACTGACCAGCCGGAAAAGGTCGCCCCGGTCGACAGCACCCCACGCGCGGCGCACGTTTGGCAGAGGTCCGAAGATATCCATTATGGTCAGGCCGATCAGCGCCCCGAACGGGCCAAGGTAGGGTGTCGCGATTGGTAGAAAGATCAGCGCGGTTCCAAAGCCGGAAAAGCCGCGAACAATGCCGCCCAGGAAAGCGGCGAAAACGATGACGGCCAGCCCCGTCGGGGACTGGCCGAAAACATCAGGCATCGACGTTGGCAAACTGGTTGCCTGCCGTGTTCGACGGCTTGGACCAGTCGCGTTTAACGCCCAGCCATAGCAGGATGGTCGAGGCGACAAAGACCGAGGAATAAGTTCCCACGATCACGCCCCAGATCATCGCGAAGACAAAGCCGCGGATGACGTCTCCGCCCAGTACATATAGCGAGATCAGCGCCAGCAGGGTTGTGACCGAGGTCATGACTGTCCGGCTGAGCGTTTCGTTGATCGAGATGTTCAGAACCTCTTTCAGCTCTTTCTTTTTGTACTTGCGCAGGTTCTCGCGCACGCGGTCAAAGACGACCACGGTGTCGTTCAACGAATAGCCCACGATGGTCAGAAGTGCGGCGATGATGGCCAGATCGAAACGAATTTGCAGTTCCGAGAAGATACCGATGGTCAGGATCACGTCATGCACCAACGCAGCCACCGCGCCCAAAGCGAACTGCCACTCAAAGCGGAGCCAGATATAGACAAGCACGGCTCCGATAGCGAGGACAACGGCGATCACGGCGGTCTGGATCAACTCGCCCGAAACCTTGGGGCCGACGGATTCGACGGATACAAAAACGATGTCCGGTGCTGCCCCTTTCAGCGCCGCCTCCACTGCCGTGACTGTTGCGGCCGATACAGCCTCGGCGTCGGCCTGCGCCTGAATGCGGATCATGGCGACATTTTCGTCTTCACCGAAGGTTGGGTCGAAAATTTCGGTGATCGTGACGTCGCCCAACTCCAGCGGCGCGATAGCGTCGCGATAGGCACCCACGTCGATTTCCTGCGCCGATTGCGTGCGGATCGTGGTTCCACCTCGGAAGTCGATGCCGAAGTTCAGCCCTTGCAGCATGAAGGACGTAAACGCGATCACCATCATCAGGCCAGAGATACCCAACCAGACCTTCCAGCGGCTGAAGAAATCGAACGAGGTGTTTTGCGGGACAAGTTTCAGTCTCATGATCAAACCTCGATCGTTTTCGGGCGGCGGCGTTCAAACCACATCACGATCATCAGGCGCGTCACGAAGATCGCGGTGAAGACCGAGGTGAGGATGCCCAGACCCAGAGTGATGGCAAAGCCGCGCACCGGCCCGCTGCCCATGGCAAACAGGATCACGGCGGTGATGAAGGTGGTCACGTTTGCGTCCAGAATGGCAGACAGCGCCTTTTCATAGCCCAGCTCAATCGCGCGCGCTGGACCGCGGGCGGATTTCAGTTCCTCGCGTATACGTTCAAAGATCAGCACATTGGCATCAACCGCCATACCGACCGTTAGAACGATGCCCGCGATACCGGGCAAGGTCAGCGTCGCCCCGATCAGTGACAGCAGGCCAAACAACAGCCCAACGTTAAGGATCAGCGCGATATTGGCAAAAACGCCGAACAGACCATAGCTGAGCGCCATAAAGACCAGCACGGCGACAAATGCCACGATGGTCGCGACCTTACCGGCGTCGATGCTGTCTTGGCCCAGTTCCGGGCCAATGGTGCGTTCTTCCAGGAACTCCAACCCTGCAGGCAGGGCACCCGCGCGCAGCAGAACAGCCAGATTGGTGCTTTCCTCAACGGTGAAATTGCCGGTAATAATGCCTGATCCGCCGGGAATATGGCTTTGGATCACGGGGGCCGAGATCACCTCATCATCCAGAACGATGGCAAAGGGCGCGCCGATGTTTTCCAGCGTGTAGTCGCCGAATTTGCGGGCCCCGGACGTGTTGAACCGGAAGTTCACCGCAGGGCGACCGTTCTGGTCGAACGCAGGTTGCGCATCCACCAGTTCTTCGCCCGTCACCACGGGCGCTGCATCAAGTGTGTAGTACACGCCGTCTTCGTCGATGGATGGGACGACTTTCTCACCCACACCAGCGACGGCATCAGGATTGGTGCCGCGACTGACAACCGGGTTAAAGGTCAGTTGCGCAGTTGTGCCGATGATCTCTTTCAGCTCACCTGCACTGCCGATGCCCGGAACCTGAATCAGAATCCGGTCCGTACCCTGCCGTTGAATCGTTGGCTCTCGGGTGCCGACCTCGTCGATCCGGCGGCGAATGATCTCAAGCGACTGACGTACTGTGCGGTCGTCCGAGGCAAGCCTTTCAGCCTCGGACAGTTGCACGATGATCGTGTCACCCTCGGCCCGCGCCTCGATATCGGTGGCGCCTACTCCGGTCAGAGTTTGCACCTGACGGGCCAGCCCACGCACGACTTCCAGCGCGCGAGGCATACCTTCGGGTTGGCTGATGCGCACGCGAATCTCATCCGGAGCCGAATCTTGGCGGCGGATAGTGCCAATGGTGCCCCGCTCATCGCGCAAGGCGTCGCGGATTTCCGGCCACATCGCATCCATGCGGGATTCGTAGACATCGCTGACCTGCACTTCGGCCAGCAGATGCGCGCCCCCGCGCAGATCGAGGCCAAGATTGACCAGAGAAGATGGCAACCAATTCGGCCATTGCCCCGCCTCGGCCTGCATCTCGGGGGTACCCAACCCAAGCTCGATCGCGGCCTTGGCGTCGTTGGATTGCTCGACGCGCGTGTAAAACGCATTCGGCAGGGCCATCAGCAGACCGATCACACAGACCGCCCAGATCAGAACCCGCTTCCAGGTATCAATTTGCAGCATTACCCTGCCTTTTCAAGGAATTGTCGTGCGAAGTTACTTCGCTGGCTCGGTCTTGTTCAGAACCTGCGCAATGGTCGATTTGACCACACGGACCTTGACGCCTTCGGCGATCTCGACCTCGATCTCGTTGTCGCCTTCCTTGACCTTCGACACTTTGCCGATCAGACCACCCTGAGTGACCACCTGATCGCCCCGGCGCACAGCCTCGACCATGGCCTGATGTTCCTTCATCTTCTTCTGCTGCGGACGGATCAGCAGGAAATACATGATCGCGAAGATCAGGATCAGCGGGAGAAACTGGGCGATTGCGCCACCTTCCATGGGATATTCCTTTTGGTTTGGTCTTGCGGAAGCGCTCCGCAAATTTGGCGAGAACCTATTCTTTGAACTGTCTGTTTGCAAGGAATGGTGGCGCAGGTTTTTTCGGGGATTGGCTCAAAATGATCACAGTTTCAGGCCGAAGTTGCGTTTGACTTCTAGGAACACCGCCTTGGATGGATATAGTTGAGCGGCGGGAGGGCAAATGGCGCAATTATTTCATATTGTTGGCATGGTTGGCCGGGTGATGATCGCGGCCTTGTGGCTGGCTCTGCTGGTGCCATCTGCATCGGCACAGGAAACCGAGACCGAAGTCGAAACCACCGAACAGCAACCTGACACCTTCAAGGCACCGGTGATTGTCGATGGCGACACCTTGTTTTTCCTTCGAGGCTCCACCGCCTTGCCCGCGCAAGAACGTGCAGAATCTGTCCAAGACAACATTATCCAAGCGGCTGAAACATCCGAAAGCCCCAGCATCACGATCACCTATGAGGAAACCGATCTGGGAACGAGTATTCTGGTGGACGGTGTCGCCGTTTCAATCGTCACGGTTGCCGACGCCGAACTCGAGCAGATGGCGCTGGATGTTCTCAGCTTTCTTCACGGTGAAGCGATAGAAGAAGCAATAATCGCCTACCGGGCCAACCGAACCGAACAGGCACGCGTGTCGGGTGCGATCGAAGCTGTGGCGTGGACGGCTGGCTTTGGCCTGTTTGTCGCGACAATACTTTGGATACACCGCAGGATCAGGCGTCGCACCATCAAATTTGTCAAGCGCCACTTGAAGGATGTTGAGACCGCCACCGCCAAAAGCGTTCAGGCAGAGGCGATCGCGGCCTTGGTGCGGTATGGGCTGAGTTTCATCCTGTTGGTGATCTTCTTTCTGGGGTTCTACTACTACCTGTCTTTCGTCCTGCTGGCCTTTGCAGAAACTCGCTATTTCGCGCAGCTATTGCTGACCTACCTGACCGAACCGGTTCTGCTGATCTTCAAGGGAATCATCAGCTACATCCCCAACCTGATCATGCTTGCGCTAATCACCTGGGTGACGATGTACATCATTAAGGGCATGCGTGTTTTCTTCGACGCGGTCGAGGCGGGCACGTTCGACATGGGCGATTTCGAGCGTCACTGGGTGAACCCAACTTTCAACATCGCCCGTGTCGTCGTCATCCTGATCGCGCTTGTGTTTGCCGTGCCCTACATCCCCGGATCGGACTCAGCCGCGTTTCAGGGACTGACCATTCTGGTAGGTGCAATGCTGTCGCTGGGCGCGAACTCGGTCGTGTCGAACATGCTGGCCGGGCTTTTCGTGATCTATCGCCGCTCAACCTCGATCGGGGACCGCATCCAGATCGGCGATCACATCGGTGACGTGGTGCAGATCAAGCTGATGGAAACGCATCTCAAGTCGATCAAAAACGAACTGATCTCGATCCCCAATGCGCAGCTTATGAATTCGGACGTGGTGAACTTCTCGAAGAAAACCGATGGCAGCGGTTTGCTTTTGCACACCACAGTCGGCATCGGATACGAGGAACCGCCTGAAAAGGTCGAGGCCATGCTGATCGAAGCCGCGCGCCGCACCAAGGGGATCAAGGCCAAGCCAGAGCCCTTTGTTTTGTGGACCGCTTTGGCCGATTACGCGATCAATTATCAGATCAACGGGTACTCGACTCGCGGCAGCATTATCCCAAAGATCCGCTCGGACCTGCATCGTAATATCGTGGCCGTGTTTAATGAGAACAACGTGCAGATCATGACGCCCTCTTACATGGCCGACCCAGCCGAGCCAAAAATCCCGGCCGAGGAATGGGATGGCCATCTGGCGCATGAAACGCACGAGGGCGATGTTTAGTCGTATCCGGTGCTACACCCTGCCATTCAGATGGTGCATAAGCGGTTTCAGTGATTCACGCATTCAAGGACCTGAACCATGCACGACATCCGCGCCATTCGCGAAAACCCAGCCGCCTTCGACGCCGCCCTTGCGCGCCGTGGGGACGCGCCGGTGTCGTCAGACCTGTTAAGGCTGGATGAAAGCCGCCGCGCCAAGATTTTGGCAGCCGAGACCGCTCAGGCCGAACAGAACAAAGCATCCAAAGAGGTCGGTGCCGCCAAGGGGCGCGGCGACGAGGCTGAGTTTGAACGCCTGCGCGCGCTTGTGGCTGAGAAAAAGGCCGAGATCGCCCGGATGCAGACCGAGGCCAAGGATCTTGACGCGCTGCTGACCGATCAGTTGATCCGCATCCCCAACCTGCCCGCCGAGGATGTGCCCGAAGGCGCGGACGAGAACGACAATGTCGAGGTCAACCGCTGGGGCACTCCGCGCGAACTGGACTTTGCGCCGAAAGAGCATTTTGAGATCGAAGCTGTGCAGCACGGCATGGATTTCGAGACCGCCGCAAAGCTCTCTGGCTCGCGCTTTGTCCTGCTGTCCGGCGGTGTTGCGCGCATCCACCGGGCGCTGGCGCAGTTCATGCTGGACACGCATATCAACGAAAATGAGCTAACCGAGGTGAACGGCCCGGTTCTGGTTCTGTCCGAGATGATGCAGGGCACGGGGCAACTGCCGAAATTCGGCGAGGACAGCTATCAGACCCGCGAAGGGTGGTGGCTAATCCCAACGTCCGAGGTCTCGCTGACCAATATCGTCAACGACACGTTGATCGAGGAAAGCTACCTGCCCCGCCGTTATACCGCGCATTCGCTGTGCTTCCGCTCCGAGGCCGGTTCCGCAGGCAAGGACACGCGCGGGATGCTGCGCCAGCACCAGTTTGAAAAAGTCGAGATGGTCTCGGTCACGCATCCGGACAATTCCGACGACGAACAGAAGCGCATGTTGCGCTGCGCCGAGGGGATTCTGGAAAAGCTGGGCGTGCCCTATCGCACCGTGATCCTGTGTACCGGAGACATGGGTTTCGGCGCGCGCCGCACCTATGACATCGAGGCATGGCTGCCCGGTCAGGATACGTATCGTGAGATCAGCTCGGTCTCGACCTGCGGCGACTTTCAGGCCCGCCGCATGAATGCGCGCTTCCGGCCCGAGGGCGGCGGCAAGCCGGAATATGTCCACACGCTGAACGGCTCGGGCCTGGCGGTGGGGCGCTGCCTGATCGCGGTGCTGGAAAACGGACAGAACGCCGATGGCACGGTCACCCTGCCCGAGGTGCTGGCCCCCTATCTGGGCGGCAAGCTGACGCTGCAACTGGACGGCACACTGGCATAAGAAAACCGGCGCGCCAGAGCCGCCGGTTTCATAAGGATCAAAGGCGAGGAAGGCTTACTTCTTCGCCTTTTTCTTATCCTTCTTCTTCTCGCTCTTTTTGGCGTCCTTCTTCTTGTCGCCCTTTTTCTTATCGTCCTTCTTGGACTTCTTATCCTTCTTCGCCTTGGCCTTTACCTTGTCCTTGGCTTTCGAGAACACGGCCTCCATTTCGGCGCGCTTCTTAGCAGCTTTCTCAGCCTTGGCTTTGGCCTTAGCCTTTTTCTTGGCCTTTGCTTCGGCGGCTGCTTTTTCTTCGGCTGCTTTGCGGGCCGCTTCCTCGGCTCGTTTTTCGGCAGCGGCGGCAGCCACTGTTTTTCGTGCGGCAGGCTTGCGTGCTGCTGGCTTTTTGGCCGCAGGCTTTTTCGCTGGGGCACGGCGTGAAGTGGGCTTTGCGGCGGGTTTCCCGCCAGTCGCCTCTTTCGCGGCAGCGATCAGAACTGGTGCGCGGGCCGCGCCTATTCGGGGAACTTTGACCAGAGCGTCGGGGGTTGCCTTGGCGAGGGCTTCAGCCGTTTTGAACCCATTGGCAATCAACAATTGGCCAAGCGCGTCGCCTACGCCTTTAACGTCGGTCACTGCGGTCATTCTTTGTCCTTTCTGTTTCTCCCCGCCCACATGTAAATACACAAGATATACATTCTGCAAGGCAGGGTGTTTCGTGGATACCCGCCCGGGCGTCAGTTGCTATGGGCGAGACCGGTAGACCGATCCTTTTTAGGAAACGGAACAAGGCGCTTTGCGTCTTCATCCCACAATTTCAGGTTCAGGGCCGCAACCGCCTCGGGAAATTTGATTCGCCGAGGTGTGTATTCCGGTGGAAGGTTATAGTGGCACGCGCGCAGCCGATAAGATGGGATACGGGCGTTGAAGTGGTGAATATCGTGCAACGTGATGCAGGCAACGGCATTGTCAAACCACCAGCCGAAATCCAGCGCCGACGATCCTTGCAACGCGGCCAGTTTGGGGTCCAAATCAGGGCGGCGGTCCCAATAGGTGTCCTCGAAATTATGCTGCAGGTAGACGAGAAATACGCCCAGCATCCCGCCCAACAAGGAAAAGACAAGCCAGACCAGAATTCCCGTCGTCCCTGCAATCAGGTAAAGCAGCCCAAGAAACACAACAATCGACAGGTTGTGCAACAGAACCCCAGCGACACCGAACCGGACCGTATTCTTGGGCCAGCGGTACCGGATGAAATAGGTAAACAGCGCGCCTACCGGGACAAGGATGAAGGGGTTGCGGTAAAGACGATAGAACAGCCGTGCCTTCCAATCAGCTTCGTTCCATTCGCGTACCGTCATCGTATGAATCTCGCCGGTCTCGCGATGCTCGAGGTTGCCGATGCCAGAGTGATGCAGGTTGTGGTTTTGCTTCATCACTTCAAACGGCGCGAAAGTGAACGGAGACAACCCATGCCCCGCCCATTCATTCTGTTGACGCGTCTCAAACAGGGAATGGTGCCCGCAATCATGTTGAAGAACATAGAGCCGCACAGCAGAGAACGCGAAAACGACCCCGGCCGGGATCATGACATACCAGCGATCCACGTAGACAATCGCCAAAGCCAGCGACGAAAAATAAACTGCAAATGTTCCGAAATAGCTGAGTGCGGCCAGTCGATTGTCCTGCACAGCGTATTGTCTTGTGTATTCCCTCAGATCCATCAAGTCGGCTCCCCACGATGGCCCGGTCCAATATGGGTTCAAAACGAAGCGCGGAAAATTCCGCAAACGAAAAAAGCGCACGAAAACAAATGCACGCTTGCGAATGCTAGCGCGCAGTCATGGGCCTGTCACGCCCCTGAGCCAAAAATGCTGAAAATTGGCGCGGTTACGCGCGGCCCTTGAGATGTTTGGCCAGCGCACCCGCGTTTTTCTTGCGGCGTCCCTTGTAGGGGTTCTTGTCGCCCTGCCCGCGCAACGTCAGGCGGATGGGCGTGCCGGGCATGTCGAAATCCTCGCGCAGCCCGTTGACCAGATACCGGTTATAGCTTTCGGGCATCTTGTCAGGGTGCGAGCACATGACGACAAATCCCGGCGGGCGGGTCTTGGCCTGAGTCATATAACGCAGCTTAATCCGGCGACCCTGCGGCGCTGGCGGCGGGTGCTGTTCCAGCATCGCGGTCAGCCAACGGTTCAGTGCAGCGGTCGGCACGCGGCGATTCCACACGTCATGAGCGCGCAAGATGGCGGCGCGCAGGCGCTCCAAGCCCCGGCCCGTTTTAGCGGACACGGTGATCAGGGGCGCACCCCGCAACTGTGGCAACAGACGCTCGAAGGATTCTTTCAGATCGCGCAGTTTCTCCTGCTTGTCCTCTTCGATGTCCCATTTGTTCACGGCGACGACCACCGCGCGGCCCTCGCGCTCTGCCAGATCCGCAATTCGCAAGTCTTGCTGTTCAAACGGAATAGCCGCGTCCAGCAGGACCACCACGACCTCGGCAAATTTCACGGCGCGCAGCCCATCAGAAACCGACAGCTTTTCCAGCTTTTCCTGAACCTTGGCCTTTTTGCGCATCCCGGCAGTGTCGAAAATTCGCATCGGGGTGCTGTTGCCGTCCGGGTCGGCCCAGTCGATCCGAAGGCTGATCGCGTCACGGGTGATCCCGGCCTCGGGGCCGGTCAGCAGGCGATCTTCGCCGATGATCTTGTTGATCAGCGTGGATTTCCCGGCATTCGGGCGGCCCACAACGGCGACCTGCAACGGTTTGGCCGCAGTGATCAGCGGCGTTTCGCCCTCACCATCCTCATCCAGTTCAATATCGGTTTCCGGCGCGTCATCCTGCGCCCTTTCAGCCGCAGCGTCGGCCAGAGGCATCAACTGAGCATATAGGTCCGTCATCCCCTCGCCGTGCTCGCCGGACAGACGAACCGGTTCGCCAAGCCCAAGGTTGTAGGCTTCGAGCACACCTGCATCCGCTGCGCTGCCTTCAGCCTTGTTCGCCGCGAGGATAACGTGCTTGGACCGCTTGCGCAGGATTTCGGCAAACATCTCATCCGTCGGAGTCAGCCCCACCCGCGCGTCAATCATGAACAGGCAGACATCGGCCATGTCCACTGCGCGTTCGGTCAGGCGGCGCATCCGACCTTGCAGGCTGTCGTCGGTTGCATCCTCAAGCCCCGCCGTGTCGATCACGGTAAAACGCAGATCACCCAAGCGCCCTTCGCCTTCGCGCAGGTCACGCGTCACCCCGGGTTGGTCGTCGACCAAAGCCAGACGTTTGCCCACGAGGCGGTTGAACAGGGTGGATTTGCCCACATTGGGGCGCCCCACGATGGCGAGGGTCAGCGACATGATACTCAACTTTCAAAACTCAGACGCGCCCTTTAGCGCATCTTGTCGTCAACGGAAAGCGTGTAGATCACCTTTGGCGGACACGACATAAAGCGTCTGCCCGGCGACAACCGGTGCCGTGGTCGCACCGCCGGGGACTTCGACGCGGTGCACAAGCGTACCGTCAACCGGGCTGAAGAACCGAAGGTATCCATCGTTGGATGCAATCACAAGACGCCCCCCGGCCATGATCGGCCCGTAATGCGCCACGATCGGCCCACGGCGGTTTGGCTTGTCTTTCACAAAACCAGGCAAATCCTGTGCCCAGACAACGGCACCCGTAGCGGCGTCCAGACGAATAAGCTGACTGCGGTCACTGACTTGAAAGAGGCTGTTTCCAGCAGGCCAGACCGTATCGACCGCACCTTCATCCGCGGTCCACTTCCGCTCACCCGAACCCGAGTCAAAGGCGACCGTCCGCCCCGAGTGGTTTCCGATGTAAATCGTGTCACCTGACACCATCGGACCGCCCGTCACATCGACAATCTGAGCCGCCGCGCGCCCGCGGCGTCCGCCGGCCACCGACGCATTCCAGCGGCTGATACCACCCCTGCGGAACGTCGCGGCAATATCACCCGACCCGAAAGCAAAAACGGCAAGATCGGACGCAACCACAGGCGCTGGTGCGCCAAGTACGTTTCCGACGCTTGGAGTGCCCTGAACTTGCCAGGCAATGCGACCGTCCTTGGCATCAATAGCCCAACCGGTTTCATCCCCGGCCACCAAGTAAAGCAACCCGTCATTGACCAAAGGCGCACCGCTACCTGTTGCGTTCAAACGCTTTTGCCACCGGATGACCCCGGTTTTTGCGTCCAACGCCGTCAGCCGACCAAACCCTGATGAGACATAAAGGACGCCATTTGCATACGCCATGCCACCGCCGGTCGCGTCCGAGTCGCCATCACTGGCTGGAATAAGACCTGTACTCCAGACTTTCTGCCCCTGCGGAGAAACCGCGGATACTGTCGCCCCGGAATCGAGCGTGTAAATCAACCCGCCAGCTACGACGGGTTCCGCGGTTATCCGTTGCTTGCGCGAGTCACCCTTGCCGATCGGGGTCGACCAGACCCGTTGAGGCGTCGCACGCAACTGAGCGTTCGTTGTCCGAAAAGCGGCAGTTCCCGGACTTTGGGGCCAGCTTGCGTTTGCCTTCTGTGCGGGAACGCTGATGGGCTTGGACCCGCGCGTTGCCACAGTTTCAGTGTCGGCGGCGGGGCGAATATCTTCGCGCGCTCCGGGCAGGATAACCTCTGGTTCCTCACATGCGGCCAGAACAGTTAGGGAAACGGCCGCAACCGACAATCCTACTCGGGAAAAAAGACTTGTTACCATGGTTATCCGAACTCGCCTGCCATCATTCTTTCCGCCTTGGATCAACCCTGCCGGGCTACCAGCGGTTCGGGTTCACCGCCCAGAGCCACAATCAACTGCGCGGCACGCTGCTGAAGATCAACGCCAATCTCTGCATCCTGGCGCATCGCCTGCAACCTTTCGATCGCCGCATCGACATTCCCTTCGGACACGTCGATCAGGGCCAGTTGCTCTTCGGCCAATAACCGAAGCGGAGCACCAGGAGCTGCCAGTGCTTCAAACTGTTGCCGACGGTCCGCAGCAGGCAGAGTGTCGCTTTGCAGCAAAAGTGCCTTGAACGCCGCGATAGCCCGATAGATTTCCGGCAGATCGCCCTGAACGGCTATGCTGTTCAGGCTTTCAACGGCCTCTGACGTCGAACCGGTTTCGGATTGCGACGCCGACAGAAGCATATCTACGATCGCGTCCCCACCGGCAGAGCTTGACGGAACATTGGCCAGACCGCTCGCGCGTTCAGCCGAGTCGTTCTGAGCCAGAGCTGCAAGAATCGCATCCCCAAGATCCTCGGCCTGCGAAGTGGCCCTTGCTTTGCGGATCTCGTTGAAGGCGGCACCGCCGACGATCAGCACGACCGCCAGCACGCCGACCCATCCCCACCGGCGCAACAGCAGGAACAGGCGGTCACGGCGCACCTCTTCGGTCACCTCATCAATGAAACTGTCGACGTCGCTCATCCCTGCGCTCCGGGCTAAATCATTTACATATGGCGCCATGTCATACCCCGGCGTCCCTGCCAAGCCAAGGGTCCGATTTCGCACATTTTCAGCGGTCTGAAGGCTTCTTGCTTAAAAAAGTGAACCGAACTATTCAGTTTAGCGTGGAAAAGATACATAATCGGACCCACATTTAAGGACGTGCGCCAGGAAATACTCGGCGAAGAATTCTGGGAGAGATTCTCTATGCGTTTGATTTCAATTGTAAACGCGCTTCTGGTGGTTGTTGCCCTGTTCCTGCTGGTTTTTGAACGCGATACACTGTTCGCGTTTGCGGGTCGTGCCGAGGCCGAAGCAAGCCCCACTTCGGGGGATGAGGCGGGGGCCGAAACAACCACGGATCAACCTGCCATCGGCGTGGTGGCTATCCGCTCGGTCGCGCGCGAGATTGACAGCGCGGTCCTGCTGCGCGGTCAGACGAAGGCCAACCGTCAAGTTGAAGTTCTGGCCGAAACAACCTCTACCGTGATCTCGGAACCCAAGCGCAAAGGCACCTTTGTCGAAGCCGGGGATTTGCTGTGCGAACTGGACCCCGGAACCCGACCGGCCAGCCTGGCAGAAGCCGAGGCAGGCAAGCTCGAAGCCGAAAGCCGCATCCCCGAGGCGGAAGCCCGGCTTGAAGAAGCCCATGCGCTGGTCGCTGAGGCGCAAATCAACCTGACGGCGGCCCAAAGGCTGTCAGAGACAGGGTTCGGTTCAGAAACCCGCAGGATTTCCAGTCAAGCAGCCATGCGCAGCGCCGAAGCAGGCGTGAAAACCGCCGAGGCCGGGCTGGAGGCGACGCGCGCTGGGATCGAAGCGGCGGCGGCCGAGGTTGCCGCAGCCGAGCGCGAAATCGACCGGCAGACAATCGAAGCTCCGTTCAAGGGGTTGCTGGAAAGCGATACAGCCGAACTCGGCAGCCTGATGCAGCCCGGCTCGCTTTGCGCGACAGTCATCCAGCTCGACCCGATCAAACTGGTGGGATTCGTGCCCGAAGCCGAGGTGAACCGCGTCATCGTCGGGTCAGAGGCGACAGCCCAACTGGTAACCGGCCTGCAGGTCGGCGGGCGCGTCACTTTCCTGAGCAGGTCCGCCGATGAGACGACTCGGACCTTCGAGGTCGAAATCACGGTGCCCAACCCGGAACTTGCCATTCGCGATGGCCAGACTGCGGATATCCGCATTTCCGCCGAAGGAGCCAAGGCACATCTGCTACCGCAATCGGCATTGACCCTTGACAAAAAAGGGCAAGTCGGCGTGCGAACCGTTGGCCTTGGCAAAGTCGTTGATTTCATGCCCATCCGCCTGCTGCGCGACACATCCCAGGGCGTCTGGGTCGGCGGCTTGCCGGAAACTGTGGACATTATCGTCATTGGACAAGAGTTCGTGACCAGCGGCGTGACCGTTGAACCCACATATCGGGAAGCTGCAAAATGACCGGAATTGTCAGTTGGGCCGCTGGCCGGGCCCGAATGGTTCTGGCCTTCATCGCGATCTCGCTCGTCGTTGGCGGGTTCGCATATGTTGGCTTACCCAAAGAGGGCGAGCCTGACATCGAAATTCCCGCCCTGTTCGTCTCGGTGCAGTTCCCCGGCATCTCGGCCGAGGACTCCGAGAACCTGTTGGTCAAGCCGATGGAAACCGAACTGGCCGATCTGGACGGCCTCAAGGAAATGACATCGACGGCCGCGGAAGGCTATGCCGGGGTTGCGCTGGAGTTCGATTTCGGTTGGGACAAGACCGCGATCATGGCCGATGTACGTGACGCGATGAACAGCGCACAGGCTGACTTCCCTGAGGGCGCGGAACAATACACACTGACCGAGATCAACTTCTCCGAATTCCCCATCGTGATCGTCAACCTGACCGGAGCCGTTCCAGAACGCACAATGGCCCGTGTTGCCAAAGACTTGCAGGACGAGCTGGAGGCAATGGATTCGGTTCTGGAAGCGGGGATCGCCGGCAACCGGGACGAACTGCTTGAGGTGATCATCGACCCGCTGCGGCTTGAGGCTTACAACGTCACGGCCTCTGAACTGATCAACGTGGTTCAGAACAACAATCAGCTTATCGCGGCGGGTGAAGTCGAAACCGAGCAGGGTACATTCTCGGTCAAGATTCCTTCGTCGTTCAAAACTGCGCAGGACGTCTATGACCTGCCCGTCAAGGTCAACGGCGACCGCGTGGTCACGATGGGAGAGCTTGCCCAGATCAACTACACGTTTGAAGACCGCGAGGGCACAGCGCGCTTTAACGGAGAGCCGACGATCGCTTTGCAAGTGGTCAAGCGCAAGGGCTACAACCTGGTCGACACGGTTGAAGATGTCAAAACGACCATCGCCGCGGCTCAGGCCAAGTGGCCACCAGAGATGCAGGCGGCGATTGAGTTGGGCACGTCGAACGACCAAAGCCGTATAGTCGGCTCGATGGTCAGTCAGCTTGAAGGCTCGGTCCTTACGGCCATCGCGCTGGTCATGATCGTTGTTTTGGCTTCATTGGGAACCCGCGCCGCATTGCTGGTGGGTTTTGCGATTCCGACATCCTTCCTGCTGTGCTTTGCTTTCCTCGCCGTCATGGGCGTAAGTATCTCGAATATCGTGATGTTCGGCCTGATCCTTGCCGTTGGTATGCTGGTCGACGGGGCCATCGTCGTTGTTGAATACGCCGACAAGCGCATCAAGGAAGGTGTGGGGCCGATGCACGCCTATGTCGAGGCTGCGCAGCGGATGTTCTGGCCCATTGTTTCCTCCACGGCCACGACGCTTTGCGCCTTTCTTCCCATGCTGTTCTGGCCCGGAGTGCCGGGCGAGTTCATGGGTATGCTGCCGGTCACGTTGATCTTTGTGCTGTCGGCTTCCCTGATCGTGGCGCTTATCTACCTGCCGGTCATGGGCGGTGTTTCGGGACGTCTGAGCCGTATCTTCGATCGGACCTCCAACTGGCTAAGAGCGCGGACACCATGGTGGGCGCGCGCGGCTATGGTGCCGCCTTCGCTATACATGATTTTCCTTGGCGCCATGCAAGTGCTGAACCCGGCCTACCTGCTTCCGGCAGACGCGCCTGGCGGGCTTATCTTCGGCGCGCTGCTGTTTATCCTCGGAGCCTTTGCCGGTTCCGTCACATTGAGCGCAGCCAAAATCGAACGTGCGCCAGCACAGCATGTGCACACGGCGCGCGAGCATTCGCCTTTTGGCCATTTCATCAAGTTCCTCGTCGGCAATCCGATTATGCCCATCGTTTCGATCTTCGCAGTTGGTTTTGCGGTGGCGACGGTCATGTCCGCCTACGGCAACAACAATCGGGGCGTCGAGTTCTTCGTCGAGAACGAACCGGAACAGGCGACTGCCTATGTCCGGGCGCGCGGCAACATCTCTCTGGCCGAAAAAGACGCTATGGTGCTGGCGGCAGAAGAAATTATCAGCGCCCACCCTGCCGTGATCAACGTGTTCTCGTTTGCGGGTGAAGGCGGACTGACGCAGAACAACGGGGGCGCTCAGGCACCCGCAGACACTGTTGGCCGCGTGCAGTTTGAAATCATTCCCTGGGAAGATCGGCCGAATGTGTCCGAGCCAATTCTTGGAGGCGTGCTGGATCGCCAAACCATTGCGCCAGACTACGACGGGGACTTTGTTCTGGATCAGATCAATGCTGAGCTGGCGAATATTCCCGGCATCATCGTTGAAATTCTACCCCTCGAACAAGGTCCGGCGTCTGCCAAGCCGGTGCATTTGCGCATCAAAGGTGACGGCTGGGATGAACTGACCACAGCGACTCTGGCCGCCCGCGAAGTGTTCGACGAAACACCCGGCCTGACCAAGATCGAGGACACCCTGCCCCTCCCCGGCATTGACTGGCAAATAGATGTGGATGTCGCCAAGGCAGGCCGCTTTGGGGCCGATGTCGCGACCGTGGGCGCGATGGTCCAACTGGTCACACGCGGACTGCTACTGGGCGAAATGCGCCCGGAAACGGTGGATGAAGAAATCGAAATCCGCGTCCGCCTGCCTGACGAGGACCGTGTGCTGTCCACCCTCGACACGCTAAAGGTTCGCACTCCGGACGGGCTGGTGCCGCTATCCAACTTTGTGACGCGTGAGCCTGTCGCGAAACTTGCGCAGATCGACCGGGTCAATCAACAGCGCTACTATGACGTTAAGGCTGACGTCGAACCGGGTCTGAGCAAGGTCATTACGGAAGCGTCAGATGAAACGGAAACGCGGCTAGCCATCGTCAAAGAGGTTGCCGAAGGCGCAACACCGACCGGAGTGACAATCACCGGGCCGAACGGTGCCGAGTATGAGTTTGTCTCGACAGCCGAAGGCACCAATGCCGAAGGCGTGCGGGCGCAGGTTGCTTCCGGCGAGGCGCGCATTGCGCCGATCAACCCGAACGAACGTATCGCGGTCCTGACCGAGTGGCTCGACACTGATCCTTTTGGCAACGCCATAAGCTGGGAATGGACGGGGGACCAGGAAGACCAAGAGGAATCCGGCGCGTTTCTCATGAACGCCTTCGCAGGTGCGTTGGGGTTGATGTTCGTCATCCTGCTGGCTCAGTTCAATTCGTTCTACAATTCGGTACTGGTCCTTCTGGCGGTTGTCCTGTCGACCACCGGTGTCCTGATCGGGATGATGGTGATGCAGCAGCCGTTTTCGATCATCATGACCGGAACCGGTATCGTCGCCTTGGCGGGTATCGTGGTGAACAACAATATCGTTCTAATTGACACCTATCAGGAATACAGCCGCTATATGCCCCGGATCGAGGCGATTGTGCGCACGGCCGAGGCACGCATCCGACCAGTTCTTTTGACCACCCTGACAACGATGGCGGGTCTGACGCCGATGATGTTCGGCTTGTCGCTAGACTTTATCAATGGCGGCTATTCCATCAACAGCCCGACCGCGTTGTGGTGGAAGCAGTTGGCCACGGCCGTTGTCTTTGGACTGGGGATCGCCACTGTTCTGACGTTGATCGTGACGCCATCTTTCCTCGCACTGCGCGTGTGGGTTACCACCTACGCGATTTGGCTGGGTAAACTGCTTGCACGCGCTACGGCCGGTCGATCCAGCCAGGTTGCTCAGGACATGGCTATCGGCAAGGCCGCGCGTCAGGCACAGGCCACCGAGGTCGTCTGGACCGAAGATTCGGCACCGGCAGAGCAGGACATCGAACAGAAACCGGAACAACCGCCGGGTTCGCCGCTAAAAGCAGCCGAATAACCAAAAAGGGGCCGGTCAAACCGGCCCCTTTTTTTCAGGCGCTAAATTTCACCCGACAACCCTTAGTGCCTTATGCAGCTTTCGTGTCCGATTGCTGACGGTTCCACAACTGCGCATACCGCCCGCTTCGTTGCAGAAGATCCTGATGGGTGCCCTGTTCGATGATCTCACCGCGTTCGAGCACCACAATGCTGTCCGCCTCGGCAATGGTGCTCAGGCGGTGCGCGATGGTCAACACAGTCCGCCCCTCTCCGGCCCGTGACAGAGCGTCCTTGATGTCCTGTTCGGTATCCGTATCCAGCGCCGAAGTCGCTTCGTCCAGCAAAAGGATCGGAGGGTTTTTCAGCAGCGTGCGCGCGATTCCGACCCTCTGTTTCTCACCGCCCGACAGTTTGAGGCCACGCTCACCAACCTTGGTGTCATAGCCTTCGGGAAGAGTAACTATGAAATCATGTATTTGTGCGGCCCTGGCGGCTGCTTCCACGTCCTCTTGCGTTGCATTCTCGCGACCGTAGGCGATGTTATAGCGGATCGTGTCGTTGAACAGGACCGTGTCCTGAGGCACGACACCAATGGCCGCATGCAAACTTGTCTGAGACACGTCGCGCACGTCCTGCCCGTCTATTTTCAGCGATCCGCCGGTCACATCATAAAACCGGAACAAGAGACGCCCTATGGTGGACTTGCCCGAGCCGGTCGCGCCAACAATAGCGACCGTCTGCCCCGCCGGAACGGTCAGCGAGATACCCTTCAGAATTTCCCTGTCTGCATCATACCCAAAGCGAACATTCTCTAACGTTATTTCACCACCCGAAACGGAAAGGTCCGGCGCATTGGGTTTGTCAGTGACCTCGGCCGGTTGCTCCAGCAGATCGAACATCTGGCCCATATCTACCAGAGCTTGCCGGATTTCCCTGTAGACCGTCCCGAGGAAGTTCAGCGGTACAGTGATCTGTATCATGTATGCATTTACCATGACGAAATCACCGACGGTCAGCGTGCCCGACTGCACCCCGATCGCGGCCAGAACCATCACTCCGATCAGTCCGCACGTGATCAGGAAAGACTGTCCAAAATTCAGGAAAGCCAGCGAATACGCAGTCTTGAGCGCTGCCCCCGCATAGGCTTTCATCGACACGTCATACCGTTCAGCTTCGCGGGATTCTGCGTTGAAATACTTGACAGTTTCAAAGTTCAACAGGCTATCGATCGCGCGTTGATTGGCTTCGGTATCCTGATCATTCATCTCACGCCGCAGCTTTACGCGCCATTCGGTCACCGCAAAGGTAAACCAGATATACAGCGCAATAGTGACGACAACGACGACCAAATACCAAACGTCGAACAGCCACATCAGAATGATCGCGACCAGCAGCAGTTCCAGGATCAGCGGACCGATCGAGAACAAAAGAAAGCGCAGCAGGAACTCGACACCCTTTACGCCCCGCTCGATGATCCGGCTAAGCCCCCCTGTTCGGCGCGTCACATGATACCGCATCGACAGACGGTGAATGTGCTGAAACGTCTCAAGCGCAAGCGCCCGCAATGCGCGTTGACCCACAGGCGCAAAGGCTGCATCGCGCAGTTGCTGAAAGCCCACGGTCATCATGCGAGCCACGCCATAAGCAACCGTCAGCCCGACCGCGCCAAGCGCCAGCGGTGGCACGCCCTCACCCGCCAGACTGTCAACCGCGCCCTTGTACAAAATCGGTGTATAGACGGCGATCAGCTTGGCCAGCACCAACATTCCCATCGCCAGTACAACGCGACGTTTCACCCAGGGCTCGTCGCTGGGCCACAGATAGGGTGCCACCTTTCGGATCGTGCGCCAACCGGACTGTCGTTCGTCGTTTTGGGGCATGTCTTCGGAATGCATCGGGGCTGCTCGTCTCATCACGTACCAATACTGCGGTCAGAGAATGGCCTCTGACCCAAGAGGGCCAGAGGTACAGGATTATTCGGGGATGGTGAAGACCTGCCCCGGATAGATCAGGTCCGGGTCGCGGATCGCGTCCCGGTTGGCATCAAACAAGCGGACATAGAGGATGCCGTCGCCATAGCGCTCGCGCGAGATTGCCCAAAGGGTGTCGCCCTCCTGTACGGTAACCGAACGAATGGTGGGCGCTTCTGACTGAGTTTCGGTTTGCTCGGGCGTCTCAGCCGCGCGCAGGACGTCCAGCGGCTCGCGTTTGAACGGAGTTTCAAGACGGCTGACAACGGTTCCGTCCGTGCCGACCTCGTCCAAGCGCAGCGTATAGACGCCGGGGTCCACGCCCTGAAGTTCGCTGCGCCATTTGCCATCATCCGCTGGCGGCAAATCCGCGACGAGGCGATTGTTGAGGTACACACGCACGACCGAACCGCCCGGCACCCGCCCGGTCAACTCAACGTGACCCTCATCCGAATACCCGATCGTATCCAGCGCAACCTGATCCCCGGCCGCGCCCTGTGTTGCACCTTGAACAAGTTCCACGCCGTCGTCGCCGGACCGGAGGATCGCAACCTGTTGGCCCTGAGCATTTTCGTCAGTGCCCGCTGTTTCGGCCTCGGCGGTCTGTTCCGCCTGTCCTTCGTTGGGCTGCGTATTTGCATCCGTGGTTTCCGTGGACGTACCGTTATCCGCTTGGGATGACTCCGACTGGGCAAGATCCGATTGCAGGTCCTCAGTTTCAGAGGTCTCGGCGGGCTGAGTTTCCACCTGCGGTTCAGGCAAGGCGGCAATAAGATAATCATCCGAGCGTACTGCGGCGCTCGCCCCATCCGCTTCTAGAGCTAGACCACGCGCGGCATTGGAAAACGGAATGGTCACAAATTCTGCAAACTGGCCGCTTGCGTCCACGGTAAAGCTGTGCACCTGCTCACCGTCCAGTAGAACGCGGACCTCGGCACCCGGCTCGGCATTGCCAGAGAGGACTGCGTTTCCGTCTGGCTCTACGAAAATCTGGTCCAGGGAAGGAGGTGCTGCTTCGACGTCTACCTCTGCTGTCTCGGTCGCATCGGTTGTCTCAGTCGCGTCGGCTGCCTCGGTCTGAGGCTCCGTCTCGGAACCTTGCGGCTGGTCGTCAGTGGGCACCTGCGTGGCTGACTCGGATGGTGAAACTTCAGCACTGCTTGCGGTTTCGCTTTCAGCGCTGCCTTCCGTTGGCTGAACCGCAACATCAGAGGTAGGTGCTGCCTCTTCTTGCTCGGGACCAAAAATGCCGGATGTGTACGCGCCCACTGCCCCGACCAGAACCAGAATTCCGGTGATCACCAGCCAAGTGTTCTTGCCCGAGCTTTCGTTTTCCGAATTCGCGTCCATAATTCCCCTTTCACTCCGCCGCGTAAATGGTTTTACAGCAACGCATTCTGCCTGACGGTTGAGCCAATCTATCAATCCCGCTATCAGGGGTCAAAACCCCATATACAACCCCGGAGAAGCCCTCTTATGTCCCAGAAATCCGTCTGTGTGTATTGCGGGTCACGAAATGGCGTAAATTCTGCCTATTCCGATGCCGCCCGCACGTTTGGACAGCTTCTTGCGAACGAAGGCTGGAGGTTGGTCTACGGAGCAGGCGATGTCGGCCTGATGGGAGAGGTCGCGCGCGCTGCGCAATCTGCCGGAGGCGACACGTTTGGCGTCATTCCAGTTCACCTACTAAAGCGTGAGGTAGGCAAAACCGACCTGACGCGTTTCGTGATCACTGAAACGATGCACGAACGCAAAAAGGTGATGATCATGAACGCTGATGCCGTTGTCGTTCTGCCGGGCGGTCCGGGGTCGCTGGATGAGCTGTTCGAGGCGCTGACATGGCGGCAACTGGGCCTGCATGACAAGCCGATTCTGGTCATGAATGTGGACGGATACTGGGATGCGCTGCACGAACTGCTGCAGCAGGTCATCGGTCAGGGTTTCGCGGATTCCTCGCTGGCCGATTTCATAACATGGGTTGATAGCCCGAATACGGCGATGTCTGCCTTGCGCCAAATGCTCTCTGCGTCCAGCGCGTAAACGGGCAGCCTAGCTGCCCGCTTTAGCAGACGCCCTTAAACTGCTGGCTTCAAACGGTTTACCAATACCTGCTCAACCTTGTGCAGCGGGTGATTGGTCAGGGTCTTGTCGACTTCGGCCACAACCTTGTTCAGAACTTCGCTGTGAAGGCGTCGGCGCAGCAGCCCCAGAACATGAGGGCTGGCTACAAGGACCAGACGCTTGTAGGCACCTTTAAGCCCCTTGCGATTCAATAGGTTCGCCACATCCTGCACGAACAAGGACTTGGCGTGGGTTTTCCATTTGGCTTCCTCAACGGCCGATTTCTGGTTTGGTCCGGTGTCAGGGCGACGCCCCGCACGATCAGTGGGACGGGCCGTAGGAGTGTCGTTTTCCTCGACCGAAACAACGACCAGATTGGGGTCGTCGGCATCCGTGATATTCTCCATGAACAGTGCCTTTTCCCCGTCGGCAATGACAACCCAAGTTCCCTGTGAAAGTGCGACCATCGTGATCTCCTGTTTTGGTTCCTGTGACCATCCCTCACTCATCAGGCATAGCTAACCACTGACGCGCCCAAAGTTTTTCGGCGCGCTGCCCAGCTGTTTTTGACTAGATTGGCGGTTCTCTCCCCCCGCTCACCTTACGTAAGCACTGTTGCCCGCCTTACAATCCCACACGCGGTCAAAAGCGGATCAGGGCGGCAGGATTCCACCCATCGGTCAGGCAGACAGGTCTATGACCGTGATTTCAGGGGTTACGCCGAACCGGACAGGCAGGATTGAACACCCGATCCCGCCCGACACGACCAGATCGCGACCGTTTTCACGTACATGCCCATAGGCAAAGCGATTGCCGAACCTCGACGGCACCAAAGGCGACCACCCGAACAGTCGCACTTGTCCGCCGTGCGTATGGCCTGACAAGGTCAATGCAACCCGATCCGGCATGTCAGGAAAGATGTCGGGCTCGTGCGCCATCATCACGATTGGATCATCATCGGTGACTTGCGCCAACGTTGCAGGCAAATCGTCCAGGCCGCGATACCGGCCAGGCCCGGTGACAATCGCCAACTGGTCCTCTACCCCGCCCAGCCAACAGCCCGCGGCCTCAAGCTTGAGAGCCTCATTGGACAAGACGCGAATGCCAACTTGCTGCAAAGCGTCGGCGTATAGGTTCGGCCCACCGCCCCGGCGCTGCGCAGACAGGTCATCCCACCAATCGTGGTTACCCAGCACGGCATAAACACCATGCTTCGCCTGAAGGTTGGCAAGTACCCGCGCCGTATCTGAAATGGCGACGGGCTGAGACACCATTCGATGCCCTGCCGCATAGTCCCCCAGCAGCAGGATCAAATCGGGGGACAGCGCGTTCGTGCGTCGAACAACCTGCTCTATTCGTTTCAACCCAACGTAGGGTTCTCCGGCATGCAGGTCCGCAAGAACTGCGATCCTCAAAGGCCGACCCGTCCAGTCGCCGCGCCTGATGCGCCAGCGTTTCACCCGCAGCCGCAGCGCCGGTTCAACGAAAAACCCGTAGGCGGCAACAAAAAGGCCCGCTAGCGTCACCGCCAGCAGGCCCTTGATAAACCCTCGTCGGTTCAACCGATCACATCCGCGACGCGACGTTTTCCCAGTTCACCAGATTTTCGAGGAAGTTCGACAGGTAAGCCGGACGCTTGTTGCGGAAATCGATGTAGTAGGAATGCTCCCACACGTCGCAACCCAGCAGCGCGGTCTGACCAAAGCACAGCGGGTTCACGCCGTTTTCGGTCTTGGTCACCGCCAACGAGCCGTCGGCATTCTTGACAAGCCATGCCCAGCCCGAGCCGAACTGTCCGGCACCAGCGGCGCTGAACTGCGACTTGAACTCATCTACCGAACCAAAGCTCTCGACCAGAGCCTTCTCCAGCTCACCGGGCATAGCATTGTCGCCGGGGCCCATCATCTCCCAGAACTGGTTGTGGTTCCACAGCTGGCTGATGTTGTTGAAGATGCCGTTTTGGGCAACAGCGTTCGCGTCATAAGTGCCAACGATGATCTCTTCCAGCGTCTTGCCGTCCCACTCGGTACCAGCGATCAGCTTGTTGCCGTTGTCGACATAGGCTTTGTGGTGCAGGTCGTGGTGATATTCCAGCGTTTCCGCGGACATACCCTTGGCTGCCAGCGCGTCATGTGCATAAGGAAGATCAGGAAGTTCAAAAGCCATCTCGGCCCCCTGTTAAATATAAGTTGCGGTTCCCAAGGTTAAATGCTTTGGCAAGTGCCGCAGGTCAAGGGCAGAGATCACAAAACCCGGAGGTCCGCGATGCTGACACAGGCGCGCAAGATGTTTTACCGCGCCCGCGGCTACTATGCAGGCAACCTGAACGGGGAATCCTTTCGCCTTGACCCATACCATTCCAAGTTCTGGCGCAAAGCTTCCGCAGGCAAATGGGAAACAGAAACCTTTGCAGTGCTGGACAAGTACCTGTCGCCGGAAAAAGATTACCTTGATATCGGCGCGTGGATCGGCCCCACTGTCCTCTACGCTGCGCGCCGCGCCCGCCATGTATGGTGTTTTGAACCGGACCCGGTGGCCTATCGCCACCTGGTCTGGAACCTCGAACTGAACGACATCCAAAATGTCTCGGCCTTCTCGATCGCCCTGTCGGACGGATTCGGCGTGACGCGCATGGCATCGGCCCATGGTGAGGCCGGGGACTCCACCTCTTCCCTGTTGCGCGACGGCAACCACGGGACAGACGCCCTGACGGTTGGCTGGAACCAGTTCGCTGAAACCGTCAACCTGTCGAACGTGTCGCTGGTGAAAATGGACATTGAGGGCGCCGAATTTTCGGTTCTTCCCTCATTGACGCCCTGGTTGCAAACCGCGCGACCAGCCATGCTTCTCTCGACCCACGCGCCGTACCTGGAGACACAAGACCAAGCGTCCGCCATGCAAAAGCTAGCCGAGGCTTTGGCATTTTATGACCACTGCCAGGACCCGCTTACAGGAGAATCCGGCCACTCCGTTCTCACCCAAGAACGCGCCATAACCCAATTCCCCACATTTCTGTTCAACTCGAACGCCTAAGTGCACACGCAGCCGATCCGCACTTCATCTGGCTCAAAATATCCTGGGGGTGAGGCCGCAGGCCGAGGGGGCAAAGCCCCCTCACCCACTTTTCCTCTGGCAACTTGTCGCCTTAGTAAACACCGACCTCGCTGCCAGGTTGCGCAGCGATTTTCAACAGCTTGAACACATAGTCTGCTGCTGACCGGAAACAGACGACGCGGAAGCTATCCGCATCGTCCATCCAGAATGCCCCCGCCACCTGCGCCAGACGCGAACGGCGGATCTGGCCCGGCTGGAACGCCTCGGCCGACAGTTCGACCGGGGCCAGTTTGCCCAGCACTTCGCGTGCACTTGCGCCCGAGATGCTGAACACCGCCCGTGCGTCAGAGACATTCACCGCCAGCGAATGGGTGTCGCCCAACGCTTCGGTCATCGCGGCCAGTCTGGTGTTCACCTCGGCATAGGGCACCAGAACCAGCAATTCGTCCGACGACATCCAGCAGACGCCAGTGTCCCCGTTGACGAACGCCTCGCGCTGACCGGGCACTTTCTGCCCGGTGGCGTCCTTGACGGCCTTGGCCAGCACCTTGTCGGACAGATCGCCGCGCAGGGTGATCATTCCCTGCAGGCCACATTCCTCGACCTTTGCGATGCCCTCATAGCTGGCGTGGTTCAGTGCGCTGATGGGTTCAGACATTCTGCTTCTCCCCGTCCTTGTCGAAGAAGATCGGATCAACGATCTTGGCTTTGTAGGTTTTGCCGTCGGTGCCCGGGAACTCGACTATCTCGCCCATCCGGTCGGGGCCGTGCTTGATCAGCCCCATGGCGATGCCTTTACCCAGATTGGCCGAGTAATAAGTCGAGGTTACGCGCCCGATCATGTTGCGCTGACCGTTGGCGTTGACGCCCTCGCCCACCGCATAGGCACCGTCGGGAATGACAGAACCATCCACAGTCTCGAGACCCACCAGTTTCCAGCGGTCCGGGTCTGCCATATGCGTGCGCGTGTGAGCGCGCTTGCCCAGGTAATCCTCTTTCTTTTTCGACAGCGCCCAGTGCAGCCCCAGATCCTGCGGGATCACGGTGCCGTCGGTCTCGTCGCCGATCATGATAAAGCCCTTCTCGGCCCGCAGGATATGCAGACATTCGGTGCCATAGGGCATCACGCCGAACTCTTTGCCTGCCTCCATCAGCGCGTCCCAGAACCCCTGACCCTGAGATGCGGGAACCGCGATCTCATAGGACAGCTCACCCGAGAACGAGATGCGGTAAGCGCGGCAATCGAAATCGCCAATCTTGCCGTCACGCCATTCCATGAAGGGCAGCGCCTCTTTGGACAGGTCCATGCCGCCCAGCTTCTCCAGCACCTTACGGGCGTTCGGGCCGACCACGGCGACCTGCGCGTATTGCTCGGTCACGTTAGCGATGTAGACTTTCCAGTCCCACCATTCGGTCTGCAGCCATTCTTCCATGTGAGCATGGATACGCTCGGCCCCGCCGGTGGTGGTGTGGCACAGCCACGTGTCCTCGTCGATCCGGGCCACAACACCGTCGTCGATCAGAAAGCCGTTTTCCGAGCACATCAGACCATAGCGGCATTTGCCGATCTTCAGCGTGGACATCATGTTGGTGTACAGCATGTCCAGGAATTTGCCCGCGTCTGGGCCTTTGACGATCAGCTTACCCAGCGTCGAGGCGTCCAGCAGACCGAGGTTTTCGCGGGTGTTCTTCACCTCACGGTTCACCGCGTCATGCACGGATTCACCGGGACGGACATAGGCATAGGTCCGGCGCCAATGGCCCACCGGCTCCCAATCGGCACCGTTCTTATTGTGCCAGTCGTGCATCGGAGTTTGACGGATGGGCTGGAACACCTCACCCCGCGCTTCGCCACCGATCGACGCCAGCGAGATGGGCGTATAGGGCGGGCGGAAGGTGGTGGTGCCAACCTTCGGAATTTCTGAATCCAGCGCGTCAGCAAGGATCGCCAACCCGTTGATGTTGCTCAGCTTACCTTGATCCGTTGCCATGCCCAGCGTGGTGTACCGCTTGGTATGCTCAACACTTTCATAGCCTTCTCGCGCGGCCAGTTGCACGTCGGATACTTTGACGTCGTTCTGGAAATCCAACCACGATTTCATGCGCAACTGGACATCGGCATTGGCAGGCATCAACCATACGGCAGCCATCGGCGCTTCGGCTGTGGTTTCACCAACCGGTGCTTTCGTCCGCTTTGGCTTACACCCGACTGCCTTGGCCGCTGCTTTGCCCGCCGCATCCGCGTCGGTCAGCACATCACCCAGCGCCAGCGGCCCGTTCGACGACCCTGCCGCCAGAACGAACCCTTCGCCATCGGCCCCCAGCGGAGGCCGCGACGGATCGGGGCGGAAATGCGCGTTGGCGTCATCCCAGATCAGCTTGCCGCCGCAATGCGACCACATATGCACGACCGGAGACCAGCCGCCCGACATGGCGACCGCATCGCATTCCACTTCTTCCCGCGCGCCGCCGATGCCGTCCTGATTGCACAGCGCAACTTTCTTGACGCGCTTGCCGCCTTTGACCTTGGCAATCGCCTTGCCGGGGTCAACGCGAATACCCAGTTGGCGGGCTTCCTCGGCCAGAGGTCCGGCGCTCGGGCGGGCGTCTACAACGCGCAAAACGTCCACACCGGCCTTCTTTAGAACAATGGCAGTGCGATAGGCGTCGTCGTTGTTGGTGGCGACGATCACACGCTCGCCCGGCGTCACGCCCCAGTTGACCACGTAGTCGCGCATGGCCGAGGCCAGCATGACACCCGGTACGTCGTTGCCTGCAAATGACAGCGGACGCTCGATCGCGCCGGTGGCGGTCACGACTTGTTTCGCGCGGATGCGCCACAGGCGGTGACGTGGACCTTGAGTGCCCGGTTTGTGGTCGGTCAGACGCTCGTAGCCCAGGACGTAGCCGTGGTCATAGACCCCCGCCCCCATGCAACGCGTGCGCATGGTGACATTGTCCATTGTTTCCAACTCAGAAACCAATTGTTCCACGAACTTATCCACAGGCGCATCATCAATGGTCCCGCCATCGACCGGCGCGCGACCACCCCAATGGGCGGTCTGCTCGATCAGCATGACCTTGGCACCGGATTGGGCGGCCACTTTCGCAGCTTGCAGACCCGCCACACCGCCACCGATCACCAGAACATCGGTGAAGGCATAGAAGTGTTCATAAGTGTCTGCATCACGGCTGTCCTTGTCAGGCGCTTTACCCAGACCGGCGGACTGACGGATGATCGGCTCGTAGACGTGTTTCCAGAACGGTTTCGGATGGATGAACGTTTTGTAGTAGAACCCGGCCGGCAAGAAACGCGACAGGTAAGTGTTCACTGCACCGATGTCGAACTCGAGATTCGGCCAGTGGTTCTGCGAGGTCGAGGTCAGGCCGTTGAACAGCTCGGTCGTGGTGGCGCGCTGGTTCGGCTCAAACCGGTTGCCCTGCCCCAGACCGACCAGAGCGTTCGGCTCTTCCGCGCCGCTGGCGACAACGCCGCGCGGACGGTGGTACTTGAACGACCGGCCCATCATCATCTGATCATTGGCCAGCAGAGCCGAGGCAAGCGTGTCGCCCTCGTACCCCTGCATCGAGGTGCCGTTGAAGGTGAATGTGACCTGTTTCGACCGGTCAATCAGCCGGCCTTGATTTGCGAGACGGGTGCTCATGTTGCGGACCTTTCGCAGGCGGAATTACGGGTGGCTGGGCGGATCATTCGTACTCTCTCCAAGTCCAGCCGGGGCGCTTGGCGGTGATCGCTTCGCGGATTTCTTTGGGCGGTTCGGTGGTTTGGGCCGAATAGGTGCCAAAAACCTCAAGCGTGCTTGTGCAGCGCGCGGCGTGGAACCACTTGCCGCAGCCATTCACATGACGCCAGCGTTCAAAGTGAACACCTTTGGGGTTTTCACGCATGAACAGATAGTCGTGGAAATCATCATCGGACGAGCCGGGGCCGAACCGCTTCAGATGCGCTTCGCCACCAGCGGCCAGTTCGGTTTCTTCGGCGTCGACGCCGCAATAGGGGCAATTCAGGATCAGCATGTGGTCATCCTTCTTTCGGTCGGTTGGCACGGGACCAACCAAATGTCTTTAATGAGGCACCCTCGGGCTTGGCCCTTAGTGCGCAACCCCGGCGGCGACACTTTCGTCGATGAACCGGCCCTCTTTGAAGCGGTCCAACGTGAAAGCCTCGGTCAGTGGCGAATGACCCGTGGCCATAAGCTGCGCCATACCCCAGCCCGAACCCGGAATGGCCTTGAAGCCTCCGGTTCCCCAGCCGCAGTTGATGAAGCAGTTGCCCAGAGGGGTCTTCGACAAGATGGGCGAACGGTCGCCGGTCATGTCCACGATGCCACCCCATTGGCGCAGCATCTTGAGACGCGAGATCATCGGGAAGGTCTCGACCAATGCGCGGACGGTTTCCTCGATATGGTGGAACGAGCCGCGCTGAGTGAAGTTGTTGAACCCGTCGGTCCCCCCGCCGATCACCATCTCACCCTTGTCGGATTGCGACATGTAGCCGTGGACGGTGTTGGCCATGACAACGACGTCCATGCAGGGCTTGATCGGCTCGGACACCAGCGCCTGCAACGCAATAGCCTCAAGCGGCAAACGGAAGCCTGCCATTTCCGCCAACTGCCCCGAATGACCCGCGACCACAATTCCCAGCTTGTCACAGTCGATCGCGCCTTTGGTCGTATCGATGCCAACGACGCGGCCGTTTTCAGAGCGGACGCCTTTGACCTCGCATTGCTGGATGATGTCCATGCCCATGGCCGAACACGCGCGGGCATAGCCCCATGCCACGGCGTCGTGGCGGGCAGTGCCTCCGCGCTCCTGCCACAATGCACCCAGAACCGGATAGCGCGGACCGTCTATGTTTATGATCGGCACCAGTTGCTTGACGCGCTCGGGACCGATCCATTCTGTCTGAACCCCCTGCAGGGCGTTGGCGTGCGCCGTGCGCTGATAACCGCGAATTTCGTGCTGAGTCTGAGCCAACATCATCACACCGCGCGGGCTGAACATGATGTTGTAGTTCAGATCCTGGCTGAGATCCTCATAAAGCCCGCGCGACTTTTCGTAGATCGCCGCCGACGGGTCCTGCAGATAGTTCGACCGGATGATGGTCGTGTTCCGGCCGGTGTTACCACCGCCCAGCCAGCCCTTTTCGATCACGGCGACATTCTGGATGCCGTAGTTCTTGCCCAGATAGTAAGCCGTGGCCAAACCATGACCCCCGGCACCGACAATAATGACGTCGTATTTCTTCTTGGGCTCGGGCGAACGCCATGCGCGCTCCCATCCGGTGTGATAGCGCAACGCTTCGCGCGCCACAGCAAAGGCTGAATAGTGTTTCATAGGCGAATCCATCCGGTTCGGTGATTGGACGAAGATATGCCGCGTAACGATTACATTCCCCTGCCACGCAACGCCGTAATATCGCACTATTGCGACATAGCCCCCATTATTGCGACATGAAGCACCCTCGCGGCCTTTTGTCCCTTTTTTCTGGCGGTCCGCAGGTCTAAGTCAGGGCAGTCATCTTGGAGATACCATGACTTTCTGGGCCCTCATCATACTGACCGCGCTGCTGGTCACAGTGTTTCTAGGTTATTCCATGACCCGGGGGCAAAAAACACGTGAACCTGCGGCGGCTTACGACCTGCGTGTTTACCGCGAACAACTGGCTGGCGTTGACCGTGATTTATCCCGTGGCGTGATAGCCGAAGCCGACGCCGAGCGTGTGCGTACCGAAATCTCGCGCCGCATTCTGGCGGCAGACGCGCAGATGCAGGCCAATGCAACTCAAGATGGCCCACCACGCTGGGCCACGATCACGGCTGTCGTTGCGGTGGCCGGAGTTCTGATCGGCGGCGGCGCGTGGATGTACCACCAGATGGGCGCGGCCGGTCTGCCGGATCAGCCCTTGTCGCTGCGGATTGCGATGGCCGAAACCCTGCGCGCCGAACGCCCCAGCCAGACCGAAGTCGAGGCGGAACTGACGCCTGCACAAAAACCGCAACTGGACGAGAGTTACGCCACCTTGCTGCAGCAATTGCGCGACACCGTCGCAGAGCGGCCTGATGACCTGCAAGGGCATACTTTGCTGGCGCAACACGAGGCCAACGCAGGCAATTTTTCGGCCGCTTACAAGGCGCAACAGCGCGTTATTGAACTGTCAGGAAATAATGCTCCTGCGGATGCCTACTCCCACCTTGCCGAAATGATGATTTTGGCGGCAAACGGCTATGTCTCGCCCGAGGCTGAAGACGCGTTGAGGCAAGCTCTGACACGCGACCCCCGGCATGGTCCGGCACAGTACTACCTTGGGCAGATGATGGTTCAGTTGGGACGACCGGACATCGGCTATCGGATATGGGTGGATACATTGCGCGAGGCACCGGCAGGAGCGCCCTGGGCTGACGCCATCCGTGCGCAACTGGATGATCTGGCATTCCGGGCAGGTGTGTTCAACGCGCCGGAAATCCCCTCTGCCGCGACAAGTTCCGGCCCCAGTCAAGAAGACATCGACGCCGCAGCCGACCTAACCCCTGAAGACCGACAAGAGATGATCCTTGGAATGATCAATCAGCTATCGGACCGACTGGCCACCGAGGGGGGCTCGCCCGCAGAATGGGCACAGTTGATCACGGCCCTTGGCGTGGTCGGAGACAGCGAACGCGCGGCGGGCATCTACGAGGAATCGAAATCTGTCTTCGCGGGGAACGCCTCTGCCCTACAAACGCTTGCAGCGGCAGCGCGTCAGGCCGGAGTTGCGCAATGATTCACGACGCGTTTGAAGATTTTGCCGCATCCCTTCCGCCAATGACCGCGCTTATGGGGCTCGATCTCGGGGAAAAGACCATAGGCGTCGCGGTGTCTGACCGAATGCGCGGTGTTGCCAGCCCTCTGGAAACCGTGCGACGAAAGAAATTCACCCTGGATTCAGCGCGGCTTTTGGAACTCATCGCAGACCGCGAGATCGGGGGGCTACTGCTGGGTCTGCCCAAGAACATGGACGGCACAGAAGGACCGCGCTGCCAATCCACCCGTGCATTTGCGCGAAACATGGCACGCCTGACGGATATTCCCATCGGTTTCTGGGATGAGCGGCTCAGCACTGTTGCGGCAGAAAAAGCACTGTTAGAGGCGGATACGACACGAAAACGTCGCGGACAGGTTATCGACCACGTTGCGGCAGGTTATATTTTGCAAGGTGCGCTGGACAGGCTGCGCTTTCTTTAGGATCGGAATACGCCAATGACGAATATGGTTTGGAAACGGAACGAGGTCGAAAGCCCTTGCGTCCAAATCTGCGTCGTCCACCCGACCGAGCGTATCTGCACCGGATGTTATCGCACCATCGACGAAATCTCGCGCTGGTCCAGAATGGACAGCACTGAGCGCGCCGAGATCATGGACGCTCTGCCGGCGCGCAAGCCTCAGCTTGCAAAGCGCCGTGGTGGGCGCACGGCTCGTCTGAACAAGTCCTGATCTCGCCGGATTTCCCTTGCTGAGCCTACGCCGCTGCAGGTTGGCCTGAACTTCGAGGGGGTCAGTTCAAAGACAAGTGATGCGTGCGCGGCAGCCCACGGCGGTGCGCTTCAGCACCGGTGTTTTTCCCGACGCCTCGATCAAGCAAAGCCCAGACACGACTGTTTTTACTTTACGCCCACCTACAGGTGAAATTCGGTCACCCGACAGCCAGCCAAGACTTGGCGTTCTCGTATTCCTCTGACGGGAAAAACTGCGTTCTCGCCCCTAAGACGTGACTGGCGACCCGTTGCGCAAGATGCTGCCAAGCCTTGTCGCCAACAATGGCGGCCCTGTCCAACATTCCAACATGTCCACTTGCCAGCCGAAAATGAGCAGCCAGCGCCGTCAGCCCTTGCCATCCATCAAATTCCCGAAGGTCGATCAGCAGGCGAAAACCTTCTTTGGTGGCCAGTAGCCCATCCAAATTGACCTCGGCATTTTTGTATTCGTCCGGGTCCAGCTTGCCCAGCAAGCTGATCTGGACACATGGGCCGCCCAAATCGGTCACATGTATAGACCCAAGCGATTCACGCATCCAGCGGCGGGCAGCTTCAATTTCGGAAAGTTCAAAGACCTGCACGGGACAGGGCATGATCGGAGCCGCAAACCGAGCGCTGGTCTGGACCCAGCCCTGATCGGCCACGACTGCGATCCTGTCAAACCCACGCCAATGGCTTAATCCCAGCTTTGTGTCAGACCAAGCGGCCCCGATATCGTAACCCGTGAATTCCGGCTGCACGACTGCCATCAGGCGGACTGTGTCATGCTCGGCCAGTGCCGCCTCGATAGCTGGAATAAGTGTGTCGTTGTAATCGCTGCTGGTGACTTCGCCCGACAATTCAACTTCGATCAAGGCACCGTCTGAATTCGTATGGATCGTCATCATCGAAAAACCTCCTAACCTGAACAATGTCGGGAGGTTACGGAGATTCTATCCACTCGGCTACTCCCCCGGTGAATTCAGGGCGAAAATAGGCAATCATCCGTCCATCCGGTCCAGCCGAGGCGCTGTCTGGCCATGGTGCCACGCCGTGCAGACAGTGACGGTGCAACAGATAAGCCTCACCCGGCTTGGCGGGCAGCTCGATGCGGCGGCAAGTCTCGAACACGTCTCGGCGGGCGGCCTGATAGATATCGGTGATATCAACTTCGTGCATCGTTTCTTTTGGCGCATCTTGCAGGGCTTTGGCAAAGGCCGGACCCAGAATTTTATGACTGCCCTCCCACAAGACCATGGGCGACGCGTTATCGCTGACCTCGGTCAGAGGAATGCCAAGAATCCACGCATGCGGCTCATCCACACGGCGTCGGCGATCCGGTCCTGTTGGACGCAACCCATCCACATGGGCTGCATCGCGGTTTAACCTGTACCGACCAGCCGCCTCGCTTTCGCCCCGCCGTGGACGCGGGTAGCCGGGATAAATGACCGAGACCTGCCCTTTGTGCAGTGGCAGGTCGCCGTAGTGCTCGCGGATGAAACTCATGGCCGCCCCGGACAGATCCCCGGACTGACCGACCCTGCCCCGTTCGTCATTGTCCAACGCATCCACACCGATGAACCACGTGCCTTCGCAATCCAACCACTCGGCATGGGTCGGGTCCGAAATCGAAGCGCGCGCGGCGGGAAGGGCATGTTTCACCCAACCCGCAAGGGCCGGATCAAAGGGGAATTTCACCCAACCCGATTGCCAAAAATCGCTCACAACCCCAGCGCTTTGCGCAACATATTCAGGGCGACAAGCGTCAGGAACAGCGCGAAGACACGTTTCAGAGGTTTCGGGTCCATCGCGTGCGCCAGTTTCACCCCCCAGGGGGCTGTGATCATCGTCATGGCGACAACGATTGCGAAGGCCACAAGATTGACCGCACCGATCGTCAACGGGGGCCGATGCTCGGGCGCGATATCGAGAAACAAGAAACCAAGAACAGACGGAACCGCAATGATCACACCAAACCCGGCTGCGGTTGCCACGGCACGGTGAATGGGCGTGTTGAACAGGCTCATCAGCGGAACGCCGAAACTGCCCCCGCCGATCCCCATCAACACAGACAGAAACCCGACGCTGGGCGACAGAATGGCCCGGCGGATACCTTTGGGCATGGCATCGCCCAACCGCCACTCAGATTTGCCAAGGCCCAGATAGGCCCCGATGACCATCCCCAGAACACCGAACAAAGCCTGAAGCGCTTCGGTCCGCAGCGCTGACGCCACCATCACGCCAATGACAGCACCCACGGCGATCCCCGGCCCCCAGCCACGCAGGATATCCCAGTCGACAGCACCTTTCTTGTTATGCGCCAGAACAGACCGGATCGAGGTCACGATGATCGTCGCCAGCGAGGTCGCCAGACACAACTGCATCAATTGCGGCCCACCATACCCGAGCGTTTGAAACGCATAGAAAAAGGCTGGAACCAGAACGATGCCGCCCCCCACGCCAAGCAATCCGGCCAGCACTCCGGCCAGCGCCCCGATCACAAGCAAAAGGCCCAACATCTGGGCCAGCAACATCGTCTCGGGCATTCTTCCCCCATACCGGCTTAATCGCCGTATCCTAGCTCACCACCGCCTCGGCCAGAGGCGCAACACGTTCGAGCGCCTGCAACATAACCTCGGGACCAGCCCCGTCATGCACCGCGCCTTCGGACAAGGTCCGCCGCCAGGCCCGCGCACCGGGGCGGCCCGCAAACAGACCCAGCATATGGCGCGTGATTTGGTGCAAACGGCCGCCCTCGGCAAGGTGCCGTTCAACATAGGGCACCATTTTTTGAACGACATCAACCGGGTCCGCAGCTTGCCCGGACCCAAAGATAAGATGATCAGCCCCGGCCAGAATGTCAGTGGGCTGGTGATACGCCGCCCGCCCGATCATGACCCCGTCCAACCCAGCATCCAGATGGGCCTGCGCCTGCTCCAACGAAGATATGCCGCCATTGATCGAGATGTGAAGCGCGCCAAATTCCGCCTTCATGCGGTGGACGAGATCATAGTCCAGCGGTGGAATATCCCTGTTTTCCTTGGGGCTAAGCCCTTGCAACCATGCCTTGCGCGCGTGGATTGTCACGCGATTGCACCCTGCATCACGTATGGCGTTCAGAAACTGAGGCAGAACCTCTTCCGGGTTTTGCTCGTCCACCCCGATACGGCATTTGACAGTGACTTCGACGTCGACCGCTTCTTGCATCGCGGCTACACAGTCCGCAACACGAACCGGGTCTTTCATCAGCACGGCACCGAACGTGCCCGATTGCACCCGATCCGAAGGGCAACCGCAATTCAGGTTGATTTCATCATACCCGGCCTCAGCGCCCAAACGCGCAGCCTGCGCCAACTCCTGCGGATCAGACCCACCGAGTTGCAGCGCAACCGGATGCTCTTGCGGGTTGTAATCCAGCAAATGCAACGCCCCACCGCGCACCAATGCCGGGGCGGTTACCATCTCGGTATACAGAAGGGTCTGCGCGCTAAGCATCCGATGCAGGTAACGGCAATGCCGATCGGTCCAGTCCATCATCGGCGCAACGGACAGGCGTGCAGCACGCCAAATTTCAGCGCGCGATGGCTTATTGATCTCAGGTGTGTCCGACATCTTTCCCGACTTTCTCCATGAACTTTAAGGAGACGATCCGTTTCCAAGGGTGCGGTCTACCACTCTTTTAGGATCAAGCGCCACATGGAATGGCAACAGCCCGGAAAATGCAACGATCGCGAGCTGTCGGCGGGTCCACCGTTTGAGACATCGAAACAGTCAAATACCGTAGCGGCTGAGGATCATGTCAACGCTGCTGTTGATGGTGGCTTCCATCTCGTTTTTGTTCAGAACATCACCAGAGAAAATGATTGGCCAAAACGCCTTGGCTTTGATGAGGCCGATGAACTCCTGCCCGGCGGCCTGAGGGTCTTCGATCCGCAATTGCCCATCGTCTGCGGCGTCTTTCAACATGGCAGCAAAGATCGCGGTCTTGTCCAGCTTACCCTGTGCCGCTGCCGCCAAATCCGGGTTGCGCAAGGTTTCGCTGATCACCATCCGCGACATGGCCATAACTTCGGGCAACATCAGGATGCGCCCTTCGGCCCAAGCCAGTTCAGTTAATTGCTCTCGGATATCGCGGCCTTTCTCATAGCGGATATCCTGCACCTCGGCGAACCTGCTCGACAGCTCTATCACTATGGAACGAAACAGGTTTTCCTTGCTTTCAAAGTACTTGTACAACGTGCGCTTAGAGACTTCGGCGCGCAGTGAAATACGATCCATGCTGGCCGCCGCGAATCCCTTGTCCTGGAACTCGGCAACCGCTGCTTCGATGATCTGAGCATGTTTCGCCGCATTCGGCGCACTGATGTCGTTCATATTTAATAGCTATAGTCCCATTGACAGATCGAGGTCAAACTCTAGGTAAACTCATGGGTTTACAGATTTGGAATTGTCACCTACGGTAAACCCGCCAGTTTACCGATTCAGGTAACCAGCCCAACATGGAGTATCCCCCTCATGTCACTGACCTTGAAATTGAACGGCCAAACCCACACGGTTGACGCCGAACCCGGCACGCCCCTGCTGTGGGTGATCCGGGATGAATTGAAGCTGACCGGAACCAAATTTGGCTGCGGCGTTGCATCCTGTGGCGCTTGCACTGTGCATTTGAATGGCGAACCCGTGCGCTCGTGCCAGACTTATATCGAAGACGTCGAGGACGCCGAGATCACCACGATTGAGGCCGTGGGCGACGACAAGATCGGCGCGGCCGTCCAGCAGGCTTGGGTCGAACTGGACGTCGTTCAGTGCGGCTATTGCCAGTCGGGTCAGGTGATGTCGGCTGTCGGTTTGCTGTCCGAGAACCCCAAACCCTCGGTCGAGGAAATCGACGACTATATGTCCGGCAACGCCTGCCGCTGCGCCACCTATCAACGCATTCGCGCCGGTATCCAGCGCGCGTCCGATATTCTGGAGGCTTGATCCATGACCATCAACACCTCTCGCCGTGGATTTTTGAAGGGTACCGCTGCTGCCGGTGCCGTGCTGCTGATCGGCGCGCGCCCTGATGGAGCGCTTGCTGCGGCCTCAACCGAGACGTCTCAGTTCAACCCGTTCGTCAAGATTGACGCAGATGGCACCGTGACTGCCATCGTCAAGCACTTTGAAAAGGGTCAGGGTCCGGCTACCGGCCTTCCGACGTTGATCGCCGAGGAAATCGGTCTGACCATGGACCAGATCGAATACGAGTTCGCACCTTCTGATCCGAACGTCTATAACAACCTGCTTTTCGGTCCGTTCCAGGGTACAGGCGGATCGACCGCGATGGCGAATTCCTGGCTGCAATACCGCCAGGCCGGTGCCGCCGCGCGCGAGATGCTGATCAACGCCGCCGCCCAAAGCTGGGGCGTGGACGCATCGGGCATTACAATCGAGGAGGGTATCGTCAAAGCTGGCGACAAGTCCGCCCCGATTGCGGAATTCGTGGCCGCGGCGTCGCAACTCGAAGCGCCAGCCGAGCCGCGTTTGAAAGACCCGTCCGAATTCCGTCTGATCGGCAACGAAGCCGTGCGCCGCAAGGACTCGGCCATCAAGGGTAACGGTCAGGCGATGTTTGCGATGGATGTGCATCTGCCCAACCAGATGGTCGCCATGATCAAGCGCCCCGAATCCAAGGGTGGCATTGCCAAGGGCTTTGACGACAGCGCGTCGAAAGAGGTCAAAGGCTATATCAGCGCCGCCGTTCTGCCCAATCAGGCAGGCGTTGCGGTGTATGCCGAAAACACCTGGGCCGCGATTCAGGCGCGTGACGCGCTTGAGGTCGACTGGGACATGTCTGGCGCGGAAACCCGCGACTCGGATCAGATCAGGTCCGAGATCATGGCCGCGCTGGACACCGAGCCAACGTATAACGTGAACAAAGCGGATGTTGCGGCGGTTTCGGCCGCCATCGACGGGGCGGATAAAGTGGTCGAAAAGACCTTCTACTTCCCGCTGCTGGCTCATGCGCCGATGGAGCCTTTGAACTGCACCATCGAACAGACTGCCGAGGGCGATATCGTTCTGCATGACGGCGCGCAGATGCCGACCGGCCCGCATATGGCCTACCAGCAAATCTTCCAACTGCCGCCTGAGAAGATCCACATCAAGACCATGCTGGCCGGAGGCTCGTTCGGCCGCCGCGCCACACCTGATGCGGATTATCAGGTCGAAGCCGCGCTTGCCTTTGTGGTCACCGATCGCTCGCGCCCGGTTAAACTGGTCTGGACGCGCGAGGACGACATCCGCAGTGGATATTACCGCCCCGCCTTTGGGCACAAGGTTCGGGTAGGTTTGGATGCCGGGGGCAATATCGTCGGCTGGCAACATCGTATCGCCGGACAGCCGGTAACCAAGGGCACCCCTTTTGAGGCTGTCACGGTGCATGACGGGGTCGATCACACCTCGGTCGAAGGTGTCTTGGGTACGCCCTACGCGATACCTGGCATGGCCGTCGGTCTGACCGATACACCCAAGGCGACCACGGTTCTGTGGTGGCGCTCGGTCGGGCATACCCACACCGCCTATGCGATGGAGACCATGATGGACTTGGCGGCCGAGGCCGCTGGTCGTGACCCGGTCGAGTTCCGTCTGGCCCATCTGTCCGACAGCACGAACCCGGATCAGCAGCGCAAGGCCGCTGTTTTGAAACTGGCGGCTGACAAAGCTGGCTGGGGCAATGTCCCGGAAGGTCGTTCGCAAGGGATCGCGGTGCACAAATCCTTTGGCTCTTATGCGGCTGAGGTCGTCGAAATCTCGGGCGACGCGGAAAGTGGTATCAAGATCGAAAAGATCACTTGCGCCGTGGATTGCGGTATTGCCGTCAATCCCGACGTCGTGCGCGCCCAGATGGAGGGCGGCATCGGTTATGGCATTGGCCACGTGATGCGCGATCAGATCACGCTGACCAGTGGTGCGGTGGATCAGTTCAACTTCCCCGACTACGAACCGCTGCGCATCGGCGACATCGCCGCTATCGACGTGCACATCGTGCCATCTGCCGAAGCGCCGACAGGTGTGGGGGAACCCGGAACACCACCGTCAGCCCCCGCTTTGGCGAATGCCATCCATGCGATGACGGGCACCCTTGTGGCCGCGCACCCGATGGCTGAGAACGGCGTCAACTTCGTTTGAGGCCAAGCCCCGCGCCTTCTCCTCTCGGCGCGGGGTAATTTGATCAAATTTCGTGACAAGACGCCTCGCGTCGACTAAACCTCGGGGAACCAGAGTGATGGAGACCCCGATGGACCTGAGCGCCCTGCACAGTTTTCGCGTTGCAGCCTGTGACCTTAACGGTCAGTTGCGGGGTAAACGCGTGCCACCCTCTTATGCCGACAAGCTGGACAAAGGATCGGTTCGGATGCCGTTTTCTGCGCTGAACGTGGACCTGTGGGGCGCGGATATTGACGGCAGCCCGCTGGTCTTTGAATCCGGTGATGCCGATGGCGTGCTGCTGCCGACCGAGCGCGGCCCCGTCCCGATGCCGTGGCTGGATGTGGACACCGCACTGGTGCCCATGTGTCTTTATGATGACCACGGCACCCCCTTTGCCGGAGACCCGCGTCACGCGCTGGCCGCTGTGCTGGACCGCTATGCCCAGCGCGGCTGGTCCGTGATCGCGGCAACGGAACTGGAGTTCACTCTGCTGGACTCGTCTGGCGCGCAACCGCAGCCGCCGCTGAACCCCATTACCGGACGCAGGCTGGTGGATGAGGCGGTGCTTTCCATGGCCGAGATGGACGCGTTTGATGCCTTTTTCACCGACCTCTACGATGGTTGCGCTGCGATGGGTATCCCCGCCCAGACCGCCATTTCCGAAAGCGGCATTGGCCAGTTCGAGATCAACCTGAACCATCAGGACGCTATGCGCTGCGCCGATGATACGTGCCTTTTCAAAGCCTTGACGCGCGGTCTGGCCCGCAAACACGGCTTTACCGCCACGTTCATGGCCAAGCCCTATGCGGAAGACGCAGGCAATGGGATGCATGTGCATTTCTCGGTTGTGGACGGTCAGGGTCGGAACATCTTTGACAATAGCGGCCCCGAGGGGACAGACACGCTGCGCCACGCTATCGCCGGGTGTCTGGCGGCGATGCCCGGTAGCACCCTGATCTTTGCGCCGCACGGCAATTCCTTCACTCGGCTTGTGCCCGGTGCCCACGCGCCCACGGGCGCAAGCTGGGCCTATGAAAACCGCACAGCCGCTCTGCGCATTCCCGGCGGCGCCCCCGCAGCGCGCCGGATCGAACACCGCGTGGCCGGTGGGGACATCAACCCCTATCTGATGCTGGCCGCCGTATTGGGCGCTGCAATGAACGGGATCGAAGACGCAACCGAGCCGCCCGCCCCGATCACCGGCAATGCCTATGACATCGACGGCCTTCCACAACTGGCCGCAGATTGGGCATCCGCCATTTCCGCGTTCGAGACCGACCCCTGCGTCGCGCGTATCTTTCCAGCCGCGCTGATACAGAACATGGCCATGACAAAGCGGCAGGAGATCCTCCGTTTTGCCGAACGCCAGCCAGATACGCATTGGCTAAGCTACGTCGAGGCCGTCTGACCCCCCTTGCCCACTCTGATGTGGTGGGCTAGAATAAATTTGATCAAATTTGGTGACCTATGAAAATCGGTATCCTTGTAACCGGCCACCCTCCGGACGAGTTGCACGACGAATTCGGCGAATATGACGGAATGTTCCGCGACCTGCTGGGCGGCAACGGGTTTGAATTCGAGACGTTCAATGTCGTCGACAACCAGTTCCCCGACAGCACCGGTGCCGCAGATGGCTGGGTCATCACCGGCTCGCGCCACGGTGCGTATGAGGATCATGCCTGGATACCGCCGCTTGAAGACTTGATCCGCGCGATCCGGGACAAGGGCCAGCCGCTGATCGGTGTCTGCTTCGGGCACCAGATCATTGCTCAGGCGTTGGGCGGCAAGGTTGAAAAGTTCAAAGGCGGCTGGGCCGTGGGCCGCACGGATTACGATCTGGATGGCCAGACGGTGACGCTGAACGCGTGGCATCAAGATCAGGTGGTTTCCCTGCCAGACGGCGCGCGCGTGACCGGCACCAACGACTTCTGCCAGAACGCCATGGTTGCTTATGGTGATACAATCTGGACCGTGCAGGCTCATCCTGAGTACGGAGATGGGTTTATCAAGGGCTTGATGGACACACGTGGCAAAGGTCTTGTACCCGATGAATTGATGCAGGCGGCCACCAACCGCCTGCCCGCCAATGACGACAACCCGAAGATCGGTCGGCTTATGGCGGAGTTTTTGAAGAAAGAGAGGGCCTGATGGCCGACTGGAAAGATCAACTGCCGCAGGCAGCACAGACCTATATCGAAGGTCAGCGTTTGGACGAAGTCGAATGCATCATCTCGGACCTGCCCGGAATTGCGCGGGGCAAGGCGGTGCCTGCCTCGAAATTCGCCAAGCAATCCTATTTCCACCTGCCGGACAGCATTTTCTATCAGACGATCACTGGCGACTGGGGCGAAGCTGCTGGTGACGATGGGTTTATCGAACGCGACATGATCCTAAAGCCCGACATGTCTACCGCATCAGCGGCCCCCTGGACCGGCGACTGGACATTGCAGGTTATTCACGACGCATATGATCGCGACGAGAATCCGATCCCCTTCAGCCCGCGCAACGTGCTGAAGCGCGTCGTGAAGCTGTATCACGACAAGGGCTGGAACCCGATTGTCGCGCCCGAGATGGAGTTCTTTCTGGTCGCCCCCAACGTCGATCCCGCTCAGGGGATCAAGCCCATGATGGGACGGTCGGGTCGACCGGCAGCGGCACGTCAGGCGTATTCGATGACGGCGGTGGACGAATTCGGCCCGGTAATCGACGACATTTATGATTTTGCCGAGCATCAGGGATTTGAAATCGACGGCATCACACAGGAAGGCGGCGCTGGCCAGCTAGAAATCAACCTCCGTCACGGCGATCCCGTCAAGCTGGCTGACGAAGTGTTTTATTTCAAACGACTGATCCGCGAGGCCGCGCTTCGTCACAATTGCTTTGCCACCTTCATGGCCAAACCGATTGTCGATGAGCCCGGATCGGCCATGCATATTCACCACTCGATCACCGACATTGAGACTGGCCAGAACATCTTCTCGGGTCCTCAGGGGGGTGAGACGGATGCGTTTTATAACTTCATTGCCGGGCTGCAAAACCACCTGCCCTCGGGGTTGGCGGTGATGGCGCCCTACGTGAATTCCTACCGCCGCTACGTGAAGGATCACGCCGCTCCGATCAATCTGGAATGGGCGCGCGACAACCGCACCACGGGCATTCGCGTGCCGCTATCCGGGCCAGAGGCGCGCCGGGTCGAAAACCGTATCGCCGGGATGGACTGCAACCCCTATCTGGGCATCGCGCTGTCGCTGGCCTGCGGTTATCTGGGCCTCACCCAGCAAGAACGCCCGCGCCGTCAGTTCTATGGCGACGCCTATGAAGGCGATGGCGACATCCCGCAAGTCATGGGCAACGCGCTTGATCTGTTCGACGAGGCGACCGAGTTGCACGACGTTCTCGGCCCCGAATTCGCCCGTGTTTATGGCATCGTCAAACGCGCCGAATATGAAGAGTTCCTGCAGGTCATCTCGCCGTGGGAACGGGAACATCTGCTGCTGAATGTTTGAGGCATGGCGATGAACCTGCTCTATTCCAACGACCGCAAGGCCGAGTATCCGGCCAGTTGGTACGCGGCCACGGCCAACCCGATCGACCGCTTTCCGGTGCTGTCGGGTGACGAGAAAGCCGATGTCTGCGTGGTCGGTGCTGGCTATACAGGTTTGTCCGCCGCGCTACATCTGGCCGAAGCCGGGTTCAGCGTGGTGCTGCTTGAGGCGCATCGCGCAGGCTTTGGCGCGTCAGGTCGCAATGGCGGTCAGTTGGGCAGCGCACAGCGGATGGATCAGGAAGACCTCGAACGGTTGGTGGGTGATGATGACGCCGCCAAGCTGTGGGATCTGGCCGAGGACGCAAAGGCTCTGGTCAAATCGTTGATCGCAAAGCACCAGATCGATTGCGATTTGAAACCGGGCATTGCCGCTCTGGGCCTGTCCAACGGTGAACAGAAAGAACTGCACGATCACGCCGCGCATTTGTCCGATCGCTATGGCTATGACCAGTTGGAGCTGTTGGACGAAGGCGCGGGCCACGGGTTGTGCCCCTCGCCCACCTATCGTGGTGGCTACTTGGATATGGGTGCAGCGCATCTGCATCCGCTGAACTATGCGCTGGGGCTGGCGCAGGCAGCGGCCAAGGCAGGCGTGCGGATATATGAGGGCACCGAGGTAACGCGGGTCGAGGAAACCGCCCCCGCCACTATCCACACCGCGCAAGGCAAAGTCACCGCCGATCACGTCATTCTGGCCTGCAACGGATACCTCGGTAGCCTGAACAGCAAGGTCGCCGCGCGGGTCATGCCTATCAACAATTTCATCGCCGCGACCGAGCCTTTGGGCACCGATGCCGCTCGTGTTCTGACCCGCGACGTAGCGGTGGCCGACACTAAATTCGTGGTGAACTATTTCCGCCTTAGCGCCGACAACCGGCTGCTGTTCGGCGGCGGTGAAAGCTATGGCTATCGCTTCCCAACCGACATCGCCGCCAAGGTCCGCAAACCGATGACCGAGATTTTCCCGCACCTTCGTGACGTGAAGATTGACTATGCCTGGGGCGGTACGCTGGCGATCACCATGCGGCGGATGCCCTATCTGACGCAGGTTGCACCTAATATCCTGTCCGCCTCGGGCTATTCCGGTCATGGGGTCGGCACCGCGACCCATGCGGGACAACTGATGGCACTGGCCATTCAGGGACAGGCCGAAGGGTTCGACACGATGGCCCGTGTCCCCGCCCTGCCCTTTCCCGGAGGCACCGCCCTGCGCAGCCCCCTACTGGTGCTGGCAATGACATGGTTTGCGCTGCGGGACCGGCTCGGCCTTTGATTTACGACAGATTGGTGAAATTTCGCCGTTAGGGTGAATGAAGGCTTGGATTGCGCCCTCATCAGCTTTATATTTCCCAAAGATAGAATTCGGGAAAACCAAATATGACGCTTCCTCCAAACGTCCATGACGCCGAACCCATCCCCGCAGCCGCCCGTGACGCCATCGACGCCTTGATGCAGTCGGGCGACCTGTTTCGCTATACCGCACCGCAAGACGCGCCGGTTGCGTTGCTTGAGGCTGAATTTGCCGAGTTGCTTGGAACCAAGTACGCGCTGGCGGTTTCGTCCTGCTCGGCCGCGTTGTTCCTGTCCCTCAAAGCCTTGGGTCTGCCGCGCGACGCACGTGTCCTGATCCCCGGCTTTACTTTTGCCGCCGTCCCGTCCTCGGTCGTTCACGCAGATTGCATTCCTGTGCTGTGCGAAGTTGCTGAGAATTACCGCATCGACATGGCGGACTTTGCCACCAAACTTGACGATGTTCAGGCCGTGATCATCAGCCATATGCGCGGACACACGTCTGACATGGACGCGATCATGGCGCTGTGCGATGCGCGCGACATTCCCGTAATTGAAGACGCAGCCCATTCTCTGGGCACCACCTGGAACGGGCGCAATATTGGCACGATCGGCAAGGTCGGTTGTTTCTCGTTCCAGTCCTACAAGATGATCAACGCTGGCGAAGGTGGCATCCTGATCACTGATGACGCCGATCTGGTGGCGCAGGCCGTGATCATGTCGGGCGCTTATGAGCACAACTGGAAAAAGCACAAAGGCCCGCACGGAGACAACTCGCCCGAGCTGGAGCAAGCCTTTGCCCGCTGGCAGAACAAGTTGCCGCTGTATAATCTGCGGATGAGCAACCTCAGCGCGGCCGTAATCCGCCCGCAAATTCCGGAATTGGCGCGTCGTGTGCGCGACGGTCTGTCTAATCACGACTATGTCGCGGATCGCCTGAACACGTCGCCGAATATCGACGTGCCCGCCCCACTGTCGTCCGAGCGTCGCGCCCCGGACTCGATCCAGTTCAACTTGGTCGGCCTCAGCGATGATGATATCCGCGCTTTTGCGGCCGCGTCCGAAGCGCGCGGAGTCAAAGTGCAGGTTTTCGGTCTGAGCAAAGACAATGCCCGCGCCTTTTGGAACTGGCAATTCCTGCCCGAGCAGGTCGAATTGCCGCAAACCCGCGCGATGTTGATGAAGGCTTGCGACGTGCGCCTGCCCGTTCGTCTAACCCGCGAAGAGCTGGACGTAATCGCCGATATTCTACTGGCATCCGTCGGTGAGGTCACCGCGCCGGCGATGGCTTTCGGCACCTGATCAACGCCCCATCACATAAAAAGGCCCGCCAATGGCGGGCTTTTTTCGTTCTGACGGGCTGGATCAATTTAGCTTGGACAGTTTCTGCTGCAATTCGGCAAGCTGCTTCTTGATGTCGTCCAGATCCTCCTTCGGCTCTGACTTACCCTCACCCTCTTTGTCCGGGCCAGACCAACCGCCGGACAAGCCACCGGTCATCGCCTTGAGAAACGCCTGTTGCTGCGCCTGCATCGCCTCGAACCCCGGCATCTGAGACATCGGGTTCATGGCGCTCATGTTTTCCATCATTTTTGACTGGCTTTCGCGCAGCATCTCGAACGAGCTTTGCAGGAACTGAGGCATCATCCCACCGCCCGGCAGCATGTAGCTGCGTACAAGATCATTCAGCACATTCACCGGCAGCACATTCTCGCCCCGGCTTTCATGTTCGGCAATGATTTGAAGCAGGTACTGCCGTGTCAGATCGTCCCCGGTTTTCAGGTCGATGATCTGAACTTCGCGGCCATCACGAATAAACGCTGCGATATCCTCGAGCGTGACGTAATCGCTGGTCTCGGTGTTATACAGCCGACGACTGGCATAACGTTTGATCAGCAACGGTTTTTCTTGGTCTGCCACCGTTTTCCCTCCCCAAGGATGATGCGTTGCAGCAGAGGTTATGCGACTGCAGCACAAAAAGAAAGGGCAGGTCTTTCGACCTGCCCTGCGCGATTGCACCGGTTGGGAGGAATGGGTGCGCCTCGCGGCATTCTCTTTACTTCGCAGCAGTTGCTTTCTTGGCAGCAGCTGTCACGTCGTTGGTGGCTTTTTTGACAGCAGCAGTTGCGTCTTCTGCAGCTTCTTTGCCAGCAGCCATCAGCAGCTCGACGGTTTCGGTCTGAACTTTCTTGGCGATTTCAGCGAAGGCCGCGAGATTTTCAGCAGCAACTTCAGCCGATGCGCTTGCGAAATCGGTCGCAGCTTTGGCGTAGTCAGCAGGTTCTGCTTTTGCTTTCGACATCTCGGTCAGTTTGGCCAGAGTGTCTTTGGTCCATTTGTTCGAGATCTCAGCCGACTTTTCAGCGGCTTCCAGTGCAACACCCGACAGCTTTTCGTTCAGGCTTGCGGTCGACTTGAAGGCACCTTCCAGAGCGGTGGTGTCAACAGGGAACGCGCCCATCATGTCTTTCAGGGTCGCGGTAAAGTCTTGAGTCTTTGCCATTTTCCTAATCCTTTTGCCGAACCGGGCCCACCCCGGCTTTCATCAGCTTGAGGACAATATGGTTGCTGCACCGCAGCATTGCAAGTTTTTTCTTGCTGCAGTGCAGAAAATCTCAAGAAATCACGGAAAATCAACTCGTTGACTTGACCAACACATACGTTCCAGGCGCAGGCGCCAGAGGTGGATGTTCCGAATCGCCGGGTTCTCGGGCTGGTACTTGTTTGCCAGAGCGTTTTTTCAGCCAGGCCTCCCACAGGGGCCACCAGGATCCTTGGTGATAGTCGGCCTCTTTCAACCAAGTTTCAGCGTCTGCTTTCATATCCGGGTTCGTGTAGTGACCATATTTCTTTTTGCTGGGCGGGTTCACGATCCCAGCGATATGGCCGGATTCCGAGACCACAAATGTCTTGGACCGAGACCCCATCTGCTGCACTCCGCGATAGCAGTCTTTCCAAGCGGCGATGTGGTCGGTCTCGCATGTGATGGCCATCACGGGGACATCAACGTCGCGCACATGTAGAGTGTTTCCCAGCAGCTCGAAGCCTTGGTTGACGAAGTCATTACTTTGGCACAAGCCCCGAAGGTATTCGACCGCCATGCGACCGGGCAGATTTGCGCCATCCCCGTTCCAGAACAGCAAATCAAAGGCGGGCGGTGTCTCGCCCATCATGTAGCTACGGATCGCAGGCCCATAGATCAGGTCATTCGACCTGAGGAACGACATCGTCCGTCCGATCACCCAAGCCTTGAGCACGCCGTCCTTTGCGACCTGCTCCTCGATCCCGTCCACAAAATCGTTCTGAAGGAACGGTGTGAATTCTCCTTGATCGCCAAAATCGGTCAGAGCAGTGAAAAGCGTTGCAGACTTGACCGACTTGTCGCCGCGCTGTTTCAGCAGCGACAGAGTCAGGCTGAGCGTGGTGCCGGCGATACAATACCCGACCGCATTGACCTGTTTGACCTTGCAGATCGACTTGACCTGTTCGATCGCCGTCAGGAATCCTTCTTCGACGTAGTCGGCCATGCCAATGTCCGCGTGCGATGCATCCGCATTCACCCAACTGACAACAAACAAGGTGTAGCCCTGTTCAGTCACCCATTTGATCAGGCTGTTCTGGGCCTTGAGATCGAGGATATAGAACTTGTTGATCCAAGGCGGGAACAGGATAATCGGCGTTTCGTGAACTGTCTCGGTCGCCGGCTTGTACTGAATCAACTCCATTAACCGGTTTCGATACACGACCTCACCCGGCGTCGTTGCAATATTGCCGCCGACTTCAAAGGCGGTTTCATCAGCCAGTTTTACAACCATCTCGCCGTCATTGGCTTCGAGATCCGCCACCAGGTTCTCAAGCCCCTGGATCAGCGACTGCCCTTCCGTCTCAACAGCTTTTTCCAGCGCATCGGGGTTGGTCGCGAGGAAATTTGTCGGAGACATCATGTCCACGATCTGTTGCGAGAAGAACCGCAGGCGGCGCTTGTCCGTGCCGTCCAAGTCCTCAACCGAAGCGACAGCCTGCGCGATAGCGTCCGCGTTTGTTTGGTACTGTTGACGGATAAAGCGGAAATAGGGGTTGCTTTCCCACATGGGGTTGGAAAAACGCTTGTCTCTTGGGCGGGTTTCGTCATCTTCGACCTCGCCCTTGGTAAGCGCTTGCTGCGCCTCGGCAAAGTTCATGACGGATTTGCCCCAGTATTCGATCTGGTGCTCAAGCAGCTTGGCGGGATTCTGCCACGCTTCGGTCAGATACGCCGTTGCTGCTTTTGCAAAAAGATCTTGATTCGGGCCGTCCAGCGCGGGGTTGTGCGCCTTTTTTCCGGCCATAACTTCGACCAGCCGCTTTGAGAGCGCTTCGACTTTATTCATATTTTCTTTAAGTCGTTCAAGGTGTTCTTCGGTCAGCTCTCGACTCTGGTCTTCACTTGTTGTCATTTTAACAATTCCCCCCTAACCTCGCTGCTATGCAGAATAACGTCGCAAATGCGTTGGGGCAAAGCGACGAATGGTCCGAACTTTCGGCTGACACTCAGGAGGCCCATTTTATGCGCTACATGCTGACCTACGACTTGATGGAAACCATGCGCAACACCAACCAGTGGATGGGCGCGACGGCCAGTGCGATGGCGTCCTACCCGTTGTTTTCGATGGTTCCCAACCCGGCGTTCAGCATGATGGCAGCCTGGGGCGAAGTGACCGAGCGCACCTTTCAGCGCATGATCGCCAAACCCGACTGGGGCATCCGCACCTATACCTGCGAAGATGGCAAAGACCACATTGTCGATATCGTCCCGGTGATGGAGCGGCCATTCGGCGACCTGATCCATGTGCGCGTGAACGGGCGCGAAGAACAACCGCGCAAAGTGCTGCTGGTCGCCCCGATGTCGGGACACTACGCGACCTTGTTGCGGTCCACAGTCAAAAGTCTGCTGGTCAACTGCGAGGTGTACGTTACCGACTGGCATAATGCGCGTGATATTCCCGTGTCCGAAGGCAAGTTCGATGTAGAAGACTATACTCTCTATCTTGTCGATTTCATGAAAGAATTGGGTCCGGACACGCATGTTGTTGCAGTTTGCCAACCTGCGCCTCTAACTTTGGCAGCCACCGCTTACCTGGCTGAAATTGAGCCTAAGGCACAACCCAGCACGCTGACGCTGATCGGCGGCCCCGTGGACCCGGACGCGACCCCGACCGACGTGACCGATTTTGGCCGCCGCGTCACGATGGGCCAGTTGGAAGAAACCATGATCCAGCGCGTCGGTTTCAAGTACAAGGGCGTGGGCCGCATGGTGTATCCAGGCCTGCTGCAACTGGCGTCCTTCATGTCAATGAACGCAGATCGCCACTCCAAGGCTTTCTCCGACCAAATTCAACGTGTTATGCGGGGTGAAGCGTCGGATCACGACGCCCATAACCGGTTCTATGATGAATATCTGGCCGTTATGGACATGACCGCCGAGTTTTACCTGTCGACGGTTGAGCGTGTCTTTAAAAACCGCGAAATCGCTCGCAACGAGTTTGTCGTCGCGGGCCACAAAGTGGATATCGGCAAGATCACCGATGTCGCGGTAAAGACAGTTGAAGGCGCCAATGACGACATCTCGGCCCCGGGTCAATGCATTGCGGCACTGAACCTGTGCACCGGCCTGCCGGAGTCCAAAAAGGCCAGCCACGTCGAACCCGGAGCCGGGCATTACGGCATCTTCGCGGGTCGTAGCTGGCGCGACAATATTCGTCCGCTGGTTATCGATTTCATGAACGCGAATACACGCAAACCACGTCGGCGCGCCGCCAACAAAAACAAGGTCGCCTGATGCAATGAACGGGGCTAAGGCGAAGGAATTTGCCTTCTTCTGCAGTTGCGGAGCGATTCAAGGCCGGATCACAGCGGCCGGTGCCAAATCAGCGACTCACGCGGTCTGTTTCTGCCGCGATTGCCGAGCCGCACACTTGTATTTCGGTCAACCCGACCCAGCCCCCGGCCCCATCGAAGTGCTGCTCATGCCGCCCGATGATATCAGGATCGACAAAGGGGCCGAGCATCTGGCGCTCATGCAGTTAAGCCCCAAGGGTATGCTGCGCTGCTACGCGAAATGTTGCAATGCGCCTCTGGCAACAATATCGCCCAAACCAAAGCTCCCTTTCGCGGCGTTCTTCGTTGATCGGATCGCCGACACACGCGGGCTGGCACCTATCACAATCCGAGGGTTTGTCCCTCGGCCGGGCGGCAAACAAACGCACGAAAAGGTCTGGCCTGCTGCCATCAGCTTGATTTTTCAGGTTTCTAAGTCACGCCTGACAGGGAGCTGGAGGAACACTCCGTTCTTCGACCCCGAAAGTGGCGCACCCGTATCAACGCCAGTGGTTCTCACCAAAACGGAACGAGCCGCACTTTATAGATAAGGCAACCGGGCCGGAATACTCAGCCAGGATTCGAGCGCTTCGTTCACAGCCGCAGGTGCTTCTAGTGTCGGCAGGTGGCCAGCTTCGTCTATGACTTTAAGCTCGGCGTTGGGGATCATTTCAGCCATGAAGGTATGTTTTCGCACAGGCGTTAGCTGATCATGCGCCCCGCACAAGACCAAAGTTGGCACTGCTATGTGCCTCAAAGCTCCTTGCTGATCCGGTCGACGCTGCAAAACCCGCATCTGGCGTTCAAACAAATCTGGTCCCAAATCCATTGCCATAGCCAAGACTTCATTCAGAACAGGAACGCGGCCCGGTCCAGGGGCCAGTGTTTCTGAACCGATTAGCCTGCTCATCACATCCTCAAGGCGGCCCGATTTCGCACCAACGATCAGCTCCTCTCGGTCCGCGGCAATCTGAGGGGTGTCAGCTTGGGCATCTGTCGACATCAGGCACAGACGCGATACACGCTGCGGCGCACGACGAATGATCTCAAGCGCGACCACTCCTCCCATGCTAAGCCCGCCCAGCGCAAACCGATGCGGCAACTGATCCAGCAAACCCGAAGCGATTTCTTCTATACGGTCACCCGCTGATACCGGGGCGACTGTCACTGCGCGGCGGTTCGACAAATACAATATTTGCGCCCCGAACAACCGTGCATCGCACATGAACCCGGGTAACAATACCAACGGTTCGACCACGCTGGGCCTCCTTGAGTTCGTCCACCTCGGCGTTTCTTCCCCGCAGGATGAGCGGTTTTTCTGATGCCGGCAAGAAAAAGTTCAGGGGTAGTTCAAGCCCCTGAAGCGCGGAAAATCCGCGTACCGCGCCTTCCGAGCCTCAAGGCATTCGGCAGGCTCGGCCCCGGCGCGCACTAAACAACCACGTGGGGAAATATAGCTGTCGATACGGCGATGGGGGATCGGTCGCCAGACCAGATTGAAGGCGCAGAGCTTGGGAAAAAACCAAATCTCGGAATAGTCCAGATGATCGTGCATCCACCACGCCAGATCGCGCCAGTCGCGCCCTTCTTGATAACGGTCCGCGAACCATGGAATCACGATCGAAGCGCCGGCGATCCGGTCATCCCCCTCCGCACGGTCCCAGATATGGCACTCAAGCGGATTGTCGTTGCGGGCGCAATTCAGACGGTTTTCATTTCCAAACCGGTTCAACGAAGGTGAGCGGTATCCGGACCGAACCCCAATCCGGCCAAAGGTTTCTTCCAGCGGGTCCAAAAGGGTCTCGCACAGCGCGCGCCCGGTTTGGATTGCCAAATCGGGATTCTCGGGAATGTTCTGTTTTTCGTGAAAATTCCCGATTTCCGAATATAGAAAATCACGCATGAAAAAATGCCGGGACAGGCGCACTCGGCCAAGCGTTTCAAGGCTCCACATGCTTCCCGGTCTACGCATATCCCTATCCTTGCGCTACTTGATCCCCAAAGTTTCAAGCCAAGCCAAAATGCCCTCAACGGTCGCTTCGGTTTGCCCCGGCGACATCAAACGACCCGCCACAACATGCGAAGAAGGGTCGTCGTCTGGCCCCATGGTCACCAGTTCTACGACGGCTGGCGCGCCCCAGACCTCGGCAACCTTGTGCGTCCGGTCCGGCCGAACCACCTGATCGTCGTCTGAAAACCAGAACAGCGCTGGCACCTTCGCGCCAGAAAAATCAAGCGCAAACACCGCGTCCACCAATACTGTCATCGGCACGACCGCTTCCCAAGGGTATATCGCCGACCAATACCTGTTCTTCTCTGGGTCCGGCCCAGAAACGTCGCGGTTCTCTCCCATCAGAACGGGCAGCCAGTCCCGCGCCCAAGGTAACCCGGGTATCCAGGCACCGGGCGTGTTCACACCGAAATTGGGTGAGATAAAGACGATGCCTGCCAGATCCCGGCTCAGGTCATCGTCCATCGCAGCCGCAGCCGCCGGCGTCCCTCCAGTCGACGTTGAAATCACAACGACCTGATCACCAACCGCACGCGCCGCAGCCAGTCCCTCGGCCACGTCCTGCATCCACCCCGAGGCTGTACCTTCGGCCATGGCCTCGCCGCGGCGCCCGTGCCCTTGCAAGCGCGTATAGACCAGATTGGCCCCTAGCGCGTCCGCAACCCTATCGGGGACCGGGCGAATTTCCTCGGACGTGGCAGAAAACCCGTGAAGATAGAGGATGGAAACCGGCGTTCTACGCTCCTTGAAACCGTCCTGCCAGATCACACGCTTCTCGACGCCGGGGACGATATCGTCAAAGGCTGACTCGACGCTTTCAAAATAGACCTGCACACCCTCCCCGAACTTTCGGGGCTCGAACCGAGGGTGAAGGTCCACGTCTTCGCGCGGACCAAACCAGTAAATCAGCGCCCCAACCGCAACAAGAGCCAGACACAGGCGACCAATCAGTCGCATTATGACACGTTCATAACATCTAGAACGGCTTGCTCGATCAAACCAAGGCAAGGACCGTCCGAAAACCGATGATCGGCGTCTTTGACAAGCAGCAGACTCATGTCGGGTCCGGACGCATGTTCAAGCAGCCTGACCGCAGTAGCTGTCGAAACAGCGGTGTCCTCGGTGCCCTGCAAAAAGCGCACCGGAAACGGCAGCTCCAACGGGTCACGCAGGACAAGCCGGGTACGGCCATCTTCTACCATCCGTTTTGTAATGATGTATGGCTCCATATAATCCGACGGCAGTTCTACATGCCCGACTTCCTCCAGTGCCCGCTTCTGAGCGTCCGTGAACGAGGCCCAATATCCGTCTTCGGTAAAGTCCGGCGCCGCCGCGATTGTGACCATCCCCGCAATCCGCTCCGGCATCGCCTTGGCCAGCAACAGGGCCTGCCACCCGCCCATCGAAGACCCCACGACAATCAACGGCCCCTCAATTAACTCGGAAACCGCGGCCACCGTATCCTCATGCCAATCACCAATGCACCCATCTTCAAAAGCGCCGTCGCTTTCACCGTGACCCGAATAATCGAACCGCAAAAACGCCTGCCCGCGCGCCTGCGCCCAAGCCTCAAGATGCACCGCCTTGGTGCCCTCCATATCCGACTTGAGGCCGCCCAGAAATACTAGGGTCGGCCCGGTGCCCTCGCTTTTGTGATACGCCAACCGCCGCCCCTGCGCGGTGTCCAGAAAATCCGTCGCTGCCATAAAACCCTCTCTGCTTTCCCTGCATCATGCACGTCCCGCCCCCAACCGCAATTCCCCGATCCGCCCTTCATCTGGCTAAAAATATCCCGGGGAGCGCGAGGGGCAGCGCCCCTCGCTCCAGCACTTGACACAATCCCCCCCACCTGCCAAAGCAGCCAAACGCAAATAACCCGCAACCGGGCGTTCTCATACCCTGCGCCAGCGAACCCCCTGCAAATTCATGGAAAAATACCTGAAAAACAGGCGTTTGCTTGTATCACCAAACCGTTTCACTGCCCCTGTCAGACCCACTCAACCCGCGTGGATATCATGCCACAACAGTGACGCATCAGTGACGAAGGACTGGTAACGGTGCGATGGCGTTGCTAAATCCAAGGTGTCGGGGGGTGCGCCAACACCCGCCCGACTGACACGACCGAACTGCATAAGGACACGGCCATGACAAAGAACACATCTGACTTTCTGACCTCAGTTGCAAGTCTCGTGGATCAGGACGACCGCGACCCCCGCGAGGTTGTTGCTGACCTGATGCAGGCTGCACTCGACACGGGCATCCGCAAGGAACTGCGCGCCAGTGTTGCGTTTGCCCTCGAACAGGCGAACGGAACCGCTGCCAAGGAATTGACTGATCTGGCCTGCCGCCGCCTGAAACCCGGTCGGCGTCTCTCGGACCCGCAATATGCGGGCCTTACGCTTGTAGCCACCACACGGAGCAAGCGTTGGATTTACCGCACCCAGAAAGGCAAGCGGCAGCGACAAATCACCCTCGGGCACTACCCCGCCATGAGCCTTGCCGAGGCACGAGAGGCGTGGGCGCAGCCCGTCACCAAGGTCGCCGACAAGCGGTCTGAAACGACGCTGGACGAACTGACCGAGGCTTACATCACAGCCATGCAGACGCGCGGCACAAAGTCGTGGCGGCGGTCGGAGAACATCCTCACCAAGAACGTTCTGCCCAACCATGGCGGCATGCGCCTCGGCGCGCTGGACGTGGAGACCCTGAACGCGACGTTTACCCACCTGATAGATGACAAGCCCGGTGCGGCGCACAACATCCGCATGGCGATGGCAAGCATGTTCAAGTGGGCCAGCGAGAAGAAAATGATGCCCGCAGGCGTACCGGTCCCGCAGTTGGATAAGACCCCGAAATCACAGATCAAGAACTACCGCCCGTCCATGTCCGAACTGCGCACGATGGTCCGGGGCCTTGACGAACTGCAAGACATCGACCGGGACATTATGCGCCTGCAACTGCTGACGGGCACCCGCATCAGCGAGGCGCTGGGCGCTGAGTGGTCGGAGATTGACCTTGTACATGGACGCTGGAACATTCCCGCCCAGCGCATGAAAGCCAAGAAAGAACATCTGGTCATGCTCTCGGCGCAGGCGGTCGAGTTGCTGCGCAACCAATGAGAATACGCGCGACGTGGCCTGCGTCACCCAACCCGCGAAACCCGAAACCAATGGCGATCGAGATACACAATGAGATCGACTTGGTACCAGCATGCGGTGAGGCTTCGTCGATCGAAAGGTAGGCTTCTGGGTGGGTTTTGTCAGGCTAGGCAAAATCCCGAATATACCCCCCCACCCCGATAAAAACACGGGGGCGAGTGGAGCTTGGCACCCTCACAGTCTGTCACCCCTCAGAAAAATTTTTTTCGATTTTTTTTTGAATAAACAACCTCAGACAGCGGCAGGCTGATCGCTCTCGCGCCTCCAAGAGCTGCCATTCATTTGAAATTCACTAGATTGACGTGTCGGCAAAGAAGCCACAACCGCACAATAATCCAAAATGAGGTCCAACTGACGCCAAATCCCTGTGATGACTTCACGATGCAGAGGTCAACTCTGCAACCTCCCTGTTGGACTGGCCGGCGCGTTTGAGCCGGTCTTTTTCTTCTCAGTCACGTGCCCTCAAAGTCGACGTATTTCTTAAGGTCACTTTGGGCTCGGAGCGGTCGTTCGCTACGCAGCGCATCAACAACTGCTGTGCGGACAAAGCAGTCGCTACATTTATGGTCGATCAAGGGTTTTATGGGCTTAAGTTGTACCGTCGGAAATTAATCGGCTTTGGGCTACAACGCGTTCAAAGCGGGCCTTCACGTAAGAGACATCAATTGCATAGGTCCGCTGTCCACCATTAGTTTGGGGCTTCATTTCGTTGTCGTAATATGTATCTGAAGAAATCGACGAAACGGGTTTTAATCTTGCTTGGTGGTGCTGACCCCCGGCACCGCCTATTGTTCATAATCAGAAACAGAATTTAACGGCAGGAGGATCGAGTGCAAAGCATCTCTGATCGAAGTTTGTTCGCCACCAAAGTGGCTGAAGAAGCAGGCGCGTTGGCTATAAAATATTTTGGCAATAGAGACACTCTGGTGGTGGATGCAAAGGGTGCTCAGGATTGGGTCAGCGAAGCCGACCGAAATGTCGAGACGTATGTTCGCGAAAAAATAACCGAGGCCTATCCCGATGATGGAATCTTCGGAGAGGAGCACGCTGCGAAATCAGGGTCCAGCGGGTTTGACTGGGTGATCGACCCAATCGACGGCACCACGAACTTCGTAAACGGCATTCCGGCGTGGACGATCGTCCTGGCGGTTGTTTCAGAGGGACAAACACAAATCGGTGTCATTCACGAGCCGAACGTGGCTGAGACCTATGCCGCCATGCGGGGGGCGGGAGCAACGCTCAACGGGCAGCCAATGCAGGTCGCATCAGGCGTCGATATGGCAAGCGGGACCGTCTCGGTCGGATATTCGAACCGCATCGAAGCGGCAAAGGTGATCCCAATCATTTCAGCCATCATCGAACGCGGGGCCATGTATCATCGCAATGCAAGCGGCGCGCTGTCGCTTGCCTATGTCGCGGCAGGCCGGTTGTTGGGGTACGTCGAAGAGCATATGAACGCGTGGGACTGTCTTGCCGGTCAGCTGTTGATCGCAGAGGCCGGTGGTGTCGTCGAAGAACAGGACGCCAATGAAATGATCCGCGATGGTGGCCGCGTCATTGCCGGTACGCCAAAGATCTTTGATGATCTCAAAGCAATTTGCGAGAAGGCATGGCACGACTGATTTGCGTCAGGCGATAGCCCGCCAGCCGAGGCTACAGCACAGCGTGTCCAAATCAGCGCTCCAGAAATGCCCCTGCCCAGGCTGGTCGTGCTGGCGATCAATCCGCACTCCTGAGAGATGACACCAGAGCAGCGTCCCAACCGCGCCGTGGGTTACGATGGCAAGATCACCACCATCGTGCGCGTCCATGATTGACGTGACTGCCCCGACAATCCGGGCCTGAGCATCTGTCGCGGTTTCCCAGCCGCGAAAGCTCACGTCGGGTGCAGCGAAGAATGCATCGGCGGCGGCTTCGAACTGGTGCGGTGGCAGGAAACCGGTGGCACTGCGGTCATTTTCGCCCAGCGCCGGGTTTACCTTCACCTCAAGGCCGTGCGGTTTGGCCAGGATCGCAGCTGTCTGTTCTGCCTTGCGTTCGGTGCTGGACCAGATGGCGCTGACCGAGGCCATGATCGGCGTATTTGCAAATGCTTCGGCCCGGGTGCGGCCCACCTCACTCAGTTCCCATTTGGTGATTGCGATCTCTGGGTTCACGACCACTTCCGGGTGCGAAATGATAACGAGTTTCGGCAATGTCAGCCCTTCGGCAGCAAAACCGGTCCCCGGTCTGCAAAGGCCATTTTGACGTCAGCGCCCGGTTGCAACGGGTCATCCACGTCGTCCTGCACGGCAAACACCTGTCCGAATGCGCCGGTCAGCGTGTATTCCATGCGCACGCCGACATAGGTAGCCTTGGAGACTTTTGCTGGGATGCCGGTTTCGTATCCGATCAGGATGCGGGACGGACGCACCGCCAGCGTTGCCGGACCTACAGGCAAATCGCGAGAAGGCAAACGGTGGCGGTGTCCTTCGATGTCGATTGTCGCTTGATCGCCATCGACTTCGACGATTTTGCACTCGATCAGGTTCGCTTCACCGATGAAGTCAGCCACGAAGCGGTCGATTGGTGCGTCATAGAGTTGCCGTGGTGTGCCGATCTGGGCAATGGCGGCGTTACGCATGACGACGATCTCGTCCGACACGGCAAGCGCTTCCTCCTGATCGTGGGTTACATAGACAACTGTCAGTCCGAGGTCCCGCTGAATGGAGCGAATGTCTTCGCGCACCTGTCGGCGCAGTTTGGCATCGAGGTTCGACAGGGGTTCGTCAAAGAGCAGCACCTGCGGTTCCAGCACCAGCGCGCGGGCGACTGCGACACGTTGTTGCTGGCCTCCTGACAGTTCGCTAGGCAAACGGTTGTCGAAGCCCTTGAGGCCCACCAGTTCCAACCCTTTGAGCGCGCGCGATCTGGCCTCGCTCTTATCAAAGCCGGAGAATGTCAAACCATACATCACGTTTTCTAGCACGCTCATATGTGGGAACAGGGCGTAAGACTGAAACACCATAGACACATCGCGATCGGTCGCGGGCAGCTTGGTCACGTCGCGATCGCCTATCACGATCCGGCCCGAGCTGGCCATCTCCAGACCGGCAATCATGCGCAGCGTCGTTGTTTTGCCGCAGCCCGATGGCCCCAGCAGCGTCACCAGTTTACCTGCTTCCACATGCAGGTCGATGTTGTCGACGGCCACGACATCTTTGCCAAATACTTTTGACACTCCTTCGAACCGAACCGGCGCGGCTTTACTAGCAATGTTGGTATCAGTCATGTCGTTCTTTCCGCTCCGATCTGGGTGCGCCGTCCGATCTGCACGCGGCCCACGAGGAATTGCAAAAGCCCTACAGATGCCAGCATCACGAAGATCAGCGTGGTGGAATAGGCGATGGCAAGGCCGTAGTCATTGTTCTCGACGCGCCCGATGATGTAGCTGGTCGCCATGTCGTATTCGGCCGATACCAGAAAAATGACTGCCGAGATCGCGGTCATCGCGCGGACAAAACTGTAGACGAGTGCCGCTAGGATGGCGGGCTTAAGCAGGGGCAGGATCACGCGTCGGAACGTCTGCCACGAGTTTGCACCCAGCGTCAGCGAGGATTCATCAAGCGACCTGTCCAGTTGCGACATGGATGCAATGCCCGCACGCACGCCGACGGGCATGTTGCGGAAAATGAAGCTGATCACGAGGATCACACCAGTGCCTGTGATTTCGATCGGGGGAACGTTGAAAGCCAAGATGTAGCTGACCCCGATGACGGTACCGGGAATGGCGAAGGACAGCATCGTTCCGAATTCGAAGGCGTTCTTTCCGGCGAAATTTTGGCGCGTGAGCAAGTAGGCGGTCACCAGTCCTACAGCTGCCGTCAGCGGAGCCGCTATGGCCGCAATGCTGATGGTGGTCCAGAAACTGTCCCATGCGGCACCCGTCCAGCGGATGCCTTCCTCTTCAAAGCGCACTGAGAAGGCGGTGACATAGTGTTTGAAGGTGAGCGTGTTGTTGACGCCCCAAAGCTCAACGACGCTGCCGTAAATGATCATGCCGTACACAACCGCTGTAAACAGTGCCCAGATGGTCGCGATGGCCAGCACGGGTATCGCCAGCCCATGGGGCATCAGCGGATGCACGCCAGCGTCCCCCTTGCCGGAAACGGTGGTGTAGCTTTTCTTACCGAGCCAGGCGCGCTGCGCGTAAAAGGCAGACAGCGTGAAGAAGAGCAGTACCATGGCCAGCACGGCAGCCCGACCCTGATCATATTGCGCGCCGACGATGGCAAAGAAAATCTCGGTCGACAGAACGTCAAAATTACCGCCTAGAACAAGCGGGTTGCCGAAGTCGGCCATGCTTTCGATGAAGCCGAGCAGAAAGGCATTCGCCAGACCGGGTCTCATCAGGGGCAGCGACACCGTTCGGAAGGTTTGCCACCTATTGGCGCGCAGCGTTTGGGCGGCTTCCTCCATCGACGGCGACACGCCTTCGACAACACCAATCAACACCAGAAATGCGATGGGGGTGAAGGCCAGCGTCTGGGCGATCAGGACACCCGGCATTCCATAGAGCCACCGCGACGGTTGCACGCCAAAAAGATCAGCGAAAAAGACTGTGACCGACCCGGATAAACCGAAGAGTAGGATCAAGGCCAGCCCGATTACGAAGGGGGGCGTGATGATTGGCAAAACCGTCAGCGCGCGCATCCCACGCTTGAACCGAAACCCTGACCTGGTGACCAAAAGTGCAAAACAAAGTCCCAGAACCGTGGTGATCAGGCCGACGAGAATGGCCAAAAAGAGGGAGTTCCACGCGGCGCCGCATTTAGCACCCCAAAAACACCCCAATCCCCAGAGACGGTCATCAAAAAATTTTGAGGCAAAAACAGATACCGAATAGGCGCCGTTTTCGGTCACAAAGGCCGAAAACAGCATGTTGGCAATTGGAAAGAACACGAAGGCAGTGACGATTGTAATGACGCCGCCGATGGCGCTGACGACAAACACATCGCCGTTGACTGCACCGCGCGCCGCTATGCCCTGCGTGAGCAGGAACAGGAAGGCCGACGCACAGAGCATCGCTCCATACCCCATGCCGAACTGTCGGATTTTCGGCTCACCAAAGAGGGCCTTGAGCCAGTCGAAGTTGAAGCCGCGAATGCCAATCCCGAAGCCTTGCGCAATCAGCCAGCCAAAGCCCAGTGCACCGGCAAGAATCAGGATCTTAGCGTAGATCGGATCAGATTTAGGTTTCCCCAGCACCAGAATTGGCAATGCCAGCGGGATCAGCAAGGGTGCAAGCCAGAGCTTTTCACCCCGCCCGATCAGAAATAGAGCGGGCGCAAAATCTTCGTCAAACGGATAGCCGTTAAAGAGCCATTCAAATGACCAAAGGCCATCCTCAACCATGTACCATGGCAGCAGGACGTAGCCGGCCCAACCGACAATGATCCAGAAGATCAATACCGGGTGGGTCCTGGTTTTCGCTTTCTCAGTCACTTACTGCGGCAGCACCGAAACGTCTTCGTCCCACTTTTGCAGCAGACGCTTACGCTCATCAGAGGAGCCGTACTTTTTGAAGTCGTAGTCGATCAGCTTGATCTGGCTCATATCCGGGGCGCTTTCAGATGTTTGCGCACCCTTGTTGGACGGGACCTGGAAGGCATTGACTTCAAGTGCGAGGTTCTGGGCTTCGGCACTCAGCGCCCAGTCGTAGAACTTTTTGGCTTCTTCTTCGTTGCGAGCGCCTTCAATGATCGACATCGAACCGATCTCGTAACCAGTGCCTTCGCACGGGGCGACAACCTTTACAGGGAAGCCTGACACCGCCTGCTTGACGGCGTCATGCATGAAGACAATGCCGATCGTGTTCTCGCCACGACCCGCAGCCTTGATGGGCGCCGAACCGGATTTGGTGTACTGATTTATGTTGGCGTGAAGGCCTTTCATGAACTCAAAGCCCTCGTCCTCGCCAAAGATCTGCACCATCGACGCCAGCGTCGTGTAGGCAGTTCCGGACGAATTCGGGTTCGCCATCTGAACGTGCCCTTTATATTCCGGCTTGAGCAGGTCCTTCCAGCAGGCGGGTTCAGGCAGGTTGTTGGCCGCCAGGAGGTCAGAGTTGTAGCCATAGCCCAACGCACCCGAATAGATACCGATGGTCTTGTTGCCAGCACTTTCGGCCTGTGAAATTGCCCAGTCATGCAACTGGTCACGCATGGGCGAGACATATTCCATAGTTAAACCTTCTTCGGCCGCTTGAAGGTGCGGGTCACCCGTGCCGCCCCACCAGACATCTCCTTTTGGGTTTGAACTTTCCGCACGTATTTGCGCAAAGGTCTCGCCAGAGGATTTGCGAGTCATGTTCACGTCAATGCCGGTGGCGTCCTCGAAGCTGCGCGCCATCAGCTGGCACCAGTCTTCCTGCGCCGAACAGTAGAATGTCAGCTTGTCGGCTTGCGCAGCACCCATGGAAGCGGCGAATGCGATCAGTGAGCCAGCAAGTGTGTTTGTCAATTTTTTCAAAGTCTTTCCTCCCATAACTGTCCAGCTTCCAGCTTTGAGCCGGGAACTGTCACGTCACCTGTGAGGGCGGCCACGCTTAATTGTGGCATCTTATGATTTCACCGGTCTCGGTACGGCTTTTCCTCTTTGTGACTATGTAAGTCTGACCACTCTAGCACTTGTTTCGCAAGGATTTTTGCAGAGTGACAAAATCAGTGCGATCCAAACGGAGCACCTTTGAAAGCACTATTCAAAGGAAGATCGCAAGCTTATCCATAGCCTTCGAATGCGCGGAGCTTGATACTTACGCCAATTGGCGAATTGTGTTCTGGGCAATCAGATTGTCTAACGTTAATACAGATTTTGCAGCGAATGTTGAAAGCTAGCTTCCGATTTTGACCACACTTGTGATGTGTGGGTTCACGCAGTGAGTGCGTTCTCATCGCCCTGCATGACCGAGGAAACTTACCTTGGGAACGTCAACAATGGGCTCGAAGTGGACATTCGCCGCGCCAGGCATGAATGACTGCTCTGCGGACAAAGCAGCCATCTCATCCCGACGAAAGCAATGCGGTTCGCTTATTGACAACTATTCTGATTTCGCGTCGAACCATCAAAAACGACTTGGTGGCCGAGTGGTAGCTGTCAAGGCTTGGGCATTTGTACCAACTAAACCCCGAGATGCCGCTGGCTGACTTCACTGTCCAGATCACCCATTGCGCCTGACCAGACAGATCTGCCTCGCTCAAGGATTGTCGCTCGATCACAGACCGCTCGCAATTCGCTAAGCGATTTGTCGATTACCAGAATTGAAAGACCAGTTTCACGTTTCAGTTGCTCCACGGTCACCCAGATTTCTCGCCTGATATTTGGCGCAAGCCCTTCCGTAGCCTCATCCAATATGAGCAAGCGTGGATTGGTAACTAACGCGCGCCCGATGACCAACATTTGCTGCTCCCCGCCTGACAATGAGCCCGCAAGCTGATCGGCGCGTTCGCTGAGACGCGGGAAAAGCGCAACGACCTTGTCTATATCCCAATGGCCAGGCCGGGACACAGCTACGAGGTTCTCACGCACCGTCAGATCGCGAAATGCGCGGCGGCCTTCGGGGACAAGGCCGATGCCCAACCTTGCCACCTGGTGGCTCGACAGTCTGCGAATGTCGGTGCCGGCAAAAACCATCGAGCCCTTGCTTCCGATCATTCTGCAAATAGCGCGAACGGTGGTTGTCTTGCCCATGCCATTGCGCCCCATAAGGGCGACGACTTGGCCCGCTTCGATTGTCAGATCAACGCCAAAGAGGGCTTGGCTTTTGCCATAGCTTGCGACTAGGTCCGAGATGTAAAGAAGGCTCATAGGTTCTCTCCCAGATAGGCGCGCTGAACTATTGGATTTTCACGAATATCTTCGACTGATCCGGTGGCAATCACACGCCCGTAATCAAGAACTGTTATTCGGTCAGCCAATTTGAAGACGACATCCATGTCGTGTTCCACAAGCAGGATCGGGGCCTGATTTCGCAAGTCGCTCAGCAGGTCCGTGAGTAGCTGCGTGCCTTCCGCGCTTAAACCGGCCATTGGCTCATCCAAAATGAACACCTTTGGTTCAATGGTCAGCGCAACTGCGACTTCCAGTTGGCGGCGCTGACCATGGCTGAGTTCGTTTACTCGCTTATCTACAAAGTCGATCAGGTCCACGCGACGCAATGCATTCTCTGCGTGATCTCGCAAGTTTTTGTTGCCAAGAACGGGTTGGAAGAATTGCCAGGGTCGTCCTTTAGCCCCAAGCGCGCCCAGCATGGCATTCTGCAAGACGGTGTCCTCTGACGCAAGAGCGGAAATCTGGAACGTGCGTCCGAGCCCTAGCCTTGCCCGGGTTTTCGTGGTCTCGTCGGTGATATCCTCGCCCAGAAGGCGAACCGAACCTGCGTCAGACTTCAGGCCGCCGCAGATCTGAGCGATGAGCGTTGATTTACCTGCCCCGTTTGGGCCGATCACGGCGTGAACTTCGCGAGGCCTAAGGTCCAATGTCACGTCCTCGTTTGCAATCAGGGCGCCAAAGCGTCGAGTGAGACCTTCAACTTGCAACACGGGCCGCATCATCGGTCAGACCTTCCCGTGATGACGCCGTAAAGGCCGCCGCGGGCGAAAAGGACGACCACCAACAAAAGCAAACCAAGAAAGAATAGGAAATATTCGCTAATGCCTCCAAGCGCATTCTCGAGTACGACGAACAGAGTCGCGCCTGCGACAGGCCCGAACGTCCGGCCCAGTCCTCCGAGGATTATGAAAACGATCAGTTCACCTGACATCTGCCAGCTGAACATCGTCGGACTGACGAAGCGATTAAGATCGGCAAAAAGCGCCCCCGCCAGCCCACAGATCATGCCGGAAATCACCAATGCGATCAGTCTCAGCCGAAACGGATCAAGCCCAACCGCCTCCACACGCTCGGGACTTTGCCGCGCCGCGTTTAACGCAAGTCCAAAGGGCGATTTTACGAGCCGCACGTTTAGCCAAAGGACTAAGCTTAGAATAGCAAAACAGATCCCGAAGAACTGTATGGGATCAAGCGTGTTCATCCCCGGGAACGAATTTCGAATGTAGATGGAAAGGCCGTCTTCTCCGCCATAAGCGGGCCAGCTGATTGCAAAGAAAAAAAACATCTGCCCGAAAGCCAGCGTGATCATGATGAAATATACGCCGGAAGTTCGAAGCGACAGAAGCCCGATTACAAAGGCGGCAACACCTGAAAACAGTATTGCCACCAACCAAATCACAGGCATGAGCTTGGTTCCAGAAATCGTGAACGGCCATTCCATCAATGGCGAATACGTCTGCGCGTGAAACGCCAGAATACCCATCGCATAGCCGCCAATCCCAAAGAAGACCGCGTGCCCGAGGCTCACAAGCCCTCCCAGCCCAAGCGCGACATTGAGACCAACCGCAGCCAGAGCGAAGATGACCGCGCGGGTAGCCAATGTAATTGTGAAAGGTTCATCCGAGAACCAAGCCCAAAGCGGTACACAAAGAAGAAGGCTCATGAGAATGGCGTTTAGTGCTTTTTCCGGGATCATGCGCGCGCCCCGAACAGCCCGGTGGGTCTCCAGATCAGCACGCCGGCCATAAGAACGTAAATTGACATCGAAGCCAATGCCGACCCAGTCGACGTCGCAACATCCGGCGCCACAAATAGTTTAAACAGTTCCGGCAGGAAGATGCCGCCCAGGGTATCGGTCAATCCAACCAGCAAACTGCCGATAAGCGCGCCCCGAATAGAGCCGATGCCCCCGATCACTATGACGACGAAAGCAAGGATCAGGATCGGCTCACCCATTCCGATTTGGACCGATTGGATGGCACCTACAAGTGCTCCCGCTAAACCGGCGAGCGCTGCTCCGAGCGCGAAGACAAACGTGTACAAGCTACCAATATCAACACCGAGTGCTGCAATCATTTCGCGGTCGTTTTCTCCGGCACGAATTTGAATGCCAATGCGGGTCCGTGAGATGAATAGCCACAACCCAACCGCCACCAAAAGCCCTACAAGGATGAGTACAAGGCGATATAGCGGATACTGAATCCCGCCCGGCAATGAAACGGGACCGGACAGATAGCTCGGAATTTCGAGAAACAGCGGGAATGAACCGAAGAGCCATCGCGTACCCTCGGAGAAAATCAGTATCAGCGCAAAAGTCGCAAGCACTTGCTCGAGATGATCGCGGGCATAGAGCCGACGAATGACTGCCAATTCGACGATGACCCCGGCCATAGCTGCGGCAGCAATGGCAGCCGCAACAGCCGCCAAGAAAGACCCCATCGCCGCAGCGGCCGCCGCAGCCGCAAAAGCGCCGACCATGTAGAGTGATCCGTGCGCAAGATTTATTAGGCCCATCACGCCGAAGATCAGCGTCAGGCCAGCTGCCATGAGAAAGAGCATGAAACCGAACTGTATTCCGTTCAGAATCTGCTCGGCGATAAGGATTAAAGTCACGGTTCGAGCGAAAACGGGCCGCCGCTCCGGAGTTGGGGGCGGCCCTTCGATTACATTTTACAGTCTGCCGCGTAGGCGTCCGAGTGGTTTTCCAACGCCACACCAATGATCCGGTTGGTGAATACATCTCCTTCCTGAATCACTTCGCGCGCATAGATAGTCTGAATTGGATGGTGGTTTGGACCAAACGCAAAGTCGCCACGTGTGCTGTCGAAGTCGGCCGCACGCAATGCATCTCTGAACGCGTCTTGATCCGAGACGTCAGCCGATCCTAGCGCCGAAACGATCAACTGTGCCGTGTCAAAGCCCTGGCTTGCGTAGAGAGACGGAAGCCGCCCGTACTCGGCCAAAAAGCTTTCAACGAACGCGGCATTTGTTGGGTTGTCGATATCCTTGTTCCATTGGCTAGTATTCACAACCCCAAGTGCTGCAGGCCCGACGGCTTGAAGGATGCCTTGATCGAACGAAAATGCCGGACCCACCACGGGCAGATCAACGCCGCTGTCCGCGTATTGCTTAAGAAACGAAATCCCCATTCCACCCGGAAGGAAGAAAAAGACACTGTCTGCGCCGGACGCACGGATTTGAGCAATCTCGGCCGCATAGTCCGTTTGACCAAGCTCGGTATAAATCTCACCGGCAAGATCGCCTTGGAAGAACCGCTTGTATCCAGTCAAAGCGTCCTTGCCCGCCGGATAGTTCGGGGCGAGAATGAAGCTATTGCTATGCCCTGCTGTGTTGGCATAGGCACCGGCTGCTTCGTGCAGGTTGTCGTTCTGCCAGGCGACGTTGAAATAATTTTCGTGACAGCCCTGACCGGCCAGCGCCGATGGTCCGGCGTTCGGCGACAAATAGAACTTACCTTGGGCCGTTGCCGCTGGAACAACCGCCATTGCGAGGTTCGACCAGATTATACCCGTCAGGATATCCACCTTCTCGGATTGGATCATCTTGTCAGCAAGCTGTACGGCGATGTCGGGTTTTCGCTGATCATCTTCGACGACGACTTCGATGTCATCCCGCCCGGATTGCTTGATACCCAGCATGAAACCGTCGCGCACATCGATCCCCAAGCCGGCTCCGCCACCAGACAGAGTAGTAATCATACCGACCTTGGTCTCAGCGAACACCCCTGTGGCCAGCAACCCGATGGATGCGGCAATGGCAATCGATTTATACGTCATAAGTTCCCCCATGTTGTTTTCTACTAACACCGGCTGCACTTGCCGGCCGTGTTTGAAGTTGCTGCAGCGAGGACCGCTTTCGCAAACAGCCTTTATTGAGATGCTTTCCTGTTCAGAAAGGCAATGTCCAGTGCAAGCTTTGAATCTCTTACGCTTAAATTGGTTATCAGTACGTAGATCCGCAGATTTTGGGGCTTTATTGCGAGGCGGCAGCTAAATTGGAGCCTATGATCCCTGATCGTAAGTTGCTGTTTACTAAATTTCCGCGTCGCCACACGGAGGCAACTTTTACAGTCAAATAGTATCCTGCCAGCTTGATACAGACGTTCCTTGAACGCCACAAAATGTCTGCATTGCGGACAAAACGGTGATTGCCTCATGAGTAGGTAATGACCGCGGTTAGCCCAAAGCAGACATGTCCGTTTCACGCATTGTGTGCCTCCTCAGGGAGAGGGACCGCAAAGGCTCCGGTGCTTTCGATACCCCGGAAATTGCACAAAAAACATGGCCCATCGCGCTGCGTTTCACTAAGCTGGCTGAGTTTTCCTAGTTCGTGGAGGAACGATTGTGCGGTGGATAAGACCACTGATTGCCGGAGTATCCCTCCCGTGCCTACTTTTGGGTCTTCTGTTTTTTGCGGCCTCGTTGACCCCCTCCCTCATTCCACGCGAGCCGATGGTTCAGGGATTATTAGGCGGGATCTTGGTGGCGCTTGGCTATCTTCTGGGGCGTATGCTCGAGCTGATTTGGCAGGCCGCTGATCTGCCGCGCATGCGCGGACGTCTAGCGCTTGCCGGCAACATTGTCTTTGCGGCTCTTGTTGCCGGATTTTCAATATGGACGCTGACCTTCAGCTTTGAATGGCAGAATGAGCTACGCGCAAAAATGGGGATGGAGCTTGCAGATGCAAAGCACCTGGCGCAGATCCTGTTGGCAGGGACCGGAACCTTTACGCTTTTTTTTCTGATCGGCGGGCTCGTGGCGGCTCTGTTCCGATGGGTCAGGGACCGCTTCTATCGCTTCATGCCGCCGCGCCGAGCCAATGTTCTGGGCTTCGTGACGGTCGCCCTGCTGCTCCTCGTCGTCACCCGCGACGGCATTTTCGACCGGGTAGTCACGGGCCTCGATGAAAGCTTCGAGGCTGCTCAGATGCTTTTTGATATCGCGCCTGACCTGCCCGAAAGCCCGGATCAGGCCGGTTCCGAAGCGTCTCTGATTGACTGGGCGGCGATGGGTCAACCCGGCCGAGATTTCGTATTGGATGGCCCGGACGCCGAAGCGATTTCCGCTTTCACAGGCAAACCCGCGCTGGACCCTATACGGGTCTATGTCGGCCGGGCAAACGGCGAATCACCGCAAGAGCGAGCCGAACTGGCACTTGCCGAGCTAAAACGGCTGAGGGCTTTTGATCGGGAAGTTCTGATCGTTACTAGCCCCACAGGAACCGGTTGGATGGACCCGGGTTCTCACGATCCGGTGGAATATATGCACAATGGCGACATCGCGACGGTTAGCGCCCAGTATTCCTACCTACAATCGCCTCTGGCACTGGTTCTAGAAACCCGGACCGGCCTCGATCAAGCGACCGCGCTTCTCGACGTGGTGCACTCCTATTGGCGGACGCTGCCAAGAGATCGCCGCCCAAGATTTTACGTGCACGGTCTGAGCCTTGGTGCCTGGTCGTCGATGTACGCCACAAACCTCTTCCGCCTTGCCGACGACCCGATCGATGGGGCTTTTTGGGCAGGTCCGCCGTTTCCGTCACGGTTCTGGCAGCAAGCGCAGAACGCGCGCGAACCTAGCAGTCCATGGGTGCTCCCTATCATTGGGAACGGATCGTTCGTTCGATTTGCTTCGCACTTCTCGGATGCCTCTCAAGCCATCGCGGATTGGGGGGAAATGCGGATCGTATTCCTGCAGTATTCCAGCGATCCGATCGTCTTCTACGATCCGAGTTCGCTTTGGCGGGCACCGCCCTGGATGAACGAACCTCCGGCTGAAGATGTTTCAAAGCATCTCGTATTCATCCCGGTAGTCACGCAGTTTCAGTTGGCCCTCGACATGGCGTTATCGTTTGGCACGCCACCAGGACATGGCCACGCCTATTTTGCGCAGGATTACATCTCACCCTGGGTCGAGGTCACGGCCCCTGCGGACTGGACTGCTACTGACACCAAACGGCTGAAAACGCATTGCGATATTGGGTACCAGCTTGGATGCCGGAACCGGTGAACCAGTGTTGACGTTCCTTAATATGTCTTGCGAACTCGGCATAGGCCGTCGCTAGAAGCTAAACGATTAATCCGCATTCGTGAGAAGCGGCGCGCAAGGCAAGCCGTGAAGATCAATGATGATCCGGGCGCCGCTGTCTAGCAGACCTTCGGCATCACCAGCCAGGATGGCTTATCCAGCGGGTTAAACTGAAATTAACTCATACCTCATCGAAGTTTGTGCTTAGTAAGTCGGTGGGACTAGACCGGCTTGAAACCATTTTATGAACGAGACGATCGAGAACACGGGCAACCCGGTGGCCTGCTGAATATCAGAAGCATAGGGGCACATATTCGTGCATTCCAGCACGATCGCACCCAAACCTGGGTTATCTGAAACCAAGGCTCGCGCGGCCTGCACATTGTCTTCACGCGCTTTCTGAACATCCAGCCTTAACTCGTTTCCAAGGATCGCGCGGGTAAACTCATGCCCGCCTTCGGTTGTTCCAATCGGAGTATCCAACGGCACGTTGGCCGACAGCAGATGGTCTTTGGTCAGGGTGGAGGCTGAAATGGTCAATACCCCGGCGCGCTTGCCCTCAGGCAGAATGCGATTCACCATCTCGACCTGCATCAGAGACGACGTAGCCACCGGGATAGGGACGGCTTGGGCCAATTCCTTCTGGAACAGGGACAGGAAACCACAATTGGTCGTTATTCCGTCAACACCATCCCGAACCAGTTCCTGGGCCGCGTCGATGAACACCTCCAGCATCCCCTCAGCGCGGTGCCGAACCACCCGATCCGGCGAGGCATCACGGACAATGCGGTAGTGAACCGGGAATGGCCAGGTCAGCGCATTTCCCATATCACCGGGGATTCTCGGGAATTGGGCATCCAGCATCAGAATACCGACGGATGCGCCGTAGATGGATTTCCCGCCCCCCGCGATCATCCCTCGACCTCCTCGATTATGCGAGCCGAGATATCTTCGGACCCATCCATGTAAATGCTGGAAATCCCATGACGCACAGCGTCCTGCACCTGATCCATTCGCCTGGCGATGTGCGCACCCAGAACATGCGCTGCCTCATTGGGATCACGATCCAACAAGGCCTGCATAACCCGCTTGTGTTCATCTTTTGAGCGGTGCACCCTGTCCAAGCTCATTGAAATCCAACGGATATAGCGGATCCGCTCGTTGATCCGCGTGAGGGTTTGCAACAGCTCCATGTTGCCCGACAGATTTGCAATCCCAAGGTGAAACGCCTCGTCTCGGCTGACGGCTTCCTCGACGGTGAGGCCTCTGATGTCGATGCCCGTTGAAAAAAGCTGATCCATCAGCAGATGCAGGTCCTCATCCGACGCTTTAGCGCAGGCCGCACGAACAGCAGCAGTTTCGATAATCTGGCGCAGTTCGAACAGGTCAAACACGCTTTGCACATCCAAGGGGCGGCAGAAGAAACCTTGCCCGGGACGGAAATCAAACAGGCGTTCAGCCACCAGACGGTTCAATGCCTCTCGCAAAGGGGTCCGACTGACGCCAAGATCCTTGGACAGGGCAACTTCGTTCAGACGATCCCCGGGCCGCAGGCGGAACGAGACCGCCATCGCCTTGACCTGTTCATAGATGTCGTCGACCCGTGGACCCGCCATTAACCTTGTCCTTCCTCTTGTTCGCCACAGGTGACACATGCTGGGCTTGAAATCAATATACAAAACTGTATACAGATCTGCGTGCAGATTTTAATCAAAGGACACGCTGATCATGACAGGGACGAATTATCTGACCGGGGCAGAGGCAATGGTCCGTTTGCTCGAGGCTCACGGCGTGAAGCACATGTTTGGTCTGTGCGGCGATACCACCTTGCCGTTCTATGACGCTCTGGCGCGCATGGATCACGGCATTCAGCACATACTGACCCGGGATGAACGGCACGCCGCCTACATGGCGGATGGCTATGCCCGCGTGACAGGAAAGCCTGGTGTCTGCGAGGGCCCCTCAGGCGGTGGCGCAACTTACATCCTGCCGGGCGTTGTTGAAGCCAATGAAAGTTCCGTTCCAATACTGGCGATCACCTCGGACGTCGCGACAACCAGCCGGGGCAAGTACCCGTTAACCGAGTTGGATCAACCCGCCCTTTTCAAACCTTTGGCCAAGTGGAATACCTCGTTGGATGATGCCGCGCGGCTTCCGGCCATGGTGCGGGCAGCCTTCCGGGCGATGACAACGGGAACGCCAGGCGCCACCCATCTGGCTTTGCCCTTCGATACGCAGAAAGCACAGGTCGACGAGGCCGAGATCTGGGCAGATGACCGACATCGCAGCTATCCTGCCGAGCGCGCCGCCCCGGACATGGATGCAATCGAAGCGGCGGCGGAAGTCTTGTCACGAGCCAAATCCGCTGTCGCTGTCTGTGGCGGCGGCCCTGTTCTTTCAGGCGCAACCGACGCGCTGCGACAGGTCGCCCGTCTACTGGACATGCCGGTTGCCACAACCGTATCCGGCCAGGGCGCCATCGCTGAAACTGACCCGCTGGCATTGGGCGTTGTCGGGTCGAACGGTGGTGTCCCCGCGACACGCGTCGTAGTCGATCAGGCAGATGTTGTCCTGTTCATCGGATGCCGCGCCGGTTCAGTTACAACCGAACGGTGGAGTAGCCCTGGGCGCGATGCCAAAATCATTCACATCGACAGCGATCCCATGGTGATTGGCGCAAACTACCAGACCGAAGTGGCGATCTGCGCAGATGCCCGTCTCGCGCTGGAGGCTCTGGCCCGCGCATTGCAGGATCGGCAGGATCTGAACATACAAGGTGGGGCGGACAAGGCCCGCGCCGCGTGGGATGCCAAACGGGCAGCATTTGCGCCCTTGGCCGCGAGCCGGGAATTGCCAATCCGGCCCGAAGCGGTCATGGCGGCGTTGATGGACATTCTGGATGACGATGCAATAGTTGTGGCTGATCCCGGCACCCCGTGCCCTTATTTCAGCGCGCATTACCGGTGGCGGACATCGGGACGGCAATTCATCACCAACCGAGCGCATGGCGCTCTGGGCTATTCTTTGGGTGCAGCGATGGGTGCACATGTCGGGCGACCTTCGGTCAAGACCCTGGCCGTTATGGGCGATGGCTCGTTCGGCTTCACATGTGGCGAGTTTGAAACGATGGTGCGGCACAAAATGCCCATCACATCGATTGTCTTCTCAAACTCGGTCTTCGGCTGGATCAAAGCGGGTCAGGATGCGGGCTTTGGTCAAAGATTCTACAACGTTGACTTTAACCGCACAGATCATGCAGCAGTGGCGTCAGCCTTTGGCGTTAAATCATGGACGGTCAAAGACCCCGAAGACCTTTCAAACGTCTTGAAGCAGGCCATCGTACATGACGGTCCCACGCTGGTCGATATCCATTCGCAACAACTTCACGATGCTGCCGCGCCGGTATCCGAGTGGGTTGCGTAAGAGGCGATTGACGGGATCAATTGGTCCAGAAATGCCTGAGCGATCCTGGACAAGGGGCGACCCTTGGCCGTGATGATTGCAAGCTCCAGTATGACCGCCGGTTTGAAGGGGCGGGTTTGGTATCCGCTCTCTTCATCGAAAGTAACGGTAAAGGGGTCGATCATCGCGACCCCCATGCCTTGCTTTACGAAACTAAGCAGGTTTTCAGATAAGTGTGTGTGAATCTGTGTGCGCCATGTACGCCCGGCACGCTGAAAGATGTCTCGGGTTTTTCGGTGCGTCTGATGTTCCGGCCCCATAACGACAAAAGGCTCATTCTCCAATGCTTCCGCTGTCAGAACGTCATACTCCGCCAACGGGCTGTCTTGGGGAAAGGTCGCAAGCGTTTCAAATTCAAACACCTGATAATTCAGCGTGTCATGAAGAATTGGCATCTCGACAATACCGATCTCAAACAGGCCAGACGTCACCCACTCCTGAATCTTCGACGAATATTGCGACTGAAAGCTGACGGACAGGTTCGGGCGGTTCTCGGCAAACCGCGCGATCTCTCGAGGCATGAACCCAAAAGACAACATGTGTGGCGCAGCAACCTGTAATTGACCGGGATGCTTGTTCTGCAGATCTGTCACCGCTTGGGCAACGTGATCCAAGCCGCGCACAACAGTGTCGACTTCGCGGTACAACAGCTCGGCTTCGGGTGTGGGCAACAGTCGCCCCTTATTGCGTTCGAACAGGGGCAAACGCGCCTCACGTTCCAGCTGCGCCAAGAGGTTACTGATCCCTGGCTGCGAGATCCCAAGAACCGATGCTGCCCCTGTCACGGTTCCGGTCTCCATGATGGCATGAAAGGCTTGAAGCTGGCGAAAGCGTAGCGACATCGGCTAGCACATCACTTTTTTTATGATCTCTCGAATATATTGTATTTGAAATGATAGCTCGGTCAAGGCAGGCTTCTGCTCATCCACAGGGGGCGGAATGAGCGATCTGTCACAGAAAATCACTGGCTATGACTTATGGCACCTCAAGCTACCAGTCACGTCCCGGCGAGATCACGGCATTGGATCTGTAGAAGGCGCCTGTGAGGTTGTCATATTGCGACTGACCTCCGAAGATGGCGCGCACGGATTTGGCGAAGCGTCACCGTGGTCGGTGTTCACCGGCACGCCAGAGGCGACGTTTGCAGCATTGGATCGGTATCTGCGTCCGGTTGTTTTGGGTGCAAAGGTCGGAGACAGATCCGCGATCATGGCGCGCGCCGCTTATGCTGTGGCGCATTGCACCGAAGCCAAAGCTGCACTGGAGACCGCGCTGCTGGATCTTGCGGGTCGTATCAGCAACGTTCCGGTCTGGTCTTTGTTGGGCGGGAAGTGCCGTGATGCGATACCTCTCAGTTGCTCCATCGCCAACCCGGACTTCGCGCAGGATATCGACCTGTTAGCACGGTTGCACGACGATGGTGTCCGGATTGTTAAACTCAAGACCGGGTTCAAAGATCACGCCTTTGACATCATGCGGCTGGAATACCTGGCTCAGAACTGCCCGGAGTTTTCGGTGCGCGTGGACTATAACCAAGGACTGAACATTGAAGACGCCCCGGCACAGGTGCGCGACGTGGCAAGGTTTGCTCCAGATTTTATCGAACAGCCCGTGCGCGCCCATCACTTCGGCATGATGGCCAAGTTGAGGCAAATGACTGATGTGCCGTTGCTGGCAGACGAGAGCGTGTTTGGCCCAGAAGATATGGAGCGCGCGGCACGCGATGGGATTTGCGACGGTGTTTCCATCAAAATCATGAAATCCGGCAGCCTGACTCGGGGTCAGACCGTTGCACGCATTGCTGCTGCACACGGCCTTACGGCCTATGGCGGCGATATGTTCGAGGCTGGTCTGGCCCATCTGGCAGGCACGCACATGATTGCCGCGACACCGGAAATCACTCTGGGCTGCGAGTTCTATCAGGCATCGTATTTCCTTAAAGAAGATATTCTGGAAGAACCGTTCAAGGTCAGGAATGGACAGGTCTGCGTTCCCGATGGCTCTGGACTAGGCGGCAAGCCCGACTTGGGAAAACTGGACAACTACGCAGTGTCAAAGACGGTGGCAGCGTGAGTGAGAAGAAAACCATAGCCATCATCGGATCCGGAATCGTCGGCGTGTCCGCGGCGCTCTGGCTACAGCGCGATGGTCATGACGTCACTCTGATCGACAGGGCCGGACCGGGCGAAGGAACGTCACATGGCAATGGCGGCGTGTTGGCGTCCTGTTCTATCATTCCAGTTACGGTTCCAGGGTTGCTCGGCAAAGCGCCCAAGATGCTTCTAAGTCCCGCCCAGCCATTGTTCTTGAAATGGGGATACTTGCCAAAATTGCTGCCTTGGCTCAGGCAGTACTTGAGCCACGCTAATGCTGCGGATGTTGAACGGATCGCTGCGGCCTTGACGCCCATCGTCGGCGACAGCCTGAACGATCACAAAGCGTTGGCCGCGGGGACCGTCGCTGAAAAATGGATCGTTCCCAGCGACTATCTTTTCCTTTATCAGAACCGCGCCCATTTCGAAAGCGATGCCTTTGGTTGGAGCATTCGGCGCAAGCATGGCTTTGCGTGGGACGAATTGGAAGGCAAGGCGTTCCACAACTACGACCCTGTGTTTAGTCCGGATATCGGATTTGCGGCCAAGCTGTCAGATCATGGCCATATCACCGATCCTGGACGATATGTGAAAGACCTGGCTGCCCACATTGAGGCCCAAGGAGGTCGGATCATTCGTGCAAATGTCGAGAATGTCACGCGCGAAAATGGCAGCGTCACAGGCGTGCGCGTGGGCGGTGAAACCATAAAATGCGACACGGCTATTGTAACGGCTGGAGTCTGGTCGGGGCCTCTGGCGAAGCGATTGGGTGTTTCTATTTCTCTTGAAAGCGAACGTGGCTATCATCTTGAATTGGTGGAACCTTCTGCCATGCCCCGCAGCCCGGTCATGGTGGCATCAGGCAAGTTTGTTGCCACGCCTATGGATGGGCGCATACGCTTAGCAGGTATTGTAGAGTTCGGAGGTTTGGATGCACCGCCCTCACGCGCCCCGTTTGAATTGATGCGCAAAAATGCCCAGGCGGCTTTCCCGGGCATAACATGGAAGGAGGAAGTGGAATGGATGGGGCACAGGCCCGCCCCGGCTGACTCTATCCCGATCATCGGCAGCGTGCCGGGTATCCAAGGGGCCTACATGGGCTTTGGGCACCACCACATTGGCCTGACAGGCGGGCCGAAAACCGGGCATCTTCTGGCGCAGATGATCGCGGGCAGGACCCCGAACACGGATGTGAGCGTCTACGCGCCGTCACGTTACACGACATAAGAACAGGTCGATGAAAAACATCGGCGTTGAGAAACTCAATAGGGAGAAAACGATGAAAAAACTGACAAACCTTCTGGCAGCGACTGCTCTGACTGTAGCTGCGACCGCGCCGGCTATGGCCGAAAAATGGGACATGCCGATGGCCTATTCGGCCTCGAACTTCCACTCGGCCACAGGTGCGGAGTTTGCAAAATGCGTGACCACCGGTACAGGTGGTGAGATCGAGATTGTCACGCACCCGTCCGGCTCGCTTTTCAAAGGTGCCGACATCAAACGTGCGATCCAGACCGGGCAAGCCCCGATTGGTGAGCGTCTTTTGTCTGGCCACCAGAACGAAAATGCGTTGTTCGGGTTTGACTCGATCCCCTTCCTCGCGACCTCGTTCGACGACAGCACCAAGCTTTGGGAGGCCGCGAAGCCATCTATCGAAAAAGTATTGGCCGAACAGAACCTGACATTGCTGTATGCTGTGCCATGGCCGCCGCAGGGGCTGTATTTCAAAAACGAAGTGAACTCCGTCGCCGACATGAAAGGAATCAAGTTCCGTTCTTATAACAACGCGACTTCGCGACTGGCCGAGCTTACAGGAATGTTGCCTGTGACAATCGAAGCGGCGGAAATCAGTCAAGCCTTTGCGACGGGTGTGGCGGATTCGATGGTGTCATCGGGATCGACCGGATATGACCGCAAGGTCTGGGAAAGCTTAAACTTTTTCTATGAAGTTGATGCCTGGTTGCCGCGCAACTACGTGATGGTGAACTCGGAAGTCTGGTCAGGTGTGTCGGATGCCAACAAGAATGTCATCAAGGCCTGCGCTGAACTGGCAGAATACGCAGGTAACTGGCGCGCCAAGGAATACACCGGATTCACCCTGCAGGGTTTGCGGGATGGCGGTATGACCGTTGGCCCGGCTTCTGAACAGATGACGAATGAGCTGAAAGAGATCGGCGTGACCATGACCAATGAATGGCTGGAAGCTGCCGGTGATGAAGGTAAAGCCATCGTCGACGCGTTCAACGCATCTCAGTGACCTTTCGATTTGGGCGGCGATTCATCAGGCCGCCCTTTTCGCATCCAATCAAAATACAGCGGGGACAGCATGGCGGTATTGCGAGGGTTTCGGTCCGTACTGGACTTTATATATCTGGCGGCAGGGGTACTTGCGGCTCTCAGCCTCATTGCGATCCTGCTATTGATCGTTGTTCAGATGCTGGCCCGCTGGACCGGTGAAGTGTTTCCCGGAGCGCCCGATTATGCAGGCTACGCCATGGCCGCAGCGTCTTTCCTGGCCTTTGCCAATGCGCTGAACCGGGGCAGCCATATTCGGGTTTCAATCCTTCTGAACGCAGTGCCGGACGGTATCCGGCGTATTCTGGAGATATGGTGTTTCGCGATAGGCACCGCTGTCATGTGGTATTTTTGCTGGTACGCCTACCGCTTTGTCTACTGGAGCTGGAAATTCAACGATGTCAGCCAGGGACAGGACAAAACCGCCCTTTGGATCCCGCAATCGGCAATGTTGATCGGCGCCGTCATCCTCGCCATCGCGCTGACCGACCACCTGGTCCACGTTCTTTTCAAGGGCGACCACCGCATTGTCCGCGATCTGGCCGACCAAAGCCACGGAGAGTAAGCCCATGGAAAACCTCTCTGTCATCATCCTTTTTCTGTTTGTTCTCTTTACCTTGCTGGGCACTGGCGTCTGGGTCGGGTTGGCCCTGATGGGTGTTGCCTGGGTCGGGATGGAGCTTTTCACAAGCCGTCCCGTTGGGGACGTTATGATCACCACTATTTGGTCGGCGTCGTCGTCGTGGACGCTGACCGCACTGCCCATGTTCATCTGGATGGGCGAAATCCTGTACCGAACGCGATTATCCGAAGACATGTTCAAGGGCCTGTCCCCGTGGATGGCCCCTTTGCCCGGTGGATTGGTACACACTAATATCGTTGGATGTACGGTTTTTGCAGCCGTCTCGGGCTCATCAGCAGCCACGCTGACAACGGTTGGCAAGATGTCGATTCCTGAACTGCGCAAGCGCAATTATCCCGAGCGGATGATCATCGGGACATTGACCGGGGCCGCCACACTTGGGCTGATGATCCCCCCCTCGCTGACCCTGATCGTGTACGGGGTGACAATCAATGAATCCATCACCAAGCTTTTCTTCGCAGGGATCCTTCCGGGCCTGGTTTTGGCGGCGATGTTCATGGGCTATGTGGCGATCTATTCAAAGCTCGGCAAGGATTGGAGCCCTAATTCCGAAAGCAAATTGAGCTTTTCCGAGAAAATCAGAAACTCGCGCTTTCTGTTGCCCGTAATATTGCTGATCATGGTCGTCATCGGGTCAATGTATCTGGGATACGCCACCGCAACCGAGGCCGCCGCCTTTGGGGTCATCGGCGGACTGTTGTTGGCGGCGGGTCAGGGATCGCTGACCTGGAAGACCTTTACTGAAAGCCTGATGGGCGCCACGCGCACCAGCGCGATGATTGCCCTCATCCTGGCGGGTGCGGCCTTCCTTTCGTTGTCGATGGGCTTTACCGGCCTGCCGCGTGGTCTGGCCGATCTGATCGCCGGTTGGGAGTTGACCCGGTTCGAACTGCTCATGGTGCTGCTAGTCTTCTACATCATTCTGGGCTGTTTTCTGGACGGTATTTCTTCGGTCGTGCTGACCATGGCCGTGGTCGAGCCCATGATCCGCGACGCGGGGATCGACCTGATCTGGTTCGGTATCTTCATCGTGGTCGTTGTTGAAATGGCGCAGATCACGCCACCGATCGGATTCAACCTGTTCGTCATGCAGGGCATGACCAACCACGAGATGAGCTATATCGCGCGGGCGGCCATTCCGATGTTCCTGATCATGGTTCTGATGGTCTTTATCCTGATCTGGTTCCCCGACCTTGCAACTTGGTTGCCCGAGAATTTGCGGCAAAGCCCGGGCGGATAGAGCTGTTTTGAACCCGCTCCACCTGGCGGCGCGCCATGGCCCTTATGTTTTGATCTGTGGGTTGGCGGCAGGTCTTCTGTTGCCAGCTCTCGCGGAACCGATGCGTGATTTGCTTCCTCCTTTGGTGGTGTTTTTACTGTTCGTGACCGTGCTGAGGGTGGACCCCAAGGCCATTCTGGGATCACTGAGTGACCTACACAAAGTCGCGCTAACGGTTGTCGGATTTCAGCTGGTTACGCCTATGATCATTTTTGCACTCGGATACGTGTGCGGATGGATCGGGACACCCGTGCTTTTATCCCTGCTGATCATGGCGGCGGCGCCGTCCATCTCGGGTAGTCCAAATATGTGCCTGATGATGGGCCACGCGCCAGAACATGCGATGCGATTGATGGTTGTGGGCACGGCTCTGTTACCTTTGACCGCCCTACCCATATTCCTCCTCATGCCGCAGTTGGGGGACATACAATCTGTTTTTTGGGCAGGTCTGCGACTGTTGCTCACGATCATATGCGCAACTGGCGCAGCCATATTCGTAAGACGCACGGTGTTGCGCAAGCCTTCACAGTTCATGCTGTTGAATCTTGAGGGGATGGGAACACTCACACTGGCTGTGTTTGTCATTGGTCTGATGCCGTCGGTCAGCGCAACGGCGCTGGAGGACCCGGCTTTGGCCGCATTCTGGATCGCCTTTGCCTGTCTGGCCAATTTCGGCGCGCAGATCGTCATGTTTCGCTTCACACAGGGCTGGCTACCTGCGGCGCGGGCTACTACGGTGTCATTGATTGCTGGTAACCGCAACATCGCGATCTTTTTTGTAGCTCTGCCTATAGAGGTCACGGCCCCGATAATGGCCTTCATCGGGGCCTATCAAATTCCGATGTACCTGACCCCGATGATTTTGCGCCGCCTCTACCAACAGGACGGGCCATCATGACCTTTGACTATGGATGGCCTGATCTGACTGGTCCGACTTGATTGTTAGTGCATGACCGGCCTCGGGTCCATCTGGACGATGGTTTCAGGAGCCGGTGGCCGATAGCCTGCTTGATTTTGTTTTCTCAGATTGGAAGGCCTGCTCTTAGCCATCCATCCCTCCATTGCTCCGAGCATTCGGGAACTCTGAAAATGGGGAGTCTCGTTTGTTCTTTAATGTCTAGATCCGGACGAAGCTCCTTCAGTTCAGATACCGCAGCCCTCGCTGACTCTAGGTCTCCGTTTTGAGCCAAGGATGCGATGAGCATGAGATGCGTAATCACGAATTTCGCCCTAATGGCCAAGGCGTTTCGATTGGCCTCAACGGCTTCAGCATAGCGGCCAAGTTGGAAAAATGCGGAGGCCTGCCCAACATAGGCTGCGTGCCGCATCGGATCTTTCGGACTGAGATTGATTGAGTGTGTCGCGTGTTCCAGGGCTTCTTCGGGTCTGTCGAGAAAACTCAGATTGATGCTAGCGAGCATGTGAACGGTCGCAGCGTTTGGATTTTCGGCCAATGCTTGTTTGAAAACTGCGCGAGCTCGCGGCAAGTCTTGTGCAAGCATAGAGATCGAGTGTGCGGCGTAGGCCAACGCAATTCCATCTGCGCGATCACTCAACAATACACGTTCTGCTGCAGCAACAGCTGCCTTCGGCCCTTCGTCAATCGGTTTCAGTCCCTGCACCATTCTTTGGATATGCAACCACGCAAGTAATCCAGCTGCCGACGAATAATCAGGATCGCGCTCCAACGCCAGACGCGTAAGGCGAATGGCCTCACGGTTGTCTTCGTCCGTCAGCAGGTGAAAATGTGACTGGGCCCGAAGATAAAGTTCATAAGCGTCGAGATTTTCTGTCGGTTTCGCCCGAGCGCGAACTGTCTCGGCATGGCGAACGGACGGTTCGATCGCCGTAACAACTTCCTGCGTGACCTGATCTTGAAGGTCAAAAACATCGTCCAGCATCCCATCGAAACGATCGGCCCAAAGATGACTGCCATTCTCTGCATCAATTAGCTGTCCTGTTATCCGAAGACGCTGGCCTGCGCGCCTTACCGAACCCTCAAGCACATACCTCACGCCGAGCGCCTGCCCAACTTCGCGAATGTCGGTGCTCTTACCTTTAAAAGTAAAAGATGAGTTTCGCGCTACGACCATCAACCAACGAAAACGAGACAACTCTGTTATGATGTCCTCGGTAATTCCATCAGCGAAAAACTCTTGTTCCGGGTCGCCTGACATATTGTCAAACGGCAGCACGGCAATACCGGGTTTCTCAGATTTGACAGTTGCACTTGTAGCCGTCGAACCGACAGGCCACTGCCACACGCCAACTGGGCGTGCAATGTTCTTCAACTCAGTCTTCCGACCGCCAGAGAACGAGGCGGCGGCTTTCCGGTCTAGGCTGTTGTGTGCTGCGTCTGAAAGCAATATCTGCCCCGGTTCCGCTAATGCCTCGAGACGGGCAGCTATGTTGATACCGTCACCGAATATGTCATCGCCTTCCGAAACTACTTCCCCTGTATGTATGCCGATGCGGACTTGAATCTCCTGTGGTCGGTCAGCCGTCTGAACAGCAATCGCGCATTCTGTCGCAGCCGATGCGGAGCGAAACTCAGCAATCCAGCCGTCACCCATGCTTTTGATCAATCGCCCTTCATGAATAGCCAAAGCGGGCATTAGATGATCCTCACGGAAAGCCTTAAGCGCTTTGAGTGTTCCGTCACTATCCTGATCCATCAACGCCGAGTATCCAGCGACATCAGCCGCCAGCACAGCCGCAAGCCTCTTTTCCATGTTTCTCTCCCCGCTTGTTGGAAGCTAGCCTGCAGAGAGAGCACTGTCAGCCCGGTATTTAGAGCAAAGTGGTCCCATCAAGAAAGCGCGATCGCTTTGGGCTCTCAACAGACACGTGAGCCCGTGCAGCATGTGTGATCACAAGGCGCCCTGCCCTTCGAGGACGACCAAAAGCGGCCGTTTGACCTTGACCTCTGTCGCCGCGGTGCGGCCCGTCAAAGGAGATACTCGTTGCATGAGTGAGGCTGGAAGAGGGACGGAGGTCCGAAGAGCGCACAAAGCTGCCGTTCGCCGCTGCGCGGCGCTGGGACGTAGCCTGAATATCCGGTTCGCGGACAAGGTGGCCGTTGGTTCTATATATAAAACGGCCATTCTTGGGTTTAGAGTACGCGGATTTCGTAAAGCGGGCAGGATTATGTGTCTTCTCTTCCGTAAGCACAATATCTCAATTGGCACCCTTATTGGATGCTGAGGAGGCCGCTACCAATCGAATTTCCATCATATCTTTAGGTCCAGGCGCGGCTTCCAAAAAGGGCGGAAGAGTTCAATCTTGGGGCATCGGTTCATCACGACTTTAAGGCCCGCCGCTTCGGCGAGTTGCGCAGCTTTGTCGTCGTACACACCGATTTGACCCCAAAGAACTTTTGCCCCGATTGCGATAGCCTTCTCGGCAAAGGCATACAACTCTTCCTTTGGACGAAAAACGTCTACCATATCAACACGTTTGTCGATCTCTTCCAGCGAGTGGTAGACCTTGAGCCCTCTAATTTCCGAAACATTCGGGTTAGGATTCACCGGTAGAATATCATAGCCGATTTCACTCAGCTGTCGCAGAACGCCATAGCTGAATTTCGTTTTGTCCGCGCTAGCCCCCACCATTGCAATGGTTTTAACCGACTGCAGGATGTCGGCGAGGTATTTGGGGTCGTAATCGTAGATGCGGTCGATATCTGCTTCGGGCATCGGTTAACCTTCCTTCGGCGTCGCAATGTCAGCCTTGAGTTCGTGGGGTTTTAGAGGGTCGAGAAACGGATTGCGGTACAGATTGTCATGGCTCTCGACCCCGATCTCAAGCGTGATGTCGGATGTCGGACGTGCCACGCAAAGGATCACATAGCCGTTCGCGATTTGCCGATTATTCAGCGCAACCTGTCGGCGTTGATCGATCGCACCACTCTGTAGTTTTGCCGCGCAGGTAATGCAGCCGCCATACTTGCACCCAAAAGGCAAGTCGACGCCCTGTTCTCTCAGCGTTTCCAGAAGTGGACGCCGCGCATCCACACAGTATTGCGCGCCATCTCTGTTCGCGATCGTCACGGTATACACAGTCATAGCCAGATGTCGCTTGTGCAATCACCGCCCGGATACCGGCTCTCGTGACAGCGCGATGGCCCATTCGGTTCTTTGCCAAAGTCCACAATGAAATCCTCGTTGATCTTCATGCCACCGTTTTCAGGGTCGCAATCGATCATCACCATAACCCCGCCCTTTTCGCGGATCTCGGGATAGAACTGGTTATCCCAAGTCGAGAACAGCGAAGTCGTGACATAAAGCCTTCGTCCGTCGAGAGAGAGCTGGAACATTTGCGGACCACCCGCGACCTCAACCCCATTAACTATCGGAGCTCTACCCAAAAGACCTCCCATAAACACTTGGCCGGTTAGCTTGGGATTATGCGGGTCGGTGATGTCATACTGGCGCATATCTCCATGCAGCCAATTGTTCAGGTACAAGTATTTGTCGTCCATCGAGATCAGGATCGCCGACATTACCCCCGGCAACGGGATCGGCCATTCGGGGTGCATCTCGTTTTCCACGTCGATGATCTTTTCCCACTGCCACTTTTTAGCATCGTCTTGCCACCAATGGATCACATTGGTCGAAAGAGCTGCGCCACAGAACCCATGCGTGCTGTCGGGGTCATGGTGGAACTTGACTTCCAGTGGCAACAGCCCGTCTTCACCCAAATAGAAACTTTCGACCGGTTCGCGCTTTTCGAAATTCCAAAAATGCAGCTCCCGCCCATATTTTAGATGGCCCACTTCTTCCAGATCGAAGCCCGGCATGAAGGTATTGGGCGCAGCCCATTCGGAACTGACCATCACGTTGTGGCGTGGTTGGTACCAGAAGTCATAGCCGAATTTGATATCGCCCATCGAGGTTTCCCAGCGACCGACGATGTTGAACTCTTTGTCGAGATGCAGATAGCCTCCAGGAGCCTCACCCTTGGCATTTCCAAGGAAGGAAATGATAATTTCCGAGCCCAAACAATGCACCGTATGCGGGCCCGATAAATCTGCCTTGGCCTTGATTTCGGCCCCGTCGATGACCTTATGCAACCGCGGCGCACGCGGGTCAGTGGCTGTATCAACGATGTGAAGGTTGTTAGAGCGTACGCCCGGCAGGATCAGGTATTTGCGGGACATCGAGCCGTCGTCGTGACAGGACGAACAGGCGTTCCACCCCATGTGGTGAAGCTCGTCCCCAATCCCCGGCATTTCCAGCCTATGGATTACCTGAGAATAGGTCGGGCTGTCAGGGTCGACATCCACTGTAGCAAGGTAATCAGGTTTCTGGATCCCTGTCCCGGTGTAGATGGCGATCGTGTAGAGTAGCTTTTCTCGGGGGGCTTTGATGGCTTCTTGCGGACTCTTGAAGCCCGGTCCACAGCATTGTCCATCCATCGTATGCTCCTCCCTTGATTCCCCAAATTGTATCGTATATCGAAAAATCAATTATCATAAAGTGAGAAGAATGCATCTCGAACGATTAGCGCTGGTTTTGGAAATCGTGGGTCAAAAAGGACGTGCGTCCGTAGCGGATATATGTGCTCAGTCCGATATACCTAAACCGACGGCCTACAGGCTGGTTCAAGACCTTGTTTCGTCCGGCCTCCTTGAATCACCAACCCGCGGAGAGTTCGCGATTGGGAATAGGCTAAAGCGTATCACGTTGAGCGATCACTCTGATCCCGCTCTTTTGCAAGTGATTGCTCCTGTCCTATCTGGCGCCGCGAATGACTATGGCGCTGCATTTTTCTTGTCTCGGCTACGGGGCCATTGGGTCGAGATTATTCATGTGGAGACACCGCAGACGGGCGTGTCTTTTCTTCATCCAGGTATGGGCAAACGACCAATGCACGCGTGCTCTTGCGCCAAGGCAATCGCCGCCGTTTCGCCTGAACTGCTGTCTCAAGACCGATTGGATGGGCAGCTTAAGCAGTACACAGATCGCACGATTACAGACCCCAAGGATCTGGCCGCGGAACTCGATGTCATTCGAGCCAAAGGGTATGCCGAATGTGTTGAAGAGCTCGAGCGCGGAATCAGTTCTGTCGCTACAACGCTGACCAAGACAGGTGTTGGTGCAACGCTTTCAATCGGCGCTACGGCGTCTCTTCGGGTGTTTACACCTTCCGAGCGAGAAAAGATTGGCCATACACTTACCACAATGTCACACGAACTTGCTCGCGCGCTAGGATGGGGTGAAGCAGATGAAGAAAGGATATCCGCTTAGGTTCATGGGTATCGCAGTGCTTTAGGTTTATACCATCCAGCAGGACAGGTGTGTTTTGCGACCTTCGCCGCTTTCAGGTCAATGAGGGAGACAAATATGGACGATGCGATGTTTGGTGGGTTCTTCGTGATCAACGTAAAACCTGAGTATCGGCAGCCCTTTTTGGACGCCAGCATCTTCCAAGCGCAAAATGTTGTCAGTGAAGAACCCGAAGTTTTCCAGTTTCATATTATGGTGGATGAAACAAACCCAAATCGTTTCTATTTCTACGAAGTGTTCCGGAACGAAGCCGCAGTCCAGGATCATTGGGAATCTGAAACTTTCAATAACTGGTTAAACACTGTCCGAAAGATGCTGGATGGAGAGATCGAACTTGTTGCTAGGATGCGCTCGCTTTTTCCGACGCCAAAAGGTTTCGAGGCGCAAAAAGCAAGCCTGCTACTATGGTAAAATTGACCGACGTTTGAAACTACCACCGGTACGAGAAAATTATGAGATTTGGTGCTTGTCCGCTTTGGGCTCAACGTGGTCATCCGACCGTTTTTGTCGGATGACGGCTAAACGCCGCGAAGCGGTCTTTCGGCAGCAGACAGTCGAACTTTCTGCATTTAGTGGTCGCTCAGCACGATAGCAGACGCTGACCGAAAATCCGCTGTGACCTTAGTTCGGGCATGACCACCGACCAGCCCCGCAGCAAAATGCACAAGTATTCGCAAATCAAGCCGAATTGTGATTATATGTTAGACACTTAGTTCTTTATGCCTTCACTTTCTGAGAACAGAGGAGTCCACTGTGCCAACACCTCTCTTCAAGCCCGGTCATTCTGGCAATCCCGGCGGGCGACCCAAGCTGGACCCCGAGACAAGAAAGTTGATCCAGTCGAACGGCGAGATCGCTGTGAAACGCATGAACGATCTGTTGTCGATGGACGAACTCTTCAATCGCCGAGATGATAATGGTGAATTTGTATCAGGAAAACTTTCGGGCAAAGAACAAATTGCCTTGCTGGCCCTAGCTCAGGACCGAGCATTCGGACGCGCTGATGGCGTTAGCATCACGCACACCCACAGCGGAACTGTCGGCATGAGCGTCAATCCAACACAGCGGCTCAAAGACATAAGCGACCGCCTTCCAGAGAGATTGGCTCAACAGAAGGTGATTGAGGCAAAACTGGATGACGACGAGTAGTCTCCAACCTTCATGTAGCGGCTGCCAGGCGAAGAGGTTTGGGTTTGTGCCTACAGGCCATGCGCCCGCGCACGCAAGCCGCCTCGAGTTGACGACCCTATATTGTATTTGATATCGAAGGCGCCCTTTTCCCAAAAATTAGGAGGACCTGCATATGTGGGTAGCATTCTCGACGCCCGAGGGTTCGGGCTTTTTCTTTGCCGTTGCAAAGGATGAGGACGGCAAGACCAGCGGGGCCGAACATCGGTTCTCGCGTCTGTCCGCGGTTCCGCCGCGCTCAGGACGCCGAACTTCTGCGCGATTATGGTATGGACGGCGAGGTGATCGAAACACCGAGCGGCGACTATCGTTTCCGGGCGTTCATTCCACGCAACCACCTCGTGACCGTGCTGATGAACTTGGGCGAACGAATGGCCTACCCCAATTTCAAGGACAGCATTCCCGAGGATGACATAGCACGCTGTAAACGCCTGTCACCAGGCATGGGCAGTGTTCGGCGACTTACAGGTGGGCGGGCCATACGGTGCGGGACAGTGATTGCACTGCCCTGACAATCGCTATATGAGGCGCCTCGTGGCTTTATTGTCGCCAAAAGCCACAAAACAGTGACGAGTGACGCCGAAACGTCCAAAAAAACTACTGTTTTCAAAACCTTAAATGGCGATACCCGCAACCGGGCGTTCAGTGGGCGCCAAACCGACGAGGAGAGCCAACCATGGCCCTGGATTCAAAATCCGTCTCTCTCACCTTTCCCGATGGCAATGCACGCAGCTATGACGCTGGCGTCACACCCGCGCAGGTGGCAGCCGATATTTCAACTTCGCTGGCGAAAAAAGCGATCTCGGCCACGGTAAACGGCCAGCACTGGGACCTTCAGTGGCCCATCGAAGACGACGCGCAAATCGCCATCCACACCATGAAGGATGAAGCGCAGGCCAATGAGCTGATCCGCCACGATCTGGCCCATGTCATGGCCCGCGCCGTGCAGGAAATCTGGCCCGCCACCAAAGTCACCATCGGCCCCGTGATCGACAACGGCTGGTATTACGACTTTGACCGCGAGGAACCCTTCACGCCCGAAGATCTCGGCCTCATCGAGAAAAAGATGAAAGAGATCATCAACAAGCGCGACCCCGTCACCACCGAGGTCTGGGACCGTGACCGCGCGATCGAGTTCTACAAGGCCAATAATGAGCCCTACAAGGTCGAACTGATCGAAGCCATTCCGGGGGATGAGCCGCTGCGCATGTATTGGCACGGCCACTGGCAGGACTTGTGCCGTGGTCCACACCTGCAGCACACCGGCCAACTGCCCGGCGACGCGTTCAAACTGATGTCCATCGCCGGTGCCTATTGGCGCGGCGACAGCGACCGCGCCATGCTTCAGCGTATCTATGGTGTGGCCTTCACCGGCAAGGAAAAGCTGAAAGCGCACCTGCACATGCTGGAAGAAGCCGCCAAGCGCGACCACCGCAAGCTGGGCCGCGAGATGGACCTGTTCCACATGCAGGAAGAAGCTCCGGGGCAGATCTTCTGGCACCCCAACGGCTGGACTATCTACACGACGCTTCAGGACTATATGCGCCGCGCTCAGCATCGCGGGGGGTATGTCGAAGTCAACACGCCGCAGGTCGTTGACCGTAAGCTGTGGGAGCGTTCGGGTCACTGGGACAAGTATCAGGAAAACATGTTCATCGTCGAAGTTGATGAGGAACATGCCCGTGAAAAGGCGGTCAATGCGCTAAAACCGATGAACTGCCCCTGCCACGTCGAGATTTTCAAGCAGGGCCTGAAATCCTATCGCGACCTGCCTCTGCGTATGGCCGAGTTCGGCTCGTGCGCGCGATACGAACCGTCGGGTGCCCTGCACGGGATCATGCGTGTGCGCGGGTTTGCCCAAGACGACGCACATATCTTCTCAACCGAGGATCAGATCGGTGACGAATGTGCGCGTTTCATCGGGTTTCTGACGGATGTCTACAAAGACCTCGGGTTTGAAAGCTTCAAGGTGAAGTTCTCGGACCGGCCCGAACAGCGTTCCGGCTCGGATGAGGTGTGGGACAAGGCAGAAGAGGCCCTGCTCACCGCGACCCGCGCAGCAGGTGTCGAGCCTGAGCTGAATCCCGGCGAAGGCGCGTTCTATGGGCCTAAGCTGGAATTCGTGCTGACCGATGCAATCGGGCGCGACTGGCAATGCGGAACCTTCCAGGTGGACTTCGTCCTGCCCGAGCGGTTGGACGCCACATATATCGGGGCCGACGGCGCGAAACACCGCCCCGTCATGCTGCACCGCGCCTGCCTTGGCTCGTTTGAACGCTTCATCGGCATCCTGATCGAAGAACACGCCGGTAAGCTTCCGTTCTGGCTGGCTCCGCGTCAGGTCGTTGTTGCGTCGATTACATCCGAAGCTGATGAGTATGTCCTGGAGGTTGTCGAAACCCTCAAGGCGGCTGGCGTTCGGGCCGAAGCCGATATTCGCAACGAAAAGATCAACTACAAGGTCCGCGAACATTCGGTCGGCAAAGTGCCCGTCATTCTGGCCGTTGGTCACCGCGAAGTTGACGAGCGCACGGTCAGCGTCCGTCGTCTTGGTGAAAAACAAACGCAGGTACAGTCACTTGAAACTGTAACAAATGAACTGTCCAAAGCTGCGACACCACCAGATCTGCTGTAACAAAACACGGCAAATCGACTGAAATCCGGCCCTCTCATCAGGGCCGGATTGAAACAATTTACATTTTCGATTTCAAAAACAATATGTTAACCTGCAAGGACGCATGACGATCTTTGACGGGGTTGTGAGACACGGGCTCGTGAATTCAACTAGGGCACCCAAGCCATTACCTTTGTCATTGTCAAAAGCAGACATACGCAGTCATCAAAAGGATTACCGAGATGTCGAACACCGCAAAATCCCTTGTAATCGCAAGCGCCGTTGCAGCCGCTGTATCGGGCATGGCCACCACAGCAAGCGCGCAGGCAAAAGAAAAGTGCTATGGCATTTCCAAAGCTGGCGAGAACGATTGCGCCGCAGGCCCGGGCACCACATGCGCCGGAACCTCGACCGTTGACTATCAGGGCAACGCCTGGACGTTGGTTGACGCCGGAAAATGCACCGAGATCGAACTGCCCAAGGCGGCTGACGGCTCGGATCGCAAGGGTTCGCTGAAACCGCTAGAGCGTGACCTGCCCGCATAAGCCTGAGCCAAGATGAATTCGAGGGGCGGGCCAAAACGCCCGCCTCTTTTTCGTGACCGGGGGAATTCACATGCTGGACAACGCAATCCGATCCAACAGGCTGCCTGCCGCGCCCGGCGTCGGCTACAAGCCCCAGCACTTTTCCCAGATTCTGGAAGATGCAAGCCCCGTCGCTTGGCTTGAGATTCACGCCGAAAATTACATGGGCGACGGTGGTCGCCCCCTTGCGCAGCTTCGCCACCTTTCGGAAAAATTCCCCATTTCAGTTCATGGTGTCGGTCTGTCGATCGGCGGCGAAGGGGCGTTGGACCCCGACCATCTCGCCCGCTTGAAGCATCTCGTCGGATGGCTCAACCCCGCAAGTTTTTCCGAGCATTTGGCGTGGTCTACTCATGACAGCCATTTTCTGAACGACCTTCTGCCCCTGCCATATACCGACGCGACATTGACCCGCGTGTGCGAACATATCGATCAGGTGCAGCATGTTGTCGGGCGCCAGATGTTGCTGGAAAACCCGTCAAGTTATCTGGCTTTCGAGGAAAGCACCTGGTCCGAGCCTGAATTTCTACGCGAAATTGCCCGCCGCACCGGGTGCGGTCTGTTGCTGGACGTGAACAACGTTTTCATCTCAGCGACCAATCTGGATTTTTCTCCGCAAGGTTATATCGACGCCTACCCTCTGGACAAAGTTGGAGAGGTTCACCTTGGCGGACATGATGAGGACGAGGATGATTTTGGCCATCCTCTGCTGATCGACAGCCACGGGCGCGAAGTTGTCGATCCGGTGTGGGCATTGCTCGACTACGTGCTAGAGCGATCCGGCCACAAACCCGTTTTGATCGAATGGGACACAGACGTACCTGACTGGCCCGTTCTCCGGGCCGAGGCAGTGCGGGCACAAGCGGCATTGGACCGCATACCGGCATGAGCGTCTCGCAGTCAGCATTTCGCGCGGCCCTTCTGGATCCGTCCGCGCCGGTCCCTGACGGGCTGATAGACGCGGCAGAACGCGCGGCGGGTCGCCGGTTCAGCGTCTATCGCAACAATGTCGCCGTTTCACTGACCGAAGCCATGCATCAGGCGTTTCCGGTGATCACCAGCCTGCTGGGACCTCAGAACATGGACGGTTTGTCGGGGCTGTTCCTGCGCAAGCACCCTCCTTCGACCCCGATGATGATGTTCTACGGCGAGGCGTTTCCTCAGTTCCTAGCCGAAATGGAGCAGTTGTCTCATCTTGGCTACCTTGCGGATGTCGCCCGGTTAGAGTTGGCGCTGCGCAGCTCATACCACGCGGCCGACAGCAATGCAGTCGACGCCGAGGCGCTGTCTGTTTCGCCTGAAGAAGTCATGCGGGCGAAACTGGACTTTGCGCCGTCGATGAAAGTTATTCGATCCGAATGGCCGATTTTCTCGATCTGGCGCTTTAACACGCAAGACAACGCCCCGAAACCTCAGGCCGTTGGCGAAGACGTTTTGGTCACACGGCCGGAATTCGATCCCGCACCACATTTATTACCCGTCGGCGGCGCGGATTGGATTGCAGATATGATGGCCGGTTTGACGATTGGTCAGGCGTTTGAAAACACCTCTGCAACCACCCCCGAGTTTGACCTCGGGACCACTCTGGCGCTGCTGCTGCAAGGTGGCGCTGTTACTTCCGTGACTATCGAAAGGCTGGCACAATGACTGCCCTGATCTCTTTTCACAACAACGTTCTGGGACGGCTGGACAGTTCAGCCAACTGGCTGACCCCGACGCTTGCCCGGTTGGTTTTTGTTGCTGTCTTGTTTGTCTACTACTGGAATTCGGCGACCCTGAAAATCGACGGGTCGATCTTTACGCCATCCGCCGGAGCCTTCGGCCAGATATTCCCCAAGGCGGCTGAAGCCGTGCTGTATGACGTCACCCAGATGACCTTTTTCCAGCGCATTGTGATCTTCCTGGGAACGGTTGCCGAGTTTGTTCTGCCCGTTCTGCTGCTGATAGGTCTGCTGACGCGGGTCGCCGCACTTGCCATGATCGGGTTTGTGTGGGTTCAAACCATTGTCGATGTGACAGGCCACGGCGTGAAACTGGGCGGATTGTTCGACAATGCCGTTACCCTTCTGGATCAGCGCGTCATGTGGACGTTTCTGTTTCTGGTGATCGTCATCAACGGCGCGGGTCCGATCTCGCTGGATCGTCTCCTGCGCCTGAAGTGATTTAGAAATGCGCCTTGGGCTCGTCCGGTTTACCCGCGGCCAGCCCAAGGAGGCCCGCAACTGCGGCAAACGCCACCGGGAACATGGTGAACGCATTGAACCCGAAGGCATAGTACATCCCAGCCGCTGAAATCAGCAGCAAAACCCCACCGAACAAGGCCCGCGCATGCGCCATGGCCCCGCCCGCGATCGCCAACAGGGGCGCAATAATGGACATGGCTTGGATAAGTTGAGCGTTGTCTACCTGCTCTGCCAGCCCCTCGACTTCGCCGAACCGGTCTATCAGTTCAACATACCCATAGCCGAAAAAGCCGACAATCATACCGATCAGCCCGGCAATCACACCCAAAATCATCGCTGCATTACGCATCTTTTGTCCTCATTCTTGCGTCAAAGCAGATAGGTACGCATTCAGGATACGCCAAGCCCCGACCTCGTTTCCGGCGTCCAGCCTAGAAAAAGCGCGCCCTCACTCTCGATCAGGGGGCGTTTCATAAGGGTCGGATGATCCTGTAACAGCTCTAACACGGGCCGCGCACGCTGTTCTTGGTCCAGACCACGCCAGGTTGTAGAGCGTGTATTGAGCAAAGCCTCGCCGAACTGATCCAGTGCCTTTTTTAGCACTGGCTCGGGCACACCCTCGGCGCGAACGTCAGAAAAATCGGCAGAAGGAAGCGATTTCAACGCCTTACGGCACGTATCGCACGTCTTTAGGCCAAATAGGCGCATTTACTGGCAACTCCTGTAATTGTGCTAATTTTTAGCATTTTTGCCTGCTTCTATCGGTATTTCTTGATTTTTTACTTCACCGTGCAATGTTGAAAAAGACGAAATGCGCAATTCGGGCCGTGGCGTGTGGGCGATACGGTGATGATTTGCGGTCGCGTCAATCACTACCCCCACCGATTTGTGGGACAACGTGTAAGTAGAAGGAGACACGGGAAATGCCAACTGGCACCGTGAAATGGTTTAATACCACTAAAGGCTACGGGTTTATTGCCCCTGATGAAGGTGGCAAGGACGTATTTGTTCATATCTCGGCCGTAGAACGGTCCGGTCTGACCGGGCTCGCTGACAATCAGAAAATCTCGTACGAGCTGCAAGACGGACGTGATGGCCGCCAAATGGCTGCTGATTTGAAGCCGCTTTGATTTCCCCGGTTATTGCGGGAACTAAAAAACAGGCCAACGGCTAATTTCCGGCCGTTGACCGCCCCTTAAGGTGTGTCACCTTACCCTCGGGCCGGTTTCTCGTCGGCACGAGAGTGCCAGTTTTGGCCCATTGCCACGATGCAGGACGTTCCGGTTGAATACGTGACAACCATCGTCCAATCGCCGGAATTGCTGGTCCAGACCTCCATCAACTGCTCTGGCCCGCGCAAGCCCGTCGCCTCGCGCGTTGCCCCGAATTGACCGGTCAACTTGTCGTACATTCTTTGCGTCGGCTCACAGATCACCTCAGCGATTGGTGATTTGGACTGAGCCGGAGTCGCCAGCAGAAACGCAACGCACGCATATCGAAAGCCGTTGGAAAACGTCATGACCCAAGTGTAGCAGGGTCAAGACAAAATGTATAGACAAACGATATGCCTTAACGGGGTATCACCCTTTCCGAATAACGCCTTCAAACTCGCGCCATTCCCGCGCAGTCATGCCTGAGTTTTCCTGCGTCACAGCCTCGCCCGACAGCATTCTGCGCAGGCAGTCAACCATCTGTGCGGACAGGTTTACAGCACCCAGACGGTAGTCTTCAAACGCACGATAGGCAAATGGCACCCAGTCGGCGACGATCTTGCACATGGTGTCGGCATATACACGGATTTCATACTGCGCATGCGGATCAGCACGCAGACGCAGAAAGTGGAACAGGTTGTGAAGATCAACCTTCCAGTACCATTGCGTGTAAATATTTGCAGGCAAGTTCATTCGCGCCAACTCGCGCGCCAACCCTTGCTGACCGTCTTGGTTGATCATCGCCTCGTAGTTGTCATAACAGCGCGCGCTATCCGCCTTTAGAATCTCCAGCACGCGCGCGGCCTCTTCACCCTGAAGCGCGTCACCCCTGCCCTGGTTGTTCACCTCAGATTGCGCGGCCACGTGGTCCGGTGCCGGGATATAGAACTCTCGGTCGAGGATCGAGTAACGCGCCGAGTATTCGTTCACGTTTGCCGTGCGATGACGGATCCACTGTCGCGCTACGAATACCGGCAATTTGACGTGCAGCTTGATCTCGCACATCTCAAACGGGGTCGAATGCCAATGGCGCATAAGATAGCGGATCAAACCCTCGTCGTTTTGAACCGACTTGGTACCCTTGCCATAAGATACGCGAGCGGCCTGACAGATTGCCGCGTCGTCTCCCATATAGTCGATCACGCGCACGAAACCGTGATCCAGCACCTGATGCGCCGTGTATAGATGATCCTCCATTCCGGCTGCCACAACGCGGCGTGTTGGATGCGATTGCGCCCGTTGCGCTTCGATCTCGGCCAGTTGGTCGGTGGACAGCGGCATGAATTTTCCTTTCCAGCAATGAGTCGCAGACAACTATATCTCGACAATCCGATGACCGGAACCGCGATATGTGCGCCTTGGCCCGCAAACTTAAAAATGTGCTCGCGCGACCTCTCGACACTCTTGGTCTGCGCGCTAAGCTGCTGACTATCACCGAAATAGAAAGGAAGCCGCAATGGGGCTTACATACCTCCACACCATGGTGCGTGTTAAAGACCTGGAAAAATCCATGGCATTCTATGAGTTGCTGGGGCTGAAGGAAACACGGCGCTACGACAGCGAGGCCGGACGTTTTTCCCTGATATTCATGGCTCCTCCCGGGCAGGAGGACCGACCGATTGAACTGACACACAACTGGGATGGTGATGATGAACTGCCCAGCGACAGCCGCCACTTTGGGCACCTCGCCTATGGCGTCGACAATATCTACGAGGTGTGTCAGCACCTGCAGGACAACGGAGTCGTCATCAACCGACCTCCGCGCGACGGAAGAATGGCGTTCATACGCTCGCCCGATAATATTTCGGTCGAGCTGCTTCAGAACGGCGAGGCTCTGGAACCTGCGGAACCTTGGGCCAGTATGGACAGCACTGGCCACTGGTGATCCGCTGGCTGACAACACTGGGCCTGGCCATCATGGCCAGCCCCCTGCGGGCCGAGACGTGTCGCCTCGCCCTGGCATTGGCAATGGACATTTCCACTTCGGTTGACGCCAACGAGGACGCGTTGCAGCGCCAAGGCTTGGCCGCAGCATTGATCGCGCCAGAGGTGACCCAAGCGTTCTTCTCATCACCAATGCCCGTCGCTTTGGCCGTCTACGAATGGAGCGGGCGCAGCACGCAGCATGTCATTCTCGATTGGACAATGATCCGCACACGCGCCGATCTGTTGTCTGCCGCGACGACGGTGCAACGGTCGGTGCGAACAGACAGCGGTTCTGCCACCGCGATGGGCTATGCGCTGGCGTTCGGGGCGACATTGATGCAGCAAGCTCCGGCTTGTCTGTTTCAAACGATTGACCTGTCAGGCGACGGCTCGAACAACGACGGGTACGGGCCGGACTCGGCATACAGGCATTTTCCGTTTGAAAATATCGTGGTCAACGGACTGGTCATCAATGCCGCGGACTTCGAGGGCGAGCTGTTCCTCATCCCGTTTTTCGAGAACAACGTCCTGCACGGACCGGGCGCGTTTCTTGAAGTCGCCCAAGGCTTTGAGGACTTTGAACGTGCAATGCGCCGGAAACTGGAGCGCGAGTTGGCTGGATTGCAAATCGGGGCGCTGCAAGGTGGAGGCCATGAATGATACGATTGCTGGCGGCCATTCTCATGCTGCTGGGCAATTCAGCCGCAGCCGAGTGCAGGCAGGCATTGGCGTTGGGGCTGGACGTATCCGGGTCGGTGGACAGCGGGGAATACCGGTTGCAGCTCGGAGGGTTGGCGGCTGCGTTGCAACGACCCGAAGTCAAGCAACTGATCCTGTCTGAAATATCAGCGCCAGTGCGCCTGGCGATATTTGAATGGAGCGAATCTCATCACCAACGCATCCTATTGCAGTGGACCGAGGTTCGCTCCGAACAGGATCTGCAACGGATCGGTTCCCTTTTGAACAACGTGAAACGCAGCAATGCGCCGCAAGGCACGGCGCTTGGCTCGGCAATGCAGTTTGGTGCCGAACTTCTGACCGAGCAGACCGAATGCTGGAAACGAACACTGGACCTATCCGGAGACGGAAAGCAAAACCTCGGCCCTCACCCCCGCGAGGTCAAGGGCGCGCTGGCCAATTCCGGCATTACGATCAACGGGTTGGTGATCGGGGTCGATGACCAGAGCCCTTCCGACAAGCGGTTCGTGCAAGTCGGCGAATTGTCTGCCTACTACACCGCCTGGGTAATTCTTGGCCCCGGCGCATTTGTCGAAGTCGCTTTGGGATTTGAAGACTACGAGGATGCCATGACCCGAAAGCTGATCCGCGAGCTTGAAGGACTGACCTTGTCAGAGGCCGTCGGCATCAAGCTGCCCTGATCAATAGATATAACGGATTTGGTCGGTCCAATAGCGTTCGACCCGACGCAACGAGCCGGTAATATCCTCGATTCCCTGAAATTCCAGAACGCCGCGCGATTGCAGACCTTGCGCGTGGCGCGAGAACAGTTCGGACACAATATCGCGGATTTCGCGCCCCTGCGGGGTCAGCCGCACCCGGACAGAGCGGCGGTCGATCTCACACCTTTGGTGGTGCATATACCCCATATCCACAAGTTTCTTCAGGTTATAGCTGACATTGCTGCCTTGGTAATATCCACGGCTTTTCAACTCACCAGCGGTGACTTCGTGATCCCCGATGTTGAACAACAACAATGCCTGAACCGCATTGATCTCAAGCACACCGACGCGTTCAAACTCATCCTTGATGACATCCAAAAGCAGTCGGTGCAGCCGTTCTACCAAGGCGAGCGCCTCAAGGTAGCTGGTCATGAAACCCTTGGCCCCGGCCGCAGAGACCTGCATTTCGATACTCATCCGATCCTCCGATTCAATCGCGCTGTTTCACGCAGCATGAATCGAAAAACCGAAAAATCAGTTAAGCTGCTTTTCCGTCATTTTTGAAAGGTTTGCGCGATATCGGATACCAGATCGGAAAATTGTGGGGGTGGGGCGACCTGCCCCGTGACCCATTGATACAGGTCCTGATCATTTTCGTGCAGCAGCGCGTCATATGTATCAAGGCCAGAGGAATCCATGTCCGCCAGATTTCGGTCTGCATAGGCGGCAAGGATCAAGTCCATCTCCTTGATCCCGCGCCGCATGGAGCGCATCTTTAACCGCTTGATCCTGACATCTCGCGTTTCGGTCACTTGCCTTGCTCCAACATCAAACGGACACGTTTTTCCAGCCGTGCAGCGCGCTCGGCGCTGGCACGCATCTCACCTCGGATCGAGCGCAGCTCGGCCACAACCTCGGCGAGCTCCGGTGCGCCTTCGTCGGGATCAACGGGGGCATCCATCCCCTCGCCTTCGCCAGTCAACAGCCACATGATCGAGACATTGACCATCCCGGCTATCATCGAAAGGCGGTTGGCCCTGGGTTCGGACAGGTCATTTTCCCAACCGGTGATCGTGGCCTTTTTCACCCCCAACCGGCGGGCCATTTGGGACTGGGTCATCCCAGCCGCCTCACGAGCGCCTGCCAGACGATCCCCGAATGTCGCGGCGTCCGGCCCGTACCAGTCGTTTTCGTCAGTCATCGGGTTCTCCAATTCCACAATTCATATCGCTTGATCGTCATTCGGGCGCACCCTATGACAGTCAGGTTGAACATACAAACCGAGGCCCCCCATGAGTTTCCTGTCTGCGACACTGTCACGCGTAAAACCATCACCTACTATCGCGATGACGGCCAAGGCAGCCGAACTCAAGGCGGCAGGGCGTGATGTAATTGGCCTGAGCGCGGGCGAGCCGGACTTCGACACCCCTCAGAACATCAAGGACGCGGCGGTTGCGGCCATCGCTGCAGGCAAGACCAAATACACAGCGCCCGACGGTATCCCCGAGCTGAAACAGGCCGCCTGCGCCAAGATGAAGCGCGACCACGGGCTGGACTACACGCCTGCTCAGATTTCCGTGGGCACTGGCGGCAAGCAGACGCTCTATAACGCGCTGATGGCCACGATGAACGAGGGTGATGAGGTGGTCATCCCCGCCCCCTATTGGGTCAGCTACCCCGATATGGTGTTGCTGGCGGGTGGTACTCCGGTGGTCGTGGAAACGACGCTTGAGAACAGCTTCAAGCTGACCGCAGAACAGCTTGAAGCCGCGATCACACCCAAGACCAAGTGGTTCATCTTCAACTCTCCGTCCAATCCGACCGGCGCTGGGTATAGCCGCGCCGAGTTGAAGGCGCTGACCGATGTGCTGATGCGTCACCCGCATGTGTGGATCATGTCGGACGATATGTATGAACACCTCGCCTATGACGGGTTCGAGTTCTGCACCCCGGCAGAGGTTGAACCGGGCCTGTACGAACGCACATTGACCTGCAATGGCGTGTCAAAAGCCTATGCCATGACCGGCTGGCGGATCGGTTATGCAGCCGGGCCAGTGGAATTGATCGCGGCAATGCGCAAGATTCAGTCTCAATCGACATCGAACCCCTGCTCGGTCAGCCAATGGGCGGCGGTCGAGGCGCTGAACGGCACTCAGGCGTTTCTGGCCCCGAACAATGTGACGTTCAAACGCCGCCGTGATTTGGTGGTGCGGATGCTGAATGAGATTGACGGCATCACCTGCCCAACGCCCGAGGGTGCATTCTATGTCTACCCATCCATCGCGGGGCTTATCGGCAAGACGTCACCCGCAGGTACCGTGATCGAAAACGACGAGGCGTTTGCAACAGCCCTTCTGCAAGAGGCGGATGTCGCCGTCGTGTTCGGCGCAGCCTTTGGTCTGTCGCCAAATTTCCGCGTCAGCTATGCGACCTCGGACGAGGCGCTAACCGAAGCCTGCACGCGCATTCAACGCTTTTGCGCGTCCCTGACCTGATCGGAGGTTCCATGACTGCCGAGCTTCCTGAATACTATTTCCGTGTGCGCGAGAATGGTGCTGCGGTTTTCAGAATTGACACTGAAAACCGACAGCGCCGGATCGAGATGGATCAGATTGCCGTCATCAACATCCGCAACGGTGAGGTCAAACCGCAAGGCCAACGGACGCTGTCCGAGGCTGATCGGGCTGAAATCGCCCGGTGGATGGACGCGCGCAAAGAGCTGTTGGCCCGCCGGGATATTGACGACATTCACCGTGCGGTCGATTACCTGAACCTGACCACGCAATGGGCGCAATCAAAGGCAACCGACGAACAGCTTGAAGACGTCACCGATCGGTTGCTGTTGGCGATGCACGACCTACGGTCGGTATTGGTGCGCAAAAAGGCGGATCGCTTGGATAAAGGCTGATCAGGCCGAATTGCTGGCAACCATCGGAACCTCGCGAACGGACCTAAGCCAGAACCGGGCCATCAGAAGAACGGCTGCGCAGGCCAGCCCCAACACGAGGCCGAGCCAAACGCCGATGCCGTCCATCCCACGGACAAAGCCAAAGTAATAAGACGCCGGAATCCCGATGACCCAATAGCTGAGCCCGGCCATCACCATCGGTATCTTGGCGTCCTGAAGCCCTCGCAACAGGCCCAGCGCGATAACCTGCGCTCCGTCCACCAGTTGGAACAGGGCCGCCATCGCCAGAAGCCCAGTTCCGATCAGCAGGATTTGCGAGCGCTGCGGGTCATCGGGCTCCATGAACAGCGAAATCAACGGCTCGGCGCAGGTCACGAACAGGATCACCGTCAGGATCGACATCACCAAGGACATCCCCGTCACCGCAATCGCACCCTTTTCAAGATGCGCCCGATCTTTGCGTCCCAATGCGTTGCCCGCGCGGATCGTGGCCGCATTGGACAGCCCCAGATGCACCATGAACGTGGCTGATGCGAGGTTCAGCGCGATCCCATGGGCCGCCAGCGGCACTTGCCCCAGCCAACCCATCATGATCGCGGACATTGCAAACAGGCTGACCTCGGCCAAGGTCGTCAGACCGATGGGCACGCCCAACCGCAGGACGCTGAAAAAGAACTCCCAATCCGGGCGCCAGAAGCGTTGAAACAGGCTGGGTTCGGGCAACACGCGCACGGCATAGATCACAACGAACACCAATGACACGATCTGCGTCACGATCGAGGCGACAGCCGCACCGATAACGCCAAGCTCTGGCGCGCCCCAGTTGCCGAAGATCAGCGCATAGTTGGTGAACCCGTTGACGACAGCGGCCGTGACGGTGATCCACAACACGATCTGAGTGCGCTCGAGCGCCGCCAGATAAGACTTCAGCACCATCACGATAAGCGCCGGGAACAGCCCCCAGCCCGCAACCCGTAGGTATTCAGACGCGGTCTTGGCCACCTCCGGTTCCTGATCCAAGGCAATCAGGATCGGGTAGGACCACCACAGAAGCGGCATCATCAACGCCGCATAAATCAACGACAGCCACAGCCCCATACGGGTCGAGCGGCGAATACTCGTTTTGTCCTCCTCTGCCGCAGCCGTGGCGACCATCGGCATAACCGCCCAGCCGAATCCAGCGCCAAACAGGAACAGCACAAAGTAATAGCTGCTGGCCAGCGTGACTGCGGCCAGCGCCTCGACCCCATACCAGCCCAGCATGATTGTATCGGTCAGACCGATAGCAAACTGCGCCAGATGCCCGCCGATCAACGGCAGGCCCAGCACTGCAATGGCCCGGAAGTGGCCACGATATGTCATCACCTTGTTCATTGCCCAAGCCTTATGCCCGGCCAGAGGCCGGGACAAGACTAGAACAGCGATATTTCACAATGAGACATCATTTCCGGGGCCGGACTTAAGCCCCGGACGCGCCCCCTACCGTGCGTCAGGGTGCAGCGAGTTGCCCAGAATATGCTCGGACCTGTGAATCACATGATGGGCCTGTCCGACGATCAGCGGATCGGGCTCACCCACAATGTCATGGTCCTTGTCCGGGTAATCCACCGTCGACAGGAAATGACGCATGCAATTCAGCCTCGCGCGTTTTTTGTCGTTTGACTTAACGATGGTCCACGGCGCATCGGCGGTGTCGGTGTAGAAAAACATCGCCTCTTTCGCCTCGGTATAGTCATCCCATTTGTCGAGACTGGCCTTATCGATAGGAGACAGCTTCCACTGCTTCAGCGGATCAGTCTCACGGCTTTTAAAACGGCGCTGCTGTTCGGATTGCGTGACCGAAAACCAGTACTTGTAGAGCTGAATGCCGGAACGAACCAACATACGCTCCAGTTCCGGCGTTTGGCGCATGAATTCAAGGTATTCGTTCGGCGAGCAGAAACCCATGACCCGCTCAACACCCGCGCGGTTGTACCAAGAGCGGTCGTAGAACACCATTTCCCCAACCGTTGGCAGTTCCTGAACATAGCGCTGGTAATACCACTGGCCTTTTTCTTCCCAGGTGGGCTTGTTCAACGCCACGACGCGGGCTTGCCGAGGGTTCAGGTGCTCCATGAACCGTTTGATCGTGCCGCCCTTACCCGCTGCGTCGCGGCCTTCAAACAGCAGGACAAAGCGCTGGCCTGTCTCCTGCGCCCATAGCTGGACTTTCAGCAGCTCTGCCTGCAACTGTGCCTTTTGCTCCTCATACGTCTTGCGCGCGAGTTTGCGGTCGTAGGGATATTTGCCGGTCTCAAAGGCGTGGCGTATCTTGTCCGGTGCGGGCTGGCATTCGGCCTCGCTGGAAGCTGGCACAACTTTGATGTGGGAATTTTCTTGTTCGATCTGAGCCGCTGTTTCCATTCAGTCTCTCCTTGCTACACTGTCCAAAGAGACGCCTAGCAGACGATCGAAAAATGCGCTTTGATTGGTGTCAAACCGCAGCACCTTTTGCTGTAATTCCGCTTAACCAACAAAGGGTTCCAATGATGGAAACCAGATACACGAACATAAACGACCAGCGCTTTTTTCTACGATGCTGGGGCAACCCCGAGCATCCCGCGATGCTGATGCTGCACGGGTTCCCCGAATACGGCGGCGCGTGGTGTGATCTGGCCCCGCATCTGGCCGAGCACTTCTATTGCATCGCCCCTGATCAACGGGGTTACGGCCAGAGTTGGAGCCCGGAAGGAACCGGAAAATATGCTCTGTCGCAACTTGTGTCCGACATGGCCGCACTTGTTGAAAGCCTTGGCGGGCCGGCCATTGTTCTGGGTCACGACTGGGGCGCGTCGGTGGCTTATGGGCTGGCCATGTTTCGCCCGGAACTGGTTGAAAGGTTGATTATCGCCAACGGTGTCCACCCGGTCCCGTTTCAGCGTGCTTTGGCAAAAGGCGGTGCGCAATCTGAAGCGTCGCAATATATCAACGACTTGCGTGCACCGGATGCGGCACAGCGTTTCGCTGCGGACAATTTCGCGCTGCTTGAGCGCTTTTTCCGCCACGGCATGGGCCTGAACTGGCTGTCGGATGAGCGGATGCAGGATTACCGTAATGAATGGGCGCGCCCTGGCAGGTTAGAGGCAATGTTGAACTGGTATCGGGCGTCCCCCCTGGTCGTGGCCGAACCGGGAGTACCCCGCACCGATCTGCCGCCGTTGCCATTGGATCGGCTGATGGTCCGATGCCCGCACCTGTTGCTATGGGGACCCGAGGACAAAGCTCTGCTGCCCGAGGCCACCTCTGGGCTGGAAGACTTTGCCCCTGATCTGACGCGGATCGATATTCCCGGCACTGATCACTGGCTGCACCACCAACGCCCCGAAGAAATAGCGCAGGCCATTCTGGACTGGATGCAGAACTAACGCATCACCGATGCCCCCAATCCGCAGGGTCGTCCGAGTTGTTGGGCGACAGTCCAAGAATATCTCCGTCCGTGGAACAACCGAGGCCCAAAACCGTTCTGTTGGCGTATGAGAAATAAGCACAGACCTGATTGATCTCGAGTATCTCACCATCATCCCAACCTGCGCGGCGCAGACTCTCGATATCAGCTTCGATCATTTCCGAGGGCGCTTCGGTCAGTTTGCGCGCATAGGTCATCGCCGCAATCTGAGCTGCATCCAGTGGGGCGGTCGCCGGTGTACCGGCCTCAATCGCGGCGCGGATCGCGTTGCCGCGATCAACATCGCCCAGCAAACGCTGCAAACCGCTGAAATGATGCTCGACACAATAGGCGCAGCGGTTCAGGGAACTGACCCACACACCGAGGACCTCAAGAAACCACTTGGGAATCGAATTGGCCGAATGGTGCAGGACGTTCTTGTACAGAGCCATGTGGCCTTCCATCGAATGGGGCCGCAAGGAATGTACCATCATGATGTTGTCGACGTTGTTTCCGGGTCCGGTGACCCGATCATAGAGTTTCTTTAACCTACCCGTCGCCTGCTCGAACGGAATGACCTTTATCCAGCTCATGTTGCCCCGCGCAAATTCTGTTTGTTTCAGGTTCACCGTAGAGGCGTTCCCTGCAATCTGCGAGGTGAAATACGAACCTTTCAGGCCCGTCTTCGCTTGCCATCCCTTACTGCAATCGTCCCCTCTATGCCGATACGCCACTCCAGAGTAAGGTTGCTGAACCCAACGGAGGACCAGAGCCGATGGACGACACAGAGAAAAGAGTCGCGCAGTGGTACGCAGACCACCCGATTTCTGCGCCGCATATCCTCACGAAACTCAAAAGCGCCGGAGGAACGCTGGACGACGTCGAACCGCAAGACCTCTATCCCTATGATCAGGACCACTACGACGGCTTGAAAGCCAACGCGCGGCTGGCGGACAATACCCAAATGCGATCCGGAGACCGGGTTCTGGATATTTGCGCTGGGTTGTGCGGCCCCGCGCGCTGGTACGCGAATGAGCGCGGCGTTGACGTAACCGGCGTGGATATCAGTCCAAACCGGGTAGACGGCGCCAAACAGTTGAACGCCCTTGTCGGTCTTGCAAATCAGGTCCACCCCGTTCTGGCAAGTGCGATGGACATCCCTTTTGAAGACGGGAGGTTTGACGCAGCAGTCAGCCAGGAATCGTTTCTTCACGTTCCCGACAAATCCAAAACTTTGCACGAAGCCTTTCGCGTTCTGCGCCCTGGTGCCCGTTTCTCCTTTACCGACTGGGTGATGCACACGCCGATGCCGCAAGAGGAGTTTGAAGAATACCGGCGGCGTTTTGCCTGCCAATCACTGCTAAGCATTCCGGAATACGAAGAGCTACTTAAGGACGCCGGTTTTGTCATAGTGTCTGCCAAAGACGTGACCGAGGCTTGGGGTGATATTCTGGCCAGGCGGCTGAGAATGTATCAAGACCTTGATGTCGAGGCAGAACGTGCAGGCAATCCCTCGAAAGGGGATGACTTTCTGATAATGTACGCAAAATTCGTGAGCGATGTTCAACAGCACCGGATCGGCGGAGTATGCCTGACCGCTGAAAAGCCGCGCTAGACTTGTTCAAAAAGGCGGCTCGATTGGTCCAAGCAGCGTATCTTTCCTGAGTTCGTCGCCACAACACCTCGCGGCCCTCTTCCCCCGGACCACATCACCTGCCATAATGGGCAAAACCCAAAAACAAGAGCAGCACCGATGCCCGACGATCTGTTGACGCCCAGCGCAACCGCCACCTATGACGCCTCATCGATTGAGGTGCTTGAAGGTCTGGAACCCGTTCGCAAACGCCCCGGCATGTATATCGGCGGCACCGATGAGCGCGCGCTGCATCACATGGTGGCGGAAATCCTCGACAACTCGATGGACGAGGCGGTGGCCGGTCACGCCAACCGGATCGAGGTCGAGCTGCACGCAGATTACGCCCTGACCGTGCGCGACAATGGGCGCGGGATTCCGATCGACCCCCACCCCAAATTCCCGGACAAATCCGCGCTGGAAGTCATCCTGTGTACCCTGCACGCGGGCGGTAAATTCTCGGGCAAGGCGTATCAGACCTCGGGCGGTCTGCACGGCGTTGGTGCTTCGGTGGTCAACGCGCTGTCGGATTCGATGGTCGTGCAGGTGGCGCGGGACAAGACACTTTTTGAACAACGCTTCTCGCGCGGCATCCCGTTGGGGCCGGTGGAAAAGGTCGGCGCGGCCCCCAATCGGCGCGGCACCACCGTGACCTTCCACGCGGACGCCGACATCTTTGGCCATCACAAGTTCAAACCGGCGCGTCTGTTTAAATCCATCAGGTCCAAAGCCTACCTGTTCTCGGGCGTCGAAATCCGCTGGAAATCCGCCATCGACGACGGCGAGACCCCGACCGAGGCGACGTTCCACTTCCCCGGCGGCTTGTCCGACTATCTGAAGGAAACGATGAACGGCTCATCCACCTATGCCGAGCAGCCCTTTGCAGGCACAGTGGACTTCACCGAGAAATTCGGCACCCCCGGCAAGGTCGAATGGGCGATCAACTGGACGCCCTCGCGCGACGGGTTCATCCAATCCTACTGTAACACCGTCCCCACCCCCGAAGGCGGCACCCACGTGGCGGGGTTCTGGGCCGCGATCCTCAAGGGGATCAAGGCGTATGGAGAACTGATCAACAACAAGAAAGCCGCGCAAATCACCCGCGATGACCTGATCACCGGCGGCTGTGCCCTGGTGTCGTGTTTCATCCGTGAGCCTGAGTTCGTCGGCCAGACCAAAGACCGCCTTGCCACGGTCGAGGCGCAGCGACTGGTCGAGAATTCGGTCCGCGACCATTTCGACAACTGGCTGGCCGCGGACACGAAATCCGCCGGCGCGATACTGGACTTCCTCGTATTGCGGGCCGAAGAACGCCTGCGCCGACGGGCCGAGAAGGAAACTCAGCGCAAGTCCGCCACTAAGAAACTTCGTCTTCCCGGCAAGCTGGTGGACTGTTCCAGTTCAACTCGCGACGGCACGGAACTGTTCATCGTCGAGGGCGACTCGGCGGGCGGCTCCGCAAAAATGGGGCGCGATCGCAAAACGCAGGCTCTTTTGCCCCTGCGCGGTAAGATCCTGAACGTGCTGGGCGCGGCCAGTTCCAAGCTGGGCACGAACGCCGAAATCAACGACCTGACGCAGGCACTGGGTGTGGGGCTTGGCACCAAGTTCAACGTGGACGACCTGCGCTATGACAAGATCATCATCATGACCGACGCGGATGTGGACGGGGCGCATATCGCCTCGCTGCTGATGACGTTCTTCTTTACTCAGATGCGGCCCATGATCGACGCGGGCCACCTGTACCTCGCCTGCCCGCCTCTGTACCGCCTGACCCAAGGCGCCAAGCGCGTCTACTGTCTGGACGAGGCCGAGCGGGACGAATGGCTTGAGAAAGGTCTTGGCGGCAAGGGCAAGATCGACGTCTCGCGCTTTAAGGGTCTGGGCGAGATGGACGCCAAGGACCTGAAAGAGACCACGATGGACCCGGCATCCCGCAAACTGATCCGCGTCACGATCGACGAGGACGAACCCGGCGAAACCGGCGATCTGGTCGAGCGTCTGATGGGGAAGAAGCCCGAACTGCGGTTCCAATACATTCAGGAAAACGCGCGGTTTGTGGAGGAGTTGGATGTTTGAGGGGAAGCGATGTTCTCTTCGCTAATTGTCCGTCTTTTTGGAGAAAAAAGGACAGTCGGCTGGTATCAATTTTTTTCCCGAAAGTCTCGAATGCACTTAGGTGCGTATAACTCCGCTAGGCTAGCACAAAACTTAAACAAACTGCGTCGTGTTCCTAGAATTGCGGTAGATACTCAACTCCTTCAACTCGCAAATTTTGAGAGGCCCACATGGTACACTGAGGAGTGGAAACTTGGTCCAGAAACTCATACACACAGTTTTCTCGGGCCATATATACCTGAATTTAGCCAAGATCTTATTCTTCAAGTTCCTTTCCTGTATTCCATCTTAGAGTTGGCGCGAAACGATCAAATCGAATTGGTTGTTTTGCCGACCGTAGCGGCTGAAAAGAAAAAAGCTCCCAACAAGTTCAATAGCGGCATGCTTTGTCGGCCTCTAGATCATGATGTAAAATACACTACTGTCGATTTTGGATGCAGTCGGTTGACCCATTCTCGAGGCTCAAGTTGGCCGATAGGTCCGGTCGTTGACAGGGACCGTGACGAATGTCGATTTGAATTGGGAAAGTACAACAGAATCTATCGCCATATTTCGGGAAAGTCCCAAAGAGGTGATGTATGGCATTTCACATTTTGCGATGCATACGGTTTGGACGTGTTCTTGACCGCAGACGAAAAGTTTTTAAAACCCTATCGGCAAATTCAGAAAAAACTACACGAGGACGGCGTTAGAGCGCGTGCGCTAAACCCTCGAGAGTTGTGCGGCGAATGCAATCTCTGGCCTACTAATCCCGCAGCACCCGACTACAAAACCTTTTTTCACGAAGATCAGCGTTAGGCCGGGCTTCAGCCCGGCACACCGCAAACCCCTCGCCTAACCCGTTGATCTCGTTCACACTTACTCTCAAACCGTCATTCAAGAACGACTTTTGAGGTTCTCGAGCGTCCAAGACCCAATAAGACCAATGGATTTTGAACGGGAGGACTAGCCTGGATAAGCTGCCGCAGATCTGGAATGTACTGAAGTGCGAGATGAGCTTTGTCGGCCCGCGCCCCATCAACACCAGGGAATTAGCCAAATACGGAAACAGCGTGTCTGCGTATCTGGTTCGGAAGCCCGGCATCACCGGTTTGCGGCAAATCTCAGTGCGCATCGACAGCAGTTATAACCAGCGGGTGACGCTGGATGTGGCCTATCTTTCCAACTGCAAGACCTGAAGATCATCCTCAAGACGGGCTCGGTAGTTCTCGGCAAAATTGGCCGTTGACTGGCACCGTTCAGTCAGCTTTGCGAATCCCTTTTCTCTTCACCCACTGGCGTGTATCGGGAGGCACGGGAATTGATGCACTAGCGGCCATGCGCCCGAATCTCTGCTTTTAAGCGCCGCAAAGCACCAAGATCAGAGAATCCAGGCTGACGCATCATCTCGCAGGAGCTTGTCGTTAGCCCTTTAATACCCTGTAAATCAGCTATTTCCTGTTCAAACGACGCTTCCGCCCGGTTTGGCGCATAGATGATATGGACGCGGTGATTGCGCCTCACGATCTGACGCGCGAGGTCGAGTATGTGCCGCCCAGTGCCTCCCCCAGAGGTCTCTGTGACTAAAAGAATGTCGTGCATACCGCCCTCTAATTTTCGGCCCGCGTGGCAGTCTCAGCGCCGTGGGATTGCGCTCAAATATCCGCCCGAAGCAAAGCAGGGACAGCAGATCAATCGCTTTAACAAGGAGCACCTCTATAGATGAAATTAAATTTCCTACAAGCGCCTCTCCGGGCTCTTTGCCAGCCGGAGAAGACAGGTAGAATAAGCTGTCGCAGCTTCACCTCATCGTTCACGGCCACCTTTGCGGTGCCTTTAACCACGATCCAATGCTCGGAGTGGCGGGCATGACTTTGCAGCGAAAGCGCTGCTCCGGGATGGACGAGCACCCGCTTGACCTGGACGCGGTCGCCCACCGCCAAGCTTTCGAACCAGCCCCAGGGGCGGTGGTCCTTGGGAAACTGGGTGGCCTGGGCGGAGCCCTTTGCCTTCAGCACTGCGACGGCCTTCTTCACGTCCTGGGAACGTGACTTATCGGCGACCAGAATGGCCTTTTCCATCACCGCATAGTCGATGGAAGTATCCTCTGCCTGTACCGGAGCCATCAATGTTGGCGCGTATGTCTTGAAGACAGAGAGGATATCGATTGCCCGGAACAGGAAGATGCCTGCATTCCTTTTGAAGTGTCCGGACAAACGCCGCGCCGATGCCTGAAACAAGGAATCTTCATCCACTAGCGGCACAAACTGCGTCGAATAGCTTTTGCGTGACAATGGCCACAGACGGGCACCGGAACCTCCGCAAAGGAGCATTGGCGTAATCAACATGGAGAAATACCCGATCAAAAGCTTGGTCGTAGTCAGGTCTTAATGAACGGGCAACTCACTGACAAGCCTGAGGGTGATTTAGTTGGCGAGATTTCACCTTCTGGTTTATCGGCCTGCTGCAAAATCTAGCGGCTAATAGGAAACGTGCTGAAGTTGCGTGCAGATGGAGGCACTAGGGTGAAAAGTAAGGTTCCAGCCTAGTTATCCACGGGCTGAGCTCCGTTGAGGGTGTTAGATTTGTGTTACGGGCTCCAATGAATTCCCTAATCAGCTGAAATAGAAAGAAAAATATTCAATTTGTGTGATAGTACGTCAGATGGTGTCTGGGCATTACCAAATTGATCGAGGTGTCGTTCTCGGATGTGTGACGTCAGCACCCACCGGACAGAATTAGGAGTTTGAGCAACGGAGAAATTCTGGTTCATCGAAGCCACTATGGAGCGAAGATGAAATCCGGAACATCGAAGGACGCCGCTAACAAGCATGTCCGAGGTATTAGGCGCAAGACGCGCAAGCATTGCTCTGCTGAAGAGAAGACCAGGGTCGTTTTGGCGGGGCTGCGTGGTGAAGAGAGTATCGTTGCGCTTTGCCACCGTGAGGGGATCGCCGAGAGCTTGTATTACTCGTGGTCGAAGGAGTTCCTTGAAGCAGGGAAGAACCGCCTGGCAGGTGATACCGCGCGCCAGGCGAAATCACCTGAAGTTAAAGAGCTGTGGTCGGAATATGCCGCCTTGAAGAAGGTTGTCGACTTTGCACTGGAGCACGAAGAGCTGGCGATCAAATACACCGATGAGAAGCTCCACTTCGCCTCGAAATCCTTAGTATATCGCATTCTCAGCGCCGAGAATCTGATCACCGCCCCGGTCACGTGGTAGTTCCGGGCGGCTGACGAGCTCCAGGACAAGACAACCCGGCCGAACGAGCTATGGCAGACCGACTTCACTTATCTCAAGGTTGTCGGTTGGGGCTAGTTCTATTTGTCCACGATCCTCGACGACTTCAGCCGCTGCATCATCGCCTGGAAGCTTTGCACAACGATGAAAGCTCAGGATGTGACCGATACGCTAGACTTGGCCCTGAACTAGGTTCAAAAGAAGATTTCGAGAGATACCCCAAATGCGAGTTGAACAAACAGAGGTCAAGTTTAAGACTGGTTCGCGCTTATGACGCTGGTTTCTTGATTTGGCAGCCTGCAGAAAACCTCCCCAGTTTACACTACACTCAAGTTCCAGCCTCAATTCGTCTAGAAAATAGTAAAAATCGATTCAAAGGGTTGGTTTGCGCTTCGTCTAACCTCTGCTTGCTAGCCGAAAATAGCATAGCTTAAGTACTGCTAAATTAGAGAGCACTCGCCCGCTCATGGGGGCAGAGTCGAGCGCGTGTATGATATCTTGTATCATGCATTGGGTTGATAGGGCAGAATACCCCCACAGCCCGCCAAACCGCAAACCCCTTGCCTAACCCGTTGATCTCGTTCACACTTACCCTCAAACCGTCATTCAAGAACGACTTTTGAGGTTCTCGAGCGTCCAAGACCCAATAAGACCAATGGATTTTGAACGGGAGGACGACATGAAAACACTAACCCTCGGGCTGGCGCTGGCATTGCTGGCCAGCCAAGCAACCGCACAGCAGACGCTCAGCACCGCATCGCCAATTCCGGATGGGGCCGAGACCCGGTTCTGCTATTACGGCGGCATGGCTTATTCGATGGACGCGTTCGTGGTGATTTTCGGCGACAACACCGTGACCGACACGATCAGCACGCGCGAGGAGCACCTGCTGCGCTGCGTCAAGAACGACGATGGCTCGCTCAGTTGGAAACCCCAGAGCAGCTTCCAGATCAGCCGGTGACACCCGGCATCTGATCCAGCCAGTCTGCGATCTGTCCGGCCGGGCCTTCCCAGCCGGGCTCCATGAACAGAAAATGCGCGTGGTTTTCCACGGGCAGAAAGGTCGCGCGGTCTCCGTACAGATTGGCCAGCGCGCGGCAGGTGTTGGGGTTCACGGCCCGGTCCTCGGTGCCCGAGACGATAAGCACGGGGCAGTCAACCTTGTCCCTGTCCACCTTCATCGCGTGGTGGTCGTCGAACATCCAAAAGAACATCTCGAACATCACCCGCCCGCTTTCGGGGCCGAGCTGGTCGAACACCGCGTGCTGCTGCGCCTCGGGCATCTTGTTGAGCGCAAAGGGGGCCATCAGATCAAAATCGACGCGCATGGGCTGTTTCCAGAACGCCCCACCCTCCATCAACGCGCGCGGCACGGCGCGTTCGTCGTCGGTTTCGGGCAACGTCCCCCAGGCCGCATTCGGGTTGATCAGGACTATCGCGCTGGCCAACCCCCTAGACGCCACCTGCTGCGCCACCACCCCTGCGATGGCGTGGCCCAGCAGCACCGGCTTGCTGTCCAGTCCCTGCACAAACGCGGCAATGTCATCGGCGTAATCCATGACGCTGGTGTCGGTCAGGCCCGGATCGGGCTCGGCCTTGGGGTCTCCGCCATGATAGCGCAGCGCGGGGGTGTGCACCGTCCAGCCGCGCACGCGGAAGAAGCCCGCGTAATCTTCCATACACCACGGCCCGGCAAATGCCCCGTGGATCAAAACAATCTCTTTGGTCATGAAAATCTCCCTCACCTGCGCGAAGTATGCGAGGTGAGGGAGCGGGTCTGCAAGCCTGTTACAGCGCGGCGTTGAACAGAGCGGTCAGGTTGTCCTCGGTCAGCTCGATCGGGTTGCCGCCGCAGGATGGATCGATGATCGCGCCTTTGACCAGCTCGGGGACCCGTGCCTCGGACACACCAAGTTCGGACAAGGTGCGGGGAATGCCCAGCATGTCGTTGAAGGATTGAACAAAGGACCGGAAACCGTCAAAGCCGCCGTCGATGCCCAGATAAGCCCCAGCCTGCTGGAACCGGTCGGCGATGGCGGGCGCGTTGAAGTCCAGTACAGCAGGCATACAGACTGCGTTGGTGGTGCCGTGATGGGTGTTGTAGACCGCGCCAATCGGGTGGCTCATCGCGTGGATCGCGCCGAGGCCTTTCTGGAACGCCGTTGCGCCCATCGCCGCCGCACTCATCATCTGGGCGCGGGCCTCGATATCGGTGCCGTCAGCATATGCGCGTGGCAGATAGTCTTTGACCAGCCGCATCCCCTCCAGCGCGATGCCTTGGGACATGGGGTGGTAATGCGGGCTGGAAAACGCCTCGACACAATGGGCAAACGCATCCAGACCAGTGCCGGCGGTGATGAATTGGGGCATCCCGACAGTCAGTTCCGGGTCGCAGATCACCACCGTGGGCAGAACTTTGGGGTGAAAGATGATCTTCTTGGCATGGGTTTCCGAATTGGTGATGACGCTGGCCCGCCCCACCTCGGACCCCGTCCCGGCGGTAGTCGGCACAGCAATAATCGGAGCGATGGCGTCGGCGTCGGCGCGGGTCCACCAGTCGCCGATATCCTCGAAATCCCACACGGGGCGCGTCTGGCCACACATGAAGGCAACCATCTTGCCCAGATCCAGCCCCGAGCCGCCGCCAAACGCGATCACCCCGTCATGGCCGCCCGCATTGTAGGCGGCCACTCCAGCCTCGAGGTTCTTTTCATTGGGGTTCGGGTCAACCTCGCTGAACAGGCCACGGCCCAGTCCTGCGGCCTCCATGATATCCAGCGTAGCCGTGGTGATCGGCAGATCGGCCAGCCCCTTGTCTGTCACCAACAGCGGACGCTTCATCCCAGCGGCTAAGCAAGCCTCGGGCAGTTCCTTGATCCGGCCAGGGCCGAACTTGATCGCGGTCGGGTAGGACCAGTTTCCAACAAGGCTCATGATGTCACCTTTTTCAGATGGTAGGATTTGGGACGCGTGAGGTTGTGATAACCGATGACCGACAATCCGCCCCCGCGCCCGGTATTTTTGCAGCCGGTCCAGCACAGGCCCGGGTCCAGATAGTCGGCCCTGTTCATGAACACGGTGCCGGTTTCGATCTGGTCCCCCACCCGCGCCGCACGATCCACATCGCGGGTCCAGAGGCTGGTGGTCAGGCCAAATTCGCTGTCATTCATCAGCGCGATGGCTTCCGCGTCCGAGGACACTTTCATGATGCCCACCACCGGGCCAAAGCTCTCATCCCGCATCACGCGCATATCATGGGTGACATTGGTCAGGATTTGCGGGGTCAGATAGGCCCCACCATCATCCTCGGGGAATGTCTCGATATGGGCAACAGCCCCCGCCGCGACCGCTTCGGCAATCTGCGCGCGCACCTCATCGGCAAAGCGCACATTCGCCATCGGACCAATCGTCGTCTCTGCATCCAGCGGATTGCCCAACTTATAGCCCTTCACCACCTCAACCGCCTTGGCAACGAACGCGTCATAGAGGCTCTCATGCACATAAATCCGCTCGATCCCACAGCAGCACTGGCCCGAGTTGAACATGGCCCCGTCGATCAGCGTATCAACCGCCGCATCCAGATCGGCGTCGTCCATCACATAGCCCGGATCCTTGCCACCCAACTCGGTGCCAACGCCGGTAAAGGTGCCTGCCGCCGCGCGTTCCATTGCTTGCCCACCACCGACCGAGCCAGTGAAGTTCACGAAATCAAACGCATTACCCGCGATCAGCTCATTGGTCACGTCATGGCTGAGGAACACATTCTGGAATACATCCTGCGGCACACCGGCCGAATGAAACGCCTGCGCCATCCGCTCACCCACCAGCAAGGTTTGCGTGGCGTGTTTCAACACCACCGTATTGCCCGCAATCAGCGCAGGGGCCACCGTGTTGATCGCGGTCATGTAAGGGTAGTTCCACGGCGCCACCACAAACACGACCCCATGCGGGATGCGCTTGATATAGCGTTTAAAGGTCTCATCCTCACCCACAGCGATATCGGCCAAAGACGCCTCGGCAATCTCAGCCATGTGGCTGGCGCGCTCGTTAAACCCACCAAACTCACCGCCATAGCGCACGGGACGCCCCATCATATGCGCAAGCTCCGGCACGATCTCATCGTTCATCGCGCCCACAGCGGCCACGCCCGCCATCACAAGGCGGGTCCGCTCCTGTAACGGCCGCGCCGCCCACGCCACCTGCGCCGCCCGCGCCCGCGCAGCAGCCTCAAATGCCGCCTCCGCCGACAGCACCTCACGCTCTGCATAGACCGATCCATCAATCGGTGAGACACATTTCAACATCTGCCCCATAGTCACTCCATTTCCGAAAGAAACAGGGTCCCCTGCTTCATCTGGCCCAAAATATCCCGGGGAGCGCGAGGGGCTGGCCCCTCGCTCTGACCCGCCTCAAGCCCGCTCAAACCCGCGGGCAATTTCCCAATCGGTCACCACACGCTCGAACTCTTCGATCTCGACCTCTGCCGCACGCGCATAGTGATCGACCACCTCATCCCCCATAGCCGCGCGCAACATGGCCGACCCGTGCAACGCATCCCGCGCCGCACGCAAATTGCCGGGGATCATCCCCGTTTCGCCCTGGTACACATCACCCTTTGTCGGAGGCTGCAGCTCCAGCCCTTCCTCAATCCCGGCAATCCCGGCGGCCAGCATCCCGGCCATCGCCAGATAGGGGTTCATGTCCGAGCCCGGAATACGGCACTCAACCCGCACCGCCTTGGTGCCATCTCCGCACAGACGGAAGCCCGCCGTGCGATTGTCTACCGACCAGATGATCCGCGTCGGCGCAAAGGTTCCCTTCATAAACCGCTTGTAGCTGTTGATGTAAGGGGCCATGAAATAGGTGTAGTCGGCCGCATATTTCAGCAGTCCGGCCATGTAGCTTTTCATCAAACCCGACATGCCCAGCGCATCCGATTTATCAAAAAACGCCGGTTGCCCATCCGCCCACAATGACTGGTGCACGTGGGACGAACTGCCCACCTTCTCATGATGCCATTTCGGAAGAAACGTCGCCGCGTGCCCGTGCTGCCAGGCGATTTCTTTCACCGCATTCTTGGCGATCGAGTGATATTCGGCCGTGTCCATCGCAGGCGCGTATTTGATGTTCAGCTCCTCCTGCCCGGTCTCGGCCTCGCCCTTCGAGTTCTCAACCGGAATCCCCGCATTCCACAGATGGTTGCGGATCGGGCGCATCACATGTTCTTCCTTGGTGGTCTGCAGGATGTGATAGTCTTCGTTATAGCCCGAGATCGGCTCAAGATCGCGGAAGCCTTCCTTGCGGATCTCGTCAAAGCTCTTTTCAAACAGAAAGAACTCCAGCTCAGTGGCGCACATGGCGTCATAGCCCATCGCCTTCAGCCGGTTCACCTGCTTTTTCAGAATGGACCGAGGCGCGTGGGGCACTTCCTCATGCGTATGGTGATCCAACACGTCACACATCACCATGGCGGTCCCCTCCAGCCACGGTACTGGGCGCAGAGTGCTGAGGTCGGGTTTCATGACATAGTCGCCATAGCCCCTCTCCCAACTGGTGGCGGCGTAGCCATCCGGCGTGCCCATCTCAAGATCCGTGGCCAGCAGATAGTTGCAGCAATGGGTTTCTTCCCACGCACCTGCCACAAAGTGACCGGCGTGGAACCGTTTGCCCATCAAGCGCCCCTGCATGTCGACCATGCAGACCAGCACGGTATCGATGTTTCCGGCAGAAACCTGCGCCTTCAGATCGTCGAGTTTCATATCAGCCTCATTCCCCGTTGGTCAGGGCAGGCGCTGCCGCCTGCCCTTTTGATTTTAGCCGTAGCGATAAGGCCGTCCGGCCTTGAGCATGTCGGCATTGTACTGCTTGAAGATTTCGACAACCTTCGCCTTGGTCTCGGATTCGGCTGCGATCTCATCCCAGAAGGCAACCGCCGCTTCTTCAACCGTCGCCCATTCTGCATCCGGGATCGAGGTCAGCTGCATCTTGTCACCATTGACGCGCAGGCTGGCTTCACCACCCCAATACCACCACTGACGATAGTAATGCGACTGATCACAGCAGACGCGGAACAGAGTCTGCAGGTCTTCAGGCAGTTCGTTCCAGCGGTCCATATTGGCAAAGAACGATCCAGCCCATGCGCCCGAGATGTTGTTGGTCAGGAAATAGTTGGTCACATCCGCCCAACCGACAGTGTAGTCCTCGGTGATGCCCGACCATGCGATGCCGTCCAGCTCACCGGTCTGCACCGCGACCTCGATGTCTTCCCAGGGCAGAGTAACCGGCACGACACCAAACTGGCTGAGGAAGCGGCCCGCTGTCGGGAAGGTGAAGACGCGCTTGCCCTGCAAGTCGGCCAAGCTGTTGATCGGGTCTTTGGTGGCAAAGTGGCACGGATCCCAAGCACCAGCGCTGATGTGCTTAACGCCGACCTTGGAATATTCCTCGTCCCAAATCTCGTTCAGGCCGTACTGGTTGAACAGCACCGGCACGTCCAGGGAATAGCGAGACGCAAACGGGAAATAGCCACCGAAAACGGTGACTTCGGTGGGCGACGCCATCGAGTCATCGTCGGACTGCACCGCATCAATCGTGCCCTTCTGCATGGCGCGGAACAGCTCTCCGGTCGGGACAAGCTGATCGGCGTAGAACAGCTCGATCTGCATCCGGTCACCGGCGATCTTGTTGAACATCTCGATCGCGGGGTCGATCACGTGGGCCGCCAGCGCAGGTCCGGCATAGGTCTGCATCCGCCAAGTGATCGTGCTTTGCGCCAGCGCGGGCGCGGCCAAAGGCGCAGCGGCAACACCGACCCCGGCGGTTTTCAGAAACTTACGTCTTGTTGTCATGTCATTTCCTCTCTGTTGCAGGTTCTCGTGCCGCTTCAACGGGCATTCTTGTTAATTTCCATAGACATATCCGGGCAGCCACAGGGCGATTTCCGGGAAAATCATGATGATCGTCAGCGCCAGCACCATCACCGCGACAAACGGAAAGATCGAGCTGTAGATGTCGCGCAACGTGATCTCGGGCGGGGCCATGGCGCGCATCAGAAACAGGTTATAGCCGAAAGGCGGCGTCATATAAGCGATCTGGGTGGTGATCGTATACAGCACCCCGTACCAGATCAGATCAAAGCCCAACGCACCCACCAGCGGCACGTACAGCGGGGCCACGATGACCAGCATCGCCGTGTCGTCCAGAAACGTGCCCATGACGATAAAGCTGAGCTGCATCAGGATCAGGATCATCCACGGCGACAAGCCCAGTTGATCGGTGAACAGGTTGTCGATGGCTTTCACCGCGCCCAACCCATCGAACACCGCGCCAAAGCCAAGGGCGGCCAGAATGATCCACATGAACATGCACGAGATTGCCAGCGTCTGCTTGGTGCAATCCTCGAAAATCTTCCACGTCATGCGACGTTTGACGACTGAAACGACCAAAGCCGTCAGCGCTCCGATGGCCGAGCTTTCAACCAGCGAAGTCCAGCCATTCACAAACGGCACCATCATCGCCGCAAAGATGATCAGCGGCAGTGCGCCCGCGCCCAAAAGCCGAATTTTCTCAGCCCGTGGCACCTCGTGCGCGTCTTCCATCGCGGGGCCAAGCTCGGGCTGAATGCGGCAGCGGATCCAGATATAGAGGATGAACAGGCTTGCCATCAGCAGGCCCGGAACGATCCCCGCCAGCCACAACTGCCCCACCGGTTGCCGCGCGATCATCGCATAGAGCACCAGCACCACAGAGGGCGGCACGAGGATGCCCAGACTGGACCCGGCCTGAATGACGCCCGTCACCATCGTCTTGTCATAGCCTCGCCGCAGAAGCTCCGGCAGCGCAATGGTCGCGCCAATGGCCATCCCCGCCACGCTGAGCCCGTTCATGGCCGAGACCAGAACCATCAGGCCAATCGTCCCAATCGCCAGCCCGCCATTCACCGGCCCCATCCAGACATGGAACATACGATAAAGGTCATCCGCCAGACGACTTTCCGAAAGCACATAGCCCATGAAGATGAACATCGGCAGGGTCAGCAGCGGATACCATTTCATCAGCTTCATCGCGGCCGAAAACGTGATGTCCTGCCCGCCCGTTCCCCACAGGGCCAGCGCAGCGACAGTAGCGACCGCGCCGATCGCACCAAAGACGCGCTGACCTGTGAACAGCATCAGCATCATCGACGCGAACATGAAAATGGCGATGTATTCCTGGCTCATGCCCGACGAACCCCGATTTCCCGCCCGTTGATCCGGGCTATGTCTTTGAAAAATTCCGATATCGCCTGTAGCAGCATCAGGAAGAAGCCGAACACCATGATCGCCTTGACGGGCCAGATGTAAGGTCGCCACGCGGTGGACGAGCGTTCAAGCCGCCCGATCTCTTCACTGCCGGTCAGAAGGCCAGTGAAGTATGAGATCGGCGCGTCGCCCCAATAGCCCAAACTATAGGCCGTTGATCCCAGCCCACCGTAAAACAGCACGCCCAGATACAAGATCAGCAACAGCACGGTGAAGGCGTCGAACCACGCTTTCTTTTTGTGGCTCCAGTTGTGATAGAACAGGTCCATCCGCACGTTCGACCCCAGTTGGATCGAGTATGGCCCACCCATGATGTAGTAGGTGACCATTGCGAACTGCGCCATTTCCAATGTCCACAGAGACGGCAGGAAAAAGGTTTTCGAGATCGAGGACCAGAGCAGAATGCCCATCATCACGAAAAGGCCCCACATCATGACCCGCCCGATCCGGTAGTTGATCGCATCGACAACGCGGACATATGAGCTCATGACCCGGATCACATCGCCACCTTCTTTTTGATGCCCGACAAGACACCTGCAATCCACGGCACCAGAGTGTCAGCCACAGCCGATTGCTGTTCAGGCGTTTCAATCAGGTCGTTGCGGATTTCGATCATCACGTTCAACAACCCGCGCGGCAAAGCCTGCGCGTCGAGAGTATGCGCAACTCCATCGGCGGCCGAGTAAGGCTCGTTCAGGCGGGTGACATAGGGGTTCTGGGCTGGCTGTTGAGCCATCATTGCGGCGGCAAACCGGTCATCCTCTCCGTGCAGAATGCCCAGTTCGACCTTGCGTTTTTCGCCAAGATAAACGGGTGTGAAACTGTGAACCGTGACCATCACCTCCAGCGAATCTCGGTATTGGTCCAACACATCCGACAGTGTTTTACGGAAAGGCTCGTAGACACACTCAATGCGCGCAGTACGCTCTTTTGGCGTCAGGTCCACATTGGCCGGAATGTCCCAGTCTTCACTGCGCACCGGCATGGCCCCGGCTGCCTCGGGCGGGCGGTTGCAGTCGTAAACCAGACGCGAAACGCCACCATAGACCAAGGGGGCCGACATGCGCGCAGCCATCAGTTTAGCCACGGCCAATGCGCCGGGATCCCACGCGATATGGCTTTGCAACGCGTCTTGCCCCAATCCCATATCGCCAAGACATGCTGGGATTCGATTGGACGCGTGCTCGCAGACCAGCACCACCGAAGGCGTGTCGCCTGCCAAATCCGTGTGAACGACTGTTCCGAAGTCCAATTTACCGCCCTGCGATTCCATGTGTGATCGTTGCGGAAAAATTTCCACACTCAGCAAACACCTGTCAATAATTTTCCTGTATAATTTTTCCCACGCTTGATCTTGATGAAAAATTATTCACATTATACCCCTAGCACATGCAGGAGGAACTTTTAGTGCGGGTGACAGACAGGCTGCTGGCGCATCGGGACAAGATGACCCCATCGGAACGGCAACTGGTCAGTGTTCTGCTGGACGACTACCCCATGGCCGGGCTTGGCAGTATCACCGAATTGGCCAGCACAGCTTCGGTTTCGACCACGACAGTTGCGCGGATGCTGCAGAAAACCGGGTTCGACGGCTATCCACAGTTTCAAGCCGCCCTGCGCGGCGAGGTGAAAGAGATGATTTCGGGGCCCGTCGCCAAGCGCGACGTCTGGCAGAATGACCTGCCCGAAGAACACATCCTGAATCGCTATTCTCAGCAATCCCTCGCCAACCAGAAGCGCACGATAGACGAAGTTGACCCCGAGGAATTCGATAGCTTTTGCAACTTGTTATCGGACCCGGACCGGCGAATTTTCATCACCGGGGGGCGCATCACGGGCACGTTGGCGCAGTACCTTTATCTGCACTTGCAAATGATCCGACCCGACGTCCGGCTGCTGCCGGTCGCGGCCTCTTGGACGCATGATCTGCTGGATGTACGCAAGAATGACGTTCTGGTTGCGCTGGACGTGCGCAGGTATGAGAACTCGACCATGCTGATCGGACAGTTGTGTCAGGAACGCGAGGCCGAGATCGTGCTGTTTACCGACCAGTGGCGCTCGCCCATTCACCGGTTCGCCAGACACACTTTTGCGGCCCGGATCGCGGTGCCCTCTGCCTGGGACTCGATGGCTTCGATCCTTGCGCTGATGGAATGCGCCATCGCTGAGGTGCAGGAACGGCTCTGGGACTCGGTCAAGGAACGCACCGACGAATTGGAGCAAGCCTTTGACCGCACCAAGCTGTTTCGGAAGTTCGGCCAAAGCTCTGGCTCGTGACGTCTGGTCCGACAAAGAGAACAACAGCCCGTGAGGAGTGTTGCCACGTCGTGAACGCACCGTCACTTTGTATGCATGACGTTTATTGCCGACAATCAACTGCCCCTGTTGATCCTGTTCTTTCTGATTGGATCGGTTGGAACCGGATTTCTGTTCCGTAAACCGGCAGGTCACCGCGCGTGGAAACTGGCTGATCTCGTTTGGGTCGTGCTTGGCGGGATCGGTGCCTTGGTCGCGGTTCTTGCGGGTTTGTACACGTCCGACAGTTCACGACTGGACCGGCAGATTGACGTGGCTTATGCCGCAACGCTGGCGTTTGACCGGGATGCCGCTCGGTTCCGGCTGCGCTTTTGCGACCCGGCCTATGACAAGGATATCGGGGTTCTATGCGAAAAGGTCGAGTTCCTGTCCGCGTCCACGGCCAGCAACGCAGAACTTCCTCTGTTCATCGCCGTTACCAACGAAGTTGCGCCGCTACAGGGTCTTCACTTCTTGTTTGGGCAAAGCGCACGGGACGAGCAGGACGACATACGTGCAATGGCCTCCAAGGTTGAATCCTTCGACATAGATCAGTTTCTGGTCTTCACATCGCTGGACGACAAAACTCAGGCCGCTATCGACAATATGCGCCGCAAAGTTCCGGCAATCGCCGGGGACTATGTTATTCTCGCCCAAAGCTATGACGATCTTGTTGCGCAAGTCGGAAAGCTAAAGGACGAATGGGAATACCTTCAGGCCAACGCGCATATTCTGGTTTTGCAGATCATCGCATTATGTCTGGTAAGCTTTGCTGCCCCGTTTCGGCTGGGTAAATCCATTGTCGAGCTGCGCACGACCTTCATCGCCGATACGACCGCGCCAGCCTCTCAGGGTCGGCCCCGAAAAAGTACCGAGTCAGAGTCCACAGGTTCCGCACACCCCGACGCATCCAACCCGACCTCTGATAGCGATCCGCGCTCGTGAATGCGTAGACAGGCAAGACTGTGACGCCTCTCAGACGCAAGGTAAGGGCCACGTCCTCCATCAAGGATTGGTCCGGGTAGCCGCCTGCTGCTGCATAAGCTCGTCTTGGGACCAAAAGCCCCTGATCGCCATACGGCAGTCGAAACAGACGACTGCGCATATTGGCCCAGCCCGCCACCCATGCAGGCGCAAACCCGGCAGCGCGGAAGGCCAATCGAAAGGTCGCCGGGTCGCCCGTGCGCAGATGATCGCCAACGGCTTTGCTCCAGCCTTCTTGCAAAACGGTATCCGCGTGCAGAACCAGTAGCCATTCGCCTGCCGCCATCTCGCACCCCCGCTGCAACTGCCCCCCGCGCGACGCAGCCCCGGTCACGATCTCGGCCCCGGCTTCGTCAGCGATTTCAAGGGTTTTGTCGGCCGAGCCGCCGTCTGAAACGATCAATTCCCGGATTAGACCGGCGTGCAACCCCTCCATCAGTGCCTGCAGCGCTTCAGGCAGAGTGTCCGCCGCGTTCAGCGTGGGAATGACGATGCTGATCGGCGCTGGCATGATTGAAACCCTCTGGTCTTGGCGGCGTGAACTCCTATATCACGAGGCCAAAGGAAAAGACGAGGACGTAACATGCCCAATCGCCGCATCCTGCGCTTTGGCGGCGCCGACACTGACAGTTTCCTGCAAGGGCTGGTGACAAATGACATAGCCGGGCTTGAGGCTGGGATCGTCTATGCCGCTTTGCTGACGCCGCAGGGCAAATATCTGGCGGATTTCTTTCTTGTGCGTGACGGTGACTCTGTGTTGCTGGACGTGGCCGAAGAACTGGCGGACGGGCTTACCAAGCGGTTGGGAATGTACAAGCTGAGGGCCGACGTCACGATTGAGGATAGCGGTCTGAACCTTCAACGCGGCACAGGTCCGGCCCCGCAAGGTGCCCTGCCCGACCCCCGTCATCCTGATATGGGCTGGAGAGCGTATTCCGCCGACCCCGAAGGCGACGACGGAACGGATTGGGACGCAATCCGCGTGCGGCACTGTATTCCCGAAACCGCGATCGAATTGACTCCCGACAGCTATATCCTTGAATCCGGCTTCGAGGCGTTAAACGGCGTCGACTTTAAAAAAGGCTGCTATGTCGGGCAGGAAGTCACCGCGCGGATGAAGCACAAGACCGAGTTGCGCAAGGGTCTGCGCAGAGTTCGAGTCGACGGCACTGCACCGGTCGGCGCGGAAATTCTGGCCGACGGGAAACCGGCAGGCACCCTGTTTACGCAGTCCAACGGAAAGGCGATCGCCTATCTGCGGCTGGACCGGGCCAAAGGCAATCTGCAAGCCCAAGGTGCCACGGTCACTCTGGACCCCTAGTTGTTGCCAATCCAGCACGTCCGCCGGATCAGTTGCCTTACCACGGTTTGATCAGCTTCAAGGCGCTGTCACACTGACTGCGGGCCTAAGAACCGGATGTGCATATGTTTCAACTGTATAGAGCGATCTGGCGTGCCAGTGCCGGACGCCAGATTATCCTCATTGTCCTATCCATTGCGATCGCAGGGCTGGCCGCTGTGCCGTTGGAATTTCAGCGCGACATCATCAACCATCTGACCGAAGACAACGTCGATACAGAACGCCTGATCTATCTTGGCAGCGGCATGATGTCCGTGATCCTTCTCAGCCTGGTGCTGAAGTGGGTGCTGGGCTATCGCGCCGGAACCCTGGGTGAGGACATGATCCGCATGATCCGCCAAAGACTGCTGTTGCGGTCCTCTGATCTGGGCGAAAATGGCGAAACTGTACGCAAGGGCACCATGACGACCGCCATTTCAGCCGAGGCCGAAGAGCTTGGCAAGTTCGCGGGCGGTGCGTTTTCGGATCCCGTGGTGCAAATCGGCACCCTGATCAGCGTGATCGGCTATATTTCATCAACGCAACCGGGCTTGGGGCTGATTGCCTTTTCGATGATCGTGCCGCAGATCGTCATCGTGTTGATATCACAGCGCAAAGTGAATGTTTTTGTGGCCGAGCGCGTCCGCATCCTGCGCAGCGCAACAGACAGGCTCACGACCGACGACATTGACGCGGTGGCCCGTGACGTCGAAGCGCAGTTCGATGAAATCTATAACACGCGTCGCCGGATGTTCATCTGGAAGCTGTCGGCCAAATTCCTGCTTAGCGTCATCAACGGTGCCGGCACCGTAGGTATTCTGATGCTGGGCGGGTACCTTGTTTTGCAGGGCAAGACTGATGTCGGCACGGTGGTTGCCGCGACCAGCGGGCTGGGCCGCATACAGGGGCCAACGGCCTTTCTGATTGCCTTCTACAGACAAGTCAGCGCCAACCGCATCAAGTATGAGTTGATGCTAGAACTGTTCGGCCCCAATCCCGAGAAATACCGGTATATAAAGGATCGCAAATAAAAAGACCGCACAGCGAATGCCGTTGCGGTCTTTATTACGTCCGGGCGCGCGGTCAGTTACGCGCGTTCGGAATATTCCATGGTTTCGGTGTTGACCACGATCATCTCGTCCTGGCCGATGAACGGCGGAACCATGACCTTGACACCATTGTCCAGAATGGCCGGCTTGAACGAATTCGCCGCGGTTTGGCCTTTGACGACCGGCTCTGTCTCGACGATTTTGCAGGTCACTTTCTGGGGCAGAGTCGCATTCAGCGCCTCGGATTCATAGAATTCGACCACAATTGTCATGCCGTCCTGCAGAAACGGGCGGCGTTCGCCCAGCAGTTCTGCGGGCAATTCGATCTGTTCGTAAGTCTCAGAGTCCATGAACACCAGCATGCCGTCGGATTCGTACAGGAACTGCTGATCTTTCTGCTCAAGACGCACGCGCTCAACTTTATCCGCCGAGCGGAACCGTTCGTTCAGCTTCGAGCCGTTGCGCAGATTTCGCAGCTCGACCTGGGCAAAAGCTCCGCCTTTACCGGGCTTTACGTGATCGACTTTTACGGCAGCCCACAGCCCGTCATTATGCTCAAGCACGTTGCCGGGGCGAATTTCGTTCCCATTTATCTTGGGCATAACATAAATCCTTCACAAAAGGTTGATGCGTCAGTTGTGGTCCCTATATCTGGCGTGGCTGCACCTGGCAAGACAACGAAACCTTGTGCTGCAGCTGCAGCAAGCCATGCGAATGACGCAACGCAACTATGCATATTAGGTGTATCCGAATCGCACTTAATCGGTCATAAGGACCGTCACGCCGAAAATGCAAGAGCAAGAACAACAAGGAAGACGAGATGAGAGATTTCGTTGACGGCACAGCCTTTAACAATGAGCAAGGCAACCGTGCTCGTAAACTATTCGCGGCCGTTGTGTTGGCTGCACTTGATGATGCCATCGCCGACGACAAAAAGTACGGCAATGGCCCCGAACAGATCGCTCGTTGGGCACGCTCACGCGATGGCCGCGAGGTATTGTCGTGCGCGGGCATTGACCCCAATGAACGCGTTGTCAGCGGACTGATGGAGTTCGTCGGACGCGGGGTACGCACCTCGGTCGCGCTGTCGCGCGAAGAGAGTGAGCGCCGCAACGCTGCGCAGCAGGCCGAAGCAGCCTGATCCAGACCTCTGTTCCAATGAAAAAGCGCGCTTCTGAAACAGTAGCGCGCTTTTCATTTGGCTGATCGTCTAGTGCGAACAGGCCGCGTCTTGGATCAAAAGATGCGCTTGACCGTTCTTCCGGGGCTTTTCCTCTGGTCACAAATCGGGTCATGTGCCCGACAGGTTGAAGGAGACTCGGCATGGTTCGCGCCATTATGATTCAGGGCACCGGCAGCAATGTCGGCAAGTCGGTTTTGGTGGCAGGGCTGGCGCGCGCCTATACGCGGCGCGGGCTGCGGGTGGCTCCTTTCAAACCGCAGAACATGTCGAACAACGCGGCTGTGACCGAAAACGGTGGTGAGATCGGACGGGCGCAGGCGCTACAGGCTCGGGCCGCCAAGCGCGCCCCGCATACAGACATGAACCCGATCCTGCTAAAACCTGAAACGGATACTGGCGCGCAGATAATCGTGCATGGAAAACGTGCGGGTACGATGAAGGCGGGGGACTACCGCAAAGACAAGTCCAAACTGCTGGGCGCGACGCTAGAGAGTTTTGACAGGTTGTGCGCGGATTCCGATCTTGTGTTGATCGAAGGCGCTGGCAGCCCGGCCGAGACCAACCTGCGAAACGGTGACATCGCCAATATGGGCTTTGCTTGCGCCGCAGGCGTTCCGGTCGTTCTGGTCGGGGATATACACCGTGGCGGAGTGATCGCTCAGATCGTTGGCACCCAAGCTGTGCTGGACGAAGGCGACCTAGCGATGATCCGGGGGTTTGCTGTCAATCGGTTCAAGGGGGATGTTTCCCTGTTCGACGACGGTCGCGATGATATCGCCACGCGAACGGGGTGGCCGTGCCTGGGCGTCGTTCCATGGTTCCACGATGCCTGGAAGTTACCCGCCGAGGACATGATGGACATCAGGTCGCACAGCGGAGGCACCTGCAAGGTCGTAGTGCCGCAACTGGAACGCATGGCCAACTTCGACGATCTAGACCCGCTATCGGCCGAGCCTGGCCTGACCGTGGAAATCGTGCCTGCCGGTCGCCCCCTGCCGGGAGACGCCGATCTCGTACTGCTGCCCGGCAGTAAATCTACAATCGGGGATTTGACCTTTTTCCGTGCGCAGGGATGGGACATTGACCTCTATGCTCATGTCCGGCGCGGTGGGCATGTGCTGGGCTTGTGCGGTGGCTATCAAATGCTTGGAAATACGATCGCTGACCCCAACGGCGTGGATGGTCGTCCCGGCACGGTTCCGGGCTTGGGTTTGCTGGATGTGGACACGGTCATGTCCGATGAAAAGCAGGTGACACTGCGTCAAGCGCAGGCGCTTCCAGGCCACGAGCCGGTCTCGGGCTATGAAATTCACATGGGGAAAACCCAAGGTGCCGATTGTACCCGCGCATGGCTTGAGATCGAAGGCCGCCCCGAAGGTGCCGCAGACAAAACTGGACGCATTCGAGGCAGCTATTTGCACGGGATATTTTCGTCGGACTCCTTCAGGGCCAGCTACCTGTCACAGCTCGGAGCGGTATCGAACCTGAGCTATGAAGACGGGGTAGAAGAAACGCTGGACGCGCTTGCGGACCATTTGGAACAACACATGGATCTGGATTGCCTGCTGGAACTGGCACGGACACCCACGCGCGCGTAAAGGTCAGTCCGGCTTATATTCCGCCAGCGCCCTGTAAATCTCACGGCGCACCATCTTGCGAACGTTGCGGGTAATACGCTCACCCAACACGCCCTGCAATTCCTCACGTACGACCTGCGCGATCAGTTCTCGCAGCGCAGCCTCGTCTTGCGCCGGAATTTCCGCAGGTGCTGCGACTGAGACTGCGGCGGCGGCAGCCGTCACTTCAGGGTCGCGAATAAAGGTTGCCTTGGACTCTAGGTCTTTGGGTTCTGGAGCGGTTGTGGCTTCGCTTTCGTCGGCAGAGGGTTCATCTTCAGCGTTCCACTTTAACGAGATTGTCCGCGTTCCCGAATAGTCGTCTTCGCTGTCACCGTCGGGCTCCCACTGATCTTCGGTCCGCGCGATTGCAGCCTCAAGCGCCTCAATCTTTGCGCTCAAACTATCAGCGGGATCTTTGCTGGTGGATTCCTCAGATGCTTGGTCTTCTTGATCGACAATGTCCGAGGCGCGCAGAAGCATAGGTTTAGCCGCAGCGTTGGCCGACCCCTTCGCCTCAGTCCCGGATTGAGATTGTTCTGGACCCTCGGGCGTTTCACTGACGCGCAAGGCGTCCGTCAGCACCAGTCGGCCGGGGCGTCGCGCTAACGAAGTCGGAACCAGATCAGGGATTTTCCGACCTTCTTCCCCGACTAGACGTTTGATAGAGGACAAAACGTCCTCTACGCTCCCGTTTGCGACTTTATCCGTCATTCCGCACTACCACTCTGTCCTCAGAATCGAGTGTAGCCAAACACTTCGGACCTCACAACAGTCAGAGTCGCCCCTTAGTCGCGACGCAACGCCTTGAGAACGCGATCCAAGTCCTTGCTCTGCTTGCTGACCTGCGCCGGTGCGCGCTTGACCAGATTGTAGTACAGCGTCGGGTCATAGATTTGCACAGCCAGACCCAGACGTTCGGCCGTCAGCAGACCCTGCGCCTGCAGCAAATCATAAGCCGCACGTGACCGCTCTGTGCGCGATCCAACCTCAGTCAACTGCGCGTTCAGCAAGTCCTGCTGAGCGTTCAGGACGTCCAGCGTTGTCCGTGCGCCCAATGTCGCTTCTTCCCGGATACCGTCAAACGCAACCTGCGAGGCCCGGACCTGCTCGGTCGATGCTCTCAGGCTAGCGGTCGCTGCTTGGAAACGCGCATAGGCGTCGGCAACGCCCTGCGTGATGTCTTTCTGCACGTTCAACAGGTTCGCGCGCGAGGCATCACGGGTCGCCATAGACCGCCGTACGTTCGCCGCCAGACGGCCGCCAGCATAGATCGGCTGGTTGAAGTTCAACGAGATGGACGCATCTTCAAGGTTATCGTCGTTGTCATAGCTTTCACGGATACCCGCGTCTGCGTTCAGGCTCACGTTCGGGCCAAGGTTTGCACGCTGCTGCTGAACCGCCAGGTCAAAAGCCCGGACTTCGTGCTGAGCGGACAGGATTGCGGGGTGGTTGCGCTGTGCCAGCGCAATCGCTTCCGACTCAGAAGCCGGCAGGTTGGGCAGGCTCGGCTGACCCGCCGTCGCCCCCGGCGATTTGCCGACAGCGTTCACATATTCCGCCTGAGCCCTGCTCAGGTTACCGCGTGCAATCGCGAGTTCCGCCTGAGCACTGGCAAGCTGCGCTTCGGACAGCGCCACGTCAGTGCGCGTCACCTCGCCCACGTCGAACCGGTCCTGAGACGCCCGAAGTTCTTCGGCAGACACATCGACGTCATTAAGCTGAATCTGAACTGTTTCTTCCTGAAGAACGACTTCCAAATAGGCGTTCACAGCGCGGAAAAGCACAAGTTGTTCAATATCAATCAGGTTCTGCCGGGTGGACAGAACGATTTCCTGTGCCGCTTGCTTGCCCAGAATTGCGAAGCCGCCATCGTAGATCAACTGACTCAGCGTAAGGCCGGTGAAAAAGGTCGAGGGCTCGTCCCTCACGACCACGTCATTCACATTCGAGCGCGTGTAATCCTGACTAACCTGCACGGTCCAGTTGATGATTGGCCGCAGCGCAGACAGGGCAATGGCCACATCTTCGTCCGCTGCACGCAACAGCGCTCGGTTCTGCTCAAGCAGCCCGCTTGTGTTGTACGCGCCAATGAAAGCATCGGTCAGGTTGTCGGCCCAAGCCGCCCGTCCCGGAACAACGCTGAGTGCGATACCAGCCGTCAACGCCAAAGCCTTGACCAGCTTACCTCCCGACTTAGAACTCATTACGAAATCCTCTCAAATCAAAATTACGCAGCCCTACGCGCAGTTTGCGCCTTTGTTTTCAACTAATCAAGGCGGCAGAATAATCTGTCTGCAAATTATAGCGAAAATGCACGTTCCGCGGAAAATGCCTGCAGTATCGGCGCGTTGGCGTTAAACGCATGGCGCCAAGTCACGCGACCACCGGATTTATGACCGATCCGAACAGTCCCCAGCTCGCCCTCCATGAAAAGGCAAGCGATGCGCCCATGCTCTTTAAGCTGGTCAATCAGTGCATCTGGCACTTGCTCTACACCGCCTTGGACCATGATCACGTCATAAGGGCCATGTTCGGTCGCGCCCTGCTCAAGAGGGCCGACATGCACGATTGCATTGTCCGCGTCCGCTTCCATAAGAAGCGTTTGGGATTCTGCAGCCAGGTCCTCATCCTCCTCGACAGCCACGACCAACTGAGCCATCCGCGCCGCTACGGCGGTCGAGTAGCCGATCGCCGACCCCACATCGAGAACAACTTCTTCGTTTGAAATATTAAGCGCGTCCAATATCTTAGCCAGAGTACGCGGCTCCAGCATGCTACGCCCGCCACCCAGGTCAATCAATCCCTCGACATATGCGGCCTCTCGCTGGGAGTCCGGCACAAAATTTTCCCTTTTCACGTTCAACATCGCGTCGATGATGGGGAACTTCGTTACATCGGAAGGCCGGATTTGCGTATCAACCATCGTGCGGCGCCGGGCTGCGAAATCTGTCATTGGATCGCTCTTACTATTCCCTTGGATTACCGGCTTTTGCCATATCGCGGCTGAACCGGCAACGGCCAGACGACGAAACTTTTGCCGCAGAACAGGAAATCTTTGCAATGAACCAAGGATGCTGTCGCTAAAGGCGTGGAATTTTGAGCGCAACCCTCTGGACGCCCCAGACGAAAGCTGTTAAAACGCCTGTCACACCACGGCAAGTATTTGATTTTACTTGAAAAGGCGAGTTGGCGGAGTGGTGACGCAGCGGATTGCAAATCCGTGTACACCGGTTCGATTCCGGTACTCGCCTCCAAACGAAATCAAATGCTTAAACCTCAGATAGGGACGAACCGGTACCTAAATTCGGGGAAACTTCGGGGCCGCAAACAAATCTGCGACGAAAAGGGGCGCATCGCCTCGTCTTGAAAAACGACACATTAGATCCTTGAGGCTATCGGGAACCATCAACCACATGAATAGAAGCCATGGGTAACAATTCCGAATTTAACAGCGGCATGGAATGCCTCTTCTGACTAGGTCCACCGTTATGTATAGGGATCGGAGGATAGAGAATGGCAAACAAGCGGCACAAGCCCGAGGAGATAGTTCAGAAGTTACGGCAGGTTGATGTGCTTGTCGGCCAGGGTATGCAGCGCGTGGATGCGATCCGCGAAGTGCGCATTACCGAGCAGACCTTCTACCGATGGCGCAAGCAGTATGGCGGTATGGGAACCAACCAACTTAAGGAACTCAAACGGCTCCAGAAAGAGAATGAGCGGCTTCGGAAAGCCGTGTCGGATCTGACCCTGGACAAACTAATCCTTAAGGAAGCAGGCTGGGGAAACTCCTGAGCCCCGCCCGTCGGCGTGCCTGCATCGACCTGATCCGAAGTAGGATGAAGGTTTCAGAACGCTGGATCTGCCGGGTGCTGGGGCAGCATCGATCGACGCAAAGGTACTCTCCCCGAGGCCGGGAAAACGAAGACCGGCTTGTCGCGGACATGATTGAACTGGCCCGGCCAAATAGACTGTGACTTCACCTATACTGAGTAGCTACCTAAGGTGCCAGGATGTGGTTTTCTTCCCTCGGCCAGCAACTCTTTTCATCAATAATCCGACTCCTTGGAACCTCAATGTTTATTAATCTCGACATAAGGTGTTTTGTACTTCCAGTGGGATGGAAACCAGATAAAGAAAGAAAACCCATGCGCTTGCTATCTGTACTTTTTGCGACGGCTTTTTTCGCAACCGGAGCGGTTGCTCAAACAATTGAAAGGATAACAAATAACAACGAAATCCGCTTTGGTTTTCGAACAGATGCTGCGCCACTATCTTATGTGAACGACCAAGGTCGGCCATTTGGCTTGTCACCTTTGATTTGCGATCAGATCGCGCAGAGTCTTGCGAAGAGACTGGAATTGAATGATTTAAACGTCCGGTTCATTCCGGTCGACTCTAAGGACCGTTTCGACAAAGTTGCCTCCGGAGAAGTCGATGTGCTTTGCGGGGCTGCGACCATAACACTTTCCCGTCGCGAAGTAGTTGATTTCTCAATTCCAGTTTATGTCGATGGCACGTCCATATTATTACCAATCGAGGCCGAGGGCACCTTGAGTGCGCTGGCGGGGAAGAAGGTTGGTATGAGAAGCAGCACAACAACAGAAGCATCCGTTCTCAATTCCTTTGAAGCGGAAGGTATCGATGCAAATATGGTGCGGTTCGGCTCGCACCCAGATGGCATCAAAGCGCTCAGGGACGGCGAAATCGATGCGTATTTCGCGGATCAGTCGATTTTGTTGGTCAACTACATTGCTGCCGGACTACAGGGTAAATTCAAGTTGTCCCAAGAAATACTGACGATCGAAAAGCAAGGATTGGCGATACCGAAAGGAGATTATGATTTTCGATTGCTAGTAGATCGCATTTTGTCTGAGATGTACGCTCAGGGCACAATGGAAGAGATTTTTCGCACTACTCTGCCTGGGATCGAACCCAGCGAAGCATTGAAAGCTCTGTACGTTATCGCCCCAACCAATCCTTGAGACGCATTGCATAAAACAGTTTTGTTGAGTGTCAATTTTCTTTTGCAATTTATGCTGGGGTATTCGCAAAGCGGTAGTTGGGACGAACCGCAGCGAACGGCCGCTCTGAGCCCGAAGCGGCCATTGCTGAGCCTCAGGCCAACGTCCGCTTGTCGGCAGAGGCAGAAGCCATTGCATAAGCTCTGCCTCGACTGATCACCTGCTGAATATCTTCGTCATGACATCCATCGATACCTTCACTGCCTTGGGTTTGTATTAGATGTCCACATGAGAGATTTCATCACACTCCCGTGCCTCAAGCTCATTCGTTAGCTTTTCGACACACTGAGCTGAGTATTGCGCTGTGGAGGCAATTGTGAAGTAGAAACGCTGATGTGAAGGCCCGCAAAGGCGCGTAGCCGCCAGGGTGTCAAGGCCAGCATTGTAAGCACAGTGCCATCCCGCGGATACATCAACCTGTGCTGCTTTGTTGGTGCTACTTCTGCATAAACCGTTGCCAGAGGCATTCCCGCCCTGAACAATGCCGAATTGTGAAACAAACATCGAAGTTTGGGAACCCGATTACCTCGACCCGCAGGGCGCTTCAAAATTTAGTGGTTTAGTCAAGCGCCCTAAGGCGTTTGAGAAGCGAAGAGGTGTCCCAGCGACCGCCCCCAAGTTTTTGGACATCCTTGTAGAATTGATCAACCAGCGCGGTCACAGGCAGACTTGCGCCGGTTTCGTTGGCTGTATCAAGACAAATACCCAAATCCTTGCGCATCCAGTCGACCGCAAATCCGTAGTCGAAATGGTCTTCGAGCATGGTTTCGTGTCTATTGTCCATCTGCCAACTACCAGCGGCGCCCTGGCTGATAACTTCCACAACGCAACGCCCCTCAAGGCCCGCTTTCTCGGCGAAGTGCAGTGCTTCGCTCAATCCCTGAACCAATCCTGCGATCGCGATTTGGTTGCTCATTTTTGTTAACTGCCCGGCGCCGCTCTCTCCGATACGCCGGCAGATTTTCGAATATACTTGCATGATAGGTTCGGCGGCGTCGTATACGGGCTGATCGCCTCCGCACATAATCGAAAGTACGCCGTTTTCTGCCCCTGCCTGACCGCCGGAGATTGGCGCGTCTAAAAAGCCGAGGCTTTGTTCTTTCGCGGCAGTGTAAAGTTCGCGCGTAACCTTGGCAGAGACAGTCGTGTGGTCAACAAGTATCGCGCTCTGCGACATGCCATTGAATGCGCCTTCTGACCCAATGCAAACGTTTCGGAGGTCATCGTCATTCCCGACGCAAGTCATGACGAACTCTGCACCTTCGGCGGCTTCACGGGGTGTCGCGCGCGCAGAGCCACCATGTTCCGCCACCCACGCATCGGCTTTGGCGGTCGTTCGATTGTAAACCGTAACGTCGTGCCCCGCGGCCTTCAGGTGACCGGCCATCGGATAACCCATTACGCCTAATCCGAGGAAAGCTAGTTTTGCCATTGAAGTGTCCTATTCTACAAAAGGTCTTGGGGTGTTTTGCCAGCGAAGAACGCATCTAAGTTGTCCAGCGCGCGAAAACCCATGGCGTCACGGGTTTTCCTCGTCGCGCTTCCAATATGCGGTAACATGAAGATGTTCTCGTAAGCGGCGAACTTTGGGTTACCACCCGGTTCTGTCTTAAAACAATCAAGGCCTGCCGCAGACAGCTTTCCGGTTTCGATCGCGTCCAACAGCGCGTCTTCGTCAACAAGGGCGCCGCGGGCCGAATTTACGAGTATTGCTCCGTCCGGCAGTTCGGCCAAACGTTTGGCGTTCATCAGGTCAAGAGTTTCCGGGGTAGCAGGGCAATGAAGTGACAGGAAATCGGCGACTGGAAGCAGAGTTTCGATGTTTTCATGGTAAATTGCTCCGTTTTCCTGATCGGACGACAGGCGGGTACGGTTGAAATAATGGATTTCCATATCAAACCCACGGGCTTTTTCTGCGAATGCCCGACCCACGCGCCCCATCCCGATGATGCCGAGGCGCGCACCTGTGACTTGCTTGCCAACCATGAAAGATGGGCTCCAACTGTCCCAGGTGCCCGACCGCATCAGGCGATCGCCTCGAACCGCGTGTCGTGCCGCTCCGAGCATGAGCAGCATGGCCAATTCTGCCGTTGCATCAGAAAGGACATCGGGTGTGTTTGTCACCGCAATTCCTTTTGCCGCCAAGGCCGGAAGATCGCAGTGATCAACGCCCACGGAATGGTTTGCAACAATCTTCAAGCGCGGGTCTAGCTGCGACACGACTTCGCTTGAGAAATGCTCCGAATGGCAGGGCATCATTGCGTCGACTTTCGCACTCATGGCTATGATTTCTTCCGCAGTGCCGGGTGTGTCGGCCTCGTTGAGGATTACGTCATAGTCCCGGCGCGCGCGATCGACGGTTGCGTTGGACAGCCGGCGTGGAAGCCAAAGGACTGGTTTATCGCTCATTGGATCAGTCCTTTTTGATTGCGTCTTCCCATAAGTTGTAAAGCGCTAATGCTATGACAAAGACTGCGATGCACAAGAACGGCAGACCACCCCAAAACCCGGCAAATCCTGTCGAGATACTGTGCGCGAGACCAAGAACGAAAACCATCATCAGGCCGGTGCCTACTATGCCCATGAAAATGTTTGTCAGACGTGACATACGTTTTACTCTCCCTTTTGTTCCTGAGCTCGTAAGCTGCGTTGAACCCAGGATGCCGTGCGTAAAAGCCGGCCATCCTCTTCGATAGCCCCAATAAGCTGAACGCCGATGGGCAGGTCGTTCTGCCCGACCAGCAAAGGCAGCGAGAGGCATGGCAAACCCGCAAGTGTCCAGGTCAGACAAAAAACGGAATCGCCGGTGTGCCCCACAGTCAGTGGAACAGCTTCTCCTGTTGCTGCCGGGGCCAAGATTGCATCGAATTCGTTGAAATACTCTGCAAAAAAGCCTTGAGCAGATGCCATGACGGACAAGGCATCTTCGTATTGGGCCTCGCTGATATTTGCACCGCGATTTATTGCGGAGTGCATCTCGGCGCTAATTTCCGACCAATGGGCATCTGAAACTTCCATCATATTCTGTCGAATTTCGTAGTCATAGATCGTTTTGTGTACGTTGATGAGATCAGCCAGTTGAGGGGATACCGAAAAGCGCTCGACCCGGCCGCCTAGGCTGTCAATCACTGCATTCAGACCATCAAGGGCATCTGCATCGAGGCGGTCGTTGAACGGAAAATCCAGCCAGGCAATGTTCGGCTCGACCGGAACGTCCGCCTTAGCGCCGGTCAACATTTCCGCGCGTGGCCGAGCAAAGCTGGCAGGATCGCTTTGGTCATATCCGGCCACCACATCTGCCAGCAAAGCGACATCCTCAAGCGAGTTGGCAAACCCCCCAACGTGATCCAAAGAAACCGACGTCCTGAAAACCCCGCTGCGCGAGATCATTCCACGGGTCGGCTTGAAGCCAAAAACGCCGCAGAACGAGGCCGGACGGATGACCGACCCGCCGGTCTGTGTCCCGATAGCCAAAGGTACGTGTCTGGCTGCTACGGCTGCGGCCGATCCGCTTGAAGACCCCCCAGGTGTTCTATTCTGGTCGAAGGGGTTGGTGGTGTCGGTCGGATGCATAAAGGCAAACTCGGTTGTCTTTGTCTTGCCCATGATGACAGCGCCAGATTCTCGAAGTAGTTCAACTAGCCTTGCATCTGTTTCAGGTCGTCGGCCCTCAAAGATCGGTGTCCCCCGCTGGGTGGGCATATCTTTTGTGTCGACAATGTCCTTCAGCGCTACGGGCACACCATGCAGCGGACCAGTTGCCCGGCCTGCCTTTCTGATGCGATCCAACTCGCGGGCCTGATCCAGCGCTAAGCCTGCGTCAAGGTAAGCCCACGCGCGCAAAACACTGTCGGTTTCCTCGATACGCTTCAGGCAGTCTTCAACTAGTGCTTCGGAAGAAAAACGTCCGTCCCGAATGCCCTCGGCGGATTGGACCGCCGAGAACAATGACAGATCATGCTTGGTCATGGCACCCAAACCCCAAATAGGTAGTCAGGCAACCAAAGCGCGATGCCCGGGAACTGGTACATGAGCACCATGCAAAGGATCACGATGGCCAGATAGGGCATCAAACCTTTGAAGATCTCCATCAGTTGGATCTGGTTCTTGAGAACCCCTTTTAGGTAGTACGCTGACATGGCCATCGGCGGCGTCAGAAACGAGGTCTGCAAGTTGAGAGCAACCAGCATCGCGAAGAAATACGGGTTGACCCCAAAGGTCTCCAGCATAGGCAGAAAGATCGGCACGAAGATGATGAGGATCTCGGACCATTCAAGCGGCCAGCCAAGCAGGAAGATGATCAACTGAGCTAGTACCAAGAACTGCCAAGGTTGCAGATTCATGCCAACGACCCAATGCTCGATAACGTCATGTCCACCGAGATACGAAAAGATCGACGCAAAGGTCCATGAACCCACGAACAACCAGCACACCATTGCGGTGGCCTTGGCAGTTAGGAAAACGCTTTGTTTAACCTTGTCCCATGTGAGCGACCTGTAAAGCATCGCTAGCACCAGTCCGCCCAATGCGCCCATTGCAGCTGCTTCAGCCGGGGTCGCCAAGCCTCCTAGAATTGAGCCAAGTACCAGCATGATCAAAACGGTTAAAGGTACAAATGATACCAACAGGTCCATATAGATCTGGCGTTTTGGAGGAATGTCGTCCTCTTGCGGCTTCGGTGCCAGCGATGGATTCAACCAAACGCGTACCATCACGTAGACGATGTACAAACCCGCCAGCAGCAATCCCGGAAAAACCGCCGCAGCATACAAACGCAATGGCGAAAGCTCAGCAATTGCGGCATAGACGATCAACATAATCGAAGGCGGGATCAGAATGCCCAAAGTACCGCCCGCGCAGATAACGCCAGAAGCGAAGCTACGTTGATACCCTGCATTTGCCATCGCTGGATAGGCCAGCAGGCCCATAAGGGTAACAACCGCGCCAACAATCCCGGACGCCGTTGAGAATACAGCACAGGTCAGAAGTGCGGCGATTGCCAGTGACCCGGGTAGGTTTCGGGCAGCCATATACAGTGAGAAGAACAGACGATCGACGATGTTCGCTCGCTCAACCACGTAACCCATAAATAAGAATAATGGGATTGCAACAAGCGTGTCGTTCTCCATCACCGAGTAGGTGTTTTGGTTGAGAAGATAGAAGATGTTGTTGTTGAAAATATCCGCGATGCTCTCTGGCGCGGACTGGTAATAGGCGTAGTACCCAAATCCAACACCCATAGCGAGCAGTGTGAATGCGATTGGAAAGCCCAGCAGCACCAAAACAATGAAGAGGCTGAGCATCAAGATGGCGACCTGAGGATCAGTCATCGTTGCGGCCTCCTTCTTCGGTGCCCGTAGTCCGAATTTTGTCGATAGTCTCTTCCATCAACATGTCCTCGGTCTCGCGCACGTCATCTAGCCGCTCAAGCCAGACACCATTTCGCATTGCCAGCCAGCATCGCGCCATTTCCGCAAGTCCTTGCAACATCAACAAGAAACCAGCAACTGGGATCAGAGTTTTGAAGAAGTAGATTTGGATTCGGGCGGGGCTGTTCCAGCTGACCTCTTCATAGCGCCAACTGTCTTTCGCTATCTCCCATCCGTACCAAAACAACGCGAACATGCCGGGGAAGAAGAAGAGGATGTAAAGAACGAAATCGACACGGGCCTGCCAGCGGACAGAGAACAATCGATACAGAACGTCGCCCCTGACATGAGCATCTTGAGCCAATGCATATGCCCCGGCCATTAGGAACAAAGCGCCGTACATTTGGACCATCATATCGAACGCCCAGACGGTTGGCTTGTTAAGCACATAACGGACGAACACTTCGTAGGACACGGAAAGTGTCAATATTAGGATGCACCATCCGAAGGCTTTGCCGACCCATTGGCTTAGCCCTTCGATGGCGTGGATTGTCTTGATCAAGGTCAGTTCCTCGCCTGTTCTGCCCGGAGTTTAGGAAGCCGCACAGCTGCGCGGCTTCCAATCTTCAGAGATCGTCAGACCTCAACCGAAATAGTGCTTGTAAGCCAGTTTGTAGTCCGGCTGGTTCAAGTTGAGGTAGTTCATCACTGTTTTTGCGTAGGCCTTCTGGCTATCGACAACTTTGGCAAAGAATGGATCTTCATTTGAGATCCGATCGACCACAACGTCCCAAGCCTCCAGTTGCGCCTGCATCACACTGTCGGGCGTGCGATACACGTTCACTCCTTGCTCTTCGGCCAGCGTTACCAAGTCATCTGCGTAACGCTTTGTGTTGTTCCAATAGAAGTTGGAGTTTTCGGCCTCTGAAGCATACTTAAGGATTGCTTGAAGCTCGGGCGCCAGAGCGTTGAACTTGTCTTTGTTGAAGGTAACTTCGAAGAACTCCTGACTTTGGTGGAAGGATGCCAGGTGATAATGCTTCGACACGTCCTGCATGCCAAAGTCGCGGTCGGATGTCGGGTTGTTGAACTCGGCCGCGTCGATAAGGCCAGATTTCATTGCGGGCTGGATTTCGCCGCCAGGAAGCTGCACTACCGACATACCCATCTCAAGCAAAACATCCGCCGCAAGTCCAACGGTACGATACTTCAAGCCGTTCATTTGATCAGAGCTTGTGATCTCTTCTTTGAACCAGCCCAACGGTTGTGCCGGCATTGGCGAGTTAAAGAAGGACACGACGTTCAATCCGAGGATTCCCATCAACTCGTCGAACAGTTCCTGCCCGCCGCCGTAGTTTACCCAACCCAGGACTTCTTGGCTTGACCATCCAAAGCACGGACCAGTCCCAAACAGCGACGCTGTCTTGGATTTAGAGTACCAGTAAGCCGGTACATAGTGCGCTGCATCCAGTACGCCGCGATGAACCGCGTCCTGCATTTGACTAGTTTTCACGACCGAGTTCACAGGCAGTAGCTCAATCGTCAGCTTGCCGCCGGACATTTCGTTGACGCGATTTACGTAAGACTGTGCATTTTCAAGAAAGATGCCGCCGCCCCAGGCAGCTTGCATCTTGAGGTTTGTTCCTTCCTGCGCATGGACCGCCGGGGCCGCGAGCGCACCAGCGCCCACAACAGCAGAGCCACGCAGAAAATTTCTGCGGTTCAAAGATTTTGTCATGTTTCCTCCCTTGACTGCGCCATCTCCGTTTTCTGCTTCGGTGCTGGCGCCAATCCGCTGTTAAGCGAATGAGGATAACGATAAATCAGATTCCAAAATTTTCAAAATATTTTGGAATAACCTTCTTTTTTCAGTTTAAACTGCTATTAAACTACTGAAATAAATTGATTAATATTTTTCATTTTTTTACTGTTACTGCCGAGCTAGAATCTTAAGCTAAGAAACAGCGCATTGGTTTCACTGATTATGAACGAACATAAAACTGCCAATCGTCGAGGACGTCCGCGACTGAAGTCGAATGAAGAGAACATCGGCGCACCACCTGTTGGGGCACTTGATCGCGGTATTCGTGTCTTGATCTACATAGCCGACACACGCTCTACTACGCTTGCTGAGATTTCAAAGGTTACACAGATACCGCCTGCAACGGCACACAGGCTTCTGACAACACTTCAGCAGCGTGGCATGGTTACTCATGATGTTGAGCAAGGCAAATGGCGTATAGGCCCGCAAGCTTATCGCATTGGCAGCACCTTTGAAGAAGGGTCAAACTTGCTGGAAGTTGCACCGCCAGTTATGAGGGTGCTGTCAGAAGAAACTGGAGAGACTGCAAATCTAGCAATCGAGGAAGGTGGGCAATTGCTCTACCTTACCCAAGTCGAATCCGACAATCCGATAAGGGCCTCTTTCAAGAACGGGACAGCGGCTTTTTTTCACACATCCGGTGTGGGTAAAGCCATCATGGCCTTTATGGACAAGGATGAGTTAGAGAGTATTTTGACGCCGCTAACACTGGTAAGTCAGACACCAAATTCAATTACTGACATAAAGGAGTTACAGGAAGAGCTCCGTAAATCCAGGCATCGGGGCTGGACGTTGGACGACGAAGAACGTTTCCCAGGCATGCGTTGTATTGCAGCACCTGTATTCGACTCTTTGGGAAAGGTTGTGGCTGGCGTTTCGATCTCGGGACCAATTACAAGATTTCCAGACAGTAAGCTCGAAACTCTGGCGGCATCGGTCGTCAAGGCAGCGACAGATATCTCAGAAAGACTGCAAAGCTAGTCTTTGGGAGATTAACTTCCCGCTAATGAGCATCCCTTTTTTAGGTGTCTGCATTGAGCCCATTTTATCCGATGCCGCGCGGCGCATGAATTTCCGGTACTGGGCATTTAATCGATGGTTAGGCGACAAGGCCCAGCTCTTTGTCGGTGGCTGTCGCTGCATACTTTTCCCTTGGGGGCATGGGTCTCGATTGCCAAGGCGGTTCGAAGGTGAAACTTGAAACGCTGCGACCGTCAGGTAGGGCGCCGTTTCCGGCCCCGAGCGCGTAGTCGTAGTAGAGTTTGACGATCTCTTCTTCAGTCACCTGCGATGTTTCTGGATGCGCCATGCATGCATCACGCCACACTCGTACCCGGTCATAGTCTTTGCCAACGGGTAATTTGAACCCTTCGTAGTAGTCAAGGAACCAAAACCGCTTGAACATCGGGGTAAAAACTGCCTCTGCCAAACCGAAGTCCTCGAACAGGAATGGGCCAGTCGGATTATGATGACGTAGGAAATCATCAAGGTCTCGATAGAGCGCGAGGAGTTTATTCAAATGCTCATCTCGGCGCGCCTGATCCTGATTCATGACAAAGAGATAGCCCGCCATTGTGAAGGGTCCTTCGCGGGCGATCAGCATCGACTCAATGGCATGTTCGGCAGGATCACTGCGGCGTAATGGTGCCCCCGGCAGAGCCTCGTCAAGATAGCGCAGGATCACGAGGCTTTCTTTCAATATACGACCGTCGCTGGTTTCCAGCACCGGCAAGGCTGTCGTCCCCCGGGTCTTGGCCAGCAATTCCGGATCGCGTGGCTTGGTGATGTCTACGACACGAAATTCTACGGCATCCGGCAGTCCCCGCAAAGCCAGTAGGATTTCGAGTCGCTGCGAGAAGGGACAGACGGGGATATGATAGACGATGTGTTTCTTAGTCATGTGTTCAATCCAACGGCGGGCCGGTGAAGGCCATGTTGTGCCGCTTGGCGCTCTCCTCAATGGCGGGCATGTCCTCTGGGATACGGCACTGACCGGCTGCCATGTCGAAAAAGAAACCTTCGAATCCGCCGGGCGTCAGGATCACGAGATGGCGGCAAGGTTCGTCGTCTGTCACCTTGAAGGTATGTTCCTTGCCACGTGGGATGAATACGCTTTCGCCGACCCCTGCGGAAAACTCCTCGCCTTCCAACCAGAACCTGCATGTGCCGGTGACGATTACGAAGGTTTCGTCTTCGTTTTGATGCACGTGGCGTGGAGGGCCGCTACCAGCAGGAGACCAGCTGTCCACAATAGACATAGTGCCACCCGTCTGTTCTGAGGCGAGGATGGTTTTGTATTTTACGCCGAGCCATTCGATGGCTCCGTCGATTTGGGCCAGGTCCTTCATCGTTTCTCTCCATTAGCATTGGATTGAAACGAAAGCGCTTCCGTTGACAGAAGCCTATCCGAAGGCCAACCTATCAGGCAAACCGCAATATCTAATAAAGGATATCGGCCAAGTGAATTTCGCTACACTGGACCTCAACCTTTTGCGCGTGTTGGACGCCCTCTTTAGCGAAGGCTCAACTGTGAAGGCGGCCGACAGGCTAGCGATGTCGCAATCCGCAGTCTCGGGTGCATTGTCGCGTCTTCGTCATGCTTTGGACGACCCCCTTTTTGTCCGGCAGGGAAACCGTTTGGTTGCTACCGATTATGCATCCAATATTGAATCCGGTTTGCGGGAAGAACTCGAACGTCTTGAGGCTTTGCTAGCTCCGCCAGCTACCTTTGATCCGCGAACCGCTGAAGGCACTTTCCGGATCGCTGCCAGCGATTTCTTCGCGGAACTCCTGATGCCACCTTTGGGTGATCGCCTGCAAAAGTCAGCGCCCAATCTACGAGCGCAGCTGGTTGATCTGGTTCCGAATGACTATGTGGCCAGTCTAGAACGACGTAACGCTGACATTGCGCTGATCCCGGATTTGCTCCTGCCGGACTGGGTCAATCGGGAGCCACTCTTCCATTCGCCGTTCCACGTGATAGCTCGCAAGGGAAATCCAAAGCTTGAGGGGCTTCAGGAAGAAACGCAGATGCACATGGATACGTTCTGCGCACTCCACCACGTCTTGTTTTCCCCAGAAGGGAACCTGGCTGCGATGGGTGATGCTGCCCTTAATCGCGTCGGAAAACAGCGACAGGTTGCTATGACAGTACCGGTCTTTAGTGGCGTTTGCCGTGCGGTGAGCGAAAGCGACCTCATCGCGCTTGTACCCGCTCAGCTTGCAAGGAAATTGGCCAAGACATTCGAACTGAACGTGTTCGAACCACCGATGCATATTGAACCAGCGTTGATCATCGGCATCTGGCACAAGCGTTCTGACAACGCCCCGATGGCGGCTTGGATGCGTAGCCAAGTCTTTGAATTAATGAAGGGTCTGGAGTTTGACAGTTAGTTAAACTTTTCCACGTAGAACCCGTCGGATAAATACAAGTTGATGTTTGAAAGACTAAATCGGATTACACGAAACAGCCAATGCAGACATTCGCTCAGCCGCAACGAACGACAGCTTTGTCCGCAAAGCAGTCGTACGAGCAACTAGCAGCGATTGGCCGCTTCGAGCCCAAAGCGGACTTCGTGAACCATCATCTGCATGACAATTGAGAAATTTGAAGTCGACGCGCAGCTGAATTGTCAGCACTATGCCTCAACAAGGCAAATGGGGGTATTCATGGTCGAAACGCGCAAGATTGTATTAGTGCGAGAGCACATAACGCGTGATTCCTTTGGCGAGCCATGCGAACAGGTTTGCCGCGTTGCGGCGGCTGCAGTTTTTCGAAACCCGATTGCAGGCCGTTTCGCAGCTGACCTTTCAGCGCTTTTTGAGATCGGGGCTGAACTTGGGCAACAACTCGCTGAACAAGCCGTTTCGCAGCTTAAAGGAGCGCCCGTATCTTATGGGAAGGCAGCGATTGTTGGGGTCTCCGGAGATATGGAGCACGGTGGCGCAGTCATACATCCCAAACTCGGCGTTCCGATGCGAGCCGCTGCCAATGGAGGCGACGCAGTCATTCCATCCAACGTAAAGATTGGAGCGGCTGGAACTTCAATCGATTTGCCGCTTGGCCACAAAGACAACCCCTGGTCCTTTGATCATTTCGATACAATGACGCTTTATGTACCGGATGGGCCGCGTCCCGAAGAAATAGTCATGTTTTTGGCATATGCCGATCGCGGTCGTCCTATCCCGAGATGCGGAAGTGGACCTGTTAAAACATAGAAGTTTCTTTTGCCATTTTCTTCCCATGAGTGGCCTTCGAATGGTCGGTGTAAGTGCGTGAGCACACTGCCCACACTTAAATGAGAGATATGAAAGCAATGCACCCCACGGAGAAAATAGTTCGGCAGTTTCACGAGTCATGGGATATGCGTGACCCCGACCGAGGCGCAGCTGTAATTGCTGAGGATTGCGACTTTGAGGACATCGCGCGTGGCGAAAAACTTCCCGGAAAGGAAGCATGCAAAGCAGACTACGACCGTTGGCGCGAGGCTTTCCCAGATGGGCTGTGCAAGGTTGAGAATGTCGTGGCCATCTTCCGAAGGTTCTGGCGATAATTCCTAAAGCAACGCAGACACCAGTAGTCGCTACTTTGCTGGTCGCGGCAATCATCGTTCTGTTGACTCAAACCGTACCGATTGGAGCTCTGGCAGAGCGCACATCCCAGATCGTTCTGGGCGTCTTTGTGCTCGTCGACATTTCGCTGATCCTGCTGAAGATGCAGCCGGACGAAGCCGCCAAGCACTTCCGCGTTCCTTTTATGGTACCGATCCTTGGGGTGATCACCAGTGCATTGCTTTTCGGATCTGGATTTCTCTAACTAATTACAACGACCCAAAAGCTTCCACGAGTTACCACGGCATATGACGACTGACCAAACTTCCATAGAATCAAAACTCTGGGCCTGGTGGGATAGAACATTTGTGGATATGGCTCAGCAGCTGCAATGGTCCTATCTGCCGCCATTGATGGTCTATTTTGCGGCCGGCGTGTCCGGCCTAACCTCGGTTGTCGGCGCCTTTTTTCTAAAAAATTACCTCGATTTATCCGCCTCTTTCGTTGCAGGACTCGCATTTTGGGCCGGTATCCCTTGGATCCTCAAAATGCCGCTTGGCCATGTCGTGGACCTGTTCTGGCGCTGGAAGTCCCTGCTGATCCTGTTCGGTGCTTCTCTGATCGCGTTGTCTTTGCTCATAATGTATGGGCTTGTGACCGCTCCCGTGCAGATGTCCAGTTTCATGCCGCTGGAAGACTGGTATGTTGTTGCCTTGCTCTTGGCGCCTTCGGGTTATGCAATTCAGGACGTTGTTGCCGACGCCATGACGGTTGAGGCGGTGCCAAAGGTTGACCAGAACGGCGCACCATTTTCGCCGGAAGAATCTCGTGCACAGCACACAACGATGCAGACCTTGGGCAGAATTTCGATCATTTCCGGGTTTGCGGCGGTTGCGGCTGTAAACATCTGGATTTTCTCTGGAACCGAAGAACTGCAAGAATCCGAACGCCTTGCGCTTTATGGCCAAGTATATCTGATAGCTCTGACCATTCCGGTGTTGTCCGTTAGCGGAGTCGTTCTTCACAGCTTTATCCAGCGTCAGCTTATTAAGCGCGGCCGCCCGCCACATACGCCGGATGAAGCCACCGAAGTCAAATGGTCCATACTGCTCGGCGGCCTTGCATTCGTTGTGCTCAGCATCGTGCTGGGAACCGCAGATTTCGCATTCGCACAAGAGACCGTTTTTGCGGTTTCCCTGACGGTGATCCTTTACCTCATGTCGCGTCTGCTGAAGGAGTTGGAACCAGCCCAAGCCAAAGCCTTGATCGGGACAGCGACAATCATTTTTGTATTTCGTGCCGTTCCGCTACCGGGACCAGGCCTGACATGGTTTGAAATCGATGAACTGGAGTTCGATGAGCAATTCCTGGCAATCCTGGCTTTGTTGACTTCGATGCTGGCCCTGCTCGGGTTAATCGTCCTTCGGCCATTCATGGCCAATCGCTCCATTGCGCATGTGGTGGTGTTGCTAACAATTGCGGCGGGTGTTCTCGCCCTGCCCAACCTTGCCCTATACTACGGTTTACATGAATGGACGGCGGCGCGTACCGGCGGAGTTGTCGACGCAAGATTCATAGCCATTCTTGATACAGCGGTTGAGTCGCCGCTTGGGCAGATCGCCATGGTCCCGATGTTGGCTTGGATCGCACGCAATGCCCCTGTTCAGTTGAAAGCCACCTTCTTCGCGGTGATGGCGTCGTTCACAAACATGGCTTTGTCTGCCAGCAGCCTCAGCACCAAGTATCTCAACCAAACATACGTCGTCACGCGCGCTGTCACCAACCCGGAAACCGGTGAAATCACGTCTACCGCGGACTACAGTCAACTTGGCTACTTGCTGATCTCCGTGGCCGTGATCTCGGTGATCGTTCCACTGGCCACAGTGTTCTTTATTCAAAACACGCGCTTTCGAACGAGCGAATGATCACTGGCTTTCGACCTCTCCTAGCAGAGCTCTGAGATGTGAGACCGTGACGCCGATGTTTGAGCCACCAAACTCAGGCAAGATCGCAGCATTGATGGCAACGACCTCGCCCCGCCGATTCAATGCTGGCCCTCCACTCCCACCGATCGTGGTTTCGGCGTCATAAACGATGGCGTTCCCACTTGTCCGTGCAACTATCCCTCTGCTTGCCAAAGGGTGTATCTTGCCTTGTGTAGAAAGCCGGGACGCGATCGACCAAAAGTTCAACGTTCCTTCTGCTTCCAGTTCCTCTAGAAAGCCCGGACCAGCCTGCGCAATCAAAGCCTTCAAACCCGTTGGATACCCCAACAGATACAGCTCTTCACCAACGCGCGAGGTGGCGTCCGCCAGAGGAATTCCGAGGTCCTGAACGCGGCTTGGCTCAACTGCCAAAATCGCCAAGTCTGCCGCTTCACTGAACCGGGCCAAACGCGCCTCTATTGGTTCCGTCTGATCAGGCAAATAGGCCAGCAGCCTCAACATTTCAGGCTCGAGACCAGCGTCTCTCAGCGCCTTCTCTCGATCCCCTGATGTCCACGGCAACGCAACATGGCGGTTGGTGGCCATCAACGGCACCCCAGCGATCAAAAAACCCGTTCCGGTGAATTGAAATTCTGCAGGTTCGCCTGTCCCGTCCGGTTTGATCCAAGGCTGGCCAAACGGGGTCTTCAGGTTTTCTCCGTTCGGTCCCAACACGTGCCGCAAAATCTTCCCGCTTTCCACGTGGCGCAGCCCATAAGCCCCTTGAATGAACGCGACGGATTGAATCGAGGCAGCGATTACGCGCGTGGGTGCTCCCGCCCGCTGTTCCAAGGTTCCAAGACGTTGTTCAGTCGACAAGACCTGGTTCTCAAAAGCGTCACGCAATGAAGCTAAGTCGTCAGGCGTAAGTGCGTCTTCTCGCGTCTGAGCGAGCATAACCGCGATCGCTTCGATCTTGCGGGACTCCTGTTCGATACTATCCGCCAAGCGCCGGTCGTTTTGGTAAAGCAGGTACCCAAACCCCGCGATCACAAGAAGCGTCGCAAGAACTGTGATCCTGAACAATATCGTGGTTTGAGAGGCAAGCCGCCGCCCACTGTCGCGCAGGGCACCAGACATCTTTTTAGCGAAAGGTCGACGGCTCGTTCGGGTGTAAGCATATGCATCACTGAGGATATCCTCGACTGTATGGTACGCGGGAAATGAGTGATCGCACAACCTATACCGAGACATAGGGCCCTTTTCGCCGAACTCGATCATGTCGCCATGGTAAAGAGACGCCGATGAGGCTTTTTGTCCGTTCACCCATACATTGCGCCCTGCTGACGCGGTTATCGTGTAACCGTCGTCAGCCCACTGTAAGGTGGCAATATCGTTGTCATGCGGAGGCAGGTCGTCTTTAGGTCGAAGGCTTAACACCCTGCCATCGTCAACAGAAACGGTCAGGGCTTTGTCGACCAGCCAGTTCACGTAGCCGCGCGATGGTCCGGTCAGGCTCTCCAGAAAGGCCCGCACCTCACCTTCACCAGCATGTCCTGAGGGTGTCATGCCACTCTCTTCTGGTTTTCGCATTGTGGCCCCCTACCCAAACGCGCGAGGGCATTCTACCACGCTTCAACGCCAAACCCATGGTCTGGTACGAATGTGCAAAAAACACATTTGTACAGATACTTGCGGCGCCTGCGCGGATTCAACCAAAGACACTTATCAGGACGCAACTCTTAGAAGGACGATCCACGATCGACCCTCTACTTTGGTCTTTTCAAGCACTGTATCGATCCACCAAACCGTCTATTTCGACGATACCTTGATCTTGCGGCTTGGATCCTGAGGCTCAGTCTTCGGCATTTCGATATGCAAAATGCCTTTGTCGAATGTTGCTGAAATCTTGTCGATTTCCACAGTGTCTGGCAGCGACATGGCTCTGGAAAAGCTGCCATAGCTTCTTTCGCTGACACGAAGATCGCCCGTTTCATCATGCGCAATCTTCTTCTGACCGCGCAGGATTAGCCTGCGATTCTTGATTTCAATTTCCACATCATCCTCTTCGAGCCCTGGCAATTCAGCCGTCAGGACAATCGTAGAATCCGTTTCTTGGACATCGATTGCCGGTGAAATCGCGCCCGTCATGTCAAGAGACGGAAAACCCGTGCGTTGCGCAGCCGTTTCCATCGGCAGTAAGGGTGATCCTTCCCCAAAAAAACGCGACATCAGGGTTTCCATTTCACGCCGAAAGTTGTCAGAGAGCAGATGCATTCCAGTGAAAAGTTGCGGGGACTTTTTGTCTTCTAGCATTTTGAGCCTCCTCCTTTGGCCTGATTTCACGCGCGCAACATTATGACAGGAAAAGTGGTAAGGGACCTTGATCTTGCGCAAGCATGCAACTTCAGCATCAGCCAGACCGAACGCAGCGGCTGAACGAACAGAAACGGGAAACGTTGTCCACTAAACCTGCCACGTCGTTGTGGAGTTAGCACCATTCTCAGTAGTCTTGATCGGAATCCCAGGTCAGCTTAGCGTTTATTTTGAATGAGCCCGAGTTGCCTACCTTTAGCGCAGTGGAGCAAAACCGTATGAAATGGCCCTATCTGGCGCTGATTTACGTTTTGCTGATCTTGGCTCCCTTGGGTTTTTCTTGGTCTCTGGGATGGCCAACACGATCATTTCATCAAGAGCTCGCGTCCGGGCTTGGAATGCTTGCTTTTTCAATAATCTTAGTCGAGTTCCTGCTGTCTGGGCGGTTCAGGTTCATCTCTTCCGGTCTGGGTATGGATGTAACCATGCGAGCGCATCAGTTGATGGCGCGTACAGCACTCGGCTTTGCGCTGATACACCCGCTGCTATATCAGGGCACGCCTTCGGGCGGACGCCGTCCGTGGGATGAAACAAACCAACTTACGATTTCGACCGACTTTTCTGTGCTGGTATCGGGCATCGGCGCATATTTATTGCTGTTCATTTTGGTCGCCTCAGCAATTGCCCGCAAATCCCTTGATTACAAATACGAAACATGGCGCCTCTTTCACGGGCTGGGAGCCTTGGTGATCGCATGCCTGCTGTTGCATCACACGGTATATGCTGGGCGCTACGGTGGGCATCCGCTACTAACCTATCTCTGGCTTGCCCTAACCAGTATTGCAGTTGGAACTTTGCTGTATGTCTATCTCGTTCGCCCTTTTCGTCAGAGGAAAAGACCGTGGCGCGTCACGTCTGTGTCTCGACTAACACCGAAGCAATGGGAGTTGCGCGTCGTGCCAGATGGTCACAACGGACTAAACTTCGAAGCAGGGCAATTTGCTTGGCTAAACGTCGGCCACAGTGTTTTTTCGCTGCATGAGAACCCTTTCTCGATTAGTTCGGCACCAGCCGAAGGCCCCGAAGTTTCATTCGTGATAAAGGAGCTTGGGGATTTCACATGCGGCCTCGGACAGATCGCTCCGCAAACCACGGCCTATCTAGATGCCCCGCATGGAAATCTGTCGATCAGCCACCGAACTGAGAAAGGCATTGTTCTGATCGCAGGTGGTGTCGGGATCGCGCCCATGTTGAGCATTGTGCGTCAGGTACGGTTGAGTGGAACACAGTACGATCTCAAGCTTATCTATGGCAACCGGGTGGAGGAGCAGATTGCTTTTCGCCAGGAGTTGTCCAAAGAAGAAACAGTATTTGTTCTATCCGAGCCGCCAGAGGATTGGTCCGGAGAGACAGGATTGATCGACGGTCATCTGTTGGACCGCAATTTGTCTTCTGATCAATTTGAAAGCTGGCTTTTTGTTCTCTGCGGCCCCCCTGCCATGATGGACACCGTCGAAGATCATCTGATTGAGCGGGGCACCGCGTCACACCGGATTTTGTCTGAAAGGTTTGACTATGATTAGACTGCTCAGAAACCTGCCCGCACGCCAACAAGTGAAACTCGCAGTGTGGTTGATCAGTATTTCAATCTTCGTCGCTGTCTTGGCCTTTTGCTTAAGGTAGAAAGCTAGACCGCCAGGGGTTGGCTCGCTTCAAGGCTGCCGGCCGAAACGGCAGGTTTTCTTGGAGATGGATGCCGTCACGAACTTCCTTAAAAACATGCTCCGCGTGGACAGCATGAGCATACCGCAACGATCCAGATATGCCGCTATGAAACGCCTTTGATAGAGATCAAGGGCAACGCACGTCACTTATTCATAATATGCAATCTATTCAGACCGATTATTGGGAGGATCGGAATGACCCTACTCATCGCCTTCGCCACGGTCGAAGGCCAAACAGCAAAGATTGCGCGCTTCATCACCGATCTCGCGAAGAATGCCGGTTTCGACGCAAAGCTGATCAATACCGATGAAATGCCCAGCCACGTTTCATTTGACGATGTGGTCAAGGTTATTCTTCTGGCCCCTGTCCACGAGCGCAAGCACCCCAAGTCATTCGAAGCATTTGTCGCTTCAAATAGAGATGCCTTAATGAAGCGAAAGTCCCTCGTGCTTTCCGTCGGTCTAAAAGCTGCTTTCGCGTCAGGTCGAGAAGAAGCACGCGACTATCTTGACGAAATGCTTCTTCGAACAGGTTTTGAACCAAATGCGACGGCTTTGATCGCAGGCGCGGTGAGGCCCGAAAACTACGGGTATTTTGAGAGGGAGATTCTTCAGCACGTCGTCTTGCTCGGTCGAAAAATCGATCCACTAGAAGGGGCAAGGGAGTTTACTGACTGGGATGAACTCACGTCAATTGTGACAGAGTTCCTTGGCGAAAACGGGCGGGCAAACACGCTTCAACCTCAAGCAAACTCTTAAAAAAGTCTCTCAAGTATTTACCGATGAACTTTAATTGCTATGGCTACCAGAAAGTCACAGTCTACGGTTCATTTCATCAGTGTCCGAAAAGCACTGGCAACCCTGTCTGCTCCAACATTGCTTGCGTCGTTCCCCCGAAAATTGACTCACGCAAATGGGAATGCCCATAAGCGCCCATAGCAACGAGGTCGGCCCCCAATTCTCTTGCGCTTTCTTGAATGCAGTGTTCGATCGAGTCCCCACCACACTGGAACTGCGACACGGTCGCCTTGCAACCGTGATGACTGAGCCATCCAGCAATGTCAGTTCCGGGCACTTCACCTTCTACGCCATCAGGCAACGACAAATCAAAACACCCGATCACAACTTCGTTGGCCGCCAGAAAAAAGGGTAAAGCTAAATGCGCGGCCCTAGACGCAGGCAGGCTATCATTCCATGCCAAAAAAATGCAGTCGCGTTGGGCAAACGGATCTCCATTGATCATCAGAGCAACCGGCGAATGAAACAATACTCCGCACGTGATCTTGTGAAATAAATCGGGGTCTTTTCGCAAATCAGCGTCTAGAAAAGCGATATCAGAGCATTTGGCTTGTTCTGCTACAAGTTGCTGTAACTCTGCTCCAAGTCCCATGAAGCCAGTTACATTTGCAGATACGCCCTGCCCAGCAAGAAGCGTTTCAACTTCAGTGGCGCGAGACTTCAGGGCGGCATTTTTCGCGTGAAGAACGTCCAACCAGTTTGAGGGCAGACCCGCCTCAACGAACCTGTTTGATCCATGCTTCAGGTAAGGCAGGTTAGGTAAGGCCGCGATCAATACGCAATTCAAGTGGTCGTTCTGGAAATGGGCAGTTTCAGCGCATTCCAAAATCGACGCGTCCTCAGTTTCAACTCCTACAAAATAAGCCACTGTTCTGTGTTGCATTCCCGACCTCCGCTCGGAGCTTCACTTCGTCCAAGAGCCGTACGCACTGACTAAACAAACAAATAGACAATGTTGTTAGTCGCTCATCTTACTTCGGCAGCATGAAGAACTCTTCCAGCACAATCTTTCCTTCTGCCACCGAGTACACTGCGATCTCGCGTAGGGTCATACGCTCACCCGTAGCCTTCTGAATCACTTCAGCCCTGAAGCGCACTCCAAAGCGGTTGGGTGGGTGGACGTAGGGGCCATCCACGTCTAGTTCTTGGATTTCATGCGATGCCAACCAATCCTCTCTTTTTCCCTTGATGGCTTCTCGCCCCTTGGAAACGCGGAATTGTCGAACCGGAGGCACGACTGCCTCTATCGACTGTGCGTTTTCGGCATACATTTCATCAACACTTGCAAGGCCCTTGCGCTCACGCATGGCCTGGACGAATGATCTTCCGATTTCAATCAACTCTTCCATGTGCCCCCCTGAATTACCATTGACAGTACCACTTCTTGCCCGCGCCAATCTTGACAAGGATCAATAAGCATATCGATGGATACTGTGAGGCCGGTTCGAACAAGTCTCAGCTAGGCCAACAGAGATGTCGCTTATAACGCGCCAAGTTCGCGCCACTCGGCAAGAGCGGCGGTGCCGTGACAACTTGAAGGTGTCTCGGCTGGGAAAGGATCGCCCCTGGTTGAAGTGATTGGATACGGAGGAGTGAACGGCGACGAGCTTCTGCAAACTTCGCATCCGCCTTAACCGCTGCATCGTATGTCGCGAACGGCTGTTTTGTCCGCTGAGCGGCCGTTGGCATCAGATGCAGCGAACGGCTGCTCTGAGCCCGGAGCTGTCGTTCAAGCCGATCGCGGCGAATGGCGGCATCGAGCCCAAAGGCGACTTCGGCAATGACCGCAGCATCCGTCGAAAAGGGCGGGAAGCGGTCATTCGCTGCGCTCGAGGCCAAGGTCTGCTTTGCTGCGCAATGCCGACAATCGTCGCGGCCTGAAAGAAGTTCTCTAAGCACTGATACAATCGATGCTTAGCATTTCAAGCTGTATGCGAAACGGCGCCTCCACAAACGGTCACAGCAATGCGCGCATTTGCTAATTGGTTTTCCTCAATCGAAAACAGGTCCTGTTCGAGAATGGCAATGTCGGCCAGATATCCCGACTTCAGACGGCCCTTTTGATCCTCGTTGAACTCCAGCCACGCATTGTCATGCGAATAAGCGGAAAGCGTGGCCATAAGGCTTTGACGGTTGTCCTGCCAGGGCGATGGCAGCTCATTGCAGTTTACTGCTCCGGCAATCGTCATCATTGTGTCGACGGGAACGACTGGCCAATCCGTCGAGAAGCAAATCTTGGCGCCACTCTCGCGTATTTTGTTCCACGCGAACGCAAAAGGGATTTGCTCGGTTGTCAGAATGTCTCCGGCCGAATAGGGAGAAAACAATCCTCCTGCGGGTGAATGCAATGGTTGAAGAGAGGCAACGACGTCGAGGGCTGCCAGACGGGGCAGATCCAAGGGGTCTATCACCTCGATATGCTCGATCCGGTGTCTGGAATCCCGTGCGCCGTTGGCACTGCGCGCTGCCTCGTAACCGTCCAGCGTGCGCCGAACGGCACCGTCGCCAATTGCGTGCGTGCTGAGTTGCAACCCCATTGCATCAGCGCGAATGCAGGCTTCGTTAAAGTGTTCGGCACTGAATACAGCATCGCCGAGGCTTTCCGGCTTGCCCGGATAAGGCGCGAGCATCAGTGCTGTATAGCTGTCCAGCACGCCATCCATGAACATCTTTACGCGCCCTGACCAAACCATATCCGACGCAAAGCGTCGGCGCATTTCATCGGCCTCTTCCAAACGATCCAGAGGGTCGGTGTTCTTGAGGTGCATGGGCACCTGAACACGGATCGGAAGGCGCCCCTCGGCCTCAAGTTCACTCAGCAGCTCAAGTTGATAGAAGTTGCCGTCCATATTATGCAACCCCGTGATCCCGTGGGAAGCGCAGTGCTTCAGACCACGCAGTATGACTTCCTTATCAAAGGCGCGTTCCTCTGGTGTTGCGGGTGGCACGGGGTCCGCTCCTGTAACATACCCCAGAAGATCGCGCCCTCCCAGTCGCGACAGGCGCAGGACAGGGCCAAAAGCACCGGTTTCGTTCAGTTGACCTTGTGCGGTACCATCCCCAGCCATCACGATTTCCGAACCGGGGGGAACGAGGCCGCCGTGAAGAATGCCCGCCTTTTCCAAGGCAATTGTGTTTGCCCAGACGGTGTGGTGGTCAGCCGACATTAACGCAACCGGGCGCTCGGACAGGATGCGATCCAGATCTTGCCGTGTCGTTGTGACGCCGGGGCCAAGAATTTCGTAGTCGGCGGCGACCCCCATAAGCAATGGTTCGTCGGGGTGCTCGGCCGCAAAGGCTCGCAATGCGTTTGTCAGAACATCCGAGCCCGTCGTTTCGCGCAGGTCCAACATGCCCAACTCGGCCGCTCCACCGAAAAGGTGGACATGGCTATCAATAAAGCCAGGCATGACGGTGCCGCCCGCAGCGTCGATGATTTTGGTTCCATTCCCAGCCAGAGTACGGATATCGTCGGTGTTTCCAACAGCCACAATTATGCCGCCCTGAATCGCCAGGGCCGAAGCCTTCGGCGTGGCGTCGTCAAAGGTCAGGAGAGAACCGTTGAGGATGATCAGATCAGGTTTTGGCGACATGCGGCCTCTTGTGTCTGTGATGGTTTGAACTATTCAAGTGCGCGAATGATTGCCTCGCAGGCACGCACGGCATCGTGGCTAAAGGACTGGATCAGATAGTCGGGCCAGCTGGAAAGCTTGACGATAACCACGTCCGCGGTCAGGTCAATGAAGATCAGTTGACCAAAAACTCCGCGCGCCATGAACACGCCGCGCCTCGGGTCATGAACCCACCAGAACCTTCGGTATGCCCCTTGAGGGGACAGCACGTCATACGGGTCACCGTGCTTTGAAGGGTCCGCTCCCGAACAAATCCCTGAAACCCAGCTTTTCGGCACTACTTGTTGGTCACCAACCTTGCCACCATCAGCCATCATGCGGCCAAAGCGGGCATAGTCCCGAAGTGTTGCGTTGAACCCGCCGTTAGCGAGTGCTGTCTTGGCGTCGTCTACGGTAAAAAAACCCGAATGCACGCAGCCAATCTTTTGCCAGATCCGGTTGGACAAGAGCGAAGCAAGGTCTTCGCCGCTCACACGTTCCAAGGCCCAGGCGATGACATCCGTCTCAATCGAGCGGTAAGAAAACGCCTGCCCATGGGGTCTTTCCCGGGGCAAAGTTAGAATAACATCCCGAATGGTAGGTTTGATTTCTCCCTTGCGAACCGGGCGCCAGCCCGACGCCACATCAACGCGTGTCATGTCACTATCTGGAAAGCCATAATCCTCGGTAAAGCGCACGCCGGATTGCATATCGAGCACCTGATCCACAGTGCATCCGGCATAGCCGGTCCCAGCAAGCTCCGGTACGATATTGTCAAGCGGCTCCGAGAGGTCCAACTTGCCTTCACCGTGAAGCACACCGGCCAGAGAGCCGATCAGGGATTTGGAGACAGATTGCCCCAAATGTGCGGTGTCCGGAGTAAAGTCGTTGGCATATATCTCGGTTAAAAGCCGGTTGCCTTTCAACACTAGGAAGCCATCCGTGTAGCTCTCAGTCAGCCAGTTCCCGACCGATAGTTGGCGGTCATCAAAGGTCTGAAACTCCGTATCTAGCAGGTCACGAGGCGCCTGTATCAGTTCTCGGGTATTTGGGCCCGGACGAACATCGACCGTGGGAAACAGACTACGCATGTTCTGGAATGTCCAGCGGTTGAAAGGGGCGAGGTCCCAGTTCTCGAGAGACGGGCGTTTCTCAGGCGGGGGCGGGAAACCCTGCATGATGCCGATCTCACGCGCTGTTTTGGGCCTGGTGCCGGATTTGCTGTTTTGCATTTTCCATGCTCCCGCAAGGCGACCCAAACAGGGGCCGCAGTCAGGTTAAAAAAAACTTTGGAAGGGGTCGGCCCGACCAGAGATGGGCCGACCACAGGTGACTTTTAAGTTTATTGCTTAAGGCGGGTCCAAACCTTGTTGTACAGGTCGACAACGTCTTGGTCGCAAGGCTTCACAAAGTCGGGTACCGGTGCCCCTGCGGGCATCACGATTTCAGGCGCGTCGAGCATCTCGGCATCCATGAATGCCTCGGAACCTTTGATCCCGTTGGCATAACGCGCAAAGTTCGAGGTCATTGCAGCGTTTTCCGGGTCCATCATGAAGTTCACGAAGAGCTTTGCGTTTTCCATGTTGGGCGCGTCGGCAAGAACCGCGACGTTATCCATCCATCCGGTGAACCCCTCCTTTGGATAGGCGTACTGCAATGTCGGGCGATCCGCCCGGGCGCGCATGGCCGCACCGTTCCAGCTTTGCGACAGGTCCACATCTTTCGACGTCAGCTTTTCGATCACCGCATAGTCCATGGTGCGCCAGTCACCCTTGGCATTTTCGAGCAGTGCCATCAGCTCTTTCATCTGATCGGGATTGGAGTTGCAGCGCGGATAGCCTAGGTAGCGCAGGCCGGCGTTGATCACATCATTCATGTCATTCAGCATGTTGATACGGCCCTTAAGCTCTTCGGGCGTATCGAAGATCAGGCCAAGCGTGTCTATGTCACCGCTGTAGACCGCGCTGTCGACCGTAAAGCTGGTCGTACCCCACTGATATGGGACCGAATACTTGCGACCCGGATCCCAGTATACATCGACCCAGTTCGGGTCCATGTTCTTGAAGTTGTCCATTTCGGAAGCGTTGATTTCGGCCAGTAAACCTTCGCCTACCATGATCGCGATCATGTAGTCGCCAGGAACAACAACATCATAGCCGGTGTTGCCCTCTTTGACCTTGGCCAGCATGGTTTCATTGCTGTCATAGCTGTCCAGCGTGACCTCAATATCGTATTGGGCTTCGAATTTCTCGATCATCTCTGGGTTGGTGTAGTTCCCCCAGTTAAAAATGTTCAGTTTGCCTTCGGCATGCGCTCCTGCCGCGCTGAACGCCAGGGCCGAGATGGCTGCGGATTTGAGAAGAGTGTATTTCATTTTGTCCTCCGTTGAGATTGATGGCGTCCCGCAGCAGCGCGGGCTTCTTGTTATTTTCGTTTGCGTTGCAGAAAGAAGGTCAGGGCGACCATGGCTATGGTCACTCCGATCAGGATGGTCGAAACGGCGTTGACCTCTGGCGTTACGCCGCGACGGATTTGGCCCAGAATATAGATGGGCAAGGTGGTTTCACCCGGTCCGGCCACCAGAAGCGTGATGATGACGTCGTCAAGAGAGACTACAAAGGCCAGCATCGCCCCCGCCATAACACCGGGCATCAAAAGAGGCAGCGTCACATAGCGGAATGTCTGCCAGGGCGTCGCGTACAAATCGGCGGCGGCTGCTTCGTAAGTCACGGACAAATTTGACAAACGTGCGCGGATCGGCATGTAAGCAAAGGGCACGCAGAAAACTGTGTGGGCGAGGATCAGCCAGCCGATCCCGGTAACACCCGTGAGCTGGCGCAGGATCGAAAAGAAGGCCAGCGTCGCAATCGCCGTGACGATCTCGGGGATCATCAGGGGCTGGTTTATGAGCGCAATAGCCGCAGAACGGCCGCGATAAATATCGCCACGCGTTGTCGCCAGTGCAGCCATTGTGGCAATGACGGTGGAAAACACGGTCGCGGTGAGAGCGACCTGTACCGAGATCATTGCCGACCGTCGGATGTCATCGTTTTCCAAGGCCGCCGCGTACCAGCGCAAGCTGAACTCGGTCCAGCGCACAACAGAACGGTTATCGTTGAACGAGAACACGACCAGGACGGCAATCGGTGCGTAGAGGAACAACAGAACCAGCCAGGACACGCCGGTGAACAGGGGTTGCCGGCGTAGTTCGCGCGCGTCTGTCGACGGCCGGAAGAGTGACGACAGTTTAGCCATGTCCACTCTCCTTCGAAGCACCTGCCCGCAAGCTGACAAGAAGTGCGATTAACACGACTGCCATCAGGATCAGTGCAGCAGCGGCACCAAAGGGCCAGTTGCGGCCCGAACCGAACTGCAGGGCAATCAGGTTGCCGATCATCAGTTTCTTACCACCGCCGAGCAGTTCCGGCGTGATGTAGGCCCCAAGCGCCGGGATCAGCACTAGAACGCAGCCAGCGACAATGCCCGGACGGGTAATCGGTATAATGATGTGGCGGAACACCTGCGTGCGTGTGGCATAGAGATCATGCCCTGCCTCAAGCAGTGAAAAGTCGAACTTCTCCAGCGAGGCATAGATCGGAAGGATCATGAAAGGCAGGTAGCTGTAGACCAGCCCGGCCAGTACCGCGCCATCAGTGTACAACATCTCTATCGGCTCGCTGATCAGGCCGATGTTCATCAGCGTCAGGTTCACAAAACCCTCGTCCCGTACGATCAGAAGCATTGAGTACGTACGGATCAACAGGTTTGTCCAAAACGGCAGAGTGATGGCGAACAGCCAAAAATTGCGTTGTTCCTGCGGACGGGCCGCAATAAAGTAAGCAACAGGAAACCCAAGGAGCAGGGTTCCAATCATAGTGGTGATGGCAAGACCAAAGGAACGCCCGAAGATCTGAAGATAGGCGCTGTTAAAGGTCAGCGTGTCATCAAAAATATCCCGCTCGAACAGGAACTGCACATAGGCGTCGTAAGAGAACGTCCATTCAACGCCGCCATAGGTCCCGGGTTCAAGGAACGAGTAAACTAGGGCGATAGAGAGCGGGAACAGTCCAAAGATACCGATAATCCCGAGCGCCGGGGCCAGCAGGAAAAGCCGCGTTCTGCGTCTTTGACGCGCGCGCTCGGCCTGCGCCGCAAGCAATCTCGACGCGGCGTCCAGCTGCGGGATATGTGCAACACCGGCCATCAGTCTTCCAGCACATGCAGCATGGAGGTGTCACATTCGAGCCCGACGCGCGATCCGATGGGGCGCGGAGTGAAAACCTGGACGTGAACACTGACACCATCTTCCAGCCGCACAAGCATTTGCGACCCGGCCCCGAAATAGGTGCTGTCCACGACCTCGCCACGTAAGAGCGCTGTTTCGGCACTCTCCTCGACCACACGGATCGTTTCGGGGCGCAGAGCGACATGTACGGGGCCCGGTTCGAGCAAGGTGCTGGCAGTGTGAATCGTGAGTGGTTTGCCTTCGCCAAACCGGATTTTTGCCGCGTCTCCGTCAAAGCCAAGCAACGTAGCGTTTACGATGTTGGTGTCCCCGATAAAATCCGCAACGAATCTGCTTTTTGGGGCTGTGTAAATCTCTTCCGGTGTGCCGACCTGACGTACCGAGCCTGCCGACATCACAGCGATCTGGTCCGACATCGCCAGTGCTTCCCCCTGGTCATGCGTGACAAAAACAAACGTAATGCCTGTCTCATGCTGCAGTCGCTTCAACTCGCTCTGCATTCCTTTGCGAAGTTTCAGGTCCAGAGCAGAAAGGGGTTCGTCCAGCAGCAGAACCTTTGGGCGCGGCGCCAGTGCGCGCGCCAAAGCCACGCGCTGCTGCTGCCCGCCTGACAATTGATCAACCCGGCGCGTTGCAAACTCGCCCAGCTGCACCAGGTCCAGCATCTCGGTGATGGTGCTGTCGATCTCGGCTTTCGGCCTTTTCAGCATCTCAAGGCCAAACCCGACATTGCGGGCCACACTCATGTGCGGAAACAGGGCGTAGTTCTGAAACACCGTGTTCACGGGCCGATTGTTGGGTGCCAGATGGCCAATCGACTCACCGTCCAGCGCTATTTCGCCTTCGCTTGGAAGCTCGAACCCGGCGATCAGCCGCAGTAGTGTCGTCTTGCCACAACCTGACGGGCCCAAAAGCGTGAAAAAGCTTCCTGCGGGAATGGTCAGCGACACGTCCTCCAGAGCCGTCACGGCCGCCTGACCTTCGCCAAAACGTTTTGTCACATTCTTTACGTCGATCATGGTCTGATCCGGACACCCGAACTTGTTGATATGTAGAATCAGCTTAGAGCCGGGAGACTTACCCTGTGAATACCTCCAAAGGGCGGTGTGATTTGTACCCCCAAAGGGGTACGACTAATCGTTTGCCGAATGCAGAAACATTGAAAACAGGGCAGACTGGGAAGATATGTGCAACTTTCTATAGATGTTCTTGCGATGCACTTTGATCGTCGCCGGGGAAACATCCAGCAAAAGCGCAATGGACCGCGTCGAGTGCCCGCGCAAAAGGAACTGCACGACCTCGATCTCCCGATGTGTCAAACCTTTGCAAACCTTGTCGATGACCCCGTCGAAATCGACCTCGCTCTCGTCGAGTCGGCCTGACGAGGGGTTGCGATGGAAGTGCTGCTCGCAAAGCGCCGATATGATCGGATGCAGGTCAGTCAATCGTTCGACATCCCGCCGCGTGAACCGAGTTTTTCCCTCGGAAGGACCGAGAGAAAGAAACAATGTGCCATTTGCTATTGCTACGAACACCCCGATCTCGTCCGTCAGAAACAGGGATTTGTAGTAGATCCGAAAGTAGTCGGAATTGGCAAACCTGTCCGGTGTAACGTCTCTTAATACCATCACTGGTTCGTGGCGTTCACCAATGAAACGAACAACAAATGGGTCCAGCAGCCAGGCGCGATCAAGCCATCGGTCGACAACAACCGAGCGACGTTCCGAACGCACATTGTCGTAGACATGTTCGGGCGCTTTTCCCGGGTTCAAAAGGCTGACAAACGCGCCCTTGAACGAAGCTGCCTCGCGCATGAGGTTCAACAACTCCGGCATAAAACTGGACGTGCCTACAGCCCTGATCGCCCCGGCGACGTCTTCCGCGTAAGTTGGCTTTTCGGACTTTCCCAAGTATCCCACCTGGCTAAAGGGCGTTTCCTGCCCAATGTGGCTAGCCGGATTTAACTTGGCAACCTTTTCGCGCAGCTATCAGCCGGGAGGGGCGTATTTTCGCATAGACTTTCTGAATCAAATCTCAAAACCTATTCCGATACAAGATTTCAAATGTTGGAGAAGCGGAAGAAAAATGACTTTAAACTATTTCTCTTTAAAGGCTTAACCTAATGATTAGCCGTCCTCTGGCCATCTTGCGCCAGTTCTGAGGAACTCTTGTTCGCCGCAAAGCATCGTGTTGCGGCTGAAACCAGTATGCTCGACGGAACCGTGAACTAAAATCCTAGTATGTCTAATCCGAGATTACCGACTGTGCCAGCATACCCGACCAGAGAGGCTTTTTCCTGTCGCTGGAGACGAACGCTCCACTATCAAAAGCTCACTTTGTGTTCGAAGCTGCCTTTCGCTGTCAATTGCACAAAAGACTGCTTTGGGCCGCTTGCTGCTTATGTCGCTCTCCGGCTAAGAGGCAGCTTCGTCCGCCTAACAGGCATTCATTGAATTCTACCGAACGGCTACTTGGAGCCCATTCCGTTCAGTTTCACGCTGGTCTCCAATGTCAGCTATCGGAGTTCCGCGCAGGTCGTTAGGGTATCCTAAGGGCGTGGTTCCAGGCCTGCTTTTGCGGCTCTGTGCCAACTGTTCGCGTAACGTTGGTAGCTCGCGTCGGTCTTGTGGAAATAGGTTTCGACGTCGAAGGCCGCGCGCTCGGGGAGTGCGCCTGTTGCCAAGAGGGCGGCCCCCTGGCTCGTCCCTGTTGCGGTGACGGTCGCGTCGACCCTGCAGTTTGTCGCCGCGGCGAGCATACTGGCGAAGCCTTTGTTCCTGGCAAATGGACCTTCGACGATAATGGGGCCCTTGTGTCCGGTCAGCGACAAGCATTCCGCGGTCATCAATCCGAGGTAAAAACTCACCGCCGCCGCGCGTTCCTGGGTTCCGGGCAAGGGCTCTGACCCCATCCAGCTTTGTTTTTGCCCCTGAAACGGTCCGCTGTCCGGGACCATTGCGGGCAAGAGCATGGGGCCGTCTTTCGCGACCAGGTCAAGGAATTGCTCTGCACATTGGGTGGTTTGACCGTTCATCGCCAACTCGAACTCGCGTCCCCCCATGAAACGGGCGGAGGGTACCGGGGCACCCAGTGCATTGACGTTAAGAAGCGTGTCACGCGAAGGTTCCAGAGTTACTTCTTCGCCGCCGATGGTCATGGCAATGACCCATGTCCCGGTCGAAACGACGGAAAACGGCCCGGTTCGGGTCAGTACATGAGGCAAAAGCGATGCGTTTGAATCGTGGATGCCGCAGTGCACCGGCGCGTCAAAGCGCAGGCCGGTTTGCAATGCGACCTGCGGCAACACGGGTCCGAGAACCTCCGCAGATTTGCGCGCGGGCGCCATTTTTTCAGATATGCCCAACCGTTCGACCAACGAAGAAAAGAGCGCCTTGGACGGATTCCACAGATCCGTGTGACAACCAAGGGACGACACGTCGCTGGCCGGCACTCCTGTCAGGCGATGCCCCCAGTACTGCGGATAGGTGACAATGGTGGCGGTACGTTCTCGAAGCGCGGGGTCCTGCTCAAATTGCCAATGCAACTGCGCGCCCAGGTTCAGACCCATCGGCAACCTTGGCGATCCGGTTTCCTCAAAGGGCGGGCGGATGGCGTCGTAGGCCGCGGCCAGATCATCAGGGCCTGTGTGCTCATAGTCGAGGATCGGGGCAGCAAGCGCGCCGTCTGGCGCGATCAGGGCGCAAGACGCCCCGTGGGTTGTGATGGAAATGGCATCTACGCCGTGCGCCTTCTGAAAGTGCTCCAACCCGTCCAGAAGGAAGCGCCAGATCGCCTCAACATCGAAGTGCGGATAGGGTGGAGCGGCGAGAACCACGTTAGGCCGGGTCAGCACCTCCACTTCGGACATGTCAGTCGCATCGACCAGCGCAAGCTTGGCGTTGGTCTTGCCGATGTCGATGACGGCGACGTGCCGGGGGGTCATGGCATGTGGAAGACGGGCGTCAGCGGCACCGCCACGGGTTCGTTGTCGGGCTTGGTTTCCATGATGTCCGCCATATGCGCCCACCATCGCTGCATGATCTCGTTGCGGGGCAAGGCATCCATTTTGTGGTCGTCGGTGCGCCAGAGGACGCCAAAAAGAATGTTCGTTTCTTCGTCCAGATGTATCGAATAGTCAGACACGCCCGCGTCTTTCAGCAGCGTGGCAAGCTCTGGCCAGATCTCATCGTGGCGCTTTTCGTATTCATCCCTGCAGTCCGGGTTGAGCTTCATCTTGAAGGCGTATTTTTCCATGTCAGCCCCTCCACATCGACCAGAGCCGGGGCAGCGCGATGACCGAGATCAGCAACGCACCGATAACAATCGACATCACGATACCGGGCACGTTCAGCAAGCCAAGTCCGAAAGTCACAAGCCCCATGACAAAGGCCGCGATCACTACGCCGGGGATGGAGCCAGAGCCGCCGAGGATGTTGACCCCGCCAAGGACGACCATGGTCACGATCTCAAGTTCCCACCCGAAGGCGATGGAGGGTCGAGTCGAGCCGAGGCGGGATGTTAGGCAGACGGCGGCGACCCCGGACATCAGGCCCGTCAGCAGGAACAGGGTGAACTTCACCCGGCCCACCCGAATGCCCGAAAACAGCGCCCCGGTGGCATTGTTTCCGATGGCATAGACCGCCCGGCCGAAATTGGTCATGTGCAGGATGACCGCGTAGATCACCGCAATGATGGCGAAGAGGACGAATTCGAAGGAAATCACCCACCAGACATAGCCCTGCCCGAAGAAGGCGAAATCGGCTGGATAGCCCTTGTAGACCTGATCGCCCAACACGATGAAACTGATCCCGCGGAAAAGGCTCATCGTGCCGATGGTGACGACGATGGATGGCAGGCCAAGGCTGGTGACGAGGAAACCGTTTACCGCCCCACAAGCAAGACCGACGGCCAGACCGATAAGGACCAGCCCCTCTGTTCCGACACCCGCCTGCACGGCGGCGCCCATGGCGGTCGAGGCCAGTGCGATGATCGCGGCGACGCTGAGGTCGATTTCGCCAGATATGATAAGCAGGGCCATGGCAAAGGCGATCATCGCCTTTTCGGTGAAGTTGAAGGTCGCGTCGGAGAGGTTCCAGGCATTCAGGAAATAGGGTGAGGCGAAACTGTTGGCGATGAAGATGCCGATTGCGACCAGCATCAGCAGGCTTTCCCAGCTTTTTAGGTTCCGCTCCAGCGGCGAGCGCAGGCGATCGGGGATCGAGCGTGTCGTCGTGGTCATGTCGCGTGCTCCGCGCGTTTTAGGATGACGCGGCCCTTCGTCCGGTTGGCCTGGGCGTTTAGAACAACCGCGATGATGATCGCACCGCCCGAGATGGCCATCTGCCAGAAGGGAGAGATGTTCACAACCGGCAGGGCATTGGCAATGATGCCGAGGAACAGCGCGCCCAGCAGCGCGCCAGGAACCGAACCGATGCCACCCATGATCGACACGCCGCCAATGACGCAGGCCGCCACGACGGTCAATTCAAACCCCCCAGCAACATCGACATAGGCAACCGCGAAGCGAGAGACCCAGAGGTAGCCTGTCAGACCGGCCAGAGCGCCAGAGATCGTGAAGGCCCAGAACTGGGTCCGGCCCACGTTGATCCCGGCATAGGTCGCCGCATGGGGGTTGCCCCCGGCAGCGTAGAAGGCGCGGCCCAAGGTGGTGCGGGTCATGACGATGGTGAAAAGGATCACCGCCGCGATGGCAAACCAGCTTAGCACCGGAAGGCCAAGAAGTTCGGTGCGCGGGAATGCCTTGAAAGTGTCACTCATCTCGTGGCTGTTGACCCATTTGCCCTCGGTCAGAAGGAAGATGGTTCCCCGGAAGATGGTCATGGTGCCAAGCGTCACCACGATTGGCGGGATGTCCAGTTTCCATACAAGGATACCGTTGAACATTCCAAGGCACGCCCCGAATCCGGTGGCCACGGCCAGCGTTACGATAATCGGCAGACCTGGTGCCGAGATATTGATCAGGGACACGACCATGCCGGTCAGCGCGAGGTTGGCGGCGACCGAGAGGTCGATGCACTTCGTCAAGATCACGATCATCTGGCCGATGGCCAGCAGGATCAGCGGCGAGGTGTCGTTGAAGACGGCAGCCAGGTTCGACAGCGTGATGAACGCCGGGAAACGGCTTGAGATGATGCCAAGCACCAATGCGATGGCGACCAGCAGCAAAAGTTCGCGGGAGGCGAGGATACGTTTCATTGCGCGGCCTCCCTGATCCCTGCGGCGTGGCTGACAAGCGTTTCGGGCGTGATCTGGTCGCGGGCCAGTTCCGCCACGATGCGCCCCTCACGCATGACGATCACTCGATCCGACATGCCCACAATCTCGGGGATTTCGGAACTGACCATGATGACGGCGAGCCCTTGCGCGGCAAGCTCCGCCATAAATTCATGCACGGCTGCCTTGGACCCGATGTCGATGCCCTTGGTGGGTTCGTCCAGGATGATGACCTTGGGCTGGGTGGCGAGCCACTTGGCGATCACGACCTTCTGCTGGTTGCCGCCCGACAGGTTGCCGACATCGGTGTCCAGCGAAGCGGCGCGCAAGTCGAGACGTTCGGTATACTCCCGTGCCAGCTTGAATTCCTCGGCCAGCCTGATGAACCCCTTGCGCGAGGTGCGAGCGAGTGACGGCAGCGTCACGTTCTGAAAAATCGGCAGCGCGCCTATTGTGCCTTGTTTGCCCCGGTCCTCCGGGACATAGACGATACCACTTGCGACCGCGTCGGCGGGCGATGCAATCGAAACCGGTGCCCCGTCGATCCTCACGGTTCCGCCCGAGAGGCGGGTGATCCCGAAAAGTGCCTGCATGAATTCGGACCGACCTGCGCCGACCAGCCCGTAGAACCCGAGGATTTCACCGCGCCTGAGCGTGAAACCGATGTCCGCGAATTCGGTCGGGTGGTCGTACCCCGCGACTTCGAGGATATCGTGGCCAACGTTGTGGTCGCGTTCGGGGAAAATCTGGCTGACGTCGCGGCCCACCATAAGCTTGACCAGTTCCGGCTCGCAGACATCTACAATCGCCCCTTCGCCGACCATCTGGCCGTCGCGATAGACGGTGTAGAAATCGGCGATGCGGAAGATCTCGTCAAACTTGTGGCTAATGAAGAGGATCGCCTTGCCTTGCGCCTTCAGGCTTTCGACGAGTTCGTAAAGCTCTTCGATTTCCTTCTGGCTGAGGGCTGCGGTCGGTTCGTCCATGATCACAACGCGCGCGTCAATGGACAGCGCCCGGGAAATGGCAACCAGGTGCTTGTTCGCGGTTCCAAGGTCCTTAAGCGTCGCGCCCGGATCAATCTTGGCCCCGATTCCATCTAGAATCTCGCGCGCGCGGGTCGCCATGGCGGTTTTGTCGATCAGGCCAAATCGCCCCTTTGGCGCATGGCCGAGAAAGATGTTTTCCGCCACCGTCAGTTCGTCGAAAAGGACGGTTTCCTGATGGATGGCGGTCACGCCAGCAGTTTCAGCAGATTGCGGGGTCGGGAAACTGAGAGCCTCGCCATCGATCTGGATGTCACCCTCGTCGGGTTGATAAATGCCCGTCAGAACCTTCACCACGGTGGACTTGCCAGCACCGTTTTCGCCCACCAATGCCGTGACCTTGCCCGGGTAGAGGTTCAGCGAAACATCTGAAAGGGCCCGCACGCCGGGAAATGTCTTGGTCACGCCGGACAGGCTCAGAAGCGGTGTAGGGGCGGCGGCGTTCGACACGTCTGGTCTCAATTCCAATTGCATGGACAGTGTTTCTGGATGTGGGAAGAGTAGGATGTCGGGGCGCGGGTCATCGCCCACGCCCTGACATATCGTTCAGATTAGAAGATCGACTTAAACTGTTCGATGTTCGAGCTGTCGTAGGTGAACGGATCAGCCATGGCTGCCGAGCCTGTGTCATCCAGCGTCACCGAGCCCATGCGGCCCATCGGGATTTCGGCACCGGCACCGGTTTCAGCACCGTTGGCGATTGCATGCGCCAGCATGGTGGCCGAGTAGCCAAGGTCAATCGGGTTCCAGATCGCGAAGCTTTTGGTTGCGCCGCTGTCAACACAGCCTGCCATCTCGGACGGGAGGCCCAGACCGGTCACGTTGATCTCACCGATCTTGCCCGCGTCGGTCACCGCCTGACAGGACGCCAGGATGCCAACGGTCGTTGGCGCGATGATCGCCTTGAGGTTAGGGTAGGATGCCATGAGGCCCTGTGCTTCACGGTAGGATTTGTCGCTGAGGTCGTCGCCATAGACGGTGGCCACCAGATCGACGCTGTCATAGTTCGGAAGAACCTCTTTCGCGGCCTCGATCCAGGCGTTCTGGTTGGTTGCCGTGGCCGACGCCGACAGGATCGCGACTTCACCACCATCCGGCATGTGATCCGCGGCAAGCTTGATGATCGTGTTGCCGATCAGCGGGGTCGAGGATGGGTTCAGGTGCATCTGGCGTCCGCCTTCGGCCACACCCGAGTCCCAGGAAATCACGGTGATCCCGCGGTCCATCGCGCGTTTCAGCGCCGGAACAAGTGCATCGGGGTCGTTTGCCGAAATCGCGATGGCGTCGACACCCTGCGCGATCAGGGAGTTGATGACCTCGATCTGACCTTCCGCAGTGGTGTCGGTCGGGCCGGTGTAGATGATCTCGACATTGCCAAGCTCTCCGGCAGCCTCTTCAGCGCCTTCGGCAGCCGCTTCAAAGAAGCCGATACCAAGCGCTTTTACGACCAGAGCGATGCGCATGTTGTCCTGCGCCATCGCCGTGGTGCCAAACATACCGGCGGCAAGGCTCATCCCTGCGACAAGTGATGTAAATGTACGACGCTTCATGATAGTTCCTCCCAGAAAGTCATGTTTGGGTCTCGGGTTTCGGAGGCAGTCAAGAGGCCACCTCGTTTTCTTGAACGCTGCCCGACTGGGCGACGATCAGATTCACATCGGCAGCCTCAAGCATGGCCGCCGCCTTGTCAGGAATTCCTTCGTCGGTGATCACGGTCGTGATCCGGTCCAACTGGCAAAGCACCAGGCTGGAGCGCTGCGCGAATTTCGAACTGTCGACCAGAACGACAAGCTCATCCGCCTGTCCGATCAGTTTCTGTTCTGCCTGGATCAGAAGCGGATCGGCCTCCATCAGACCGATGGGGCCCAGCCCCTGCGCCCCCATGAACATGCGCTTTGCATAGAAGTTACGGGTCACGTCGTTGTCAAAGGGCGACAGGATTATGTTCTGCTCCCGGTAGATCGCGCCGCCTGACAACATGATCGTGTTTTTCGAATGCTTCAGCAGGTGCTCGGCAATCGGGAACGAATTGGTAAAGACCTGCATCCTGCGGTTGGCCAGCGGATGCACCATCTGAAAGGTCGTTGTGCCCCCGTTGATGATGATGCTGTCACCTTCGCTACACATCTCAACCGCCGCGCGGGCAATCGCCTGCTTTGCTGCGATATTCATGGTTTCGTTGACGACGAACGGACGGCCCGCCAGCCCGGCGAACTGCGGTGGCGTTATGGCCTCAGCACCGCCTCTGACACGGCGTACCATCTGTTTCATGTGAAGTGTTGAAATGTCGCGTCGGATGGTGGCTTCGGACACGCCGGTCAATGTGCACAGGTCCCCAACCGTCACGACGGGGCGGTCCTGCACCGCTGAAATGATGATCCTATGGCGTTCTTTTTCGTGCAAAGCCACCTCCCATTCACTCCACGCTGCGCAGATTCGTCGCAGCTGTCAATCATTTTCGATCACTTTCAATCATTCTGCACTGCAGAATGACTGTTTGTGATTGTTTTTGATTGACATAACGATGCACACTACTAAGCCTAAACGCGATGGTGCAGTTCCGACCGCTGCATCGTGAGGAGGGCAGAACGTTGAAATCCATAGAAAATCAGCTTCTTGAGAACCGCTGGGATGACGCTGTGGCAGGTGGTATGTCCGAATCGGAACTGCTTCTCTATCGCTCCAACACGCTGGGATCGGATAAGCGCGTCACAAACTATGGCGGTGGCAATACCTCTGCGAAGGTCATGGAAACCGACCCACTGTCCGGCAAAGAGGTTGAGGTGCTCTGGGTCAAGGGTTCCGGCGGTGACATCGGGTCCATGAAGCTTGACGGCTTCTCGACGCTATACATGGACAAGCTGAACGCGCTGAAGGGGCTTTATCGCGGGGTCGAGTTTGAAGATGAAATGGTCGGCTATCTGTCCTACTGCACCTTCAAACTGAACCCGCGCGCGGCCTCAATTGACACGCCCTTGCACGCCTATGTGCCGCGCAAACATGTCGATCACGTCCACGCCGACGCGATTATTGCGATCGCAGCGTCGAATAATTCGAAGGAGCTGACCCAGGAAATTTTCGGTGACCGGATCGGTTGGCTACCGTGGAAACGGCCTGGGTATGAACTGGGCCTGTGGCTTGAAAAGTTCTGCCTGGAAAATCCGGATGCTGATGGCGTTGTCCTTGAAAGTCACGGATTGTTCACATGGGCTGACACGGCGAAAGACTGCTATTACTGCACCATCGACGTGATCAACGTCGCGACCAAGTGGTTGGCCGAAAAGACCGCCGATGTTCCGGCCTTTGGCGGAGCGGTGCACGAGAGCCTCGCCCGGGAAAGTAGGCGGGCCGTTGCCGCCCGGCTGATGCCCGCGATCCGTGGCTTTGTCAGTGGCAACCAGCACATGGTCGGGCATTTCAACGACAGCGACTCGGTGCTTGAGTTCGTGAATTCTAAGGACATGGAGGCGCTGGCGGCCCTTGGTACGTCCTGCCCTGACCATTTCCTGCGCACTAAGATCCGCCCTTTGGTCGTCGGCTTCGACCCGGCCCAGAACAACATCGACGCAGTGCTTGAAGGCCTGCCTGCGCAAGTCGAGGCCTATCGTGAGGACTACACGGCCTACTACAACCGTTGCAAACACGATAACTCGCCTGCGCTTAGGGACCCCAACGCGGTTGTCTACCTGATCCCCGGGGTCGGCATGATCACCTTTGCCAAGGACAAGGGCACGGCCCGTATTTCCGGCGAATTCTACGTCAACGCGATCAATGTTATGCGCGGGGCAAGTGTCGTCAGCGAATACTGCGGTCTGCCAGAGCAGGAAGCTTTTGACATTGAATACTGGCTGTTGGAAGAAGCCAAGTTGCAGCGCATGCCGAAACCAAAATCGCTGGCTGGTCGCGTCGCGCTGGTCACCGGCGGCGCCGGTGGCATAGGGTCGGCAACGGCAGAACGTTATCTGTCCGAGGGCGCCTGTGTCATGCTGGCCGACATCAATCCCGAAAGCCTCACCGCGACGGAAAGGGTTCTGACCCAGCAGTTCGGCAAGGACGTCGTGTGCACCGTCCTGATGGACGTCACGGATGAAAATGCCGTGGCCCACGCGTTGGCTGAAACATCCGTCGAATTTGGTGGCATCGACATCCTTGTCTCAAACGCCGGGATCGCATCCTCTGCCCCGGTTGAGGAAACGTCCCTCGACCTTTGGAACAAGAACATGGTCATCTTGTCCACGGGTTATTTCCTCGTCAGCCGGGAAACTTTCAAGATCATGCGGGTGCAGGACATGGGCGGATCTATCGTTTTCGTGGCCTCGAAAAACGGGCTTGCCGCCTCGCCCAATGCCTCGGCCTATTGCACGGCGAAGGCCTCGGAAATCCACTTGGCCCGTTGCCTTGCGCTGGAAGGTGCTGAGGCCGGGATCAGGGTCAACGTTGTGAACCCGGATGCGGTGTTGCGGGGCTCCAAGATCTGGGAAGGCGATTGGCTGGATCAGCGGGCTTCGACCTACGGCACGGACAAGGAAGGGCTGGAAGAGATGTACCGCAACCGATCCATGCTGAAACGCTCAGTCCTGCCGGAAGATATCGCCGAGGCCTGTTACTTCTTCGCCGCCGAGACGTCGGCCAAATCCACGGGCAACATTCTGAACGTTGATGCGGGCAACGTTCAGGCCTTCACGCGATAAGGAGACGATCCATGAGCTATGAGAGCGCCAAAGCACAATTCGCTGACTGGGGCGTCGACACTGACGCTGCGATCAAGGCTCTGAGGGACATCCCGATTTCCGTTCACTGTTGGCAAGGCGATGACGTGGTCGGTTTCGAAAACCAGACCGGCACCTCGGGCGGGGGCATTCAGGCAACCGGAAACCATCCGGGCCGGGCCCGCAACCCCGACGAACTGCGGGCGGATCTTGAGTTTGCCTATGCAAAAATCCCCGGGTCACATCGGTTGAACCTGCATGCGATGTATATGGACACAGACGATACCCCGGACCGGGATGAGATTGAGTACCGCCATTTCGCGCCATGGGTCGACTGGGCCAAGGGCATCGGCATCGGGCTGGATTTCAACCCGACCTTCTTTGCCCATAAAAAGGCCGACGACAACCTGACGTTGGCGCACCCCGACAAGGGCATCAGGGACTTTTGGATCGAACATGGGAAACGCACGCGGGACATCGCGGCGCAGATGGGAGCCGCGCTTGGTTCACCCTGCATCAACAACATCTGGGTTCCGGATGGGTTCAAGGACCTTCCTATCGACCGTATGGCGGCACGGGCCCGGCTTGAGGCCTCGCTCGACACCATGCTGGCCGAGGCGAAATCGGATATGCTGGATGCGGTCGAATCCAAGCTTTTCGGCATCGGGGTCGAGGCCTGCACGGTGGGCAGCCATGAGTTCTACATGGGCTATGCGATCCGCAACAAGACACTGCTGTGCCTCGACATGGGACACTTCCACCCGACCGAGAATATCGCCGACAAACTGAGCGCCGTGGCCCTGTCTCTGGATGAGCTTTTGCTGCACGTGTCGCGCCCCATGCGTTGGGACAGCGACCATGTGATCATGCTGAACGATGACATCCTGGCGATGGCACATGAACTGGTCAGCGGCGACCTGTTGGGCAAGACCCATATCGGGCTTGATTTCTTCGACGCCACGATCAGTCGCACGGCCGCTTGGGTAATCGGCACGCGCAACATGCAAAAGGCGCTTCTGCAGGCGCTTCTGAAGCCCTGGGATCGCTTGCGAGCAGCGGAGGACGCGCTGGATTTCACAAGCCGGTTTGTTGTGACAGAGGAACTCAAGGACCTGCCCTACGGAGCGGTGTGGTCTGAATTTTGCGCCAGAAACGGCGCGCCTACAGGTACTGAGCTGATCACTGAGCTTGACGCTTATCAGGCCACTGTAGCGGGTCGCTAAGGCACGGGCCAATTTTGTGGAAAGTCTCCGTCTGGACAATCTATGTTGGAAAGAAGGCCAAGATTGCATTCGAAAGAAAGCGGTCGTTGCGCCGGTTACCATTGAGCGGCCGCATTGTCCGCGTAGTAGACATTCAATGAATTCTGCCGAACGTCTGCTCCGAGCCCAAACCGGAAACGTTCGTTGAACTGCACGTGCACTCGCAGCATTCCCTTTGCCGCGAAGTAGATAGATTTAAGCTACCGTGCAGCGGATATAGCGGCCGCTGAGGCTGTGTTCGACGCGGATCAGGTCGTCAATGACGGGGTTGCAGGCTGACTGGCCGTTCGGGTCTACACCATTAGCGGTGCATGCCGGTTTGGCGGCAGCTGAATCGTGACGCGGCTACGCCCAATGTCCTCTGTTATTGAATATCAATTTACACAGGTCCTAAGGTTCGGGACTGGGTGCCGCGTTTTCGACGGCTACGAAATCTACTTTGGCTCCTAAATTGTAGAAAGGTGTATCTATGAAGCAGAGTGTCTTGGTATGGGCTGCTTTGTTGCTAGCGGGATGCGTATCAACCACGCCTCCGCCATCGGCACCTATCCCAAATCCCGTTCGCGCAAGTGCCCCAGCCAGTTCAAAGCAGGCACAAGCGAGATTTCGGCAGGTTGCCTCTCGAATTGAGCCCGTTGCAGAGAGAGAATGTCGCCGCCAAACTCGGGGAGTGAATTGCGACTTTGTGATCCGCATTGATCCAAACAAAAAAGCACCTTCAAACGCGTATCAGAGTTTAAGCAAGTCGGGACGTCCCGTCATAACAATAACCCAAGCGCTGGCACGAGATGTTAACAATACCGATGAACTTGCTTTTGTTATGGCGCATGAAGCCGCTCACCACATTCAAGGTCATTTAGCGCGACGTGCTCAAAACGCGGCCGCTGGTGCGGTTATTTTGGCGGGTCTGGCGACAATAGCCGGAACTGGAGCGAATGACATTGCCGTGGCACAAGACCTTGGAGCCTTTGTTGGTGGGCGGAGCTATTCGAAGGGCTTTGAATTGGAAGCTGATCGGCTAGGCACAGTGATAGCTTACAAAGCGGGCTATGATCCACTCAAGGGTGCACTGTACTTCGCACGAGTTCCGGATCCTGGTGATCGTTTTCTAGGGACGCACCCACCCAACGCTCAAAGATATTACGCGGTGAAAAACACGATGGCCCAGATCGTTCGTTGACCAATTTGAGCTTGTGTTTGGCAATTCGTGTCTCGGTTTTGCAAAGCGGAGCGATAAAAATTTGTTAAGGGCTGACTGCGGTCCTCTGGAGCAATACTGCGGATGTCTGCAAAGTCCGCCTAGCAGTCGTTGAGTGAAACTCACTTAACATCGGCACCAAGGCCGGAGCGTTCGTTGAAAAATGGAATTTAGCAATTTTCATCTCGATAGAAAGCCCCACCAAGTTTGACCAGCAATCAGCCGGGGACCAGCAAAATCGCTTAAACTTGTATGGGGCTGAGTGCTGGTGGTGCAACACCTGTTAACGAAGTAGGCCAAACTATTTAGAAGGCAAAACAACTGCTGCGAACTAGTTGACCACCATTGCACACCCGGACCTCCAAATGAGACATGCGATGTGAGTTAGCGAATGACCGCACCGAGCACGCTCCGGTACTTTCATTTTTAAAGCTGGTTGGCACGAAAAAAGTTGTTCGTCCCCCGTCTTGTTTGGGCCATCGCGCATGGATCTGAGTGGTCCTGGTGCACGGGATTTGGAAAAGTCCGCTCTTGCGGGGTAAGTTGGTGGTTTAGTCCTCTCGACCGAAGGGAGGCCAATGAGAGGTCAATCATAATGAACGACGTCCCAGAAGACGGCGCCCCACCTTCAGGGCCACCTTGGATAGCCCCGGAAATTCAACAAAAGATCGCTTGGAGGGACGGTGATGTAGTGATTTCTGTTCCAATTAAAAGCGGGACAACCTGGACAATGAACATCGTTCATCAGTTGTTGACGGGCGGGACTGATGATTTTCGAGACGTCTACGAAGAGGTGCCTTGGATTGAGTTTTTGGCCTTCCCAGGGCAGCCCCAAGAAGCCGTGGTTGAACGGGTAACAGCCATGCCAACCAACACGCGCCGCGCTTTCAAGACGCATTCGCCGCCACCTGCGGTGCCGTTTCAGAGCGTCGGGTCGGGCACCGACGTCAAATATGTCGTAATCATGCGAAATCCGGAGGAGGCCCTCGTTTCATTCAGGCCATTCCTGAACAAGCACTCGGACGCATGGTATGAACTCTGGGGCGTGCCAAGAGAAGCCCTTTGTCGACCCGACTTTCCAACCTTCTATTCTGATGTGATTGACGCCAACGGTATGCAAGGCGCGATCTTTGGCTTTCTCGCCGCGTGGTGGCCGCTCCGGAATGAACCAAACGTTTTGTTCCTGCACTTCTCTGACATGAAGAGTGACCACCAAGGATCAATCCGAAAGATTGCCGAATTCATCGGTGAAGAGCTGACCGAAGAACAATGGGCTAATGTGCTGGAGTTTACATCCTTCCCATGGATGAAAGCGAATGAGGGAAAGTTTGAAGGGCGTACGGCCTCAGAGATCCCAATCCTTAATTCCGGAGCCATGATCCGCAAGGGCGCCGTTGGCGAGGCAAGAATGGATGGAATGACGGAGGAGATTTCCCGACACCTGCGCGAAGTTGGTGGCCAGATTTGCCCTGAGCCCGCCGCCATCAAATGGGTTTACGAGGGAGGCACTTTACCCAATTAAGTCGCACATGTGCGGCGAAGCAAATACGGAAGAACTGGCAAAACTAAGGACCAATGGGCAGGTTTCTGACAGCCTGCTTTGTCCGCAAGTTTAACGTTAGGCTCTAGTGCTGAGAGTATCCTAAGTTTTTTAGGCCCTCTTATTTGGCGAGGTCTCCGACGATGCCAACTGCGTCTACGACCGTTGACAGGTCATCAGTAACTTCCAAAATCTCATCGTTGACGCGTATGTAACGATTGCCTTTTCCCGGAGGCTTTAATTTCCAGTCTGCAAGGTCTCCAATGTCCGTGTAGTCCAAGTCGCTGGGAAGCTTGGCGCCCCGTGTATATCTCTTTATTTGTCCTGGAGGCACAGCTTTCTGGCCCTTGCCTGGTTTGCCGTCCAGCTGAACTTTCTTGTCTTTTGAGTTTCCGCCTTTCTCTTTGGCGGATGCCAAATCAACGCCTCCAAATGTCAAGCTAAGAGCAAGTAACCAAACGAATACGGAATAGATCTTCACGCGATGTCCCTTCAATTTCACAGAGCTCTTACTAACAATGCACAAGCCACAATTGCTTTGAAAGAATCAAATTATGCAGCAGTGATCGATGGTGTTCCAAACCATTGCGCTTGTCGGTCTGACTTTGAAAACGCCTGGACAGTCTGGCCATGATTGATGTGTGCGTGTATTTTTTTGAGCGAGCGCACATATCCGTGCCGAATACTCTTTGGGGAGAGAGTATATGACGACAACACACACAGGTTATCTGCTTATTGCTGATATTACCGGCTACACACAATTTCTGACATCTTCGGAAATGGATCACGCCAATCCAATCCTGCAATCTCTCCTGGGAGTTTTGCTTGAGCAAGTTGGGGACCCGCTGCACTTTTGGAAAACCGAAGGCGACGCTGTTTTAGCGTATTCGACACGGCAGGATTTTCCAGCGGGTGAGACGTTTCTGACCATTTGCGAAAATCTCTATAACGCGTTTGCGCTACGACGGCAGGAAATAATCGCGAACACAACATGCAACTGTAATGCTTGCGCAAATGTCAGCACACTAGACCTCAAAATCATCGCCCACCATGGCCAATTCGACGAAATGCAAATGGGTCCTACCAAGGACATATCCGGTGCCGATGTCATTCTGGTCCACAGATTGACCAAGACAGATGTTGCAGAACGTACGGGCATTCGCAGCTATGCCCTCTTCAGCGAAGCAGCCGCAGATGCCATGGATATCAGTGAAATAATGGAGCCATTTTCGCAGGATATTGAACACTTTGGTGAAGTCTGCATGAAGGTCTATGATCTGGCTAAATCGTGGGAGCGCCTGCGCGCCAAACGCCAACGCCATTATCTCGCCGAAGAGGATGGCGTTTGGACTTTCCGACACCATTTCAACGCGCCTATCGGCGTGGTTTGGGAATTTCTGGTAGCTCCTGAGCTCAAACAGAACTGGATGGACCGCATCAAGACGGTCACGGTTGAAAATCCGCAAGGTCGTCTTGCCCCCGGATCTAACTATCATTGCGCTCATGAGCTGGCAGACTTTTATTATCGCGTCACTGATTGGGAGCCGTTTGAGTACTTTTCGACGCGAATCCAAGATCCCGCCCGTCCGCACATTAGCCTGCCGGAAACCTATCATCTGACGGAAAACAATGGTGGCACTGATTTGCGATACACATTCGGCGAAGCAACTGATTCAGCTGGAAACCGTTCAGAAATCTCTGAACAAGAGGCGGCGGCATTTCTGGCGGAATTTTGGGCTGCGTCCTTTATGGAAATGGACAAAAAACTCGGCCAGTCCAATTAATGGCATATGGTGTAATGCCCAAACTAAGGTCGAGTTACTGGTGGATGCTAGACCTGTCTTATCCGTTACGTGGACAATGGCGTCAAAAACCTGCGGCCAAGCCCTGATAGGTAATGGTCACGTTAAAGCGCTACGTAAGCCACTTTCAATGAGCGCGACCTGCCTACGGAAAGTAGTTAGATTAACCCTTGGCCTGTTCCAGACCCTCTGTGCGTCATGCGTCAAAGTTCCAGATGTCACGCTGAACCTTCCAGCCGTCGTTGCCTTTTCGGAAGTAAAGAATGTACTTCCCAGCAAGTGCTTGCCCGCCCATTGAGCCTGTCAAAGTCCCCATCGTAACTGCAAAGTCTCCGCTGACATGAGCTGCGGTTGGATTGGCCAAAACGTTCTCAAGGCCCCCATCAATTGCCGCCTGCCAATACTCTCGGATGGCCGCGTGGCCAGACATTGTAGGAGCACCAGGTGGCATGAGAACTCCATCTTCGGCGTAAGCGGCTGTCGCCATACTCGCATCCTTTGCATTGATCCCTTCAATGATGGACGCGTCGAGGGCCTTTACACTTTCAACATCAGACATCTTTTCCCCCTAAGTTTACCCGCTGGTGTCATCAGACTATCACAAAAGCCTGTCTCGATGCTCGTCTTTGTGCGTCACGTGAGAAATACTTAAATTTGGGAAAACGAATTGTCGCGGCTTGGGCCGTTTACTCTGCGCGTAAGGCGCATGATGCATAGCAGCTTTGTCCGCTTTGCGGACGCTGACGTACTGCGCAGCGAATGACTGCTTCGAGCCCAGAGCAGACTCAGTGATTTTTAGTCTTAACTTAATATCACTCATCCCTGAGGTGTGTACCAAATTGGTGATGCGTAGGCCCATCTCACCTCAAGTACGAATACTTTCGCTCCAAGTTCTGGCTCCGCCAAAAAGGTACGGTCGTAAATCCGGTAACTGCTCCACGTCGCGAGCGGCTTCGGTACCATGCGTCATATGTGATCGTGTCGGGAGGAAAATATGTTTAGAAAGAAGGCCTTTTCGTGCGAGCATTGTCATCAAATGATCGCTTGAAATCAGGCTAGGGATAAAATGAACGGCGCTCAATCACTCGTAAAAACCCTATTAAACAATGGTGTAAATACGGTCTTCGCAAATCCCGGCACCTCGGAAATGCACTTTGTCGCTGCCTTGGATGAACACCCGGAAATGAATTGCATTCTTTGCCTGTTTGAAGGCGGCACGACAGGTGCTGCAGACGGGTATTTTCGCATGAAGCGAGACGTCGCCGGCACGCTCCTGCATCTTGCACCCGGCTTTGGCAACGCCTTTGCCAATCTGCACAATGCCCGAAAAGCGGGGTCCGGAATCGTGAATGTAGTGGGCGATCACGCAACGCATCACCTCCGTTATGAAAGTCCTTTGAAGGGAGACATCCTCGGTATCAGCCAGGCGGTCAGTCATTGGACACGTGTGTCGTCCAATGCCACCGACGTAGCCACGGACGGAGCGGCAGCGGTTCAGGCGGCCCGCGCGCGCAACGGTCAGATCGCAACGCTGGTCCTGCCTGCCGACACAGCTTGGAACAAAGCGAACGCAGCGGTAAACCGATTAGACAACCAAGAAAGCCTTCATCGACCGTCAACAAGCGATATAGAGGCCGCGGCGGCCCGGCTTGTGACGCCGAACGCCGCGCTGATGATTGGCGGATCAGCTCTGTTTGGACCCCAGCGTGAACTGGCTGGCAAGATCGCTGCCACGACGGGGTGCCGTTTGTTGGCTGATACTCTGATACCGCGCATTTCCAAAGGCGCAGGAACAGCAAGGCTAGACCAACTGGTCTATCCGATATCGCCCAAGATCGCTCAGCTTGAAGAAACCTCTTCGGTCACTCTGCTTGGCGCAGATAGGCCAGTCGCCTTTTTTGCCTATCCCGGGAAACCGAGCGTGCCCGAACCTCCGCATTGCCCCATTACGGACTTGTGCAAGCCCACAGATGATATCGAGTGGACGCTGCAAGCGCTCGCCGACACGGTCGGGGTCACAAGCAAAACGGCGACAGAAACCCATCCGCTCGACCTGCCAGACATTCCCATCGGACAGTTGACCCTCGAAAAAGTTGGTTTGGCGTTGGCCGCGCTGATCCCGGAAAACGCGATCATCTGCAATGAATCCGTGACGTCCGGGTTTCATGTCATGCCACCGACAGCTACCGCCCACCCGCATGACCTACTCGCAGGCACCGGCGGCGCGATTGGGTTGTGTTTGCCTTGTGCGACGGGTGCGGCTATCGCCTGCCCCGACCGAAAAGTCATCGCCCTAACCGGCGACGGGTCCGCCATGTATACTCTTCAATCATTATGGACCATGGCCCGCGAAAATCTGGACGTGACAATCGTTGTGTTTGCGAACCGCGGTTATCAAATCCTGCGCGATGAACTCACAAACGTCGGCGTGGCGAGCTATGGTCAGAATGCTCAGGCTATGTTTGACGTGGTGAACCCGACGTTGGACTGGGTTTCGCTGGCGAAAGGCCATGGTGTTCCGGGGACACGCGCAGATGACATGGACAGCTTCGCAAAGGCGCTCTCCGCCGGTCTCTCCAGCGAAGGGCCATCGCTGATTGAAGTTGTGTGTCCACCGCCCGCATGAGTATTCTGACACGGAACCTGAAAAGCAGATGAGACTAGGGGGGCAAATTGAGGATCAATTTTATTTGATACTGTGAAATGACTTTGCGATGGACCAAACGGCGGCCAAATTACCGCTTTGTCCGCTAAGCAGTTGTTCTTACCAACTGCAGAGAACGGCTGCTGCCAGCTCAAAAACCGGCACGGTGGAGACGCTTTTGGCAAGCCAGGTGAGCGCTTTCCCTTATCTAATCACCCTTGTAGTAACCGATCTGATCACCTTCGGTCGTGCATCCCAAGCCGTTAAGCAGACGATTTGAGTAGTTAAAGTACGCACAGACCTGATTTACTTCCAGGATTTCGCCATCTTCACAGCCGGCGATCTTGAGCGCTTCAAAGTCCGAACGCACCATTTTGCCAACGTCGGTTGTCAGCTTTGCCGCATATCGCAGGAGAGCGAGTTCCTTGCCGTCGAATTCATCCTCCGGTCGCTGTGCCTTCAGTGCGACAAAGATGCGGTCACTGCGAGCCTGATCTCTGATCAGGTTGCGGACGTTCATGAAATGATGAGTCAACGAATAGGTGCAATCGTTCAGGATCGATGTGTAACTGGCGATCACCTCAAGAAACCAGAAAGGCAATTCGTTTTCGTCCGAATGCAGTACCGAACGGTACAGCGTGACATGGCCATTCATCGTCTCTGGCCGCAGAGAATGAACCCGCATGACCGTATCCACAGTGCCGTGTGGGGTTCTTGCGTGCTCTAGAAGCTCTTTCAGCCGGGGGCTTGCGTCTTCGTCGGAAATCATCTTGATCCAAGCGGTCATGTTTGTTCTCCCGAAATGGCTTTGGCGACTTTGTTGCGGAACCGCATGGCGCCTGCGTCAAGGGCCAGGTTCAGATAGCCGTTTTTGCGGTTTGCCATGCCTTTCTGGACGTGTTCCAGCACCTCTTGATCTTCCTTGAAAGCCATCTTGGCTCCCTCGAACATGCGTTCTGACAGTGCGCCATCGCTGGCGTGCATGTTACGGTGCTGGAACCAGAAATAGCGGGAGGTTGTCGCATCGATCGGCGTTATGAAATTGTAGGATATGTTGATGAAAGCGTGTGAAGACAGCGGCCTGTCAGATCCACCTTCTGAAGCTGGCGTGTACACCGACATGTTGATTGCCGTCGACGGCAGTCGGCATTCGTAATGCTGCTTACGATCACATGTCGGACCAAAGGGCAGCATGTCCCTGTAGTAGGGAGGCGGGGCCTCATCCAGCACCCAGCGAGAGACGACCACTCCGTTTTCCAGTTCTTCCACGTCCAAAGGGCGGTTGTCTGTACCGGCGCCCGCGAAAGACGTCAGATGCACCCAAGCAACGTGGCTGGGGTCCAGCAGGTTATCGATGATATAAAGGTAATGGCACTGCATCGACATACCGCCTTTGGGAGTCTTTCCCCAATCGGGATTGTCGAAATTCGGAATGTCGATGATGTCCCTAACATCTGCGCGCTCCGGTGCTCCCATCCAAAGCCACAAAAAGCCCCACCGGTCTGCTGCCGGGTAGGAACGCACGGCGGCGCGCCGAGGCGGGTTATCAAGCTGTGTTGGGGCGATCACGCATTCGCCGGTGCAATCGAAGGTCAGCCCATGGTAGCCGCAGACAACAGTGTCTCCCTCCAGCGTGCCCCGCGACAAAGGCAATTTGCGGTGCGGGCAGGCGTCTTCCAGTGCTGCGGGTTTACCGGCGGTATCGCGGAAAATGACGATGTCCTCGTCCAGCATGCGCAGTGGCGTCAAGCTGCGGTCAAAGTCTTCGGACAGACCGGCCACATACCAACAATCACGGATGTACCCGGTCGATCCTGGCAGGTCGGGTCTCATGCGTCTTTGGCCTCAGCGGCGTAAAGGTCGTAAGCCTTCAGCGCCTTGGCGCTAAAGGCATAGGACGGACCGCCGCCCATGTAAGTGGCCATGGCAAGCGCTTCGCAAAATTCCTCTCGTGTTGCATTTAGACGCACGAGCGACCGCACATGGAACCCGATGCAACTGTCACAGCGGGTTGCAATTGCGATACCCAAGGCAATAAATTCTTTGGTCTTTTCCGACAAGGCGCCATCTGCCTTTGCGGCTTGACCCATTATGCCGAACCCTTTGACGGTTTGCGGGATTTCGCGGTTCAGCTTGCCGATGTTGGCCTCGGTTTCGGACATGAAGTCGTGCCAGTCCATGATGATCCTTCCTTCAGAGACGTTCGTCTGCACCCATGCGGCGCTCAAGCCAGCGCACGCCTGCGCTGATCAGCAATACCAGCACAAGATATTCGACAATCAGCAACGAGTATATTTCAAGTGGGCGATATTCGGTTACCACCAGTTCATTGGCGCGTCGCGTCAGTTCCTGCATGCCGATGACCGAGGCAAAGGCACTCATCTTTACGATATAAATGAACTGGTTCGCCAAGGGCGGTAGAATGCGCCTTAGGGCTTGGGGCAGGATGACGTACCTCATTGTCTGAAAGTAGTTCAGACCGATGGTCTGCGCTGCCTCGCTTTGCCCACGCGCGATGGACTGGATGCCTGAGCGGTAGATTTCGGCTGTAAAAGCGCTATCGGAAATCGCCAGCGTGATGATGGCGCCCCAGAAGGGGTCGATGGGGATATTCAGTCCGATGGATTTGAACACGATGGGCAGCCCGTAAAACACCCAGAAGAGCATCGGCAGCAGCGGGATCGAACGGATGAATTCAACGTAGATTCGATTGAGCAGGCGCAGCCATCGGTTGCTGGATTGACTTGGCAGCGCAACGATCAAACCCAGCACGATGGAGATTGCAGCAGCGATCACGGAAATAAGGATCGTTGCACCCATGCCAGAGACCAAAAACTTAATATTGGTCCAGCCACCGGGTGTGCGCGGATCAATGACGTACCAGCCCCAGTTGCCGGAATCCGAACATCCCGCCAGCAAAAGTAAAAGCGACAGTGGAAGGATCAGTCTCTTCATGCCTACCCCTAGTGCTGCAATATCTGGCCGAGGAATTTCTGACAGCGTGCGGTCTGCGGATTACCAAAGAATTCACCAGGGCTGCCGTGCTCTACAATCTCACCCTGGTCCATGAAAACCATCTGATCCGCGACCTTTCGAGCAAATCCCATTTCGTGGGTGACCACGATCATTGTCATTCCTTCCAGCGCCAGTTCGACCATCACGTCCAGCACTTCCGCGATCATTTCGGGATCAAGCGCCGAGGTGGGCTCGTCGAACAGCAGCACCTTGGGCTCCATGCAAAGGGATCGCGCAATGGCCACCCGCTGTTGTTGACCACCCGACAACTGTTTGGGCAGTTTGTCCGCCTGATCAGGTATCCGCACCCGGGTCAGGTAGTGCCGGGCGCGGTCCTCTGCCTCTGCCCGACTGAGGCCGCGTGCCTTCATTGGCCCAAGGGTCAGGTTGTCGAGCACGCTGAGGTGGGGGAACAGGTTGAATTGCTGGAATACCATGCCAACGTCGCCTTGGATCGACGCAACGGACTTCGGATCGTTGGTCAGTTCCTTGCCGTATAGGTGAATTGTCCCGCGTTGATGCTCTTCCAGCTTGTTGATGCAGCGGACCACGGTGGACTTGCCCGAACCGGATGGTCCGCAAATCACCACTTTTTCGCCGGAACCCACTGTAAGGCTGATATCTTTGAGAACATGGAAGTCACCGTACCATTTGTTCACTGCAACCAGCTGAATGGCTGGATCGTCCATCAATGTTCCCCCTTTGGGCCGTGCTGGCGTGCAAGATCTCAGCCTATTTGATTTCTTTAACTTATCAAGCAAGTATGGCCTATCAATCCAAAAACCACACACCACCAGCGGGAGAGGTATCATGAAAAGACTATTCAAGACGGCAGCGATTGCCGCGATTGGCCTGACTTTGGCCGGAGCTGCGAACGCGCAATCGGCGTTGAACGAAATTCTGAACTCGGGTGTTTTGAAGGTCGGCACCACCGGCGACTGGAATCCGATGACCGTTAAGGACCCGGCCACGAATTCCTACAAGGGTTTCGACATCGACATCATGAATGAACTTGCCGCTGACCTCGGCGTCGAGGTCGAATTCGTCGCGACCGACTGGAAGACCCTCGTCAATGGCGTGGTCGCGGGCCAGTACCACATCACGGGCTCCGCCTCGATCTCACCCCCGCGCATGAAGGCAGCCGGGTTCTCGGAAAGCTATATCTCGGTCGAGATTTTTCCGTTCACCACCAAAGAAAAGGCGGGAAACTTCTCGGGATACGAATCCATCAACAAGCCAGAGGTCAAGGTCGCGACCACACTCGGCACAACCTTTGAAAAGCTAGTACGCGAATGGTTCCCCGATGCGGACATCAAGGTCGTCGAAGCTCCGGCGCGTGGTTACCAGGAAGTGCTGGCTGGACGGGCTGATGTTTTCATCACATCGAATATCGAAGGCTCTACATTGGAAGAAAAGTTTGACGTCGTGCGCGTGCCTGACACCGGCCCCCGGGCGCCTTCACCCATTGCGATGCTATTGCCCCAGGATGACCAGGTCTGGATCAACTACGTGAACAACTGGGTCAAACTGAAGAAGGCCAAGGGCTTCTTCGACGACAACAAGGCCAAGTGGGGCCTTTGACCTGACAACACTGTGCGGCGGGGTCGTACGGACCCGGCCGTCTTGTCTTTGGAGGGTGTTATGGAGCTGGGCTTGATGACATGGCCCGAAGTGGAAGCTCGATTGACCACAGGTGTCTGCGTGATGCTGCCCATCGGATCAACTGAACAGCACGGCCCGATGGGATTGATCGGCACCGATACAATCTGTGCCAACAGGGTTTCCGTGGCAGCAGCTCAGATATGCGATTGCGTCGTGGCGCCACCCATCGCTTACACTCCGGCGCCCTTCAACACAGGATTTCCCGGAACGGTCTCGATATCCTCCGAGTTGCTCGAGCAGACGATCTTGCAGGTCTGTCAGGGGCTTTTGGCGCAGGGTTTTCTGGGTGTCTTCATCGTGAACGGACATGGTGCGAACCTTGCTCCCGCACGGTCCGCGGCCTCCGTCTTACCTGAGGGCTCAGTCCATATCCAATGCTGGTGGGACCCCGAACCGGTCGCCAGGATGCGGGAGGAATTCTTTGGTAATTGGGAGGGCATGCATGCCACCCCATCCGAGGTTGCGATCACTCAGACGCTTCATGGTCGTAAACCTGCCGGTGTGGCTGTTGACCCGCCGAAGAAACTTTCACCTTCCTACATCGCCGCACACAGTGGTGACATTCATGGGCCACCTGACGAACATCGCCGCGACTTCCCCGATGGTAGGGTCGGGTCGCACTCAAACCTTGCGACGCCTGAGCTGGGTCGGGAATTGTTCACCGCTGCCTCAAAAGCCTTGGCGGACGACTTTGAGACGTTCAGCGCAGTAAGGCGAAAGGCGCTCTAACCGACATCCATCAATCCGACGTTGCGGTCCGGATTGGCAAAAACCTCTGCGGCGCAGGGGTACTCCGCCAGAATGTCTGGTCCACCTTCCAGCCGGTCAAGGTGAAACGTCCCGTCCTCCCAAACGCGCAAGCCATCAATCTCGATTGTCGGATCAAAAACGTTCCACGAAATCTCGCCTGGCGCGTAAGAACCACAGGTGTGAAAATGCAAAACCCGTGGATTGCCAAAAGCTGAGCCGCCCCACCGTTCGAAGTTCTTCCGGATGTCCCATGGAAAACCACATCCGGGATGGATGCCGGCATGCCATGAATGTACAAAATTGCGATCGACGCCCAGGCTGGACGATACCCGGTCATAGTGTTTGTTAGCAGCTGCAACATCTGCCCTGCCGCCTTCAAATCCAGCCAACTGACCAGCTTCGAGAATTGCGAATACGGCCCCCTCAAACTCTACCGTGTAGCGATCATAATAGGCGGATCCGGTCCCTGTTAGAAAGCCGCCCAGGGCGACACGTCCGGAAAACGCATCTGCTGGAACAGGAGAAAAGACGGACATTGGGAACCGCATCGAGGTTGTGTCTTTTGCTTCGGTTACCCCTTGCGGGACGCTACCCGTCACATGGGTGCCGGCCCGGCACGTCAGGCTAATCGTGCGGGACGTCAGAATACAATTGTCCACTGCGTCTTTCGCCCGACAAAATGCACGGTAGTCCGCAAACCCGAAGGACGAGTTCAACAGTTGGCTGTTGAGCGCAAAACACACGACAAATTTCGGGCCCGGCGGCATTTCGGAAAACCGCAACTGGTCACCCAGCCGTGACAGGAAAAGCACCACATCGAAGCGCGAGAAGTGAGCTTTCAGATCTTGCGGCAAGTCGGATTGAACGGCGTTGAAGCCAACATCTATTGTCGAAACGTCGAGGCCCATCGCGCGCGCGCCAGCCGCTATGTCGTGACGGATATCGAGATCAAAATAGCCGAAGTCTTCATGCTCAAAGGCTATTAACAGACGATCTCCTGCTTTCGCTTCGGCACAATTGACCAAGAGATTTCTAACACCTGTAAGAGCGTTCAATCGACTTGAAGTAGACATTCCAAAACCCTCAACACCTTCCAGTATGCCTGAGCGGTGTTTCCTCATACAAAGAACAAAGTGCGTGATTTTAATTGTCAACGCAAAGATGTCCAGCGGCCTCCTTGCTCGGCGATGGGTGACAGCAAATACTTAAGTTTCTTGGTGTTTGTATGATGGTTATGCAGTTGTGCGTGTTCCGTTATAAAGTCCGGTATCTTAAACACACCTGCCAGCTATGAGACCGGTGCCCCACTCTGAGATAGAGGCCGCGCATGTTCACTGCCGTCACCAAGCCGATCAGGATTTTCTCAGCCATGCGCCCGACCTGGCTCCGGAGCGCGTCATCTGTCATTTGGTCGATACGGAATACACGGTCACTCATTAGGCAGCATCCGTTTTCGGGTTTGACCAGCCCTCGTCGTAGAGCGCATTTTGTAGAGGCTCCGGATACGGTCCGAGACTTGGAACCCGGATCGATGTTCCGGGGTAAACCGGTTTAAATCCGCGCATCAGGCTGAAGGCTACGGAGGTCCAACCATCACTTCCTGCACCGTGCGCTTCTTTAAAATCTTTGGACTTTGATTGGACGTTGGGGATTTTCGCCCCGTTTTTTGGGGAATCTCGCCCCTTTTCGTGGGGAATTTCACCCCGTTTTACTTCTAAAATGGGGCAATATTCCTCATTTTCGTGTAAAACGGGGCAATTCTCCCCTATTTGGTCGAACTCTGACACCGGAATTGTGGAAATTTTCGACAGCAAATCGTGATTTATTTTCAAGCGGTTAGATTTGGTTCGACCCACTCGGACCTGTAGTTCGATTAGGTTGTGATCGCGCAAATATTGCAGGTAACTGCGCGCCGTTTTTCGGTCGCATCTGAATTTTACGGCAACGGAATTGACGGAAAGGCTAAACCACCCGCCGCGCGGTGGTTCTTTGTAGCAGATGTGCAGCATCACAGCCCAATGCTGCGCAAGCAGATACCCATCGATGTTGTAAGCAGATTTTAACGCAGCTTTGCTCATAGGGCGCACGCTTCCAATTTGGGAAAACCTGCGTTAATCTGCGTTCAGAAATGCACAGACCGCCGGATTTTCCGGGTTTGTTGTGTAAACGCATCGCCCCTGTAGCGGCGCGTTTTTCTTATTGGCAACGCCTCCCAAGTCGCCCAGAGACGTTGCCGCGCTCAATCAAGATCGCTTAATGTTCAACTTGGAATTCAGGCAACAGTTTCGTCCGAAAAATCGCCCTCCAAGGCACGGACGGAATTTTCACTGATCCGAAAAATCCGAGGACCAACCTTTCGGCCCTCCAGAACACCTTCCAAAATCCACCGACGGATTGTTGCGCGAGAAACCCCGAGGCGCTTTGCGGCCTCCTCACTGCGCAGTGTGCCTTTAATATCGCCCATCGATTCAAACCCCCTTTAGATTCGTTCGTTTAGTACTGTATAAAACGAACGCATCACACTTTTTGATTTGAGTAAAGAGTGCTCTGCGTCTATCTAATCCTTGCGCGCGCTATGTGCGCTAAAATTTTTGAAGGCAGTGAAAATGAAGAGATCAGACCCAATAGAACGCATTAGATCGACCGGCGAACACGACGCCCGCCGTCGGGCGTTGTTTTTCGTGCTGGGCGATGCTCCAGTCACGGACGACACAATAATCCTGATGCGCCACGCCCTTTCCGGCGTGGGCTTCCCCGAGATTGACGACGTTCCCACTCCTCGTCTTCGCCTTTGGTTGATGGCCTGTAGCGCCTTGCGCGGGCTATTCGCCCCAAATGAGGTCGGAGAGTACTGGCCAGAAACAGAACGAATTCAAGCTGTGGCTCCCAGCGTCGCCCAGAGCGGTGTCGTGGATGGTTGGCTGGTTCCGATGATCGACGCCAAAGGGAACTGGCAGTTCGTGTCGCCGCACCCACTGGGGCAAGTGCTAGCCGATGGATTGCATCAAGCTAGGTCGGGACTTCCCGTAAGAGACTGCGAATGGTGCGGCAACGTGTTTGCCCCGGATCGCAGAGACAATCGATTTTGCAAACCGGGCTGTCGGTCTGCTCACAATTCGCGAGTACGGCGGCAATCATCCAAAGAAAGGGCTCAGTCATGAGAGGCAGCGTTGAAAAACTCAGTAGCAAGACCAAGGGAGTCCGCTGGCGGGCGTCCCTGAAATACAAAGATCGTGGTGGCAAGTCACATCGACCGTCCAAGACGTTCAGCAGTAAAGCCGACGCAAACGCGTGGCTGGCCGTACAGGTCGTCTCTGCCGGGTATGGTGGCACCTTGGCAAAAGGCACCGTCGGGGTGTTCCTGCGCGACACACACGCCGACCGGGTAAAGAACAAAACCATCCGAACGAACACCGCCAAGGGCTACGCTCACAAAATACGGTCGTGCATCGATACCATCGGCCACGTCAAATTGCGCGACGTGCAGGCTGATGATGTAAATTTTTGGATCGGCAGGATGACCGAGGACGGTCTGTCCAAGTCAACCATCGTTCAGGCTCGGAACATCGTTCACAAACTGTTCAAAATCGCAGTGGAAACGAAAAAGCTACAATTCAATCCAGCCCACGGAGCGCAGATTCCGTCGATGAAAAGGCCACCCAAAAAGAAGCCGGACACGCGCGAAAACGCAATCCTGTTCCTGCGCGGGATGGACGAGACCAAATATGGCGTCATCTGCCGCCTCATGGCAATGACAGGCACTCGCCGGTCTGAGGCCGGGGCGCTAACTTGGGACAACGTCGACTTGGAACGTGGCACCATTCACATTGAGCAGATGCTTGAATTTGGCGACCCGGATGAAACTGGTAATCGCTGGCACTTCAATGAACCGAAGTCGGCCACGTCAAACCGGACAATCCCAATACCACCAGTTCTGGTGAGCCTCTTGCGCAAGCACCAGACTGCGCAGAAAGAGCAGCGTCTGAAAGCTGGTGAACTCTGGAACGGCGCGGATAATCTTGTGTTTTGTGACGAGATCGGTGAACGCCTGAATCTGAATGACATTACCAAGACAGCGCGCGAAAAACGCATTGCGCTAGGCTTACCCAAAGCGACGCAACCGATCCACGGTTTGCGGCACTTGTTTGGAACGACGCAGAATGCGATCAAGACCGAAGTGAAGACGATCTCGGCAATGATGGGTCACAGTCGGGCGTCTTCAACAATCGATCTTTACATTGAGGCCGACCAAGATCAGGCGCAGGAGGCGGCTGCAAAAATGGGCGATTTGTTTGGATGAAACGGAGCGTGAACACCTCAAAAAATCGTGGAAAGTTCGGGGCCACAGATTTGATCGTTGCGTTTTGCGTTCGCTTTATGAGCGTTAAAATGTGGCAAAAAGCTTTGTTTACAAATACTAATGCGCGTTGTTAGTCTTGATCGCGAACGCTGTGAGTCTCGTTGTACGGTTTGCAAATCCGTGTACACCGGTTCGATTCCGGTACTCGCCTCCATCTCCTCAATATGACCACGATATTCCCGCGCCGCGCCGAATTGCGTCATTCGGCCCCACGACCCGTCGGGACTACCTCATAGCCGGGCTCTTCCGGCTCATCGTCTTCCATTTCAACGGGAAACCCGGGAGCGGTGATGTCCAGACCTGTCGCGTCCTCAAGACGGCGAATAATGTTGGGAGAGAGCTCTCGGTCGCCGTAACGCGCTATTGCATCGTCAAAAATACGCATCATCAGCGGGTTCATTTCCAGCGGGACACCCGCGCGGTCTGCGACCTCTTGAAACAGGCCAATGTCCTTTTTCACAAGATCCATGGTGAACGAAATATCCCTTGAACCGTTCAGGATGACCTGACTTTCGGTCTCGTGAACGAATGAAGTCCCCGAGGAGATCTTGATCGCTTCGTATGTCGTATTCAGGTCCATCCCCGCAGCCTTGGCCGTCACCAACGCTTCGGCGCAGGTAATCAGATTCGCCGTTGCAAGGTAGTTTGTCAGGACTTTCAACACAGAAGCGGATCCCAGATCCCCGGTATGTAGAATACGCCTGCCCATTGTTGTCAGGAACGGCAATATGCGCTCGAAAGTCTGTCTGTCACATCCCGCGAAGATCGAGATATTGCCCGTTGCCGCGCGATGACACCCACCTGAGACCGGGCAATCAACGGCAGCCCCTCCGCGGTCCATGACCAGTGCGCCCAGACGCTTTACCTCGGCTTCGTCTGTCGTGGACATCTCCATCCATATCTTTCCTGGCCTAACCTCGGGCAACATGTCCTGCATCACAGCGTCCGACGCTGCAGGAGACGGCAGACACGTGATCACGGCATCGCAATCGCGCATCATTTGCGCTGGGTTTTCGGCGGCCTGCGCGCCTTTGGCGACAAATTCGGAAACCAGATCCGAGCTTAGGTCATGGACGACCAGATCAACGCCGTTTCGCAAAAGCGAGCCTGATAGCTTCGCGCCGACATTGCCCAATCCGATAAAGCCCACTTTCATAGCGATTCCTCCCGATAGATTCACCCCGACTATCCTTGTTGCGAAACACGAACTGAAACGAATAATAATCGGCTTTATGACATGAATTTTTTGGTGATAAATGGATCGTGTTCCCAACCTCGTATGGCTGCGCAGCTTTGAATCCGCGGCACGGCACTTGAATTTCACGACAACGGCGCGTGAACTTGGGCTGACCCAGACCGCCGTATCACTGCATATCCGGTCTCTGGAAGCTGAGCTGGGCCAGCAACTGTTCACCAGAAAAGCACGGCGGCTGGACCTGACCGAGTTGGGCCAGTCCTATTCTCTGACAGTCAGACGAGCGCTAGCCGATATCTCGCTGTCCACCAACAGCCTGTTCGGTCCAACATCGCGTCAGACATTGACGGTAAGGGCTGCGATCTCAACGGCGACATATTGGATCGCCGCCGAGTTGCCAGATTTCTGCGCACGGCATCCAGATACTCCAGTCCGCCTTGTGTCACATATCTGGAATGACAACCTCGCTCCTGATGACGTGGATGTCGAAATCAGGTTGGGATACGGGGACTGGCCGGGTGTGACGTCGGAAAAGCTGACCGAGGAAAGGCTGGTTCCCGTAAAACGCGCAGGCGGGGCGCTGTCAAAGCTGAAAGACCTGCAATCCGGCCCCCTGATCCACATCCTTGGATACGAGGACAACTGGGCACGTTATTTTGAAGCGACCGGGCTGGCGCATTCCAGCATGCCGCCGCTTTATTCTGCCGACACCTCTGTCGCTGCGCTGCAACTGGTGATGGCCGGAGCGGGTTATGCGACGATATTGGAGCGTTTTGCCAGAAACGCCATTGCCCAGGGCGCGCCCATTGAACTGGCCGGACCCGCGATTCCCTTTGCGCAATCGCACTACCTGATCTGCGGGCCAGAAGAACCTCATCCCTCGGCGGCGGTCTGGCTGTTTCGTGCCTGGCTGCGTGAAAGGGTGGCAGAACATGCCGCTGACTGACATTGGCTGGTCGCTTTTCCAACCTAGAGGATTTCAGACCGTCCGCCACGCTTGACAAGCCCCCCGCCCGTGCCGCATGTCCGATCCGTTGGTGTCCTCGATAGAGGATGAAAAGGGAATGTGTCAGCGGATCTTCCGTAAAACACAGCCGCCCCCGCGACCGTGACCGGAGAGGGTGCCCAAAGCCACTGGCCGAAAGGCCGGGAAGGCGGGACATCCGACAGAGGCCCGCCTCTGACATCCGCAAGCCGGGAGACCTGCCAGCACCCGAAGATGTAACCGGACGGGGTGTTCCGGTGTCGGGCCCATGTCGCAACACGTGGCCCGCATGAGACCCCGTCCCCCACAAAGAGGATTTGGGGGGATGAGAGACATGACCGAGACCGCTCCGGTCGAACTGCTGGTCTGCACCACCTGCCGCCGGGGTCTGCCTGTCGAGGATGACGCGCAGCGGCCTGGCGCTTTGCTGCACAAAGCTCTTGAGCAAGCCGAACTACCAGAGGGCGTGACCCTGAAAGCGGTGGAGTGCCTGTCGAATTGCGATCAGGGATGCTCGATCGTTTTGCGCGGCGGGCCGGATCGCTGGACGTTCGTATATGAGCACCTCAATGAAAGCGACCATGTCGAAACCATCGTCGAAGGCGCGACCAAGTACCTTGCGACCGAAGACGGCCTGGTCAAATGGCGCGAGCGCCCCGAACATTTCCGCAAAAACTGCGCAGCCCGCATTCCCCCGATTGGAGCCCTGAAATGAGCAATCTTGAGAAACTTCCTGTCACTGTGATCACCGGCTTTCTGGGCTCGGGCAAGACCACGCTGGTGCGCCACCTGATGCAGAACCCGCAGGGCAAACGTCTGGCCGTCGTGGTCAACGAATTCGGCGATGTGGGCGTGGATGGCGATATCCTGAAGTCCTGCGCCATTCCTGATTGTCCGGCGGAAAACATCATGGAACTGGCAAATGGCTGCATTTGCTGCACCGTGGCCGATGATTTCATCCCCACGATCGAGGCGCTGATGGCGCTTGAGCCGCGTCCGGATCACATCCTGATCGAAACATCCGGTTTGGCGCTGCCGAAACCGCTGCTGAAGGCGTTCGACTGGCCCGATATCCGGTCCAAAATCACCGTGGACGGCGTAATCGCTCTGGCCGATGCCGAGGCCGTCGCCGCCGGTCGCTTTGCCCCCAATGTCGAGGCGGTGGATGCCCAGCGCATGGCCGACGATTCCATCGACCACGAAACGCCTCTGTCCGAGGTGTTCGAGGATCAGATTTCCTGCGCCGATATCATCCTGCTGACCAAGCCCGATCTGGCCGGTCCCGAGGGCGTCGCCAAAGCCAAAGAGATCATCGCAGCCGAAGCCCCGCGCCCTCTGCCCGTGGTTGAGGTCGCCGAAGGCGTGGTAGACGTCCGCGTCGTGTTGGGCCTTGAGGCTGCCGCCGAGGATGACATGGACGCCCGCCCCAGCCATCATGACGGCCACCACGATCACGAGCATGACGATTTTGAAAGCATCATCGTCGAGCTGCCCGAGCAGACCGACCCCCTCGATCTGGTTGCCAAGATCGAACGACTGGCCAAGGAACTGAATATCCTGCGCGTCAAAGGCTATGCCGCCGTTCAGGGCAAACCGATGCGCCTGCTGGTTCAGGCCGTGGGTGCGCGCGTGCGTCATCAGTATGACCGCCCGTGGGAACCCGGCGAGGATCGCCGCTCGCGCCTGGTGGTGATCGCCGAGCATGACGATATCAAAGAGGCTGAAATCCGCGATATTCTCGTGGGGGTCACCGAGGCCGCCGAGTAAGCACAGGGTAAACTATGCACGTCGTCTTCCGCGAAAGCCACGGGCTCGAGGAAACCGAGACCCCGACCGATCTGGGCCAGAGCCCGGCGGATTTGGTGGTGCTGTCCTTCTCGGACAGCGACCTCGGCGCTTTCGCGGCGGGCTGGCATCGCGGTGGCGGGCCGGAAGGTCGGATGCCGACCCTGCGGCTGGCCAATCTGACGGCTCTGAAACACCCCCTCTCGGTGGATACTTATGTCGAGCAGACGCTTGATGGTGCAAAGGGCATCCTGATCCGTCTGATCGGCGGAGTGCCTTATTGGGCCTACGGGTTGCAACAGGTTCTGGCGCTGGCGCAGGCCAAGGGGATCGCTGTGGCCGTCCTGCCCGCTGACGGGCGCGAGGATACACGGCTGGACGACTATTCCACCCTGCCCGTTTCGACCCTGCGCCGGTTGGCGCATCTGTGCGATACGGGCGGCGAAGTTGCAGCTCAGGCTGCCTTGGCGCAAATGGCGCTGGCTGCGGGGCTTTATGCCGGGCCGGTAATGGGTGCCAAAACCCTGCCCGAATGTGGCGCATGGTGCCCGGATCGGGGCGTGATCCCGGTGGAAAAGGCGTTCACTGGTGATGCAAAACGTATCCCCGTCACGTTCTATCGCGCCTATCTGACCTCGGCCGATACCGCTCCGGTGGCCGCGCTGATCCGCAGCCTCCGTGCGCGGGGATTGGACGCCGTGGGCCTGTTCGCGCCCTCGCTGAAAGCCCCGGCCGCCGCTGACTGGCTGCGTGAAAACATCTCAGCGCTGAACCCGTCGGCTATCATCAACGCCACCTCATTCTCTGGCAAAGGCGCGTCGGGTACGTCCCCCTTGGACGCCGCGAATGTCCCGGTGTTTCAGGTCGCACTGGCCACCTCGCGCCGCAAAGCCTGGGCCGAGGCAGAGCGCGGCCTGTCCCCCGCCGACCTCGCCATGCATGTGGTCCTGCCCGAAGTGGACGGGCGGATCAACGCGGGTATTGCGTCCTTCAAGGAACCAGGCAAACGCGATCCCGATCTCGAATATTCCCGCTTCGCACACCGGGCCGAAAGTGAGCGGATCGAGGCGATCATCGACCGCGTCACCGGCTGGCTGAACCTGCAGGACAAGCCCAAGGCCGATCAGGTGCCTGCGCTGGTGCTGTCCACCTATCCCGGCAAGGACTGGCAGATGGCCCATGCGGTTGGTCTGGACGCACTCGCCTCGGCCGAGGCAATGCTGTCGGACCTGCAGACCGAGGGCTATGATACCGCCCCTGCCGAACCAATCTCCGAGGCGCTGTTGGACGCGCGTATTTCGTGGCCGCTGACCGAGTATCAAACCGCACTGGCGGACCTGCCCGAACAACTGCGCACTGACCTGCAAACGGTTTGGGGCACGCCCGAGGATGATCCCGCATTCGCCGATGGAGCCTTCCATTTCACCGCGCTGCGCCGGGGCAAGGCTCTGATCGCGCTGCAACCCGAACGCGGAACGCCCGAACTGCGCGATGACGACTACCACGACCTGTCGCGCACCCCGCGCCACAGCTATGTTGCCTTCTACCTGTGGCTGCGCAAAAGCCTGCGCGCCGATGCGCTGATCCATATCGGCGCGCACGGCACGCTGGAATGGCTGCCGGGCAAATCCGTCGCGCTGTCTGCCGATTGCTGGCCCGAGGCGCTGATCCGCGACCTGCCGGTGATCTACCCGTTCATCGTCAATGACCCCGGTGAGGCCGCACAGGCCAAGCGCCGGATCGGAGCCGTCACACTCGGCCACATCCCGCCCGCGCTCAAGGAAAGCGGCACGCCGGATCGGATGGTTCGACTGGAATCGCTGCTGGACGAATTCTCGAACGCCGATGGTCTGGACCCCAAGCGCCGTGACCGGCTGCAAGAGGATATCCGGGACGAAGCGCAGGCCATCGGGCTGGAAAGCGATCTGGGTCTGGATCAGGCCACCTGCACCGCCGAGGCGATCACCCGCATCGACCGCTTTGTCTGTGACATCAAGGAAAGCCAGTTTGGGGACGGCCTGCACATCTTTGGCCGCGTGCCCGACGTCACCGGCAATTTCGACCCCGCGCCCTCGGCCCAGTCCGAACGCAGCGCTTTGATCGACGCGCTGGCCGGGAAACGGATCGAGGCCGGGCCGTCCGGCTCGCCCTATCGCGGGCGCTCGGACGTGCTGCCGACGGGCCGGAACCTCTATACCACCGACCCGCGTTCGGTCCCGACCCGTGCGGCCTATACGCAAGGCGTGAAACTGGCCGAAGAACTGGTGCGGCGGCATTTGCAAGAGGAAGGCGATTACCCCAAAGGGCTGATCGTTGATCTGTGGGGCTCGGCCACCATGCGCACGGCAGGTGAGGAATTCGCCATGGCCCTGCACCTGCTGGGTGTCAAACCGGTCTGGGACAAGGGGTCGGAACGGGTATCGGGCATTGAGGTTTTGCCGATCACCGATCTCAGCCGCCCGCGTCTGGATGTGACACTGCGCGTCTCGGGCCTGTTCCGCGACGTGTTCCCGACGCTTTCGGCGCTCTATGGTCAGGCAGTGCGGGCGCTTTCGGCACGGGATGAAGCCACCGACTGGAACCCCTATGCCGGTCAGGAGCCCGCTGCCCGCGTCTATGGCCCTGCTCCGGGCAGCTACGGTCTGAACATGACTCACCTGTCCGAGACCTACACCGATGAGGCGCGTGCGCAGGCAGGCGAAGCGTGGCTGAACGCCAGCTCTTATGCGTTGGAAGGCGAGCATATCGCGCAGGACAAGGACGGGATCACGCAGCGCGTCGCCAGCGCCGACAGCTTCGTCCACCTGCAGGATCTGGCCGAGACCGACCTGCTGCTGGCCAATGACTATGCCACGCATGAGGCCGGGTTTGCCGCCGCCAAAAAGATCACCGGCGGCACGGCGCAGCTATACCATCTGGACAATACCAACCCCGACACACCCCGCGCGCGCACCCTGCCCGAAGAGATCAGCCGCGTGGTCCACGCCCGTGCCGCCAATCCCGGCTGGATCGCGGGGATGCAACGCCACGGGTTCCGGGGCGCGGCCGAGATCGCGGCGACGCTGGATCACATGGCCTCTTTTGCGCATCTGTCAGGTACGGTCGCGCCGCATCTGTTCGACCTCTACCACGATGCCACGCTGGGCGACGCTGACGTTGATGCCTTCCTGCAAGAGGCCAACCCGCAGGCGTATCAGGCCATGCAGGACCGATTCCGCGCTCTGCTGGAGGCAGGGCTTTGGAATACGCGGCGAAACTCGATCCGCGCCGATCTGGAGGGGCTGGGATGAGCGCCCCCATCGTTCAGGGCTGGTGCCCCGGTGCACATCGTCCGATGATGTCCGGCGACGGGCTGGTGGTGCGGGTGCGCCCTCGGCTGGCGCGACTGACAGCGGAACAGGCAGTGGGTCTGTGCGATCTGTCGGACCGCTTTGGCAACGGCACCATTGACCTGACCAACCGCGCCAACCTGCAGTTGCGGGGCGTGTCCGAGGCGGATCATCAGCCCCTGCTGGTCGAGCTTGCCGCGCTGAACCTGTTGGACGCCGAGCCGGGGATCGAGGTGCGGCGAAACATTCTGGTCTCGCCCCTCTATCGCGCCGGAGACCTGACCGCCCGACTGACGCAGGAATTGATCGACCGGCTGGCCGAACTGCCCGCCCTGCCCGCCAAGTTCGGTTTCGCCATCGATACAGGACCTGAGCGCCTTTTGGCGAGTGACTCAGCTGATATTCGGCTGGAGAGCAGCTCCGAGGGTCTGATCCTACGCGCAGACGGGGTCGAGACTGGCCGTCTGGTTGCGGACTCTGAGGCCATCGACCAAGTGATCGCGCTTGCGCGTTGGTTTGCCGATACATACACGCCCGAGACCCGCCGCATGGTGCGCGTGGCCTCGGCGCTGCCGCAAGAGTGGCAAGGGGCTGAACCGGGCCGCGTGGGGACGCCTCTGCAACCCGGCTCCTGTGATCAAGGCACGCTATATGGCGCGGCCTTTGGGCAACTGCCTGCGCGCGCACTGAAAGACCTGATCGCACAAAGCAGTGCGCACGCCCTGCGCGTCACTCCGTGGCGGCTGATCCTGCTGGAAGGCGGGGCGGCGATCCCTGCCCCGGGTTTTGTGACAGACGGCACCGACCCTCTGATGACCACCGACGCCTGCCCCGGCGCACCGTTCTGCCCGCAGGCACAGGTGGAAACCCGCGACATCGCGCGCGCTCTGGCTGCGCGTGTACCCGGCACGCTACATGTCTCAGGCTGCGCCAAGGGATGCGCGCGAATGGGACCGGCCGATTTCACATTGGTCGGCGATGCAGGGCGATTTGATCTTGTTAAAAAGGGCCGCGCAGGGGATGAGCCCTGCCAGCGCGGTCTGACCAAAGAAACACTGTTGAATATGGACTTCACCTGATGCCTTACACTTACGAAACCGATGGCGCGGCGATCTACAAGGAAAGCTTTGCCACCATCCGGTCCGAAGCCGATCTCGCACGGTTTGACAGCGATGAAGAACAGGTCGCCGTCCGCATGATCCACGCCGCGGGCATGGTTGGGTTGGAGGAGTTCGTACACTTCTCACCGGGATTTGTTTCGACCGCACGTGCTGCGCTGGAAGCTGGCGCGCCGATCCTGTGTGACGCGCGTATGGTCAGCGAAGGTGTGACCCGGTTCCGTCTGCCCGCCGACAACGAAGTGATCTGCACCCTGCATGACGAACGCGTGCGCCCTATGGCTGCTGAGATGAGCAACACGCGATCCGCCGCCGCGCTGGAACTGTGGCGCCCGCATCTAGAGGGCGCTCTGGTCGCCATTGGCAACGCGCCCACCGCGCTGTTCCACCTGCTGAATATGCTCGAAGACCCCGACTGCCCTCGTCCAGCCGCGATTATTGGCTGTCCCGTGGGGTTTGTCGGTGCGGTCGAATCCAAAGACGCCCTGTGGGAGGCGCAACCTGTCCCGTCGTGCATCGTCAAAGGTCGTCTGGGTGGCAGCGCGATCACTGTCGCCGCCGTTAACGCCATCGCGAGCCGCGCCGAATGACTGCGGGTAAAATATACGGTGTTGGCCTTGGCCCCGGCGACCCGGACCTGATGAGCGTTCGGGCCGATCGGCTGCTGCGCAGTGCCCGCCATGTGGCGTTCTTTCGCAAGCCCGGCCGTAGCGGGCAGGCCCGCAATATTGTCACCGGCATCATTCCGGGTGAAGCCATCGAGTTCCCTATGGAATACCCGGTGACGACCGAAATCCCGTTGACCGACCCGCGCTATAACGAGTTGCTGTCAGCCTTCTACGAAGACTGCGCCGCGCATCTGAAGGCATTGTCCGAGCAAGGTGAGGACGTTGTCGTCCTTTGCGAAGGAGATCCTTTCTTCTACGGCTCTTTCATGCACCTTTATAATCGCTTGCGCGACGAAGCTGATGTAGAGGTTGTGCCCGCAATTACCGGAATGTCCGGCGCATGGACCGCGACCGGGGACCCCATTACCTGGGGCGATGACGTGTTGACCGTTTTGGTCGGAACGCTGGCCGAGGACGATCTGGCGCGACGCATGGCACAGACCGACGCTTTGGTGGTCATGAAGATCGGTCGCAACATCGACAAGGTGAAGCGGGCGCTTAAAAGCGCTGACTTGTACGACCGGGCTTGGATCGTCGAGTTCGCGCAAATGCCCAACCAAAGGGTGATGAAACTGTCCGAGGCAAGCGACGACGTCACGCCCTATTTCTCGATCATCGTTGTACACGGTCAGGGGCGGCGACCATGAGCGGTTGGGTCAAGATAGCAGGTCTTGGGCCCGGGGATGAAAACCTGGTGACGCCCGAAGTTACTGCGGCGCTGGCCGAGGCAACGGATGTGGTCGGCTACATCCCCTACGTCGCGCGCGTGGCCGAACGCGCGGGGTTGACCCTGCACGCCAGCGACAACCGGGTCGAGATCGACCGCTCGCAGCATGCGTTGCAAATGGCGGCAGAAGGCAAGCGCGTGGTCGTGGTGTCCTCGGGCGATCCCGGCGTCTTCGCCATGGCAGCCGCTGTGTTTGAAGCGTTGGAGGACGGCCCGGAAGAATGGCGCAATCTCCAGATCGACGTTCTACCCGGGATTACGGCGATGCTTGCAGCCGCAGCACGTGCGGGTGCTCCGCTGGGTCACGATTTCTGCGCGATCAACCTGAGCGACAACCTAAAACCGTGGTGGCTGATAGAAAAACGCCTACGTCTGGCAGCGCAGGGTGATTTTTCCATGGCCTTCTACAATCCGCGCTCAAAGTCCCGGCCTGAGGGCTTTGAGAAAACCCTGAATATCCTGCGTGAAGAATGTGAACCCGGGCGCGTGATCCTGTTTGCCCGCGCGGTATCCCGCTCCGATGAAGCGATCCGAGTTTCGACTTTGGCCGAAGCAACGCCGGACATGGCGGACATGCAAACCGTCGTTCTGGTCGGTTCCTCGCGCACACGCCTGATCGAGCGGGACGGAACGCCCATCGTCTACACGCCGCGCTTTACCCCGGACGAGGATCGGGCCGAGGTTCAGGGATGATCCAACCAGTCCAGAACCTGAGCCACGCTCGTCAGTTCTGTTCTTTGCGGCAGGACCGGTCGGTCGATCATCAAAACTGGCACGCCCAAAGATCGGGCAGCGTCCAGTTTTGCTCGAGCCCCGGTTCCGCCTGCGTTCTTGGAGACGACCAACTCGGTCCCGTGCCTTTGCATCAGCGCGCGGTCGTCCGCTTCGGCGAAAGGTCCGCGATCCACAACAACCTCGCAGTGCGGCAGGGGCAGCGCGCCGGGCGCATCCACCAACCGCAGCAGGTAATGGTGCTGGGGTTGGGCTGCAAAGTCCTCAAGGTGCATACGTCCGACCGCAAGGAAAATACGGCGAGGGTCGCCAGACAAAGCCGCAACCGCCGCCGCGATATCGGGAACGTGGCGCCAATCGTCACCAGCCTGCGCAGTCCAGGCGGGCCGGGTCAGCGCAGCAAGTTTTGTTTGTGCAACCGCGCTGGCCTCAATCGCGTTTCGGCTCATCTGGGCGGCAAACGGGTGGGTTGCATCGACAATGTGGGTTATTTCGTTGTCATGAACGTAAGCAACCAGCCCGTCAACGCCACCAAAACCGCCAACCCGCACCGGCAGCGGTTGCGGGCGCGGCTTGTCCACGCGCCCGGCATAGGAATATATCGCAGGCATCCCCAGAACCGCCATGGCTTGGGCCAATGCATTCGCCTCGGTTGTACCACCAAGAATCAGGAGGTTGGGCATGGCTGATACTCCGTGGTTGACCGTTTTGGGCTTGGGAGAAGATGGACTGGATGGCCTTTCGCCTGCAACCCGTCAAGTGCTGGAACAGGCCGAAGTCATCATGGGCCCGCCGCGCCATCTTGCATTGATACCGCAAAGCAAGGCTGAACGGATCGAATGGCCGGTCCCGTTTTCCGACGGCCTGCCCATCCTGAACGGGCTGAGGGGGCGCAAGACTGTTGTTTTGGCCTCGGGCGATCCGTTTTGGTTCGGCGCAGGCTCGGTGATTGCCCGCAATTTTGACGCCAGTGAGTGGACCGCTCTGCCCGGGCAATCGACCTTTTCACTGGCCGCCGCGCGGTTGGGCTGGCCGCTGGAGGGGACTCAAACTTTCGGATTACACGCCGCGCCCCTGACGCGATTGCGGCCCTATTTGGCACCGGGCCTTCGTGCGATACTTCTGTTGCGCAACGGTGCGGCGGTCGCAGAGCTGGCGCAGTATCTGACCGAAACCGGCTTTGCCGATACCCGGCTTCACGTGATGGAGGCTTTGGGTGGCCCACGAGAACGATCGCGCAGCCTGACCCTGACCGAAGCCTTGCTGGGCGGGTTCGATCACCCCGTGTGCGTCGCGCTGGACGTGGCGGGGCACGGCAGCGCCTTTCCCAAAGCCTCTGGCAAGCCCGATGAGATATTTGAAACCGACGGCCAAATTACGAAACGCCCCATTCGGGCACTGACCCTGTCCGCGCTGGCTCCTCAGAGGGGCGAGCACCTGTGGGACATCGGAGGCGGCACAGGCTCGATCAGTATCGAGTGGCTCATGTGTGATCCGACGCTAAGCGCCACTACGATCGAACCGTGCAAAGACCGCGCCGACCGCATTCGGCGCAACGCGGTCGCGTTGGGGCAAGACCGGCTGGACGTGGTGCATGGCACTGCGCCTGACTCTCTGACCTCGCTGCCAAAACCCGACGCTGTCTTCATCGGCGGTGGCCTGAGCACCGCCCTTCTGGAGTGGATCAGTGAAACACTACCGGCGGGGACGCGATTGGTCGCAAACGCCGTGACGTTGGAAAGCGAAGCGCTGCTGGCTCAGTGGCATGAGAAACTGGGCGGTGAGCTGTTGCGGATTGAACTGGCGCAGGCATCGGCTTTGGGCCCCCGTCGCGGGTGGAAGTCATCCTACCCGGTCGTCCAGTGGAGCGTGACGCTATGATTGTTGCGGGCCTTGGTTTTTCGTCATCTGCGACGGTCGAAAGCCTGCGGGCAGCCTATGATGCAGCCGCCGCTGGTCACGATATTTCAGCCTTGGCGACGGCCAGCGACAAAGAAGGGCATCCGGCTCTGGCAGCCTTTGCAGACGCACTGGCCCTGCCCCTGCACTACGTGGCGGCCAGCGAACTGGCTGGACAACGTACCCTGACATGCTCGAACCGTAGCCGGGCCACGTATGGCACTGGCAGTGTATCCGAAGCATCCGCTCTTGCTGCTGCTGGGCCTCAGGCCCGGTTGCTTTCCCCCAGACACATATCGGACGACCGGCTGGCCACCTGCGCCTTAGCCATCGGAGGACAATCATGACCGTTCATTTCATTGGTGCCGGACCCGGTGCCGCCGACCTGCTGACCCTACGCGGGCGCGATATCATCGCGTCCTGCCCCGTATGCCTGTACGCAGGCTCGCTGGTGCCTGAGGAAATCCTTGGCCATTGCCCCGAAGGGGCGCGGATCATCAATACTGCCCCCATGGATCTGGACCAGATCATGGCCGAGATCGAAGCGGCGCACAAAGCGGGCCAAGACGTCGCGCGCCTGCATTCCGGCGACCTGTCGGTCTGGTCCGCAATGGGCGAACAAATTCGCAGGCTGAAAAAGATGGGAATCCCCGTCAGCGTCACGCCGGGCGTGCCCTCGTTCGCTGCTGCGGCGGCGGCGCTGGGGACCGAGCTGACGCTGCCCGGCCTTGCGCAATCCGTGGTTCTGACCCGGACGCCGGGCCGCGCATCCTCGATGCCCGAAGGTGAGACGTTGGAAAACTTTGCCCGCACAGGCGCAACGCTGGCCATCCACCTGTCGATCGGCAATCTGGACAAAGTGCTCGCAGACCTGATCCCGGCCTATGGAGCAGACTGCCCCGTCGCCGTTGTCTATCGCGCAAGCTGGCCGGATGAACGCATAATCCGCGCAACGCTAAACACGCTAAAGGATGCGCTGGACGAAAGTATCTCGCGCACGGCTCTGATCATGGTTGGTCCGGCTTTGGCAGGTGAAGGATTTGACGAAAGCTGTCTGTATTCCAAGGATTACGACCGCCGCTATCGTCCACAAAGCGCGGACAGCCCGTGGTCAAGCTGGAGCCACGGCGATGACTAACCCTCCGGGTCTGCTGATTTCCGCTCCGTCTTCGGGGACTGGAAAAACCACCGTCATGCTGGGGCTTCTAAGGGCACTGGCCCAAGATGGGCTGACCGTGCAACCGTTCAAAAGCGGACCGGATTATATCGACCCGGCCTTCCACAGGGCGGCTGCTGGTCGTGCCTCGTTCAACCTTGATAGCTGGGCGATGGGAGAGCCGCTTTTGTCTGCGATCTCGGCACAAGCCGAGGGCGCGGATATCGTTGTGGCCGAGGGATCGATGGGCCTGTTCGACGGCGTTACCAAACCCGGTGAGCTTGGGCACGGCTCTAGCGCGGAAACCGCACAACGGATGGGGTGGCCCGTCGTTTTGGTGCTGGATGTCGGGGGGCAGGCACAATCTGCGGCGGCAACAGCACTGGGTTTTCGGATGTACAATCCCGATCTTCCCTTTGCAGGCGTGATCCTGAACCGCTGTGCCAGTCCACGTCATGAGCGTTTAACACGGCTGGGCATGGAACGCGCCGGGTTGCCTGTTCTGGGCGTTTTGCCGCGCCGGGGCGACCTAACGCTTCCTGAGCGGCATCTCGGTCTGATTCAAGCTGTTGAGCACCCTGACCTTGAAAGCGCAATCGTTGGATATGCCGCGTTTCTTCGGGAACACGTGGATCTTGAGGCCATCAAGCGTGCGGCTTCCTCAGGCCCCAAGAGGCCATCGTCATCCGCGCTGCCGCGGCCTCCGGCGCAGCGGATCGCGCTGGCTCGGGACGCGGCGTTTTCCTTTACCTATCCGCACTTGTTGGAAGGGTGGCGCGCTGCTGGCGCAGAAATTCTGCCCTTTTCGCCGCTGGCGGATGAGCCACCCGCACCTGACGCGGATTTGGTCTGGTTGCCGGGCGGCTATCCCGAGCTTCACGCAGGCACACTCGCCGCTGCCACAACGTTCTTAACCGGCCTACGCAAACACGCAGAAACCAAGCCCGTTCACGGTGAGTGCGGAGGTTACATGACACTTGGACAAGCCCTTGTCGACAAGGAGGGCACCCAACATCAGATGGCAGGATTGCTGGGTCTTGTAACGTCCTATGAGAAGCGCAAGTTCAACCTTGGGTATCGCCGAGCCGAACTGCTGGCCCCGATGCCCGGATTTGACGTCAAGACACCGCTAAGGGGACACGAATTCCACTACTCCTCCATTCTCGAACAACCGGACGCACCATTGGCGCGCGTTTTCGACGCTGAAGGAGCTGAAGGACCGCAGACCGGGTCGGTACGCGGCAATGTGACCGGCACGTTCTTTCACTTGATCGCGGAGGCCACGGCATGAGCGGGTTTGTCTCATTCATAGGTTCCGGCCCCGGCGATCCTGAGTTGCTGACGTTGAAAGCAGTCGACCGGATGCAAAAGGCGGACGCCGTGCTGTTTGACGACCTCAGCAGCGGCCCGATCCTGTCCCACGCGCGGGACGATGCTGATCTGGTTGGCGTCGGCAAACGGGCCGGGCGGCCCTCGCCCAAGCAGGATCACGTTAGCCGACTATTGGTCGATTACGCCAATACCGGCGCACGTGTGGTGCGTTTGAAATCGGGCGATGGGGGCTTGTTCGGACGGCTCGAGGAAGAACTGGTCGCCCTGCGCGAAGCTGGCATCGAGTACGAGATCATTCCGGGCATTCCTTCGGCGGTCGCCGCCGCGGCCGCCGCCGGTATTCCCCTAACCCGTCGGCTGACCGCCCGGCGCGTGCAATTTGTCACAGGCCACGATGTCAGCGGCAAACTGCCCGACGATCTGAATCTGCCCGCTTTGGCCGACCCGGACGCAACGACCGTGGTTTTCATGGGCAAACGGACTTTCCCCCTTCTGGTCAGAGCGTTGCACGATCACGGCCTGCCGCTGGACACCCCGGCATTGATGGCCGAATCCGTGTCGACACCCGACCAGAAATTGCATCGCTCCTCGGTCGGTGAACTCTCCGAGAAGTTGGAGGCTGAGATCGGCACGGCCCCTGCCCTGATCCTTTACGGCCCATTGGCAGAGCTTGAAGATGTTTGATCTGACCCTTGTCGGCATCGGTACCGGCAATCCCGACCACGTCACCTTTCAAGGCGCAAAAGCCATTCGGTCGGCGGACCTGATCCTGATTCCCCGCAAGGGTGAAAACAAGGCCGATCTTGCAGGGCTGCGTGAGGAAATCATCCAAGCCGTGACTGATACGCCTCCTCAGATCGCCTATTTCGATATCCCCAAACGCCGCTCGGATGATGGATACCTCCGCGGCGTGGACGAATGGCACGATGCTATTGCCCTTCGTTGGCAACACGCCATATCGGCCCACCCAAAGGCGCAACATGTCGCCCTGCTGATCTGGGGCGATCCGTCGCTTTATGACAGCTCGCTGAGAATTGCGTCGCGCCTGAACCCCCAACCGGAAACCCGGGTGATTCCCGGTATTACTGCTTTGCAGGCGTTGACCGCCGCCCACGCGGTTCCGATCAACGAACTGGGCGCGCCGTATGTCGTGACAACCGGGCGCCGAATCCGAGAGGAAGGATGGCCGCGAAACGCCTCGAAAGTCGCTGTCATGCTGGACGGGGAATGTTCTTTCCAGAGCCTTGAGATGAAGGACTATGACATTTGGTGGGGCGCTTACGTGGGAATGAAAGAGGAAACTCTGATCCAAGGCCCACTGGCCGAAGTCTCTGGGCAGATTTTGAAAACCCGTGCGCAAGCCCGCGCAGACCACGGGTGGATCATGGATGTCTATTTGCTGAAAAAGCGCGGTATCTGACGCAAAAGGTCGCAAATGACGATTGCGCCCCTGCCCTCATAAGGGCTAAATGGAGGCGTCTGGTCCCGCCGGAGAAATCCGGATGCTAAGAGGGAATTTGGTGCGACTGCCAGTGCAGTCAAGTCCAGAGCCGCCCCCGCGACTGTAAGCGGAGAGCCCTTGTTCAACCAGCCACTCCTGATTTCAGGGGGAAGGCGAACAGGTGCATCGACCCGCAAGCCAGGAGACCTGCCAGGCGAAAAATTGAAACACCGGCCGTCGGGTGCGGCGGCAAAGGAGAAAAAAGATGGCAACACAAACAACAACGGCATCCGCATCGCGCGCTGGCTTCTTTCCGGTCATGTTCGCAGTGGTTCTGGGCCTGGGCGTTATCACGCTGACCGGGCATGTTCAGGCAGCCGCCCTGCACGACGCAGCGCACGACGTTCGTCACGCGACCGGCTTCCCCTGCCACTAAGACCATGTTTAGCCGTATTCTAACCAGCGCGTTGTTCGCTGGTGCTGCAGCGGGGCTGATTGCCGCCTTGCTGCAGTTGGTCTTTGTGCAACCTGTGCTTTTGCACGCCGAGCTGTATGAATCGGGCGAATTGGTCCATTTCGGCGGAGAATCCGTCAGCGCTCACCCTGAGCTGCCGGGCATGTTCTCGGACCTGTTCCGCGACGCCCTGAGCGTGATTTTTACCATGCTGACCTATACCGGCTACGCCTTGGTGATGGTGGCGCTGATGTCGGTGGCGGAAGGCAATGGGCACAAGATTGACGGTCGAACTGGCGTGCTTTGGGGTCTGGCCGGATTCGTCGCGTTCCACCTTGCGCCCGGCTTTACGCTGGCCCCTGAGGTGCCCGGAGTTGCTGCGGCCGACGTTTATGCGCGTCAGGTCTGGTGGTTTGCCACCGTTGCGGCTGCGGTAGTTGCCATGTGGCTTATCGCATTCGGCGGAAACCTGATCAGCTACGTGATCGCGGCTGCTCTGCTTCTTGCGCCTCATCTGATCGGAGCGCCGGAACCGGATGTATTCACCGGACCTGTCCCAACCGAGATCGGCGCGCTGTTTGCCGCTCGTGCTTTAGGTATCGGACTGGTGGCTTGGGTCCTTGTCGGTGCCTTCGCCGGGTATTTCTGGCAGCATGAAGGCCAACGTACCGAAGCAACGGCCTAATCGTCGAACAGACACGCGCGCCGGGTTCTACCCGGCGCGTTTTCTTTTTGTTTTCAAGGAACTGAAATGGCACGTTCACTTGCCCTTTTTGCAATCGGTCTTGTTTTCGGCGGGGGCGCTGGTTTCGTCGTCGCCGCCGCAAACGGGGTCACTTTCGACGGTCACGACCACGGAGATCCGTCACACCACTCAGGCACGGCCGCGGAATCGGTGGCGCATGACCACTCTGCCAGCGTGAACCTACCTTCAGGCGAAAACGCGCCTGACGTGTCTGTCGCGCTAACGAAAGATCCAATGGCGGGGTGGAACCTGCATGTCATGCCCGAGAACTTTCGGTTCTCACCTGAGAACGCCTCGACCGAGGACAAACCCGGAGAAGGCCACGCACATGTTTATGTCAACGGCGAAAAACTGGCGCGGCTCTATGGCAACTGGATGCATATCAGCGACCTGCCGAAAGGTGAGGTCGAGGTGGCTGTCTCGTTGAACTCGAACAGCCACAGCGCACTGACCGTTGACGGCGCACCCGTCAGCGCCACGGTCACGGTTCAGGTCGACTAAAGCGCGGGAATGCGCGCGCGCAAGCACATCCGAAGTCGCCCGCATGGTCGGGCGTCTTCGATCCACCCCTTTGGGCTGCTCAGGTAGGTCAGGCAAGTCGCGGCGATATCGTCCGCATCCCTCACCACATCGACCCCCGAAAACACGTAAGACGCCCGCCCCTGCCCTTGCAGCGCCAAGGCTGTGGGCTCAGCGCAACTGCTGAAACAGGCTTGGTCGCCCAATGTCACCTGATCCTGCAGGCCAGCTGTTTTCAGCGCTTGCTGCACTGCCTGCAACTCAGCCGCGTGGTCGCGGGAACCGGAACAACTCTTGCAGATCAATAAGCGTATCTGATCCAAAGCAGACCTCGTTTCCTGTCATCCGCCTGTTTCTGAGCCTTTATGATCCGCCGCGCAATCCTGAAAGCGCACAAGATTGTGACTGCGCGGCGCAGTTGTTTCTGGCAAGTTTCGCTTGGGCACGTCTCAGGAGATCGTCATATGAAAGCTCTCTGGTTTGCGTTGGCAATTTTACCGCTGTCTGCTTGGGCCGAAGGGCCGCTGACCGGTTGGGCCATCTATCCGACAGAGAAAACCTTTGCCGACTTGGTGACTGACACCAAAAACGCCATCAAGGAAAACGGGCTGATTGTTGTGACACAAGCTGGGCCAACCAAAGCAGCCGCTGCGCGCGGGATCACTATTCCGGGCAATCTGGTCATAGGTGTTTTCAACAACGACTACGCGGTAAAAGTTCTTGGGACATCCGTAAGCGCGATGATTGAAGCCCCGATCCGGTTCTATGTTACCGAAAACCCAGATGGCACCGCCACGTTGTCATACAAGACGCCCAGCTTTGTTTTCTCACCCTATTTGCCTGAAGGCGGTGACACGCTGAAAGACATAGCGTCAGACCTGGACACAAAGTTCCAAATAATAGCCGAAACCGCAGTCAATTAGTCACACTGGCGTGATCCGCCTTGCGTCCCGGGCTGTCCTCCGCAATCTGCTGTGAAACAGTTTATCGGAGCACGACTGATGCAGGACCTTTCGCCGCGCGCTGCTGACCTTCTGGCCGAACGTCTTTACGAGGCCGGGTGCCGCCACGCCTTTGGCATGCCGGGTGGTGAAGTTCTGACACTGGTGGACGCGCTGGAACAGGCCGGGATCACCTTTCACCTGACCAAACACGAGAACGCAGCAGGCTTCATGGCCGAAGCCGTGCATCACCGCGACGGCGCGCCGGCCATTCTGGTCGCGACGCTCGGCCCCGGCGCGATGAACGGGATCAACGTGGTCGCCAACGCCCTGCAGGACCGGGTGCCCATGATCGTGCTGACCGGATGCGTCGACGCGGATGAGGCGTTGACCTATACCCATCAGGTCATGGATCACGCGCAGGTCTACCGCTCGATCACCAAAGGGACCTTTACGCTTACTGCAAAAGGCGCGGATATCATTGCGGACAAAGCCGTTTCGCTGGCCAACCAACCCCGTCCGGGTCCGGTACATATTGATGTGCCCATCTCGGTCGCGGATACCCGCGTATCGGGCGTCAAACGTCGCAGGCTTACCAAACCCGGCGCAGTCGCGCCCGAGGGGAATTGCGTTGAGAAAGCCCGGCGCTGGGTCACCGAGGCTGAACGCCCCATCGCCATTGTCGGGCTTGATGTCCTTTACGATGACTCGCGCAACGTCGTGCAGGCGTTTCTGGAACACTTCAACATTCCATTCGTCACCACCTACAAAGCCAAGGGCGTTGTGCCCGAAGATCATCCCTTGTGCTTGGGCGGTGCGGGTCTGTCGCCGTTGGCAGATAAGCACTTGGTGCCGTTGGTCGAACAGGCGAATCTGGTGCTATGTCTGGGCTACGACCCGATCGAAATGCGCCCCGGCTGGCGCGAGATTTGGGACCCTGATGAGAAACGGGTCATTGATATCTCGGCCGTGGTCAATGACCACTACATGCATCAGGCCGGGTTGAATCTGGTGGCCGATACAGGTGCCACGCTTGAAGCGATTGCCAAGGGCAACCCCGCCCGCAAAACCTGGCCCGGCGATGAGCCTGCCAAGGTCAAATCCGCGTTGGCCCAGGCTTTTCCAACCGATGATGAGTGGGGACCGGCTGCCGTCATCGCTGAAACACGGGCTGTCCTGCCGCCGGAAACGCTGGCCACAGCTGACAGCGGGGCGCATCGCATCCTGCTTAGCCAGATGTGGGAATGTGCCGAGGAACGTGGGTTGATCCAGTCCTCGGCCCTTTGCACGATGGGCTGTGCCGTGCCGATGGCGATCGGCCTGAAATTGGCCGAGCCCGACCGCCCCGTGATCAGCTTTTCCGGGGACGCCGGGTTCCTGATGGTCGCCGGAGAGCTTTCGACCGCCGCCGAAATGGGCGGCAACCCGATATTTCTGGTCTTCGTGGACGCAAGCCTCGCCCTGATCGAATTGAAACAGCGGCAACGGCAGATGGGAAACAAGGGCGTAGACTTTGACCGCCACGATTTCGCGGCAATGGGCCGGGCTTTTGGCGGCAGCGGCCATACGGTCCGCAATCGTTCCGAGTTGCGCGCGGCGCTGGACGCTGCGATGAAGTCCAACACATTCACTGTGATCGCCGCAGAAATCGACCGAGGAGGCTATGATGGCCGGATCTGAAGGCCCGCTGAAGGGCGTAAAGGTATTGGACCTGTCTCGCATCCTTGCGGGGCCGACCTGCACTCAGCTTCTGGGAGATCTGGGTGCCAACGTGATCAAGATCGAAAACCCGGCGACCAAAGGCGACGACACGCGCCAATGGGGGCCGCCCTATGTGGCAGACGCCGACGGAAACCCCTCGGACCTGAGCGCGTATTTCATGTCGGCCAACCGCAACAAGAAATCGGTCGCCATCGACATCGCGACAGCCGAAGGTCAGGCCGAGATCAAAAGGCTGGCCTCGCACGCGGATATCCTGATCGAGAATTTCAAACCCGGAGGGTTGGCGAAATACGGTTTGGATTACAAGGCGTTGTCACAAGAGCTTCCCGGCCTCGTCTATTGTTCGATTTCAGGCTACGGGCAGACGGGGCCGAATTCGTCGAAACCTGGCTATGACCTGATGGCGCAGGGCTATGGCGGCATCATGTCCCTTACCGGCGACCCCGAGGGCGCTCCGATGAAGGTAGGCGTGGGCATCGCGGATGTGATGTGCGGGATGTACGCAACCGTTGGGATTCTGGCCGCGCTTCGCCATCGCGACCTGACCGGAGAGGGCCAGCAGATCGACCTTGCGCTTGTGGATGCTCAGATCGCATGGCTGATCAACGAAGGGGTCAACTACCTGACCTCTGGCGACGTTCCACAGCGGCGCGGAAACGGCCATCCGAATATCGTGCCTTATGATGTTTATGAAACATCGGACGGCCACGTCATTCTGGCGGTCGGGAATGACAGCCAGTTCGGGCGTTTCTGCGACTTTATCGGACGCACGGAATTGGCCGATGACACCCGTTTTGCCACCAACCCGGCCCGTCTTGAAAATCGGGACGCGTTGAACGCGATCCTTCGCCCCGCCGTTCGGTCTTTTGACACAGAAACCGTGATTACCGAGCTTGAAAACCGCAAAGTGCCCGTCGGCCCCGTGCAGACAATGGATCAGGTATTTGACACCGAACAGGTCGCGGCAAGGCAGATGCAGATTGCAATGCAGGCAGACCCGGCCGAGGTGAAACTGATCGGCAATCCGCTCAAATTCTCGCGCACGCCTGTCACATATCGTGCGGCACCGCCGGTCTTTGGGGCGGACACTCAGGATGTTCTGAACGCTGAAAATCCGTTCAAAGATTGAAACACAACGCCGAATTAGGCGGCATGTTGCTGAAACATGCCGTTGAATCGGCGGTTTTTTTCACGTTTTACACACACGGCCTTTCACCAATTCGAGAGGTTGGTCGATACTGATACGACGCCGCTAGAGTCTCTGATAAGTCGAATATTGTAAAAAATTCTCAACTGGATCGGACCACAAGCATGAAACAAGACGTTTTCGGACAGATGAACACTCTGAGCCACCCGGCAAGCGTCGATGCGTGGAACGGAGTGCTGCTTGGGTTCATGGCGCACGCTGCGATCACCCCGCAGCACTTGGGCACAGTGCTCGAGCTTGAGCCCGACTTTGCATTGGGTCATGCGGTCAAAGGGTTGTTCATGGTTCTCTTGGGCCGGCGTGAAATGATGCCCGTTGCGACTGACGCCCTGGCTGCCGCAAATGCCGCGATGGAGCGCCAGCCGGTCACAGACCGGGAACGTCTGTACGTTGATGCATTGGGCCTTTACCTGTCCGACCTGCCCTCGCACGCGATCCAGAAGTTCGAGGAAATCTTGCGCGCACATCCACAGGATACGCTTGCGATGAAGCTCAGCCACGCCACCCGGTTTGTGCTGGGGGACTCCGCTGGGATGCGCCGCTCGATCGAACGGGTGATGCCCGTGTATGAACCCGACCACGCAGGGCGCGGATATCTGCTGGGCTGCCACTCTTTCGCGTTGGAAGAAACAGGCGCCTACGAAAAGGCCGAGATTGCTGGTCGTCAGGCATTGTGGATGGTGTCCGACGATGCATGGGGTCTGCACGCCGTCGCCCATGTGCACGAAATGACAGGCAATGCTCAACTGGGTCTGGACTGGCTGGCCGGGCGTGAGGACGCCTGGACCCATTGCAACAACTTTCGCTATCACGTCTGGTGGCACAAGGCGCTGATGCATCTGGATCTGGGTCAGGTCGATCAGGTGATGGAGCTATACGACAACTACATCCGTCAGGACAAAACCGACGACTACCGCGATATCTCGAACGCGACCTCGCTGCTGTCCCGGCTGGAGCTTGAGGGCGTCAATGTCGGCAACCGCTGGGAAGAACTGGCGGACCTCAGCGCCGCGCGCACAGAGGACGGCTGTCTGATCTTTGCCGATCTGCACTATTTGTTGGCCCTCACAGGCGACAATCGCCCCGAGGCAACCGGAAAGATTCTGCAACGCATCCAGAAAGACGCCCAGCGCAATCACGGCGACACACCGATCCGCATGTCCGACCCGGGGATCGCTGCGGCCAAAGGGCTTGAAGCCTTTGGCGAAGGTCTTTATGGCGAGGCTTTCAACTTTTTGTCGAGCGCGCGCGACTGTATGCAACTGGTAGGGGGCAGCCATGCCCAACGTGATGTTTTTGAGCGAATAACGATTGACTCCGGCCTGCGCGCCGGGCGCTTGGATGATGTCGAGCGCATCCTGGACGACCGCCGATCCAAACGGGCCGGTGGAGAGGACAATTATGCCCTTGCGCGCCGCGCTCTGATTGACGCGGCCCGCGACAGCGGCGACGCACAAAGCGTCCCAGCTGAATAACAAAAAGACTAAAGAAGGACAGAAAACGTATGGCGACTGCATCGCCCGCTTCTGATTTTGCGCCGGTGGCGTCCTCGACGGCTGCCCCTGCCCGCACGCGCGACCCGCGCCTTGATTTCTATCGCGGCATCGCGATGTTCATCATCCTGATCGCCCATATCCCGAACGACCCTTGGGCCAAATGGATTCCCGCTCGGTTCGGGTTCTCGGACGCAACCGAGATTTTTGTGTTCTGCTCGGGCATGGCTTCGGCCATCGCGTTTGGCGGTGCCTTTTTGCGCAAAGGCTGGTGGATGGGCACAGCGCGCGTCGCCTATCGCATCTGGCAGGTATACTGGGCGCATATCTGTCTGTTCTTCTTTGTGGCAATGTCGATGGCCGCGCTGGATCAGACCGGGCTTTTCGAGAAACCCTATGTCTCGTCACTGAACCTACAGCATTTCTTCAACGACCCTGCCCCGCAAATGGTCGGGCTGTTCACGCTGACATACGTTCCGAACTACTTTGACATTCTGCCGATGTATCTGGTGGTTCTGGCGCTTATGCCCGTGTTCATGGGCCTGCACCGGATCGGATTCTGGGCCGTTGCCACCGCTTCCATTGCGATCTGGTTGGTCGCACAGACGGGTGCGCTGGCCTTGCCCGCCGAGCCGTGGTCAGAGCGGCAGTGGTTCTTCAACCCGTTTGGCTGGCAGTTGCTGTTCTTCACCGGCTTTGCCTTCATGCGCGGCTGGATTCCTGCCCCGCCAGTGTCAAAAACACTGATCTGGGCAGCGGCGCTTTTCCTGATCCTGTCGATGCCGTTCGGGTCTTGGAAAGTGTTCATGTGGATCAATGCGGCAGCCCCTGACCTTGCCGACGAAATCCGCAAGGTCTGGCCCGTGACCAAAGAATTCCGCGACAAGACCGAGTTTGGCTTGTTCCGCTATATTCACTTCCTGTCCTTGGCCTATCTGGGCTGGGTCGTCGCAGGTGAACATGGCCACCGCCTGATTGCCACCGGGCACGGGGCCGCCGCGCGGGTCTGGCAATTCCTGTTGACCGTCATCACCAAAGTTGGGCAGCAATCGCTGGCGGTCTTCGTTTTTTCCATGGCAGCAGCGCGACTTATCGGCGTCGGCCTGGACCTGAGTGGGCGGGATGTTGCCAGTGTATTTGCCGCCAACATGATTGGCTTTGCCATGATCATCGGCGTCGCATACATGGCCGCCTGGTTTAAGTCACAACCCTGGAAGTCGAAAAAATGAATTTCACACGTCGCGCATTTCTGGCCTCAACCTCGGCGCTTGCATTCGCCCCGGCGACCTTTGCGGTAGGTGGTGAAGTTCCTTTCCAGCGCGATGACGTGATCGCGCTTGCCCGTGATCTGGCCAGCCGGCCATTTGCGGAACGGGAAATGGTCCCGCAGGAATGGCAGGATCTGACCTATCAGCAATACCGCTCGATCCGGTTCCGTCTGGATCGCGCGCTGTGGTACGAGACCGAGACGCCATTTAACGTCGATTTCTTTACGCCCGGACTCTACTTTCCCCGCACTGTCAAAGTGTCCACGGTCGAGGGGGGCATGGCCACGCCAGTCGCTTTCGATCTGTCGATGTTCGACAAATCCGAAGACGTGCCGCAACTGCCCATCGACGATACGCTGGGCTTTTCAGGCCTGCGCCTGCGGACCGAGATGCACCGCCCCGGCGAGACAGACGAGTTCTGTGTTTGGCAAGGGGCCAGCTATTTTCGCGCTATCGGGCTGCACGAAGTCTACGGCCTGTCCGCGCGTGGCCTTGCCCTGAAGACCGGCGATCCGGACGGAGAGGAGTTCCCGGAATTCATCCGCTTTTGGCTGGAACGCCCTGAGCCCGGCCAACGCAACATGGTTGTACACGCCCTGATGGACAGCCCCAGCGTGACCGGTGCCTATAGGTTCAACCTCACCGCCGGTGCGGATTGCGTGATGGATGTCGAAGCCACGCTGTTCCCGCGAGAAGACCTGACACATGTGGGTATCGCGCCGGGCACCTCGATGTTCCTGTTCGATCAGACCAACCACAGCCGCTTTGACGATTTCCGCCCCGCCGTCCACGACAGCGACGGGCTGCTGATCCGCAACGGCGCCGGAGAAGTTCTGTGGCGGCCATTGGCCAACCCCACCCGCCTGCAGATTTCCTCTTTCGTCGACCTGAACCCGCGCGGTTTCGGCCTGATGCAGCGCAAGCGGGAATTCTCGGACTACGCCGATCTTGAGGCCAATTACCACAAACGTCCCAGCCTGTGGGTTGAACCGAACGGGGACTGGGGCAAGGGCACCGTAACGTTGGTGGAAATTCCGGCCGATCAAGAGATTTACGACAACATCGTCGCCTACTGGCGGCCGATGGAGCCATATGCGGCAGGCAGTCAGGTTGACCTGTCCTATCGCCTGATCTGGGGCGAAGAACCGCAGCGCACCCCAATGCCGCGCGTGATCAACACGGCGATGGGGGACAACACCTTTGGCGAAGGCCGTCTGGCTGTCATCGACTTTGAACCCAGCGATCTGTTCGATGATCCCGAGGCGATGACCATCTTCGTGGACTCGCCACACGCTGAGACCTCGGATGGCGTATTGCAACGAAACCCCGATACGGGTGGGTTGCGGCTGGCGTTCTCTTTCCAGCCGGGTGAGCGTAACCACGTCGAACTGCGCGCTCAGTTGATGAAAGACAAGCAACCGGCCTCTGAGGTCTGGCTGTACCGTTGGACCACATGAGCCACGACCTTCATATCATGCCGCCAGAAACCCCTTTGGCGATGCCAGCGCAGGATTTCCGCGCGGGGTTCCGCGATGCGCAGGTGCCGGGCGGCAAGCGCCCTTCGGCTGGTTTCTGGCGCGCGCTTGCGTTCTCGCCCGCGATGGCGGCGACGCTGGGCTTGCTGTGGGTCATGGCGGACTGGTTTGCGGCAGAAGGGATCAATCTGGTGGAAGGCATTCTTCTGACCCTGATCTCGTTCAATTTCTTCTGGATCGCCTTCACGGTCTGCACTGTTCTTCTGGGCATGATCTCGCTGTCCCGGCAAGAGCCGCCGCAACGACAGGATCGCGCACAGCCACTGCGCGTAGCCCTGCTCATGCCCGTCTACAACGAAGTGCCGTGGAATGTTCTGGGGAATGCCCGGACGATGCTGGAAGACCTGCGCGCGCAGGGGGGGCAGCACCACTATGCCATGTTCATCCTGTCCGACACTCGCGACCCCGAAATTGCGGCGCAGGAACAAGCCAGTATCGAAGCATTGCGCACCACGCTCGCCCCGGGGCTGGAGCTCTATTACCGTCGGCGCGAACAGAACACGGACCGCAAGGTCGGGAACATCGCCGATTGGGTCAGTCGCTGGGGCGCTGATTGGGACGCGATGCTGGTGCTGGATGCTGACAGCCTGATGACCGGCCAAGCGATCCTGCGCCTGACCGACTCTTTGGCGCGCGACCCCGGCGCGGGTCTGATCCAGAGCTATCCCCAACTGATCGGCGCGCAGTCGGTTTTTGCCCGCATGCAGCAGTTCGCCAACGGGGTTTATGGCATTGCCTTTGCCGAAGGTCTGGCCCGTTGGTGCGGGCAAGAGGGCAACTATTGGGGTCACAACGCCATTATCCGCACCAAGGCTTTTGCCAATTGCGCGGGTCTGCCAAAACTCCGGTCGCTGAGCGGCCAGGAAAAGCTGATCATGAGCCACGATTTCGTCGAGGCCGGGCTAATGCGCCGTGCCGGATGGGGCGTGCGGTTCCTGCCGCGCATCCGTGGGTCATACGAGGAAACACCACCGACGCTGATTGATCACGCATTGCGGGACAGGCGCTGGTGCCAGGGCAACCTGCAGCACCTGAAACTGTTGGACTCTGCCGGGTTTCGGGCCGTGTCGCGGTTCCACATGTTCCACGGTGCTGTTGGATACCTGATGTCACCGCTTTGGTTCGCCTTGCTGGTCATGTGGGCGCTTATCGGTCAGGGCCAGGACGCTTCGGTTCTGCACTATTTCAGCCCCGATAACCCTCTGTTCCCGCAGTGGCCGGAAATGTCGGAAACCCGCCACGTCCTGATCATTCTGGTCATGTATGCCATGCTTCTGGCCCCCAAAGTGCTTGGCGTTCTAGCCCTGCCCCTAAGCGGTAAGCGCTATTCCGAGTTCGGTGGAGGCTCCAAGTTTCTGACCTCATTTCTGGCCGAGGTGGTCCTGTCCGTCCTCTACGCTCCGATCCTTATGGTGCAGCAGATGATCGCCGTTTTCCGCACTGCGTTAGGCGTGCAAAAAGGCTGGTCCCCGCAGGCGCGGGACGGCGGCAGCTATGGGCTGCGCACCTTGATCCTGTGCCACGCGCTGGAAACGGTCAGCGGCATCGCCCTAAGTGTCGGCATTCTGTCGGGCCTCGTGTCGATCTGGCTGGCTCCGATTGCCATAAGCCTTGCGTTTGCCATCCCGCTGTCGGCGCTCAGCGGCGTATCATCTGCACCCGCGCGCCGAATGGTTGGAATGAAAGAGGACATTCAGGAACCTGCGATCACCAGATCGGCTCGCCGCCACCGGGACGAGTTGAAGCGCCTGATCGAGGGCAAGGGCGTTATGACACCTGCCGAGTAAGGGGCTTTGATCAGCCCCCCGGCAGACCCTCATACCAGTCAACCATCATATCGGCCCACCCCTTTGGCACGTTGTGCCCACCGGGAAACAGCGCGAATTCCAACGCGCTGCCATCGGCGCAGCCGCTCCAGTGGCGGCGCATGAATTGGCCCGTTGTGGAAAAGCCCGTGGGCTTGGTGTCTGCGCATTCATTGGCCACACGCCATATTTCCAACCCGGCGAAAATGTCGCCCTGATGGAAGCGGCCTCCACCAAGGATACGGCCTTCCAGCGGGACCACATTGTCCGTCCAGCCATGCGTGTGAAACATACGCACCGGTCCGTCGCAGCTTTGGGGATGAGGCCGCCAAAACCCGCCGGATACCGGCACATAGGCCGAAAATGTCTCGGGCGCAGCACAGGCCAGATAGTAGACCATGAAGGCACCGGCGGAGAATCCGCCCAACACCACGCGGTCGGCGTCAATACCGAACCGGTCCGAGGCGTCCTGCACCACTTCGGTCAGGAAGGCGGTCTCGTCCCTGCCCTCCCATCCGGGGAAAAAGTTCCAGCTTTGGCGTCCGTTTCGCTCGGACCCTTCCGGCGCCATAACCGCATAGCCACGGGCCAGCAGAGGATCGACCATACTGCGGTTTTTCAATGTCCCCGTCGCGGTGCCGCCATACCCGTGCAGAAAAACCACCAGCGGCGGATTTTCAGCCTGTGGCAGTTCGATGTGATACCCGCCCGAAGCCGTTTCGCACATCCCATCCTGATCGGCGCAGGCGGCAAGGCCGGTCTGTCCTGCAAGCGATAATCCAAGTGCCAGAGTTACCGTTCGGATCATAGAATTTCCTCGCTATATGCGCCCACAGGCAACCCCGCACGAAGCCATCCCGGTCCAGCGGCGGACCCGAGCATTCCTTCGGGAACGTCAATAATATTGGAGAACCCGGCTTCGCTCAGACGGTTACTCAACCGCGCAGATCGCACACCGCGCGCGCAGATCAAAGCGATTGCCGTGCTCCTGTCGCCTTCCGTCATTTGATCCAACACGTCGACGAAATCCTCCCGGCGCATGTCCAGCGGTGCCGCGCCTTCTGCGACGCCTGTGGCCTTCCACTCTCGCGGCGTGCGGATATCCAGCAACAAAATCTCACCGGAAACAGCCTGCTGATGCGCGTCCCTGACGCCAATCTGGTCCCCATCGTATGGAGGAGGGGTAAGCTGATATTCCCGAACAGCGAAGCCGGCAGCCAAGACAGCAGCGCCACCCAGCAATATCCATCTACGCGCTTTGTTCATTTTGTCCGACACGCCGCCTTCTCCTGAACCGACGCAACCGGTTTATCACAGCATAGGTTTGAATTCCGCGCCGAAATTTTGCGCAGTCATCAAGATCGCGTCATTTCATCGCGTCAAAAACATCGGTTTGCGACCGCACTAGATCAAAGCTCTAAACTTGCAATAGCTGGACAGTCGGAAAAATTTCCTTACAAAATCAGTACCACTTTTGACCGCCCAGACCGGAGTATCGCACTTGTCCCTATTCCTCATCGCGGCCCTTCCCTTTCTCGGCGCTGTGTTTCCAGCCCTACTTATCAGGGCGGGACGCAACGCAGCTGCATCAGCGGCGGGTTTGACCACTTTCCTGGCACTTATGGGGCTTTTGATCCACATCCCTTCGGTCATGCGCGGCGAGGTCGTAACGGCCAGATTCGACTGGATTCCAAGTCTTGGGCTGAACGCAAATTTCATGCTGGACGGGCTGGGGTTCCTGTTTGCTCTGCTGATCCTTGGGATCGGCCTGCTCATCATTCTGTACGCGCGATTTTACCTGTCGCGCGAAGACCCGATGGGGCAGTTCTATACCTACCTGCTGCTGTTTCAGGGCGCGATGGTGGGTATTGTTCTGTCTGATAACGTCCTTCTTCTGCTTATTTTCTGGGAACTTACGTCGCTGAGTTCATTCTTGCTGATCGGCTATTGGAAACACCTTCCCGAAGGCCGCCAAGGTGCGAGGATGGCGCTGGCTGTCACAGGCTCAGGTGGGCTTGCCATGATCGCGGGGATGCTGATCCTCGGCAATATCGTCGGCTCCTATGACCTGAGCGTCATTCTCCAGAACAAAGAGCTGATCCAGTCATCGCCATACTACCTACCGGCGCTGATCCTGATCCTGCTGGGGTGTTTCACCAAGTCGGCCCAATTCCCATTCCACTTCTGGTTACCCCACGCGATGGCTGCGCCAACGCCGGTTTCAGCCTATCTGCACTCTGCCACGATGGTGAAAGCAGGGCTTTTCCTGATGGCGCGGATGTGGCCGGTTCTGGCCGGAACCGACGCGTGGTTCTATATCGTTGCGACTACGGGTCTGGTCACGATGCTGATCGGCGCGTGCATCGCGCTGTTCAAGGATGACCTGAAGGCGCTGCTGGCATTTTCAACGGTGTCGCATCTGGGGTTGGTGACGATGCTGCTGGGCTTTGGCACCAAGTTCGCAGCCGTTGCTGCCGTTTTCCACATCATCAACCACGCGACGTTCAAGGCCGCCTTGTTCATGACGGCCGGTATTGTCGATCACGAGACCGGAACCCGTGACATCAAGCGGCTGGGCGGTCTGCGTCAGCTCATGCCGATAACATTCACCATCGGAATGATTGCTGCACTGTCGATGGCCGGGCTGCCGCCGTTGAACGGCTTTCTATCCAAGGAAATGATGCTTGAGGAAACTGTTCACACCACCTGGCTGAACTCGCACTATCTGGTGCCGGGGCTGGCTTTGCTGGCGGCGCTGTTCTCGGCCGCATATTCGTTCCGTTTCGTCAGCCACGTGTTTCTTGGCCCCCAGCGCAACGACTACCCATCGCATCCGCATGATCCCCCGGTCGGACTATGGCTGGCTCCGGCCTTTCTGGTTGTTTTGGTCGTTTTGATCGGTCTCTATTCTGCGGCCATCGTGGGACCTCTGGTCGCGGTCGTATCCAGCGCGGTGATTGGTGGAGAGAAGTTGCCCTATTACTCGCTGAAGCTGTGGCATGGCTTTACGCCCGCGCTTTACATGTCGATCGTTGCCACGCTGGGCGGTCTGTTCCTGCTGGCCCTCCACCGCCGGGGAGAGCAGTTGTGGACCACCATGCCCCGCCCCGAGGCCAAAGCGATCTTTGACAGGGTCATCGGCGCACTCACGATCCTGAGCCGGTGGATCACAGACGCGCTGCACAACGGCGTTATTAGCCGCTACGCCATTATCATGATCGCTTTCACGGTCGGGCTTGGGTACTACGCATACGCGACCGGGTCGATCGGCGCCGCAACACGCGAGCCGCTGCCCGCTCCGATCATCCCGATCATTGGCTGGATCTGCCTTGTAGGTGCAACGCTGGCGATCATGTGGTTCCACCGCAACCGGCTGTTGTCGTTGGTTCTGATCGGAGTCGTCGGCCTCATCGTTTCAATGGCGTTCAACTATCTGTCGGCACCTGACCTCGCCTTGACACAAATCTCGGTCGAGGTGGTGACCATGATCCTGCTGTTGCTGTCGCTGAACTTCCTGCCCACGGATACGCCGTGGGACAGCAGCGCGGCACGGCGGTGGCGGGACGCAGCGATCTCGGTTGTGGCAGGGATCGGATCGGGCGCTTTGATCTACGCGCTCATGCTGCGCGACTTTGCGTTCCCGACCATTTCCGAGTTCCACCTTGCCAACTCGTACAAGGGCGGAGGGGGCACTAACGTCGTCAATGTGATCCTGGTCGATTTCAGGGGCTTTGATACCTTTGGCGAGATCATTGTTCTGGGCATCGCGGCCCTGATTATCTTTGCCCTGACAGAATCCGTTCTGGGCACCAATGTGCGCAGCTACCTGCTGAACCGCAAACCACACTGGCCTCAGTCAGGAGACGCGCACCCCCTGATGATGGTGGTCGTGACTCGAATGATGATGCCTATTGCGCTGATGGTTGGCGCATACATCTTCTTCCGCGGCCACAACCAGCCCGGAGGCGGCTTTATCGCCGGTCTGATCGTCGCCATCGCCTACCTGATGCAATACATGGCCAGTGGGTACACCTGGGCCATCGAGCGGCAGCGGTTCTATTATCACGGGACGATTGGATGGGGTGTGTTGATCGCCGCCGCCACCGGACTGGGCGCGTGGTTCAATGAACGCCCGTTCCTGACCAGCGACTTCGGGTATCTCCATTGGCCCCCGCTGGAAGAATTTGAATGGGCGACTGCGATGCTGTTCGATACCGGCGTTTTCCTTGCGGTTCTGGGGGCTGTGATGCTTGCGCTCGACAGCCTGTCACGGTTCGCTTGGCAGCCGGGCATGGCGCAGGAGTTTCCAATGGACATCAACCCGCTTCGGGACGATCCGCCGGAAGAAGAACTAGAGAAGGAGCAATCCTGATGGAAGCGCTCGTAGCCTCAGCAGTAGGCATCATGACCGCCGCCGGGATTTTCCTGATCCTGCGCCGCCGGACGTTCCCCGTTATTCTCGGCCTTTCGCTGCTGACCTATGCGGTGAACGTGTTCCTGTTCGCAACGGGGCGGCTGGCGCTGAATGCACCGGCCGTTCTGAACAAGTACGAAGACGTGCCTTATACCGACCCGCTGCCACAGGCACTTGTGCTGACGGCGATTGTGATCTCGTTCGGGATGACGGCGGTGATCGTCATGATTGCACTCAGCGCGTATTTGTCCTCGAAGGACGACCATATTGACATGAAGGCACAGGACAGCACCGACGCTGCGGGAGAAGACGCATGAACCATTGGATCGTTGCGCCGATCGTCCTGCCCGCGATCCTGGCCCCATTCATCATCATGGTCCTGCGATACCATCTGGACCTGCAACGCATCTTCTCGGTCGCAGGTGTTGTGGCGCTTTTGGGCATTGCCCTGACCATCACTACTCAGGCTGCTGGCGGGGACATCCAGGTCTACGAACTTGGCGACTGGCCTGCGCCATTTGGCATTGTTCTGGTGCTCGACCGGCTGTCCGCCATGATGGTCCTGCTCACCGCGTTGCTGGCCGTGCCCATCGTGCTCTATGCGATTGCGTCAGGCTGGGATGACAGAGGCAAACACTTCCACGCCCTGTTCCACTTTCAACTGATGGGCGTATGCGGCGCGTTCCTGACTGGCGACGCCTTCAACCTTTTCGTGTTTTTCGAGGTTTTGCTGATCGCCTCTTACGGTCTGATGACGCATGGTGGCGGCGCGGTTCGTCTAAAGGCCGGCGTACAGTACGTGGCCTATAACTTGCTTGGCTCGACCCTGTTCCTGTTTGCGCTGGGGACACTGTATGCCGTGACCGGAACGCTGAACATGGCGGATATGGCAGTGCGCGTTGCGGAACTGCCCGCAGAGGATACCGCGCTGTTGCGGGTTGGCGCTGTGCTGCTGCTGCTGGTGTTCTGCATCAAGGCGGCCGTACTGCCACTACACTTCTGGCTACCTGCGAGCTATGCCAACGCGCCTTTGCCGGTGGCCGCGCTCTTTGCGATCATGACGAAAGTCGGAGCTTATTCCATCCTGCGAATGTACACGCTTGGCTTTGGCCCGGACGTCCAAGCGACACAGGGGCTGGTCGGTGCATGGCTGCAACCGGCAGCATTGGTGACACTGGCCGTTGGAACAATCGGCATCCTCGGCGCGCAGCATATCGCGCGAATGGTGGCCTTTTGCGTTATTGCCTCGATGGGTACTTTGCTGGTTGCAATCTCGCTGTTCACCGAAACCGCGACGGCCGCAGCGCTTTACTATATCTACCACTCGACCCTTGCGACGGCCCTTCTGTTTCTGGTGGCCGACCTTGTTGTGGAACGCCGGGGCGGAGCAATCGCCCCCACTGCGCCCATGCCGCAGGGCGGTCTGATCTCGGCCCTGTTCTTCGTTGGTGCGATCGCCTTGGCCGGTATGCCGCCGTTGTCGGGTTTTGTTGGCAAGCTGCTGGTGCTGGATGCTGCGCGGGATGCGCCAGATGCCACTGCGATCTGGGCGGTGGTCCTGTTCGGGTCGTTTGTCACAATCGTCGGGCTGGCCCGAGCTGGGTCACTGATCTTCTGGAAAAGCCACGACGCCCAGCACAACACGGAACAAGACCCGGAAAACGAGGACAAAGCTGAGCCCGCCCCGGCACCAGAACCTCAACCCGGCCTGGCGTTCACCGCCGTGTTCGCAGCCGCTCTGGGCCTTGTTGTGCTGACCTTGTTCGCGGGTCCGGCTTTGCAATACGCAAGCCGCACGGCCGAGCAGTTATTCACCCCAGAAGATTACATCGCAGCCGTTTTGGGAGACGAAGAATGATGAGACTCCTGCACCGGGTTTTTCCGCACCCTCACCTGACCTTTCTCTTGACGGTTGTGTGGGTTCTGCTGGCAAACAAGCCCTCTCTGAACTCGTTGGTGTTTGGCCTGCTTTTGGGGATTATCATCCCATTCATCACGCAACCCTACTGGCCAGACCGCCCCAAGCTGCGCAACTGGCCAATGGTGGTTGAATACATCCTGGTTGTGCTTTGGGACATCGTGATCGCCAATATTACGGTTGCCCGGATCATCCTGTTCAAACGGGACGCTGACCGCCAGCCGAACTGGATCAGCGTTCCGCTGGACCTGCGCACGCCCGAAGCGATTACGGTTCTGGCCGGAACCATAACAATGACCCCCGGCACCGTAAGCTGCGATCTGTCGGCGCAGGGGCATAATCTGCTGGTACATTGCCTTGATGCGCCCAACCCGGACGAGGTGCGCGATCAGATCAAGCAGCGATACGAGCGTCGGCTAAAGGAGATTTTTGAATGATCACCTATGCGATCTATTTTGCCTTTGCCTGTTTCGGAGCCGCCATCATGATGTGCCTGTGGCGGATTATCACCGCCGATGGCGTCGGCACCCGAGTCTTGGCGCTGGACACTATGGTCATAAACACAATTGCGCTGATGATCCTGTACGGGCTGTCGCTGGGGACCGAGATTTTCTTCGAGGCCGCCATGATCATCGCCATGCTCGGCTTTGTTTCAACCGTTGCTTACGCGCGCTTCATGCTGCGCGGCAACATTATCGAGTGAGGGCGTCATGACATTTTTCTTTGAACTGCTGATCGCCTTCTTTCTTGTGGTTTCAGGTATCTTTGGATTTGTGGGATCATATGGGATGATCAAACTCAAGGATCCGATGTCCCGACTGCACGCGCCCACCAAGGCGACGACCCTTGGGGTGGGCGGTGTGTTGCTGGCCTCGATTTTCCACTCTGTTCTTCTGGAACAGAAGCTGTCGCTGCACGAGCTGCTGATTACACTGTTCCTGTTCCTGACCGCCCCGATTACCGCTCTGTTCATTGCCAAATGGCATATTCACCGTCACGAAAAGCCTGATAGCCTGCCGGACGCGGGCGAAGACGAGCTTTGGGCAACTCATGCGGTTGAACAGGTCGAAGACGTTCCGGACCATACGGCGAATTAGTGATATGCACACACCTCCGCTGCCCCTGACCCGCGACCTGGTTCTGATTGGCGGAGGCCACACCCACGCATTGCTGCTGCGCAAATGGGGAATGGACCCGTTGCCGGGCGCACGGGTCACCGTGATCAACCCTGATCCAACGGCCCCCTATTCGGGAATGCTGCCGGGCTTTGTCGCCGGACATTATAAGCGGCACGATCTGAATATTGATCTGGTCCGACTGGCCCGGTTTGCCGACGCTCGGGTGGTTCTGGGGCCAGTTGAGGGCATAGATCTGGACAATCGCGTTGTTCACGTGCCCGAACGCCCTCCGGTCGCGTTTGACGTGGCATCTATCAATGTTGGCATAACCTCGGACATGCCGTCTCTGCACGGATTTGCCGACCATGCCATTCCAGCCAAACCATTGGGGGCTTTTGCGACAAAATGGGCCAACTACCTTGAAGCCCCGGGCCCTGCCTCAGTCGTTGTTATCGGCGGCGGCGTTGCGGGTGTCGAATTGGTCATGGCAATGGCCTATGCCTTGCGAAAAAAGGGCCGTCCGGCTCAGGTGGCGCTGGTTGACAATGCACAAGCTCTGACCGCGACCGGAGACAAAGCCGCGGCAACCATTCGTCACGCCATGAGCGACCTTGGCATTGACGTCATCGAAGGCGCTGAGATCATCGAAATAACCGGCGACCATGTCGCATTGAAAGACGGGCGGCAGATACCTGCGACCTTCGTGACCGGAGCAGCAGGTGCACGGCCTTATGAGTGGATAGCCCAGACGGGGCTGGACCTTCACGACGGCTTTGTTCGCGTCAACGGGCACCTTCAGTCGAGTGATCCCAACATCTTTGCGGCCGGAGACTGCGCGCACCTGTCCGAGAACCCTCGCCCCAAGGCGGGCGTCTACGCCGTCAGAGAAGCGCCGATATTGTTTCAAAACGTGCGGGCAGCACTGGGGGCCGGGACATTTCGCAGGTATGTCCCCCAGAATGACTATCTGAAACTCGTATCATTGGGCGCTAAATCCGCACTGGCCGAGCGTCTGGGCACCTCGTTCAAAGGGCCTTTGATGTGGAAATGGAAAAACCACATCGATCAGAAATTCATGGATAAGTTTCGCCACTTGCCGAAGATGCCTCAGCCAGCCCCACCCAAGCTGCACGCCAGCGGTGTTCACGAAGCAATGGGCGAGAAACCCCTGTGCGGCGGATGCGGGGCAAAGGTAGGGCGCGGCGCATTACAAAGCGTCCTGAGTGATCTGCCCAAACCGGCTCGTACGGATGTGGTTCCGCTTCCGGGCGACGATGCGGCCTTGCTGCAAACCGGGGGCGCACAGCAGGTCATGACCACGGATCACTTGCGCGGGTTTACCAACGACCCTGTGCTGATGGCGCGGATCGCCGCCGTTCACGCGCTCGGAGACATCTGGGCGATGGGGGCGCAGCCACAAGCGGCGACGGCAACGATAATCCTGCCGCGCATGGCCCCGGACCCTCAACACCGCACGATGGTTGAAATCATGACCGCTGCACGTGAAGTCATGGGGGCGGCGGGTGCTGAAATCGTCGGGGGCCACAGTTCGATGGGGGATGAGATGACCATCGGATTTACGCTGACCGGACTATGCAGCAGCGATCCGATCACCTTGGCAGGCGCACGCGCCGGGGATGCCCTTATCCTGACCAAGCCCTTGGGCAGCGGGGTTCTAATGGCTGCGGAAATGGCTGGTGAGGCCGCAGGAGAATGGGTCGCAAAGGCGTTTCAACACATGACCCAACCCCAAGGCGACGCGGCGCGCATCCTGAATGGCGCCCACGCGATGACCGATGTCACCGGATTTGGGCTGGCCGGTCACCTACAGGGCATTTGCGAGGCTTCAGCATGTGGGGCAACGCTTGATCTGGATGCCATTCCGATCATGGCGGGCGCGTTGGAACTAAGCGAACAGGGTGTCAGGTCTACCATCTTCAATGACAACCGCTCGGCCGCGCCAGAGCTTCCCTTGGGCGGCAAGGTGGATTTGCTATTTGACCCTCAAACAGCCGGTGGCCTCTTGGCCGCCATCCCCTGGGATGACGCGCTTGGGATATGCGATGACCTGCGCAAGGCCGGATACCCGGCGGTAGTTATCGGACATATGACCGACACGCCCGGTCTGAAACTTCAAAGCCGCTCCAGCACGCGCTGAACCTGGGTTGCAGCGTTCTCAAGCCCGGTCTCGTTCAGTTCGTACACAGTGATTTGCGCGACCACATTCACGTCACGCGCACGGCTGGCCTTTGCGTAGGCCGGATCGTAGTGCTGTTCCATCAATGCGCGGGTCAAGGCCTGTTTGTCCCCGGCATCGATCATTTCCAGCCACCCGTCCACAACGTCGTGACCGCGATGAAACCGTAGCGGAGACAGCCGATCCCGCAGCCGGTCGCTGTCCGAGAGTACGTCATCATAGGCCGATACCAGATAGCTCGAGCGAACTTCGATCGGCGCGCTGATCTGAATTCGCGGAGCAGCACGCAAAGCGGCCCAAACGGTCGGCGGCAGGATCAAAGACCCGATTTTTGACGATTCCGCCTCGACCAGAACCGGGCGAGCGGGGTCCAGGTGACACAGATGCGCTGCCAACGCGGACTCGAATGCCTTTTGACTTGGCTGTCCTCCGGGCATTTCACCCAGCAAGGACCCTCGATGATTGGCCAGCCCTTCCAGATCGAGCACCTGAACGCCGCGCGCGCCGAGCTTGGCCAGCAATTCGGTTTTTGCAGTACCCGTGTAACCGTCCAGCGCGATCAATCGGTGAGGCAACGGGTCGTGGTAAAGGTATCGGTTCACCAGCCTTCGATAGGTGCGATAGCCACCTTCAACGACCTCGGCACGCCAGCCGATTTGCTGCAACATCCAGGTGAACGAACCCGACCGCTGCCCGCCTCGCCAGCAATAGACCAGAGGCTTCCACCCCCCTTCATGGTGGGACAGGCTGCGTTCGATGTGGTTCGCCGCGTTCCGAAACACCAATGCCGCGCCCAGTTTACGCGCCAGAAAAGGGCTTTGCTGCACGTATATCGTCCCGACTCTCGCGCGTTCCTCATTATCCAGCACCGGCAGATTAATCGCGCCGGGCAAATGATCTTCGGCAAATTCCGCAGGGCTGCGCACGTCGATCACAGTGTCGAAACCATGCGCATACAGCTCGGGCAGGTTGGAAAATTTCAGAACCATGTCAACGGTCTAACCCGCCTTGAGTGGTTTGAAAAGAAGTGTGGTCACGCATCGACCGGCTCAATCAGGTCTGGTCCGGCCGCCCGGTTGGAATTTACAACCGGGTCCACCCGGTGAAAGCTCAGAACATCTTCGGCCCCGGGCTGCATCAACCGGGCGGCCCCCTTTCCAGCTTCGCCCAACCACAAAGGCCAGGCGTCCTGCTCAAGTATCAGGGGCATTCGGTGATGGATCGCGCTCAGGTGCTTGTTGGCAGGGGTTGTGACAATCGCGCATGTCCCCTGCCGCGCGCCCTCAGCCCCCCAGTTCTGCCAGACACCGGCGAACGCAATGGGTGCGCGATCATTGCGCTGAATATACCAAGGCAGCCGGTCACCTTGATCCGTCTTGGTCCATTCGTAAAACCCGGTGGCCACGATCAGGCACCGTCGCTCGCGGCAGGCTGCACGAAAGGCGGGCTTCTCGGCCAGCGTTTCGGCCCGCGCGTTGATCAGCAAGGGACCGGCGGTTTCCGTCTTGTACCAATGCGGCAGAAACCCCCATCGCAGCGGATCCAGCGTGCGGCCGTTTTCACCGGCCCGCACCACATGCACCTGATTTGTCGGGCAAACATTGAAATTGGGCACCGCAGGCAACGTATTGGCAGGCCGAGCCGCAAAAAGCTGCGCCATTGCGTCGTTGGGAAGAGTTATTGCAAACCGTCCGCACATGGGTAATGAACCATCAACAGTATTTCCTACAGGCACAAGTTCTCACGGGGTCACATGCAAAATCAAACGGCGAATTCCCTCAAAAGCAAGGCGCTGTCCGCCTTGGACGCGGGCAAGCTGCAGCAGGCACTGAAAAAAGCGCAACTGGGCCTAAAGAAATTCCCCAAGGACACGGACTTTCACGCCATCTCAGGCTTTGTCCTGACCGAGATGAAGCAGTACCGGAAATCGATACCGCATTTCATCGAAGCCTCGCGGATGAAGCCGGATGATCCGCAATTTGTTGAAAACCTTGCCAACGCATTAATGCAGACGGGCCAGATTCCGAAGGCCATGGAATTTGCTGAACAAAAGCTGGAAAAATTCCCGAACAACAAGGAACTGACCCGCGTCATCGACGAGATTCAACAAAAGGGCAGCAACTGGCGTCTTATCATCGACTATACCACCAGAAAGCTGGCCTCTGACCCGGACAACGCGGGTCTGTTGTGCGCACGGGCACGGGCTTATGGACGCATCGCATTTGTCGAGAACGGCACACGCGACATTACGCGGGCCTATGCGCTGGAACCTGAAAACAACAATATCGCGTTTCAAATGGCAGTTAACCTGCACCAGAGTGGCGACAAAGCGGGTTCAAAGGACATTATGCAAGGCATTGTGGCCAAAGACCCAGGCCACGTGGCGACGCTGTTTCAACTCTCTACAATGGCAAATGCCGAAACAGCGCCGGATCTGATGCAAGCGGTTGAGGCGGCCCGCCAAACTCATGAGCATGGCGTTTCCGAGCTTGAGTTCGCCAAGGCAGAGCTGATTTCAAAAACCGAAGGGCTGGGTGCCGCGCTTCCGCAATTCGCACGAGCCAACGCGATACAACACGAAGCAAACCCCTACGATTTCGCCGCCGAAGAAGAAAAGCTGGCTCAGATCACAGACCTTTTCCCCACGGCCTCTGCACCGGTTGTGACCGATCTTTCAGAGACCCCCAAACCGATTTTCGTGCTGGGCCAGCCGCGTTCAGGCACCACGCTGATGGAGATGATGCTAAGCACAGATCCCAAAATCGCCGGGTGCGGGGAACTGACGATCGGCAGCGATCTATCGCATGTTCATTTGAAAACGCGCAAACGATTTGGAGCTAAAGAAGCTGCGGAATTCGCGCGGGAGTTCCGCAGGCTAATGCCGCCAGTCCCTGAAGACTCGGTCGCATTCGTGGATAAGATGCCGCATAATTTCCAGCGCGCAGGGTTCCTGCTGTCGGCCTTTCCGAACGCAAAAGTCATCAACATGCTGCGCGACCCTCGGGATGTTGGTTTGTCCAAGTGGATCAGAAGGTTCCCCGCCGGCGGGATGCGCTATGCGTCGAACCTTGAGTCCATTGCTCATTCAGCGAACTTGTACCGCCGCTACATGGCGCATTGGATTGCCGTGTTTGGCGACAGAATCCTGACCGTCCCCTACGAAGAACTGGTTTCTGATCCAAAGACCTATAGCCAGAAAGTCGCGGAGTTCTGCGATATCGAGTGGTCCGAAGCCATGATGCACCCGGAACAGAACAAGCAACAGGTCAGAACTGCCAGCATTGACCAAGTGAGGAAAAAGATTTCGACCAAGTCAATCGGCGGTTGGCGCGACGTCTCGGAACATCTGCAGCCAATGCTGCAAGGGTTCGACCCCGAGCTTTGGCCGGAATATGATTTTAGCTGAGCAACCCGCAACCAGAAAAGGCCGCATCAAATGATGCGGCCTTTCTTGTTTTCTATAGGCGCGGTCACTTCTGTTTGATGCGGCCGTCCAGATAAGGGGTGTAGGGCGCGTTTTCGGCCAGATACTCGGCCGTCACATCCGCAAGGTCCGGCCCGAAGTCGTAGGCGTTTTTGTCGTCGCCCTCAAACATGCTGTAGCCATCCCCTCCATTGCGAACATAGTTGTTCGTCACGACCAGGTACGTGGCGCCTGGATCAATGGGCTGAAAGCCGTCACCACTTGCCACCATGACCTCGGACACGCGACCCTCGTTTGGCGCCACGGCTGGATCCCAAGTAAAGGTGAGCCCTGCCACCTGCGGAAAGCGCCCCTTGACCTCTTCCACCTGACTTACGCCATTTTCCAACGCGTCAATGACGCCCTGCCCGCTGATTTCAAAGGTCGATAGCGTGTTCTGGAACGGAAGAACCGTCAGCACTTCGCCCATTGTCACATCGCCCGGATCAATCGAGGCACGCAATCCGCCCGAGTTGGCAATCGCGATCTGAACGCCCTGATCCGCAACGCGCGCAAGCATCGCGTCGGCGACCAGATTGCCCATCTGACATTCCTGCACCCGACAGATCGAGCGGTCACCCTCAATCGCGTCGGCTGCACTGGCGACAACCTTGTTGCGGATTTCGTCCAACGGCACCGCCAGTTCCGCGATACGGTCCAGCGCAGCCTGATCTTCAGTGACGGTATTATCCATGATCAGCGGCTCACCCGCTGCCTCGACCACGTTGCCGTCATCGTCGAACGTCACGTTCAATTCGCCCAGAAACTTTCCGTATGCATAAGCCTGCACGATCTGAACGCCATTCACTACGGTCGGATAGGGACCAACCGCCCGGTCCGAAACGTTGGACAGGTAGGTATTCGAGTGACCACCCACGATCACGTCAACACCAGTTGTCTCCTGCGCGACCCGCTGGTCCACACCGTATCCCGAGTGACTAAGGACTATGATCTTGTTGACACCCTCTCCGGTCAGCTTGTCGACTTCGGCCTGAACAGCCGGGACAGGGTCCGAGAAGGTGACATTCGGGCCGGGTGAAGCCAGCTCATCGGTATCCTCGGGTGTCAGCCCGATCAGGCCGATCTTTTCGCCACCCACTTCGATCACCGTCGATTTCTTGATCTTGTCGGTCAGCAATTCTTCGTCGCGAATATCGGCGTTAGACATCAGAACAGGAAAATCAACAGAGTCGACGAACCCGCGCAGCACTTCCGGGCCGTCGTCGAATTCGTGGTTGCCCACGGTCATGGCATCATAGCCCAGCTTGTTCATGAACTCGGCCGCGACCTTGCCCTTGTAGTAGGTATAGAACAATGAACCCTGAAACTGGTCTCCGCCATCCACAAGGATCGAGTTTCCAGCCCTTCCGCGTGCCTCGTTCACCGCTGTGACCAGTCGGGCCGAGCCGCCAAAACACTTGCCTTCGGCGTTGTCTTCGTCGCTGCACCCACTGTCATACTTGTTGATCGGCTCAAAGCGCGCGTGGAAATCGTTAGTGTGTAGAATCGTTAGCTTGTACTCGGCTACGGCCATACCTGCGGTCAGGCCCAATACGGCAGCCGAAGCCAGGAAACGGGTCAACATATTGAAACTCCCTGTTGTTATTGCCGCCGATGGTGCGCCTAACGCGGCTAAGAGTCAAAGGGGGAAATCCGCCTTGATTCTACTCGTCTCGCGGGGCATCACGACCCCATGCTGATTTACAAGATATTTCGGGCCGACGAATGGGCCACGCTGCAGGCAAACGGAGAGTCAGACGGCGCGCCGATTGATGTTTCGGATGGCTATGTTCATTTTTCAACCGCTGCGCAGGCCGCTGAAACGGCGGCCAAGCACTTTGCCGGAGTCGAAGGTCTGTTTCTGCTTGCGTGCGACGCGGACGCAATGGGTGACGACCTGAAATGGGAGTTGTCGCGCGGTGGGGCGCTATTCCCGCATCTTTACCGCAAAATTCGCATGACCGATATCGCCTGGTCGCGTCCCCTGCCTTTTGATCGACAATCGCACCAGTTCCCCGAGGAAATGAAATGACCGGTTTCATCGACCCAGATCGCGCCCAGTTCGAGGCGTTCAAGGCGCTGGATCGCGACCAGCCGATCGAGATGCTCAACCTTGTGAAGTTTCGCCCCAAGGCCGAATATCCGGCCGGGCACGAACTGGCTGATGTGGAGCTGACCGGCGCACAAGCCTATCAGAACTACGGAGCCGAAACCGCCCCCATTGTGGCGCGGCTGGGCGCTTCCATCCTATGGCGGGGCGCATTTCAAACCACTCTGATCGGCCCGGATGACGAAACCTGGGACGCCATGTTCATCGCACGCTATCCCACAGCGCATGCGTTTCTAGAGATGGTTACCGACCCTGTTTATCAAAAGGCGGTTGTGCACCGTCAGGCGGCTGTCGCAACATCGCGCCTGATCCGTTGTGCCCCAACCCACGGTGGAGATTCCTTCGGATGAGACTGACTGAAAAACTTGGCCTTGCCGCCTTGCACCGGATGGACCCGGAAGCCGCTCATGGGCTTTCGATAAAAGCCCTGAAAGCTGGGCTGGCCCCGGCACCGGGTCCAATTACTTCGCCTCGTCTGCGCACGTCTGTTGCAGGGCTTGATCTGCCGAACCCAGTTGGTTTGGCCGCAGGTTTCGACAAGAACGGAGAGGTTCTGGCCCCGCTGTCTCGGGCAGGGTTCGGGTTCATCGAGGTCGGAGCCGTCACGCCGCGCCCCCAGCCCGGCAACCCGAAACCGCGCCTGTTTCGCCTGACCGAAGACAGGGCGGCCATCAACCGATTTGGCTTTAACAACGAAGGCATGGAAGTCATGGCACGCCGTCTGGCGCAGCGTCCCAAGGATGCCGTGATCGGCCTGAACCTCGGCGCGAACAAAGACAGCGACGACCGACCGGGCGATTTTGCCGAGGTGCTGGCCCATTGTGCCCCGCATCTGGATTTTGCCACGGTGAACGTGTCCTCTCCCAACACCGAAAAACTCAGGGATTTGCAGGGTAAAGCTGCGCTGAGTGCCCTGTTGAGCGGCGTGATTGAAACACGCGACGCGCTGGCGCGTCCTTTGCCGATTTTCCTGAAGATTGCCCCGGACCTGACCGAAGCCGAGCTTCAGGATATTGCGGACGTGGCCCGCGAAACTGGTGTCGACGCCGTAATCGCCACCAATACGACACTGTCGCGTGACGGGCTGAGCAGCCCTCACAAATCCGAGGCCGGTGGTCTTTCCGGCGCGCCGCTGTTTGAAAAATCCACCCGCGTTCTGGCGCAGTTGAGCCAGTTGACGAACGGGCAGGTTCCGTTGATCGGTGTTGGCGGCATCAGCTCGGCAGAGCAGGCTTATGCCAAGATTTGCGCCGGGGCGTCGGCCATTCAGTTCTATACGGCCATGGTCTTCGGCGGCATTTCCCTTGCCTCCGACATTGCGCTGGGGCTGGACAAGCTATTGGCGCGTGATGGGTTTGAAACTGTCGCACAGGCCGTTGGCAGCAAACGAGAGGATTGGCTGTGATCGAATATTGGCACAACCCGCGCTGTTCCAAGTCCAGGGCCGGACTTGCTCTGCTGGAGGAAAACGGCGCAAAGGTTGAAATCCGCAAGTATCTGGACGATGCACCTTCGGCAGAAGACATTCGCGCCGCCCAAAAGCGATTGGGCATACCTGCCATCGAAATGATGCGGACCGGCGAAAAGCGTTTTAAGGAACTGGGCCTGTCCAAGACAACGCCTGAGGATGCTTTGATTGCCGCCATGGCCGCCAATCCGATCCTGATCGAATGCCCTTTGGCGATATCAGGCGACAAGGCTGCTATTGGGCGGCCTCCGGAAAATCTGCTGGCCCTGCTTTAAGCGATCTGGGCTTCCAGTCTGGGGTATCGCCATCCCAAGGTGACGCCCCGGGCAATGTTCAGCACCATCAGCGCGGCCCATAACCCGTGATTGCCCAGCAATGGGACAAGGACAAACAGCGCCACGACATAGATTGCGACGGACTGGATCATCGCCTGCCGCATGGCTCGGGTCCACGTCGCGCCGATGTAGATACCGTCTAACATCCAGCTAGCCACCCCGATCACGGGCGCCAGTGCCGCCCAAACCAGATACTCTCGCGCCGCGACGCGCACATCCGGCGAGGTGGACATCACGTCGATCAGCGCAGGCCCAGCCAAGAAAAACGCAGCGCCCAGCACAAAGGCTCCGCCCACGCCCCATTGCGTTGCCATGACAGAGGCCCGCCGCACCTGATACCGGTCCTTTGCGCCAACGGCACCGCCGACAAGCGCCTCGGCCGAGAAAGCGAACCCGTCCAAGGCAAACGCCGTGATTTCAAGGAATTGCAGCAAGACCTGATTGGCGGCGAGGTTGACGTCGCCCAGATCTGAACCGACAAACAGAAAGGTCGTGAACGAACCGGTCAAAAGGACCGAACGGATCATGATATCCCTGTTCACCTGCATCATGCGGCGCAGACGAGTGGGATCGAAAATTCGCGGCCAGTCGCGCCATTGATTGCCGCCAAACGCGCTGCGGCACAGCCAGAGACCCAGCGCCAGCCCGGTCCATTCCGCGATCAATGTGGCAATCGCGACACCTTCGACACCCCAGCCAAGGCCCAGCACAAACCAAAGATCCAACGCGATGTTCAAGCCATTCATCCAGATCTGAAGGATGAACACCCCTCTTGTCCGCTCGATCGCGATCAACCAGCCGGTCACCGCATACAGGGCGATGGTCGCCGGTGCCCCCCAGATGCGAATCTCCAGATAATCGCGCGTCAACGCTTCGACTTCGGGGCTGGCTGGCGACAGGGCAAACGCCCCCCAGAACACCCAGATTTGCGTCAGGACAAAGAACAGTCCCGCCGCACCGCCCAAAAGCAGCCCCCGCATCAAAAGGGCACCGGTCTCGGCTGTGTCCCCTGCCCCGCGCGCCTGTGCTGCCAAACCAGTGGTTCCCATGCGCAGGAACCCAAAGATCCAATATATCGTGGACAGGATAACGGCGCCCATTCCGACAGCCCCAATCGGCGCGGCCTGACCCATTTGCCCGACAACACCGGTATCCACAGCCCCCAGAATGGGAACCGTGGCGTTTGACAGCACGATGGGTACCGCAATCTTCAGCACCCGCCTATGCGTTATGGGTGCCGAAGCATCCTGCACGGCCGCTACTATTTCTGGGCTGGCGGCTGAGGCATCAGGAAATGCCCTGTGGCCTGCGCATAGGGACGCGCGTGATTGTCCTGCCACGCCTCAACCCGAACAGAGGCATACCGTCGCCCCGAGCGGCTGACGAAAGCCCGTGCATACGCGTCTCGCGGCAGGCCAGAGCGCAAGTAGTCAACGGTGAAATCCACCGTTTTGGGAAAGCGCACGGAGTCATCCTTGAAGATGTCGCTCGCATCCAGTTCGCCGCTTTCGATCCGGGGAAAAAAGTATTCCCAACTCAAGGTGATCACGGCCGTCACTTCGAGAAAGGCCGCTGTGACGCCCCCGTGCAAAGCTGGCAGAAACGGGTTTCCGATCAGCTTGTCGTCAAAATTCAGAACGCCGGTCAGTTCATCCCCGCGCCGATCAAATCCGATATTGAGGAACCGGATATAGGGCACACCATCAACGATTGCGTTCAACGCAGCGTCGCGGCGTTGCTTGACGACTTGCATGGGCTCAGGACGGGTACGTGCCATTACAGCCCCTCCACGGTGAAAGACCCGGATGCCGTCGCCACTGGCAGATCCTGATCTTCGTCCATTGCAGTAGCTCGGACAAAAGCAACGTTGCGCGTGATGTGATAGCAGGTCGCATGTGTTGTGATGCTCTGCCCCGGCGTGGCGGCTCGCATATAGTCGATCCGCAGATCAATCGTGGCCGTCCCGCCGGGGGCCGAAGGGTGGCTCATGACCGCCGCGCCGCAACAGGTGTCCAACACGGCAAAGACCGCCCCCCCGTGGATCACCCCGGTGCGCGGATCACCCACAAGATCCTTGCTGTATGGCATCGTGATCCCGGCCTCGCCATTGCCGATTTTGGTCAGCGTCATGCCCAAGGCTCTGGCATGAGGAATCGCCTCGATGAACTGACGCGCGATAGCTGATTTGTCGACCATGTACTTGTGTCCTCTTGGTTTCTCCCTTTATGAGCGAGGGGCTAGTAAAAGAGCAAGCCTGCCTGTTGCGCTTGATGCCGGCACGCCATAGGCTAATTCAGAGGAGATCAGGAATGACTGACGACCGATTATCATTCAAAGAGATGTGCGCCGAGTTTGACGTAACTCCACGCACCCTGCGCTACTATGAATATATCGAACTTCTGCAGCCCGAAAGGGAAGGAAGATCGCGCTGTTATGGTCCTCGGGAATGTGCCCGGATGACATTAATCATGCGGGGCAGAAAATACGGATTTCCTCTGGAAGACATCCGCCAATGGCTTTTGATCTACGAAGATCAGGGAACTCAGGCCCAGATGAAAACATTCGTGGAAGTGGCCGACCAGCAGTTGATCGAGCTGGACAAGCAAAGAAAACAACTGGACGAAGCGATCGACGCGCTCAAGCAAATGCGTGAGCAAACTGCCAAGTCGCTAGAATGACTGAAGGGCAGCCACCGCTGCCCGATCCCTTGACCCTCTCCCCAAGAAATTTCCAAGGCCCGCACCCCGCATGCGCAAGAACTCCTGTACAGTTCTCGCTGCGGGATCAAGCCGGTGCACCGCGTTAGCGACACGATTTCGTGACGCTACGTTCGTAGAATTCCCGCCCTCAGAACCTTGACGCGAGTGGATGTTACGTCAACTTATTTGTGACGTAGCGTTTGCATTACGCGAACGTCATCTCCGTGTTGTAAGAGGCGCATCAACTGCGCAACTGACCTTGATAGACGCCAGTGACAAGAGTGCTGAAACCATGACCGAAGATCTGCTGACCATTCGTGAAATGTGCGAGACATACGATGTCACGCCCCGCACATTGCGATTTTACGAGGACAAGGAACTTTTGTTTCCCATCCGTGAAGGGCAGAAACGCCTGTTCACCAAGCGTGATCGGGCGCGATTGAAACTGATCCTTCGCGGGAAACGTTTCGGGTTCAGCCTGGAAGAGATCCGGCAACTGCTGGATCTGTATCATGTGGGTGATCAGCAGATGACACAGATGACCCGCACATTCGATATCGCCCGCGAACGTCTGGCGGATATGGAATCGCGCCGCGAGGAGCTGACACAGGCCATCGACGATCTAAAGGAACAGTTGCGTTGGGGCGAGAAAGTTATCGCCTCGATGAAAAATGACAAAAACGCCGCCGAGTGACTTGGCGGTCTCAATCTCCGGACATCTGAATTTAAAGGGAGCTTCAAATGCCCGTTTACAACGCGCCAACAAAAGACATGCAGTTCATCCTGCACGAAGTACTGAACGTTTCGGGATCGGATATTCCCGGATACGACGAACTCGAGGCCGAATTCACCGGCGCCGTGCTGGAAGAAGCCGGTAAAATCGCCTCGAACGTTCTGCACCCGCTGAACGTCGTGGGTGACACCGAAGGCTGCCGCCTTGAGAACGGCATCGTCTACACGCCGACCGGCTTCAAAGACGGTTTCGAGCAGATGAAAGAGGGCGGCTGGACCGGTCTGGACATGCCCGAAGAATTCGGCGGCCAGAATATGCCCTACGTCATTGGCAGCGCCGTTGGCGAATTCTTCCAATCTGCAAACCAGGCGTTCACCATGTATCAGGGTCTGACCCACGGTGCAGCCTCGGCGATCCTGGCGCACGGCACGGACGAGCAGAAGGCAAAATACCTGCCCAACATGGTCAGCTGTGAATGGACCGGCACCATGAACCTGACCGAACCGCATTGCGGCACCGATCTGGGCCTGATGCGCACCAAGGCTGAACCGCAGGACGATGGCAGCTATAAGGTGTCGGGTCAGAAGATCTTTATCTCGGCCGGTGATCACGACATGGCCGACAACATCATCCACCTGGTTCTGGCCAAAATCCCCGGCGGCCCCGAAGGTATCAAGGGCGTTTCGCTGTTCATCGTGCCCAAGTTCATGGTCAACGACGACGGCTCGCTGGGCGAGCGCAACGGCGTCTCGGTTGGCAAGATCGAAGAAAAGATGGGCATCCACGGCAACTCGACCTGTGTGATGAACTATGACGAGGCCACCGGCTTCTTGCTGGGTGACCTGCATAAAGGTATGCGCGCCATGTTCACCATGATGAACGAAGCGCGTCTGGGTGTGGGCATGCAGGGTCTGGCACAGGCCGAAGCCGCCTATCAGAACGCTGTGGAATACGCCAAAGACCGTCTGCAAGGCCGTGATGTGACAGGTGTGAAAAACCCCGATGGCCCGGCCGATCCGTTGATCGTGCATCCGGACATCCGTCGTAACCTGATGGATCAGAAAAGCTTTGCCGAAGGCGCGCGCGCGTTTGTTTTGTGGGGCGCTACGCTGATCGACCAGGCGCATCGCAAGGATGACAAGGACGCGGACGGCCTCATCTCGTTGCTGACTCCGGTCATCAAGGGCTTCCTGACCGATCAGGGTTATGACATGACCGTTCAGGCGCAGCAGGTTTACGGCGGTCACGGCTACATCGAAGAATGGGGCATGTCGCAATATACCCGCGACGCTCGGATCGCGATGATCTACGAAGGCGCGAACGGCGTTCAGGCTCTGGATCTCGTTGGTCGTAAACTGGCCACCGATGGCGGCAAGCACGTCATGGCCTTCTTCGAGATCGTCAAGAATTTCTGCAAGGAAAACGGCGGCCAGAATGAAGCCTTTGACAAGGCATTCATCGAACCGCTCAAGGCGGCATCCAAGGACCTGCAGGCGGCTGGCATGTACTTCATGCAGAACGGTGCGAAGAATCCGAACCACGCGCTGTCCGGCTCGAACGACTTCATGCACATGTTCGGCCATGTCTGCCTGGGTCTGATGTGGGCGCAGATGGCAAAAGCCGCTTACGCAGCCCTTGACGGTGGCACCTCGGATACCGAGTTCTACGAGACCAAGATTGCCACCGGCCAGTTCTACATGGCGCGTCGCCTGCCTGCCACGGGTCTGCACCTGTCGCGCATCCAGACCGGCGCTGACACAGTGATGGCGCTGGAGGCGGCAAGCTTCTGATCCTTATCTGGTTCCGGGGGAGACCTCGGAACCAGTTCCTCGGGAGGGAAAGATATGCCAAAACGATTTCGCCTGACCCGCCGGTTTCCGGTCGCCATGACCGAGGACGGGTACCGCAAGCTGAAGGGGTTTGCCCGCGAAGCTGGTCTGGACGAAGGCGAAGCGCTGTCATTCCTTTTTGAAAACTTCAACAGCGTCATAGATCAGGACAACCTGACTCACCGCCTGCGCGTTTTCAATTCCGAACTAGAGGCGCGCAAGCGCTGAATCACGAACAAAGTTTACCAGGGAACAAACGTAGTTTCAGCAAGAAGAAACATTCCGAAAAGACCGCAACGTCATTCCAGAGAAACACTTTCTTCTTGCTAAAGAGACGCATGATTCACAGTCGGCAACACGCCACGGGAGGGGCGCCGCAATGACCATAAAACTGTATTGTTTCGGCGAAAGCGGCAACTCTTACAAAGCTGCTCTGGCGCTAGAATTGTCCGGCCTGAATTGGGAACCGGTCAAAGTCGATTTCTTCAAGGGTGAGACTCGGTCTGCTGAATATCGTCAGAACGTCAATGAGATGGGCGAAGCGCCGGTCTTGATCGACGGCGATTTTCGCACAAGCCAATCTGGTGCGATCCAAGCCTATATCACCGAAAAAACCGGCAAGTTCGGCGGCACCTCCCATGAGGAGAAATACGAAGTTCTGCGCTGGGTGCTTTGGGACAACCACAAGCTAAGTTCGATGGCAGGAATGACCCGTTTCCTGATGAATTTTCTGCCTGAAGAACACCGCAATGCAGATGTCATTGCATTTAATCAGGGTCGCCTGAAGGCCGCCTACCAAGTTCTGAACGCGCATCTGGACGGCCGCGACTGGATCGTGGGCAACGCCCCGACCAACGCCGATTTCAGTTGCTGCGGCTATCTTTATTACCCCGAACCCTTTGGCTTTGACCGAGCCGAATGGCCCCACATCGACGCTTGGTTGACTCGGCTATCCGAACAACCCGGCTGGAAACACCCCTATGACCTGATGCCCGGCAATGCGCCGGATCGAGCTTAAGGAGAGCTACTCATGACCGAAGCTTATATCTATGACGCCCTGCGCACCCCGCGCGGCAAGGGCCGCAAGGATGGCAGCCTGCACGAGGTGACCTCGGTGCGCCTGTCGGCCGTTGCCCTGAACGCAATGAAAGAGCGGAACAACCTCGAAGGGCACGCCGTCGAGGACGTGATCTGGGGCAACGCCACGCAAGTAATGGAACAAGGCGGCTGTCTGGCCCGTACTTCGGTTCTGGCCTCGGACCTGGACGAGCGTATCCCCGGCCTGTCGATCAACCGTTTCTGCGCCTCGGGCATGGAGGCCGTAAACCTGGCCGCCAACCAGGTCAAAGGTGGTGCCGGTGACGGCTATATCGCTGGTGGCGTCGAGATGATGGGCCGCGTGGCAATGGGTTCGGACGGCGCTGCGATCGCTGTTGATCCTTCGGTGGCAATGGACACCTATTTCGTGCCGCAGGGGATTTCCTCGGACATTATCGCGACCGAATACGGCTTTACCCGTGATCAGGCCGACCAGCTGGCGATGGAATCGCAGCGTCGTGCAGCGCAGGCATGGGAAGAAAACCGGTTCGAGAAATCGGTCATCTCGGTCAAGGACCGCAACGGCCTGACCATTCTGGACCGCGACGAGTACATGCGCCCCGGCACCGACATGCAAAGCCTCGGCAGCCTGAACCCCGCCTTCCAGATGATGGGCGAACAGATGCCCGGTTTCGACAAGGTCGCACTGCTGAAATACCCGCACCTGGAAAAGATCAACCACATCCACCACGCGGGCAACAGCTCGGGCATCGTGGACGGGGCTGCGGCTGTTCTGATCGGCAACAAGGAATTTGGTGAAAAGCACGGCATCAAGCCGCGCGCACGCATCAAAGGCACCGCCAAGATCGGTCTGGACCCGACCATCATGCTGACCGGCCCCGTGCCCGTCACCGAGAAAATCCTGGCCGACACCGGCATGGCGATCTCTGACATGGATCTGTTTGAAGTCAACGAAGCCTTCGCCTCGGTGGTTCTGCGCTTCCAGCAGGCGTTTGATGTCGATCCCGAGCTGGTCAACGTCAATGGCGGCTCGATCGCGATGGGTCACCCGCTGGGCGCAACCGGTGCGATCATCATCGGCACCCTGCTGGACGAGCTGGAACGCCAAGACAAGGAAACCGGTCTGGCGACCCTGTGTGTGGCTTCCGGCATGGGTGCGGCCACGATCATCGAGCGGGCGTAATGCCCAAGCTGGATCTCACTCAGATCCCGTTTCAGGGCGGCTCGGCCTATCCCGGCAAGCTGGCCGAGGCGACCGCAGGTCGTTTCGTACAGCGCATCGGTGATGCGGGCGGGCTTACCCAATACGGGGTCAACATCGTGCGGTTGGAACCGGCGGGGCAATCCTCGTTGCGTCACTACCACATGGAGCAGGACGAGTTCGCCATTGTGCTAACCGGCACCTGCACCCTGATCGACGACGATGGTGAGCATGAGATGCAGCCCGGCGACTGCGCCGCTTTCCCGTCTGGTGAGCCTAACGGACACCAACTTGTGAATAATACCGATGCGCCCGCGACCTTTTTGGTGGTGGGCACGCGGACCCCGACCGAGACCGGCTATTACAGCGATATCGACATGATGGTGAAGGATGACGAGAACGGATTTTCCTTCACCCGTAAAGACGGCAGCCCCCTGACGGCTGACCAGATTGGAGACGACGGATGACCGAGTTTACGCTCAGCAAAGACGCAGATGGCGTCGCAACAATCACCTGGGATGTTCCCCGTAAATCAATGAACGTGATGTCCTATGACGGGCTGTCGCAATTGAACGACTGCATCGATCAGGCATTGGCCGATGACGAGATCAAGGGCGTCATCATCACAAGCGGCAAAGAAGGCTCTTTCGCCGGCGGAATGGACCTGAACCTGCTGGCCGTCATGAAAGAACAGGCCGGTGATGATCCAGCCAAGGGTCTGTTCGAGGGCACGATGAACATTCACGCCCTGCTGCGCAAAATCGAACTGGCAGGCATGGACCCCAAAACCAAAAAGGGCGGCAAGCCGATTGCGACCGTTCTGCCCGGCACTGCCGCAGGGATCGGCATGGAGCTGCCCCTGTCCACACACCGTATCTTTGCGGGCGAAAACCCCAAGGCCAAATACGGTCTGCCCGAAATTCTGATCGGTATCTTCCCCGGCGCGGGCGGTACAACCCGGATGGTCCGCAAGGTTGGCGCGATTGCTGCTGCACCTTTGCTGCTGGAAGGTAAGCTGCTGGACGTCAAGAAAGCCAAGGGTGCCGGCTATGTCGACGAGATCGCAGCCGATCCGATGGCCGCAGCCAAAGAGTGGGTTCTGAACGCGAAGGACGCCGACCTGGTCAAACCTTGGGATGCCAAGGGGTACAAGATGCCCGGTGGCGCTCCGTTCAGCCCGGCTGGTTTCCCGAACTTCGTCGGTGCCGCCGCGATGGTGCACGGCAAGACCCAAGGCGCCTTCCCTGCGGCCAAGGCTCTGCTAAGCGCGGTCTACGAAGGCGCGCTGGTTGACTTCGACACCGCCATTCGCATCGAAGCCCGCTGGTTCACAACCGTCCTGTTGAACCCGTCATCGGGCGCGATGATCCGCTCGTTGTTCCTTAACAAAGAAGCTCTGGAAAAAGGCGCTGTGCGTCCTGCGGGTATTCCGGATCAGTCGGTCAAGAAGATCGGCGTTCTGGGCGCAGGCATGATGGGTGCCGGTATCGCTCTGGTTTCGGCGCAGGCCGGGATGGAGGTTGTGCTGATCGACCGTGATCAGGCTGCCGCCGACAAGGGCAAAGCCTACACCGAAGCGTATCTGGACAAAGGTATGAAGCGTGGCAAGGTCACGGCCGAAAAGAAAGAAGCCATGCTGGGCCGCATCACCGCGACGCCCGAGCTTGAGCAACTGCAAGGCTGTGATCTGATCATCGAGGCCGTCTTCGAGGATCCGGGTGTCAAGGCCGAGATGACCAAGAAGGTCGAGGCGATCATCCCCGAGGATTGCATCTTTGCGTCGAACACGTCGACCCTGCCGATCACCGATCTGGCCAAGGCCAGCGTGCGGCCTGAGCAGTTCATCGGCATCCACTTCTTCTCGCCGGTCGAGAAGATGTTCCTTGTCGAGATCATCAAGGGCAAGGAAACCGGGGATCGCGCGGTCGCCAAGGCGCTGGACTATGTGCGCCAGATCCGCAAGACGCCGATCGTGGTCAATGACGCGCGGTTCTTCTACTGCAACCGCTGCATCATTCCTTACGTCAACGAAGGCGCGCGGATGATCACCGAAGGCGTCAGCGCCGTTCTGATCGACAACGCGGCCCGTCAACTGGGCTTCCCGGTGGGTCCGATCAACCTGACGGACGAGACCTCGATTGATCTGGGTGCCAAGATTGCCCGGGCGACCAAGGCCGCGATGGGTGATGCTTATCCCGAAAGCTCGGCAGATGACCTGATTTTCTGGATGGAAGAACAGGGCCGTCTGGGTCGCAAGGCCAACGCTGGTTTCTTCGACTATGACGAAAAGGGCAAGCGCCTGGGCTATTGGAAAGGTCTACAGGAGAAGTATCCGCTGGCCGACGAGCAGCCCGACCTGATCGAGGTTCAGGAACGTCTGATGTTCGCGCAGGTTCTGGAAGCCGTCCGCGCGCTGGAAGAAGGCGTGGTGGAAGACATCCGCGAAGCCGATGTGGGCGCGATCCTGGCCTGGGGCTTTGCGCCGTGGTCCGGTGGCCCGCTTAGCTGGGTTGACATCATCGGCACGCCTTACGCCGCCGAGCGCTGCGACCAGCTGGCCGCCAAATATGGCGAGCGTTTCGCTTGCCCGCCGCTGCTGCGTGAGATGGCCGAAAAAGGCCAGACCTTCTATGGCCGCTTCGACCCCGAAGCCAAAGCTGCCTAAACGAAAAAAGCTGGCGCATGACCCTATGCGCCAGCTTTCCAATTTCTGTGAAGCCCGCACCTATCTTGTTGCTGAGCTTCACCGCGCAACCCTCTCAAATATTGTTTGAATTCACGATCAGGACGACGGGTCGAACTGGTACCCAAACCGGTCGATATCTTCTGCGCATGCACGCGTAATAGCCGACGTGGTGCGGTCTGAGTAATATTGCCTGTACCCTTCGGAACGCAGAGACGGGTTCAGGCGCGGCAGATCGAACCGAAATCCAAGATGCGCAAATAGCGGTTCTGCATCCTGCTCAAAATGTTCCAGCCGAATGTAGGCCCGGCAACACTCCCGCCCCTGTGCCGTGGTCATATATTGGCGCGCTGGATGCTTTTGAAATGATCGCAATGTTGCGGGGTGCAAGACGAAGTCTTCAAAAGGCGGTGCCTTGGCCAGCGAGACCGCAGGATGGTCAAAATCCTGATCCTGCAACCAGTGGAAATAGCTGACCATTCGGTCCCAAGGATTGCGTACCAGCGTGAAGGTAAACATATCCTTCAACTCGTCGGCTGTGAGAACACCATCGATATCCGCGAGTGTCGAGTGTTTCCACAGCCGTCCTCGGGCACTAAGCGACTTGGCCCGCTTGCGACGCCTCTTGGCTTTGGGTGTGTCCCCCAACAAAATGTCATCTTTCATCGCACGCTGTTCCAGCGCCAGTGAAAGCGATGTCCCCCCCGTTTTGGGAATGTGGACGAAAACATAGCGCCGCCCCCGCGAAATAATCACGCTGACACCTTTCGCGCTGCTTCGCGCGAGGCGCGCCACCCCAACAATGCCCCAGCCGTGGCGATCAGACCAATTCCCACCGTCTGCAACATTCCGATTGTTTGGCCGAAGGCGACCCATGCAAAAAGCGGTCCAAAAACCATAACCGAGTATTCAAAGACCGCGACATATGACGGCTCGCCAATCTGGTATGACTTGATCAGCATAAAAACGGCAATCGTTGACCCTCCGGCCTGCAACAAAATCCAAGGGACAGCAGGCATCATATTGGATTCCCACCCGCGGGTCGCAAAGCCTTGCGCTCCGGCGGCAGACTCCAGCGGAAAAACGGACAGGACTACAAGCCCGATTGCCCCGGCCATCCCCAAGGTGATGACCATGGCCGCCAATAGCGAAACAGTACTTTCCTCAGAGCAATGGCTGCGCGTGATTATGGCGCTCAGGGCATAGAACAAGCCCCCTGCAACAGGCAGTAAGCTCAACGTGTCAAACTCATACGGATTCGGCTGCAAGACGCATAAGATACCGCAAAACCCAAGGATGACCGCAAAGATGCGCCACGGCCCGATGGTCTGTTTCAGCCACAGGGCCGAGATCAAAAGCACGAAGATCGGTGACGTGAACAATCCCGCCAGCGCCTGGGCAATCGGCATCAGCGCCAATGACGAAAAGTAGAACAACATGGCCAGGGTGATCAGAACACTGCGCAGAACAACCGGCCCCAGCCGTTTCGGGCGCAAGTTGCCCAGCCCCATCAGCGACAGCCCGGCAATCAGCGGCAACATCAGCAAAGAACGGCTTAGGTGGAACTGCCACAATCCGATCGTTTCGGCCAACAAAACAACCACATTATCGATCACCCCGATAATCGCCATGGCGCTGATCATCAGTATCGACGCGAGTATTGGTGATGTCTGCGCTTCTGACTGCATCTGCCGCCCTGACACTGATCCCGACCGCGAAGTTTTCCCCGCGCGTCGTGATATCCAGCACAATTCCCGATTGACGTGCAACAGGTTTGCGCCATTGGATTTTAGCGTGCTAAACTAAGTTCAAATAAAAAAACGAGCAGACCTCACCTTGATGACGGCATTGAAACAGTACCAACGGATCGAAGCCACCGGTCTGTGGCGTCCCTCGCCTGATGTGCAACGGCGCGAGGTCGTGGTTTCGATTGGCGAAGCAACCCTGACGATTTCGGATTTCAATGACCGCGCCCTGACACATTGGTCACTGGCCGCACTAGAGCGGCAGAATCCCGGCAGCTTTCCCGCGATATTCAACCCCGACGGTGACCCGGAAGAAACGCTGGAACTGGCGGAATCCGAAACCACGATGATCGAAGCCATCGACCGCCTGCAACGCGCAATCGACCGCGCGCGGCCACATCCGGGTCGGCTGCGCTGGCTGAGCGTTGCGGGCGTTGTCGGGGCAGTTCTTGCGCTTTTGCTGCTATGGGTGCCGGCGGCCTTGCAAAACCACGTTGTGTCTGTGGTGCCAGAGATCAAAAGGCAGGACATCGGCGACGCCATCCTGAGCCGGATCGAAAGGGTATCTGGGCAGGCTTGCACCTCAGCGGATGCACAGGACGCACTGGACCGATTGGCAGAGCGGACGGGGGTTCGCAGCGTTGTTATCCTGCCAGCGGGCGTGCAAAGCAGCCTCAGCCTGCCCGGAGGGATCATCCTTCTGAACCGGTCATTGGTCGAAGACCACGAAGACCCCTCGGTCGCGGCAGGCTATATCATCGCCGAGCGCGCGCAGGCCGCGGCGCAGGATCCACTGGACGATCTTCTGGACCGAACCGGAGCACGCTCTGCCTTTCGTCTGCTCACGACCGGAGAGCTGACACCCGAGATCGTCGATACCTATACCGAGCAAGTCTTGTCAGAGCCGCGCCCGACATTGCCCGACGACGACCTGCTTGAGCTTTTCGCGCAAGTCGCCCTTCCCTCGACCCCGTATGCCTATGCAATGGACGTGACAGGCGAGACTGTTCTTGGCTTGATCGAGGCCGACCCGATGGCGGGACGACCTTTGCAACAGGTGCTGCTGGACCGCGATTGGGTCCGGCTTCAGAACATCTGCGGAGAGTAGATCGCTTATTTGGTGCCGAACATCCGGTCCCCGGCGTCACCGAGACCCGGCATGATATAGCCTTTGGAGTTCAGTTCGCGATCCAGCGAGGCGGTCACGATATGAACATCGGGGTGCGCCTCTTTCATACGCGCAACACCTTCGGGGGCCGCCAACAAGCACAGGAACCGGATATCGGTGGCGCCCGCCTCTTTCAGCAGGTCGATCGCTGCGGCCGAGCTGTTGCCCGTGGCCAGCATCGGATCGACGGCGATGACAAGGCGGTCTTTCAATCCTTCGGGCGCTTTGAAGTAGTACTGAACAGGTTTCAGCGTTTCTTCATCCCTGTACAGCCCCACAAACCCCACGCGGGCCGAGGGGACCAGTTCCAGCACACCATCCAGCATCCCGTTGCCAGCCCGCAGAATGGACACCAGCGCCAGTTTCTTACCTGCCAGTATCGGGGCGTCCATCTCCTCCATCGGGGTTTCGATATGCCGGGTGGTCAGGGGCATCTCGCGCGTGATCTCATAGGCCAGCAGCAGCGTAATCTCGCGCAGTAGCTGACGGAAAACGGCGGTCGATGTGCCCTTGTCCCGCATGAGCGTCAGTTTGTGCTGAACCAGCGGGTGGTCGACGACGGTCAGGTGTTCGCTCATGATCTCTCCAGTCTTTTTTTTACCCGCGCGCGGGTCTCTTCATCGCAAAAGGCCGCTGTCAGGGCCGTTTCATTCAGGGCTGCAAAATCGTCGGCTGTCCAGCCGAAGGCTTTGGCCAGCATCTCATATTCCCGTCGCATTGTGGTATGGAAAAACGGGGGATCGTCGGTTGAAACCGTCACTTTAACACCAGCGTCCCGCAGATTTGCGATTGGGTGGGCCGAAAACTCGGGGAAAAGCCCCAGAACCACGTTCGAGCCGGGGCAGACCTCAAGCGTCACCTCGCGATCCACCAGTTCGTGGACAAGATCGGGGTCTTCGTGCGCGCGAACCCCATGGCCGACACGCTCTACGCCCAGTTCGCGAATGGCGTCCCTAACGCTTTCAGGGCCGCCGAATTCACCCGCATGAGTGGTCAGGCGCAACCCGGCTTCGCGCGCGCAGTCAAAGGCCCACTTGTAATCTCCCTGCGTTCCAACGGATTCGTTGCCGCCCATTCCAAAGCCGGTGATCCAGTGCCCCGCAGTTTCCGCAGCGCACCGGGCGCTGACCTTGGCCTGTTCCGCCCCGAAATGACGCACACAAGTGACGACACCGCGCAGAGTGATATCGTATTTCCGTTCGGCCTCATCAGCCGCGTCCTGAATGGCATTCAGGTAGTCGCGCCACGCGTGCAGATCACCGCCGCCACAGAAATCGGGGCTGAGGAAGGTTTCCGAATAGACCACACCGTTCGCCGCACTTTCTTCAAGGATCGCCAGCGTAAGCCGTCGAAAATCCTCGGGCGATTTCAGCACTTCGCAGGCGGCCTCATACACGCTGAGGAAATGAGCGAAATCGCGGAAATCATAGCTGCCGTCCGGCTTGAAAATCCCACTCAGGTCGATGCGTTTTTCATGGGCCAACTGGCGGATAAAGGCGGGTGGTGCCGCGCCTTCGTGATGCAGATGCAGTTCGATCTTAGGCAGGTCTGCTACGGTCATAGAAAACTCCGTCCCGGCCCTTGGGCCGGAATGTTCAAATGGGTCGCAATGCTTGCGGCGATATCAGCGAAATCGACGGCTCCGATTTCACCCGCGCCCAGTCCGGCGATCAACACCGGCACTTGTTCACGCGTGTGGTCCGTTCCGATCCAGCTTGGATCATTTCCGTGATCTGCGGTCAACAGCATCATATCTCCGGGACGCAGGCGCGAAAGAAGGGCGCCGATCTCACGATCAAACCATTCCAACGCACGGGCATAGCCGCTGATATCCCGGCGGTGACCATAAAGGCTGTCAAACTCGACGAAATTGGCAAAGGTCAGGCTGCCCTCTTCGGCTTCGTCCACCAGATCGGACAGGTGCCCCATCAGTTCCGCATCCGAGCCCTTGCGCAGCGTATCAATCCCCTGCATCGAGAAGATGTCGCCGATCTTGCCCACCGCGTGCACCCGCCGCCCCGCGTCCTGAACCCAGTTCGTCAGAACCGGCGCAGGCGGTAGGATGGCAAAGTCCTTGCGGTTGGTTGTGCGCGTAAAGCCCGTGTCCGGTGAGCCGATGAAAGGACGGGCGATCACCCGCCCAACCTTCATTTCGTGCAGCCGAGGGGCAAGCGCACGGCACATGTCCAAAAGACGCTCAAGACCAAAACTTTCTTCATGGGCGGCGATCTGAAAGACGCTGTCTGCCGACGTATAGCAGATGGGCCAACCCGTTCGCATATGCTCGGCCCCCAATTCCGCGATGATCGCTGTGCCCGAGGCATGGCAATCGCCCAAAATCCCTTCTGTTCCAGCCGCTTGTGCGGCAGCATGGCTCAGATCATCGGGAAAACTGGGGGTTGTATCGGGGAAATAGTGCCAGTCCCAAGGGACGGGCAGACCTGCCAATTCCCAGTGCCCTGACGGTGTGTCCTTGCCCCGCGAATGCTCGCGCGCGCAGCCCCAAAGACCGATTGGTTCGGCCTGCAACCCAGGCGTATCTGCGCCAGAGGCCAGCCGAGTGGCCGCCCCCAGCCCCAACGCATCTAAATTCGGCAAGCGCAGCGGCCCAGACCGCCCTTCTTCGGCCCGACCCTCGGCGCAGGCCTGCGCAATATGGGCCAGCGTGTTAGCCCCTATATCCGGCACGTCACCGTTAAAGAACCGATCCGCGTCCGGTGCGCCACCGATGCCAACCGAGTCCATGACGACCAGAAATGCACGGCTCATGCTGTGATCCTTTCGTGCACGATACCCGAAAGCGACGGGCTTTCAGGGCCAAGGCTGATGGCGTGCAAGACCGATAGTGCGGCCTGACGCGCCGCATCCTCACGGGCGGCGTGGATCACGGCCAGGGGCGCGCCCTTGTCAATCTTGTCGCCCAACCGGACGATATCGGAAATGCCAACGGCCGGGTCGATCACGTCATCCTCGACCTGTCGGCCACCGCCTAGCGCAACAACGGCAAGGCCCAGCGCCTCACCATCCATTGCGGTCACATATCCGCTGGAAGGTGCCGGAACCTCAAGAATAACGCTGGCTTCGGGCAAATACCGCGACCAGTTTTCGACAAAGTGCAACGGGCCGCCAACGGCAGCCATCATGCGCCCGAACCGTTCCGCGGCGCGGCCATTGCGGATGACCTCGGCGACCTTGTCGCGCCCTTCATCCAGCGTTGAGACCATTCCGGCATCGACCAGCAGAACACCGCCCAGTTCTGCCGATATCTCGGCCAGAGGTGCATTTTGCCCACCGGTCAGAACCTTCATGACCTCGCAGATTTCCAACGCGTTCCCCAGTGCCGGGGCCAAGGGCTGGTTCATATCGGTGATCACGGCCGATGTCCGGCACCCGGCAACATTGGCTGTCTCGGTCAATGCCTTCGCCAGATTGCGCGCGTCCTCATGCGTTTTCATGAACGCGCCGCTGCCAACCTTGACGTCCAGAACCAGAGCGTCCGGGCTGGCCGCCAGTTTCTTGGACAGGATCGAAGCGGTGATCAGATCAAGGCTTTCTACCGTCGCGGTAACATCCCGGATCGCGTAAAGCCGCTTGTCCGCCGGTGCGATCTGCCCCGTCGCGCCGACGATGGCCGCCCCCTCATCGCGCAATATCTGGGCCAGTCGGTCTTGCCCGATCTGCGTGGAAACACCGGGGATGGCTTCGAGCTTGTCCAGCGTTCCTCCGGTATGGCCCAGCCCACGGCCAGAGATCATGGGAACATAAGCGCCCAATTCTGCCAGCGCCGGGGCCAGCACCAGACTGACGCTGTCGCCCACGCCACCGGTCGAGTGTTTATCGATCACCGGGCCGTCAACGTCCCACGTCAGAACCTCACCGCTGTCGCGCATCGCGACGGTCAGATCGGCCCGTCCCTGCGCGCCTAGCCCACCCATGCAGACAGCCATTGCAAAGGCTCCGGCCTGCGCGTCACTGACCCCGCCATCCGCAAGTCCCTGCGCAAACCAGTTCAACTCGGCAGCCGTTGGAACCTCAGACCGGCGCAACTTTGCGATAATCGAACGGGCGTCCATGCGATCAGACATCCTCCATATGCGATGCGTCGAACGCGCCGGGCAAAAGGTCACCGATCGTTGTCACCAATTCCGCGCCGTCCACGCTGGCCAATGTCACCTTAACGTCTCGCTTACCGAACTCAGCCAGCTTTTGCCTGCATCCCCCGCAAGGCGGCACAGGCTGAGGGGACGAGGCCACCACATACACTTCGGTCAAGCCCTGCTCACCCGCGGCGACCATGGCAGCGATCGCTCCGGCTTCGGCACAGGTGCCTTCGGGGTAGGCCACGTTTTCGACATTGCACCCGGCATATACCTGACCCGAGGCCGACCGGATCGCCGCGCCGACCTTAAAGTTGGAATAGGGCGCGTATGCGTTTTCCCGAACCGAAAGTGCTGCGTCTTTCAATGTCATGGCGAATCCCCAATTTTTGATCATCTGGTCAGAAAGTAATACCCTAAAGGAATGCACTCGGGGAATTGAAGCCCCAAGCACAGATTTCCTGAACCAAATCGGTTAGTCCAGCACCGTGTTAAAGACACCCGGCAGCGTGACCTCCAACAGTTCGACGTCGTCCGACGGGTCGGCCAATCGGGTGCGCATGCCGGGCGGGATGACAAAAGCGTCCCCCTGCTCCAACCGGTACGGATCGCGCCCTTCGCCCTCAAGCGTCACTTCGCCGTTCATGACGAAGGTAAAGTGGATGTCGGTATCATGCGCTGCCCATGCCGGCTCACCCTGCCCTTTGCGCACCACCTGCACCCCGGCCACACCCTTGGTGTTTTCGGCAATCGTGGTATCCCGGCAAACATAACCGGGCAGCCGGAACGCCCCCCATTCTGCACCCTCGGCCCGGTTAAAGACGAACTTCTGGCCCTGCCATTCCCGGTCTGGTCGGTGGTGCGCGGTGGGGAGTGTCATGTCGTGGTCAATCTCGGTGACGTGCTCGGCTGGCACACCTATCTCGATCACTTGTACGTTGTCTGATGCTTCAAGCACGCGATGACGAATTTCCGGCGGCTGGATAAAGCAATCGCCGGCTGTCAGTCGCATCTTGTCGCCCTGATCCTCGTAAACCACGTCCACCCAGCCGAGGATGCAAAAGATCAACTGAAACCCGACCTTGTGGAAATGCACCATGTCCGGCACCGGTCCGCCATCCGGTATCCGGATATGGCTGGCGATGATCGACCCGCCCAAGCGGTCGGGCACCAGATCGCGGTAATGCATCCCGGCGCGCCCAACAATCCACGGCGCCTGATCCTTGAGCCGCCGCACCACAAACGAATGAACCGTATCCGGCATCACCATCGGAGGGTTGAGTTGTTCGATCTCGACCCGCGTACCATTCGGGGCGATCAATGAGCGCTGACCACCGGCAAACCCGTCAGGATCATCGGTCAGAATACGCAGTGTCCCCGGACTTTCCGGTGCATCCTTTTCAATCCGAAGTCGCAGCCCGTGCCCTGAAAACACTGCGACACGCGGATCATCAGCGGGATAGATCATATCCATCCGCATACCCAGAACCTTGGTAAAAAAGGGAATGTCGTCGCGCAGTTCCTGCGTCGGCAGTCGAAATTCAGCGCGGGTCTGGTTGGGGCTGTCCGTCATTCAATGTCCCATCGATTTCAGCTTTGGGCCATCCGATCAGAACGGAGGCCAAAATGCCAATCGAAAAGAACATCTCGAGCATTTCTTCAAGCACGAAAAAACGCACCATCATGATGCCGGAAAACACCTCACGGTAGAGGAAAGATACTTCCTCAAGCCCTTGGGCGACGACTGCACAGGTGCCCGCCAACACGAAAATCACAAGAAACGGCGCGCGACCCCTAGCAGCACGAAACGCGTTTGGTATGCCATGCCAGACCAACCCACCCAGAACGATCAAACCCAACGCTATTCTGACGGCGGTCATATCAAGCGCGGCATCCAGACCGGTCAGAACCTCAAACGGCATACTGCCTACGGGGTATATGTCGGCATCCAGTTCTCTTTCTGCCAATAGCAGGCAGACCAGCCCGATATACATCCGCTTGATACCGGGAAAGCGGTAGAACGCAGCAAGACCCGCAGAAAAAAGCGCCGCCGCGGACAAAGTCTCGATCAAGCCGCCTTCCTGATTGAGCGTAGAACTCTGGACGGGCCAAAGGGCGGCGACACCGAGCAAAACAGCGCCCAAAGCCAACGCAGCCCGAAACGCAATCCACCCGGAACCGAGGAACACTTTTTCCGTAGGAAAAACGTTCCCGGCCTGAAACTCGTCTTTATAGCTCATGGGTGTCCTTTGGTGCCAGACAGGATTGCGACGATTTCGCAGATGCCGGAACGTAACCACTTTGCGACGGATTTCAACCAAGCGGGCAATACAAGGTTTCAAAACTGTTGCAGATTGACGCAACGTAGCCAAGCCGGAAAAAATAGTTTAACCCTCAACCAAATTTCGGAAGGGAGATGAATCGCCGATGTCTGACACACCTAGCCTGCGGCAGGCCGCGCTTGATTATCATGCCCATCCGAAACCCGGAAAGCTAGAGATCAAAGCGACCAAACCTATGGCCAACGGCCGCGATCTGGCGCGTGCCTACTCGCCCGGCGTGGCCGAGGCCAGCCTTGAAATCAAGGCAGACGCGGAAAATGCCGAGCTCTATACGGCTCGTGGAAATCTTGTGGCGGTGGTATCCAATGGCACGGCCGTTCTAGGGCTGGGCGATATCGGGGCGTTGGCTTCCAAACCCGTGATGGAAGGCAAGGCCGTCCTGTTCAAGAAATTCGCGGGGATTGACTGTTTCGACATCGAGGTGGATCAGCCTGACCCTGAAAAGCTGGCCGATATCGTCTGCGCGCTGGAACCGACCTTTGGCGCGATCAATCTGGAAGACATCAAGGCACCGGACTGTTTCATTGTTGAAAAGCTGTGCCGGGAACGGATGAATATCCCTGTTTTCCACGACGACCAGCACGGTACTGCCATCGTTGTCGGGGCCGCCGCCAAGAACGCCCTGCACGTGGCTGACAAGAAATTCGAGGACATCAAGGTGGTCTCAACCGGCGGCGGAGCGGCGGGGATTGCCTGTCTCAGCATGTTGGTCAAGCTGGGCGTCAAGCGCGAGAATATCTGGCTGTGCGACATTCACGGGCTGGTCTACGAGGGCCGCTCCGAGGATATGAACCCGCACAAGGACCAGTTCGCGCAGAAATCCGACCTGCGCACGCTGGATGACGTGATTGGTGAAGCTGACCTGTTCCTGGGCCTCAGCGGACCAAACGTGCTGAAACCTGAAATGGTGGCAAAAATGGCCAGCCGTCCGATCATTTTCGCGCTGGCCAACCCCACGCCCGAGATTCTGCCCGATGCAGCCCGCGAGGTTGCCCCCGATGCAATCATTGCCACCGGCCGCAGCGATTTCCCCAATCAGGTCAACAACGTCCTGTGTTTCCCATTCATCTTCCGCGGCGCTCTGGACGTTGGTGCGACCGAGATCAACGATGAAATGCAGATCGCTTGTGTGGACGGAATTGCCGAGATGGCCCGCGCCACCACCAGCGCCGAAGCAGCCGCTGCGTACAAGGGTGAACAACTGACCTTCGGGCCAGATTATCTGATCCCCAAACCGTTTGATCCCCGACTGGTTGGCGTTGTGTCCTCGTCTGTCGCCAAGGCCGCGATGGAGAGTGGGGTCGCCAAGCGCCCCATCGAAGATATCGAGGTATATAAAGAGCGGCTGAACCAGACCGTCTTCAAGTCCGCCCTCATCATGCGACCCGTCTTTGAGGCCGCCGCCGCTGCGTCCCGCCGCATCGTATTTGCCGAGGGCGAGGATGAACGTGTCCTGCGTGCCGCTCAGGCCATCCTTGAGGAAACGACAGAGACTCCGATCCTGATCGGACGCCCTGACGTCATCGCCGCGCGATGCGAGCGTCTGGGCCTGACCGTGCGTCCTGGCGAGGACTTGCAGATCGTGAACCCAGAGAACGACCCTCGCTATTATGACTACTGGAATTCATACCACGATCTCATGCAGCGCCGGGGTGTGACGCCAGACCTTGCCAAGGCGATCATGCGGACAAACAGCACGGCGATTGGCGCGATCATGGTTCATCGGGGTGAAGCGGACAGCATGATCTGCGGCACGTTCGGCGAATACCGATGGCACCTGAACTATGTCGAACAAGTGCTGGGTGACGGCGATCTGAGACCGCACGGAGCTCTGTCGCTGATGATCCTTGAGGACGGCCCGTTGTTCATTGCCGATACGCATGTGCGGCAACTGCCCACACCAGAGGAATTGGCCGAAGCCACCCTTGGGGCAGCGCGCCATGTGCGGCGGTTTGGGATTGAACCTAAGATCGCGTTTTGCTCGCAATCTCAGTTCGGCAACCAGGCGGAAGGGTCGGGCAAGCGCCTGCGCGCTGCGTTGGACATTCTCGATTCGGAACCTCGCGACTTTACCTACGAAGGTGAGATGAATTTGGACGTGGCACTGGATCCCGAACTGCGTTCGCGGATCTTTCCGAACTCGCGCCTAGAGGGGGCGGCCAACGTACTGATTTTTGCCCATGCAGACGCAGCCAGCGGGGTCCGCAATATCCTCAAGATGAAGGCCGACGGGCTTGAGGTCGGTCCGATCCTTATGGGGATGGGCAATAAGGCGCATATCGTGACGCCCTCGATAACGGCGCGCGGGTTGCTGAACATGGCGGCCATCGCGGGCACTCCGGTCGCGCATTACGGGTAAGACAGCGCCGGGCATCCTTTTGGATGTCCGGCCTGATTCTGCCGTTGTTTGCACGCAGCTATTTGCAGATTTGCAAATGTGGCATCGCCACACCTTCAAATCCATCGAACACAGTGGATTTGCAAAAATTTGCAATCGAAAATGGTCCTGTCTGCAAATATTTTGCGGTAAAGTGACGCCCCGTCACAGCGGTCGCTTGTGCGGTGCTCTTTGCAGCCCTAACAACAGCGCAGGGAATTTTCGGAGGAGACCACAGTGGCATATCAGGACGTTTACGATAGCTGGAAATCCGATCCAGAGGCATTCTGGATGGAAGCCGCCAAAGGGATAGACTGGGTCCAGCCGCCAACCAAAGCTCTGTTTGACGACAAAGCCCCTCTGTATGAGTGGTTTTCCGACGCCAAGGTGAACACCTGCTGGAACGCGGTGGACCGGCATGTCGAAAATGGCCGGGGCGAGCAGACCGCGATCATCTACGACAGCCCGATCACTCACACCAAGCGCGAGATTTCCTATGTCGAGCTCCGCAATCGTGTGGCGACCCTTGCGGGCGCTTTGCGGGCCAAGGGCATCGAAAAAGGTGACCGGGTGATCATCTATATGCCGATGATCCCCGAAGCGCTGGAGGCAATGCTGGCCTGCGCCCGTCTGGGTGCCGTGCACTCCGTGGTGTTTGGCGGGTTTGCAAGCAATGAACTGGCTGTGCGGATCGATGACGCCAAGCCCAAGGCAATCATCGCGGCCTCTTGCGGGATCGAGCCGGGGCGCGTCGTGCATTACAAACCCCTTCTGGACGGCGCCATTGATCTGGCCAGCCACAAACCCGACTTCTGTGTGATTTTTCAACGCGAACAGGAAGTGGCGCAACTGATTGAGGGGCGAGATTTCAACTGGCACGGCTTTCAATACGGCGTCGAACCCGCGGAATGCGTCCCGGTAGAGGGCAATGATCCGGCATATATTCTGTACACATCGGGCACCACGGGTTTGCCCAAAGGTGTTGTGCGTCCGACGGCCGGTCATCTGGTCGCCCTGAACTGGACGATGAAGAATATCTACGACGTCGATCCCGGCGACGTGTTTTGGGCAGCGTCCGACGTCGGTTGGGTCGTGGGACATTCCTACATCTGCTACGCCCCGCTGATCCACGGCAACACGACCATCGTGTTCGAGGGCAAGCCAGTCGGCACCCCGGATGCGGGGACATTCTGGCGCGTGATAGCTGAGCACAAGGTCAAGAGCTTTTTCACCGCCCCAACCGCCATCCGTGCGGTCAAGCGCGAAGACCCCAAGGGTGAGCTGATCTCGAAATACGACTTGTCCAGCCTGCGCGCGCTGTTCCTTGCAGGTGAACGCGCGGACCCCGACACGATCGAATGGGCGCAGGACGCCCTGAAGGTTCCAGTCATCGACCACTGGTGGCAGACCGAGACCGGGTGGACCATCGCTGGCAACCCGATAGGGATCGAGGAACTACCGGTCAAGCTGGGCTCTCCGGCGAAACCAATGCCGGGCTACGATGTTCAAATTCTGGATGAAGGCGGTCACCCGATGAAACCCGGTGAGCTGGGCGCGATCGCGGTCAAGCTGCCCCTGCCCCCCGGCACTCTGCCGACGCTGTGGAATGCGCAGGACAGGTTCCAAAGCTCATACCTCAACCAATTCCCCGGCTACTATGAAACCGGTGATGCGGGCATGATTGATGAGGACGGATACCTCTACATCATGGCGCGCACCGATGACGTGATCAACGTCGCCGGTCACCGCCTGTCCACCGGCGGGATGGAGGAGGTTCTGGCCGCCCACCCCGATGTGGCCGAGTGCGCGGTCATTGGTGTCACCGATCAGCTGAAGGGGCAAATGCCCGTCGGGTTCCTGTGCCTGAATGCCGGGTGCGAACGCGACCATGCAGAGGTTGTACAGGACGTGGTCAAACTGGTCCGCGAAAAGATCGGCCCGGTTGCGGCGTTCAAACAGGCCGTGGTCGTGGATCGCCTGCCCAAGACACGTTCGGGCAAAATCCTGCGCGGAACGATGGTGTCGATCGCGGACAGCAAGGACTACAAGATGCCTGCAACAATCGACGATCCCGCCATTCTGGATGAGATTACGGACGCGCTGAAAACCATCGGTTACGCCCAGTAATCGGGCTGAGGGGCACGGCGCGTCACCCCCTACCCCGGCTTTTTCTTGCAACCCGTCACCGGGCCTCTACTGTCTGACCAAGACAGTGAGGCCCTATGACATCAAGTGACATCTGGCGTCTGAACGCCACCGATCTGACCGCCCTGACCCGCAATGGGGACATCAGCGCCGAAGACGCCGTGAAATCATCCCTTGACCGAATGCAACAGGTGAACCCGGACCTGAATGCCGTGGTTGAGGATCTGAGTGGCGAAGCCCTGACCCGTGCCAGAAATCTGGACAAGGCCGTGGCCAATGGTGCCGAGCCTGGGCCACTGCACGGCGTCCCCGTGACGATCAAGATCAACGTGGATCAAAAAGGGCACGCGACCTCGAACGGGGTTGTCGCGCTGAAGGATGTGATCGCTCCGGCTGATGCGCCGGTTGTCCGCAATCTTCAGAATGCAGGGGCCATCGTCATTGGGCGCACGAACACGCCAGAATTCTCATTCCGGGCGGATACGGACAACGAACTCCACGGTCGGACGAATAACCCGTGGGGCCGCCACATCTCGCCGGGAGGGTCATCTGGTGGCGCGGGGGCTGCGGTGATGGCTGGAATCGGTGCTCTGGCTCACGGCAATGACATCGGCGGCAGCCTGCGCTTTCCGGCTGCTGCAAACGGAGCCGTGACGGTGAAACCGGGGCTCGAGCGCGTGGCTGCATGGAATCCCAGCCAAAAGACCGAACGGGGATTGCTGGCGCAGTCGATGTCGGTGCAAGGTTTGATCACACGCTCGGCGGCAGATCTGCACCTTTCGATGCCCAGCCTGATCGCGCCCGACCCGCGTGATCCCTTCCATGTGCCGATGCCGTGGCGCGGCCCTGCCGACGACGGCCCGATCAAAGTCGCGTTCACAAAGGACACATTCGGATACGCGCTGCACCCCGAGGTTGACCGGGCCTTGGACACCGCCCGAGACGCGCTGGTAGACGCGGGGTATCACGTCGAGGAAATCGCACCCCCGGATGTATTTGAATGCGGCCGCGGCGGGTATCGCGCCTTGATGGGCGAAGTGCTGACCCTGTTGAAAAGCGATATCGAGGCGGCCGGATCGCAGACCATTCGCGATATCTTTGAGGTCTATTTTCAGGAATTCCCGCCAATCACCGGAACAGACCTGATCGAGATGCTGGGCAAACGTACCCACTACGCCCGTGAATGGTCGCTTTTCTTGCAGGACTACCCGCTGGTGCTCTCTCCGTTTCTGCCGCAGCCTTTCTTCAAACCCGACCGCGACACAGAAGGTGCGGAAGGCGTTCATGAGGTTCTGGGCTGTGCCGTCTATTCCTATGCGATGAATTTCCTTGGCCTGCCTGCGGCCAGTGTCCCCGCGCATCTGGCGAACCTTCCGCAAGGGCCGCAGCCGATCAACGTGCAGATCGCAGCCCGCCGCTGGCGCGAAGACATGGCGGTGGACGCGGCTGCCGCGATCGAAGCGCGCGTCGGCCAGATGTGCCTTCCGCTTTGGGACAAGATGAGCGCGTCAGCGTAAACAAGCGCTCAGAACGAAATAGACCCCGGGTTTTTGTGCCCGGGGTCCGCTTGCTAAAATATGCCCGGAGATCCGATAACGAGCGTAGCACCACCTACCCCCGCCAGCGCGAAAAATGCGCATTCATTTCGAAAACACCGTTGGCGGCCACTCACTCCCACCTTGATGTGTTCTTCGGGCAAGTTCAGATTAAACCAGCGTTAATCCAATTCCTGTGAACTGGTTCACACAAGCCTAAAAATTTTCGTTGGCCGCTGGGTTACGTGAACTGTTCGGAAATAAGACGCTCTTCGAGACCATGACCGGGATCGAACAGAATACGGTGTTGGATGGATGGTTCCGACCTGATCTCGACCCAGTCGATATCGGGGAAAGACACCGAGTCCGCATCCGCCATGACCGGCCGCTTGTCCGCATCCAGCACATCAAACCGGACCTTGGCGATTTTCGGCAGCAACGCTCCGCGCCACCGACGGGGCCGAAATGCTGCAATCGCTGTCAAAGCCAGAACGTCCGATCCGATTGGCAGAATCGGGCCGTGCGCCGAATAGTTATACGCAGTTGACCCCGCAGGCGTGGACAGCAACGCGCCGTCGCAGACCAACTCATCCATGCGAACGCGGCCGTCTACGCTGATCTTCAGCCGCGCGGCCTGAGGACCGGCCCGCAGCAGCGAGACCTCGTTGATCGCCAGCGCCTCGTGCATTTTGCCAGATTGGTCCATTGCACGCATGGCCAACGGGTTGATGACCTCTTCTTCGGCAGCAGCAAGGCGGTCCATCAAATCGGTTTCGTGAAACTCGTTCATCAAGAAACCGATGGTTCCACGATTCATACCGTAAACCGGCGTGTCGAGATGCTGCATATTGTGCAGAGTGTGCAGCATGAAGCCATCTCCGCCCAGCGCAACGACGACGTCAGCATCGCGCGGCGCGGCGTTTCCATAACGCTTGACCAGCTTGTCACGGGCGGATTGCGCCACTTTCACGTCGCTAGCGAGAAAGGCGATTCTCTGGATCATCTTTTGCGGTTTCCGGTCTTGCACATTTGGTTCCGAAACAAGCATACCTTTCCCCGATAGGCCAGACTTGACGCCGCAGCAGGCCAATTCGTCGCTTTAAGCCTTTTGCCCCTGATCGGTTTCCGATAGGAAATCCGCAAGAATTACCCCCAGCATGTGGAGCCCCCATGAACGCCAATCTTCGTGATACCGGATTTTTCACCCAGTCACTTGCGGACCGTGACCCAGAGCTGTTCAGCTCGATCACGTCCGAGCTGGGCCGTCAGCGCGACGAGATCGAGCTGATCGCATCTGAAAACATCGTCTCTGCCGCCGTGATGGAGGCGCAGGGCTCGGTGATGACCAACAAATACGCCGAAGGCTATCCGGGTCGTCGCTACTATGGCGGTTGCCAATTCGTCGACATCGCCGAGAATCTGGCCATTGACCGCGCCAAGCAGCTGTTCGGCTGTGAGTTCGCCAACGTCCAGCCTAACTCGGGGTCGCAGGCCAACCAAGGTGTGTTTCAGGCGCTGATCCAGCCCGGCGACACCATTCTGGGGATGAGCCTGGACGCAGGTGGTCACCTGACACACGGTGCAAAACCCAACCAATCGGGCAAATGGTTCAACGCCGTTCAGTACGGCGTGCGCCAGCAGGACAACATGCTGGACTACGATCAGGTCGAGTCGCTGGCGAAAGAGCACCAGCCCAAGCTGATCATCGCCGGTGGCTCGGCCATCCCGCGCCAGATCGACTTTGCCCGTATGCGTGAGATTGCCGATATGGTCGGCGCTTACCTGCACGTGGACATGGCGCATTTTGCCGGTCTGGTTGCGGCGGGTGAGCACCCCAGCCCCTTCCCACACGCGCACGTCGCGACCACCACCACGCACAAGACCCTGCGCGGTCCGCGCGGCGGCATGATCCTGACCAATGATGAGGCGATCGCCAAGAAGGTGAACTCGGCCATCTTCCCCGGCATTCAGGGTGGACCGCTGATGCATGTCATCGCTGGCAAAGCCGTTGCGTTCGGAGAGGCCCTGCGCCCCGAGTTCAAGACCTACATCCAGAACGTGGTCAACAACGCTCAGGCACTGTCGGATCAACTGATCAAGGGCGGTCTGGATACCGTGACCCACGGGACCGACACCCACGTCGTTCTGGTCGACCTGCGGCCAAAAGGTGTGAAGGGCAACGCGACAGAAAAGGCTCTGGGCCGGGCACATATCACCTGCAACAAGAACGGTGTGCCGTTTGACCCGGAAAAGCCGACTATCACCAGCGGTATCCGTCTGGGCTCGCCCGCCGGAACCACCCGCGGCATTGGCGAGACTGAATTCCGCCAGATCGCAGACTGGATCATCGAAGTGGTCGACGGTCTGGCCGCCAATGGCGAAGACGGAAACGGTGAAGTCGAAGCCAAGGTCAAGGCCGAAGTGGCCGAGCTTTGCGCCCGCTTCCCGATCTATCCGAACCTTTAAGTCTGTTCAAATTCAGACAGTTAAACGGCGCCCACAGGGCGCCGTTTTTTTGTCAGATCAGCCCCTGCCACCGCAGAAATACCAACATCAGAACAGTCAAAACCAGCAAGTTGAACGCCAGACTACTCAGCATCCCCAGAAACCACCCCATGCGCCGGTCAGCCAGATTGATCCCGCTTAGATGTTTTTGCACTTCTTCCGATGCCTGAGCCAGCTTTGGCGTGTCCAGAACCAGCCTGAGCTTGGGGTGGGCGGCCATCTGCTCGGCTCGGGCCAATAGCAACGCTTGTTTGTAGATGCCTCGGGGAAGCTGGCGCTTCGCCTTTCTGACCGACTCGGTCAGCGTCTTACCGCGCACACCCAACTTGTCACGCAACAGTTGCACGGTTTGCGCGATCTGAGTTTGAATGTCGGGGGTCTTCGGCATAAGGCGGTCTCCTGATGCGGCACTCTATCCCGGCTGCACAGATGCGACAATGGGGCTGGTCGTTTCAAATCGCGGCGGGTATCACACGGTCATGCTGAACACGATTGTACATGGCGAACCCACCGAAAACCCACCGCTTCTTATCGCGCATGGGCTTTACGGCTCGGCCCGGAACTGGGGCGTCATCGCCCGGCGTCTGTCCGATGAACGGCAGGTTGTTGCCGTCGACATGCGCAACCACGCGAACAGCTTTTGGACCGAACAGCACGACTATCCCCACATGGCAGATGATCTGGCCGAGGTAATCAGGCAATTCGGTGGACAGGCAGACGTCGTCGGACATTCGATGGGTGGCAAAGCAGCAATGACCCTGGCCCTGTTGCATGGTGAATTGGTGCGCAAGCTGGTGGTCGCGGATATTGCTCCTGTCACCTACACGCATAGCCAGATCCAATTCATCGAGGCAATGCGCGCGGTCGACCTGTCCAAGGTCGAACGCCGCTCGGACGCGGAACAGCAGTTGGCGGACCAAGGTGTTGAAAAAACACTGCAGAGTTTCTTTACACAATCCTTAGATATCAAGGGGCAGCGCTGGCTTCTTAATCTGGATGTCTTGGCGTCTGAAATACCAAAGATCATGAGTTTTCCCGAACTGAACGCATGCTGGACAGGGCAGACCTTGTTCTTGTCGGGTGGCAGTTCGGACTATGTGCTTCCGGAACACCGAGACAGAATTCGCACGCTGTTTCCAGCCGCGCGCTTTGCCAAAATACCCGGAGCAGGACACTGGCTGCACGCTGAAAAACCCCGCGAATTCGAGGCTGCGGTCAGAACTTTCCTAAATGCTTAGATCGCCCAACGAAGGACGGCTTTGCGCCTAACTTTCAGAGGTTTTGCCCCCGGCATTCACCCAGTCGGACAAGCCACCAAGGTTATACACCTGATCATAGCCCATGTCCTTTAGCAGCTTTCCCGCAAGGGCTGCGCGCCCGCCTGATGCGCAATACAGTACGATCGGGCGGTCCTTTTTCAGTTCGGGGTCATAAGACTGAAGCGCATCATCGGCGCGAAATTCAAGCATTCCGCGCGGAATATGATGTGCCCCGCTTGCGCGACCTGTATTCTGGACTTCCACCGCGTCTCGGACATCAAGCAACAGGCCGCCCTGCTCTAGCAGGTCTTGTGCCTTTAGCCTGTCGATACGTTCGACCACAGCATTTGCGGCTTGCATCATTTCCTTCACGGTTGCGGGCATGGTTAAGTCTCCTGCTGACAATGACAGGATGCTAACATGCAAAAACTGGAAGGTGTAGGTTGATCGCCCTTGGTAGGCAATCAATGTTCCCGGAAAGCGCGCGACATGCTGTCTGTCACTGGTTTCGCAATATAGGCCGCAAAAGTGCGTTCTTCGGTCTGGATCATGATCTCGGCCGGCATCCCCGGCGTGGGAATAAAGCCGCGCACCCTTTCGATTTCTTCCGGCTCAAGCGATATGCGCGCAAGATACACCTCTTGCGGGGAACCAGAGGAATCCTCGACCAGCGCATCGGCTGAAATATAGAAAACCTCACCACTCAACACCGGCGTCGTGCGCTGGTTGAGCGCAACAAGGCGCACCGTGGCATCCTGACCGGTGACGACGCTGTCAATCTCTGTGCGGGGGATTTGCGCCTCGATAATCAGCGGAGCGTCTGCTGGCAGGATTTCCGCGATGGGCTCACCTGTTTCGATCACACCGCCGGGCGTATGATAGTGCAGGCGAACAACCGTTCCCGTGACCGGAGCCCGCACAACGGCGCGATCCAGAACACTGCGGGCCTGACGCGCCTTTTCGCGGACACTTTCCAGATCGGCTTCGATCACACCCAATTCATCCAGCGCGGCCTCGCGATAGGCAGATCGCGTGCGGGTGATTTGCTCGTCATATTTCAGCAGCATCTGGTTGATCTCGGCCGTTTCTGCCGCCAGCCGCGCTTGTTGGCCATCGGCCTCGGCTTGTACCCTGCGGATCGTGTTCAAGTCACCCTTGCGCACCAGCCCCTTTTCAAACAGCGCCTGCTTGGTCTCATATTCTTCCTGAAGAATTTCCGAGCGCCGCTTCATGCTGGCAAGCTGAGCTTCAAAGCCGCTGGACCGAATTTTCAGGGCCTCCATATTACGTTCCAGAAGGGCGATGTCGTTCAGCAGAGTTTTGCGGGACACGTCAAAACTGATGCGTTGGCCATCTAGGATCGTCATCACCTCAACATCGTCCGTGGCAGCCAGCAATCCCTGCGAGAATTCAAGCCGGTCGCTTTCGTTGTATTCGGCCTGCAAACGCTCGGTCATGGCCTGCAGGCGGATTTTTCGGATGAACAACTCGCGCTCGTTGGCTTCGGCCGAGGTCTGATCAAGCGTCATCAGCACTTGACCCGCCTTCACGGACTGGCCCTCGATCACCTTGATGTCCTCGATAATGCCCCCTTCTAGGTGCTGCACGATCTTGTTGCGACCCGTCGCGACAAAGCTACCCTGCGCGATCACCGCAGCAGCCAGAGGCGCGCGGAAAGACCAGACGCCGAACCCGCCGAAACACAGGACCAACAAGACAAAACCAATCACGATCAGCCGGTTGATGGATCGCGGAACCTCGGCATACCAGACGGTTGGATCCTTGGGGTCGTTGTTGATTGCAACTAGATCGTTCATTGTCCGTCCCCCTTCTGTCCAGCGATGCCTTGCTGATTGCGCGGTCCGTTCAGTTGTTGCAGCACCTGTTCGCGCTGCCCAAACAGGGCCACGCGGCCATCGGTCAGCAGCATGATCTTGTCGACCGCGTTCAGCAGTGTCGGCTTTTGCGTGATGACGACAACGGTGATCTTGCTTTCCTTGGCTTGGGCAATCGCCCGCGCCAACGCCTGATCCCCGGCGACATCCAGATTCGAGTTCGGCTCATCCAGAACAACCATCCTTGGGTTGCCGAAAAAGGCCCGCGCCAGGGCGATGCGCTGTTTTTGACCTCCTGATAATGGCGATCCGTCCGCAGCGACGACGGTCTCATACCCTTGTGGCAGCGTGGCGATCATGTTGTGGACATCTGCAAGAACCGCCGCGTCGTGGATCTGGTCGTCCGTCGCGTCATCACGCATCCGTCCTATGTTATCCTTGATCGTGCCGGGGAACAGTTGAACGTCCTGCGGCAGATAGCCGATGCTTTCGCCAAACTGCCGTGGGTCCCAATTGCGAATGTCCATCAGGTCCAGCCGCACGCTCCCCGAGGTTGGCAGGATGGACCCGACCAGCGTTTTACCCAAGGTCGTCTTGCCCGCACCGGAATTACCAATGATGGCCAAGGTCTCACCGGGGCTAAGAGAGAAACTGATCCCGTTCAGAACAACCCGTTTGGTCCCGCCGGGTACGTAAAGCAAACGCTCGACATCCAGCCGCCCCTCGGGGCGCGGTAAGCGCAGCTTTTCAAACTGCAGCGCCGAATTGGACAGCAGATTGCTGATGCGACCATAAGCGCCGCGGGTCAACAGGAAGCCATTCCACCCCTCGATCGAGCCTTCAATCGGGGCAAAAGCACGCCCTGCGATGATCGAGGCCGCGATGACCATACCGCCCGTGATCTCACCCTGCAGGGCAAGAAACGCCCCCCACCCCAGAATTGCGATCTGGGTCAGCAAACGCACCGCCCGCGAGATTGCGGCGAAAATGACGTTGCGGTCCTGCGCGCGCACCTGCCACGTCAGCGATTGTGCCGTGTCCCGTCCCCAAATCCGCACGGCCTCGGGGATCATGGCCAGCGCATTGATGATCTGACTGTTGCGCGCCATCGAATCCAGATGCTGGTTTGCCATCGACTGCGCCTTGTTCGCCTCGGCAAACGGTTTGGCGGTCATGCGCTGGTTTATCAGGGCAATCACCATCAACAGCAGAGCCGTCGCGATAACGATCGTGCCCAACTGGGGATGTACGAGGAAAATCATCAGGATGAACAGCGGGGCGAACGGCACATCCAAAAAGGAAATCAGAGTTCCTGACACAAGAAACCCTCTTACCTGCTGCAAATCACCCAATGTCTGATATTCGCGCCCGGTCCCATGCAGCGATGCATGCGCCGCCGCACTCAGGATCGGTGCCCCAAGGCGTGCGTTGACCTCGACCGCCGTGCGCATCAGCATGAACCGACGCACAGCATCAAAGGCCGATTGAAAGATCACTGCCCCGGCGACTATCGCCGTCAGCATGATCAACGTATCCAACGAACGGCTGGTCAGCACGCGGTCACTGATCTGGAACAGGTAGATCGGGATGGCCAGGATCAGGATATTTGTCGCGCAGGTCAGTACCAGAACGAAAGCCAGGTTCCGCCAGATTGCGCGGAGTGACGTGCGGAGCGTGTTTTTGAAGTCCTCGGGCGGGGTACGCTTGTGAAAAGTCTGGGGTGGCCCATTTCCGCCGCCGCCACCTCCGTTTCGGAGCAGCAACGGCTGGTTTGCCTTGGCCTCGATTGTGGTACCTATGGCTTCACCGCCTAGCGAGCGCGACGAGGGGGGTGTTCGTGCGGTCGAGTCTCTGGCGGTCTCAGGATCGGGACCTTTGGCATCGGCCACCCCAGCGCCACGACCCTTCTTACATTCGTCTTGCTTGGGTTGTGGCTGAACGCGCCGGGGGGAAGGTGCGGCGCGCTCTGGAGGTTCCGTGTTCGCGCGGTGCCGCACAAAGCAAGCGGCTGTCGCGCTGATGTCGTCCTTTTCAACTGTTTTTGGTCTGGCTTCTTGGGTCTTCTTCAACCGCATCGCTTCGGTCAGACGCAAACCGGCCATCTTTGCCGGTTTGTGTACTGGCCCGTCGTGTGACGGCTTTTCTTGGCCAACCACGCCTTGACCAACCAACGAGTTGGCAAACGGGGTACGGCGCGACGAAAATAAAATCGACATACTCAAACTTTCGGGTCACTCGTAAATAAAAAGGGGCTTATGCTAGCATGCTCTGCATACCATCATCCAAACTGGCCGCCTCGGACGGCGTCAGTTTGTTTTGACCGGGTGCAAGATCGGAATTCCCCGGTCCGTTTGTTTCCTCCATAAGAAAAGCTATGGCTTCGTTGGCGATCTCTTCGGCCAGATCATCGTCGGGTGAGTCGATCAGGCTGGCCTGATGCAGCAGCACATCAGAGTACTCTCCCTCTGCCGCCATGACGACAGAGTCGACGCCGATCTTTGAAACGCTGGCCGCGTTCAGCAGTGCATTCCCACCGCCCAATGCAGATGCTTCGGCGCCTTTGACCCCTTTCTGATGAATGTCATCCTGATCCTGCAACAGCGTGACTTGTGCAATCACGTTTGCCTGAACCAGATCACCTTCGATCTTGAGAACACGGAGCTGCTCCATCCCGGCGTATTCAGGATCGTTCAGCAAAGCATCTTCAAGCGCTTCGGTATCCATTTCCTGCAGCGGCAGGACATCAGCCAAGTTCTGAGACAGCTCTTCGTGCGAGTCTTCGCCCGTCGTGTTCAGCGACACCTGGTTCATGACCAGATTGTCCTCTGCCTCGTCCGGGACACCTCCGGTGACGACGTCGTCATCCATCAGCACGATGGTTTGGTGCACCATGTCCACCGAAACCATGTTTCCACCAACCAGTATCAAATCGTAGAAATTGCCAAGCTGAACAATGTTGGTCACGTTGACCATATCGTTGTCTCCCAGCACGTACATGCTGGTCGATGCCGAAATCTCGGTCGAGATGTGGTCTATGTCGGTGGCGTCGATTACCTGCTTGACGAAATTGGTGACAAACAGATCACCGCTTATCCAGCTAATCACGACAAGAGGGTCTTGGCCCGCAGGCGCTACGTTGTCCTCAAGCCAGGGCGCTTCGTGGGCTTCCACGCCGATTTGCGACGATTGGTAAACCTTTGTCTCGCCCTGCGCGCCCGGCTCACCCTCGTCAACATCAGACACAACAGCAACCTGACTGACGACGGTCAGGTCATAGGACTTGCCACCAACGGCGATGACAGGCGCGTCGACCCAGCCTACGGTGATTGCGACTTGGTTGATCGCAAGGTTACCGCCAGCGATCACCGTGTGGCCGTCGCCGAATTCGTCATCGTCTGACCTGTCCCATTCGTCAGGAAACAGGTCAGGCTGGTCGCTGCCTTCGTCCTCTGCCGTCTGATGGTGTTCTGGCAGAAGGTCTTTCCATTCCGGCAGTTCCTCTATCCGCTCGCCATTGACGATGAGACCCAAGGCTTCGTCGCCGTGGAATTGATGAACCGTGGCCCCTTCGACCTCGACGACCTTCGCCGATTTCATCTGCTCGGCCAACGCCTCTAGCTTTTCAACCGACTGGTAATCCGCCATGTCCATTGACGGCACCGGCATCGCGTGCAGGGACTGGGCCACTTCCAGCATTTCGCGGCCTTGCTCCATCAGGACTTCGGCACCCCGAAAGTCGCCATGCCCAATCGTATCGTTGTCGCTGAGGTTCAGTGTTTGGAAAGTATAGGTTACCGCAGAACCGATCAGGTCGGGCACCAACTCGGGAACGAGGATGACCATCTCGAAGGAGGTTGAGAAAATCTGACCTTCTGGAATAGCGTCATCAGGGCCAGTCGGCGGCTCTTGGAAAATCGCTGGGTCAGATGCCGGAGCCCCGGGAACAATGGGAAGCGAACCCTCATTTGCAGGGGCTTGGAACTTGAAAGGAAGTGCGTCGTATTTTCCGGGATCCAGCTTGAGATCCGCCTTCACCTTGATAACTTTACCTTCTTCAAGCTCATCCAAATCCTGTTTGCGCCTTAGCGCTGCAAATTCCTCATACTGGTCACGCAATCTGGCCTGTTCACTGGTAAGCTCAAAGGTTCCGATAAAATGCGCAATCGTTTCACTAATACTGTCTAACGACATAACGTTTTCCTTTCCCCATCCGGCCAATAATTTCCGTTTTGGGATAAGCTGGGCCGAGGCCGCCTAAAGCGGCCTCGACGTTTTCTTTCAGCGGGTCAGGGTCATAATCTCTGGCACCCTGACCTTTGCCGTGTCAGCGAGTTACGCGTCGGTGTCGTCGCTGGAGTAGCTGGAGGTCATCGACCCGCCGACCATTGTCGTATCGACCGAGTTGCCAAGCACGTTGGCACCCATGACGATGGACTGGTTGAAGGCCGACGTATCAACAACGGCTGCGGCCGAAGCGTAGGACTCGCCGGTCACAATTCCGTCTCCGGCATTGTTCGAGCCCCACATTCCAGCGTTTCCGCCAGAACCGCCAGCGCCCGAGTTGGCACCAGATGCGTCGCCGCCGTTCACCATTGCGCCCGAAATCGCGCCGTTGGTGGCAGATCCCATGGCGTCACCGCTGGTTCCTCCGTTACCCGCGCCGGCACCACCGCCGCCGCCGATACCCGACATCGCCGAACCGGTCGCGCTGCCCGCGCCAGTCGAGGTGGCGTCATTGTCGGACATCGCATCGCCGCCGTATCCAGCAATGGCACTTGCCAGACTATCGGCTGTTCCGTCGGTATCAGACACCGAGAACAGACCGGAATCGCCGCCCGCGCCAGCAGTGTTCATGGCGTCAGCAGACCCGCCTCCGGTTCCGGTAGACGTTGCGTCCTGCTGGATCGCGCCTCCGCCACCACCGAAGCCGTCGGCGGTTGACGAACCGCTTCCCGACCCTTTGGCAGAACCGTTGGTGTTGTTGCCGCCACCTGCGCCGCCATCGCCGCTGGTGTTCTGAGGCGTGCTGGCCGTGCCATTCACGTCACCCGGAGATTGCGTGATGTTCGGACCAGTGGTCGCCTGATCACCAACACCCTGAGCACCGGACTGCGCGCCGGCCGTTCCGCCGGTTCCTGTTCCACCGGTGCCGTCACCGCCTGAACCGAAACCACCAGTTCCGTCGCCACCCGAGCCGAACGCGCCATTGCCGTCACCGCCCGAACCGAACGCGCCAGCACCTTCGCCACCCGTTGCAGGGTTGCCGCCGTTGGTGTCGCCGCCGCCATTACCGGCGCCCGCTTGACCCGCGTTCAGGCCAACCAGACCGTTCTGCTGGTTCAGCGCGGCCAGAGCAGCATCAACCTGACCAGAGGTTCCGCCGTTGGCTTCACCGCCAGTGCCTTCGCCGCCGGTGGCTTCACCGCCGGTGCCTTCGCCACCGGTGCCTTCAGCACCAGTACCTTCAGCGCCGTTACCCTGAGCACCGTCGCCGTTGCCGCCATCGGCGTCTGCGTCGCTGCCAGCCAAGCTACCAGCAAGGCCAAGCCCGACATTTCCTGCCGCAGCATCATTGGCCTCGGTGTCGCTGCTGCCGCCGTTTACCGCGATCGCGCCAGTGTCTGCGTCACCGCTGCCACCGTTGGCACCATTCGCGTCAGAGTCATTGCCAGCCAGCCCGGCACCAAGTGCGTTCGCGTCCGAGTCGTTGTTTCCGCCAGAGGACGAACCGTCATTGTCGGCATTCGACAGACCCAGACCCAGACCCAGACCAATAGAGCCCGCGTTTCCGCCTTCTCCTGCGGTGCTGGTGCCATCCGAATCTGCGCTTCCGTCATTGTCCGCGCTTGAATCGGCGTCGGCTTGGCCACCATCGCCTGCTGTGCTGCTACCGTTTGAGTCAGCACCAGACAGCCCGACACCCAGACCGAAATTGGTGGCGTCTCCGGTCGCGCCGCCGTTTCCGCCGCTGCCGGTACCGTCTGCATCACCGGTGTGGCCGCCAAATGCCAGTGCCGCACCACCATGAGTGTCGCCATCGGCCTGTCCACCATCAGCTGTACCGCCGTCACCAGAGTTGCCTCCGTCTGTGTGCGAACCGATACCTTCATCAGCAGTAGCCTTGCCGCCCCGAGCGTTTCCGCTTTGATCAAAGCGTCCGTCGTTGGACACTTCGGCAGTCTCCAGATAGTCGTCGTCGCTCAGATTGACGAGCTGATTGTTGATCGACGACATGTCATTGCCGGGACCATCCAAGCTGATATCCAGATTCAGATCGTCACCCGGGTCATAGTCCAGATCGTTGCCGACAGTGATGACATCACCGAATTCCGAGCCGTTCGCATCGATGTCCACGACATCGTCATCACGGGGAATCCACTCACCTCCGCCGAAATCAATATTGACGGAATTGGAGTTGTCGTTGTTACCGTTGACTTGCGCCTGACCTTGGCCCTGTTGCTGACCCTGTCCTTGGTCCTGGCCCTGGCCTTGATCCTGACCTTGCCCTTGATCCTGGCCCTGGCCGTTTTCAACTAACGTAGCCTGGGCCTGACCTTGATCCTGACCCTGACCCTGATCGTTATCCACGTCAGTGTCCTGTGCGTTCAAATCCGCATCGATATACGCTTCATCAACTTGAAGATCGGCGTCAATCGGTGCGTGTACGCTACCGACATTTACTTCTTCGATGTCGGTCACACTGTTATGCGTTTGATGACGTCTAGACATATCAAATTCCACTTTTTGAGCGCCCTGACCGTCATTCATCTACAAAACGGTTACTGGCGCGGTTAAATTTTGATCTGAGCACCCAAACGCGAAACGCGCTTGCGTGCGGTATGGATTTCTGATTTTTCCTCCCACCCTCCTTTCTCGGCCCAGCCGACACAGCACCTGCGATGGAAAATTGTGAAAATGCACGATTCGCAGGCACATCAGGAAAATTGACTTCAAAAATTGAAGCAAACTCATGATCGCAGGAGGAAAGCAGCCTGAATAGCTAGCCGTAAGCACTAGAACGAACAGTCGGCTGTTATTATTGCGATAAATTGCTTGACGGCAGAACAATGGGAAAGACGGCACAATATGGCCGGATAAAACTGCCAGTTTAGGAAACGCAGTAATTTCCTCTACTTATGCGGGAAAGACGGCAATTGACCTAGCTAAAAGTACTAGAACCTAAACCTTTGGAATCACGCAATGTTGATGAAACTTGCACTTTTCGCTATAGTCTCGCGCTTATACACGTTAATATTCTATTAATTCTGCTCTTCGCGTTTTGTTTACTGTTTGGCCGCTTTAGCGGCGTTGGTTTTTAAAGGGGGGAATAATGAGCATTCCGTTTGAGGATAGTGCTGTTCAAGACAATTTTCGCGCTGAAGAATTCTCTATCAATTTCGTCGGCAAAGAACTGTTCTACTCAAACCAGACCTTAAAGGAAGTAGAGAACGAATTCGGCGTCGCCACGCACCGAATTGAAACCATCGCTTCGCTTCCTATCTGGAATTTTCCCGATACAGGGACTGGCAGAGTAGTGATCGTTGATCAGATGATAATGGATGACTTGCTGTCCCGTCCAAAGACATACAGGGACTGCGCCGGACCCGGCAGCCTGGCTTTTGCTTATCGCAAAGAGGATGCCGCGCGCTTTCTGTTTGAAAACTGGGACCGCAACCGGCACGGCGACATCGGCTATTTACCGATGAATGTTGCGCCAGATGTATGGCGATCAATCCTGCGCCTTTTATTGCACGAAGAATTCTACATGCCGTGTTTCCTGGCAGACAGCCTGGCGGCGCAGGACAAATCGCCTACGCGGACGAGTCCAGCGTCCCCTCCGACCGAACCTGCGCCGCACCCGGTCTATTCCAAGCTCACTCCGCGGGAAAAGCAGGTGTTGCAGTTGGTTTCTCAGGGTCAAAGCAACAAAATCATTGCGTCCAACCTTGGCATTACCGAGCACACCGTAAAGCTCCATATACACAACGTGGTCGGCAAGATCGGCGTGAGCAACAGAACAGCGGCCGCCCAGTTCTTTTTTGAAGTCGCGCCCGGAGAAGCGCAGGAAATGGCCGTTGACTGATGATTTTGAAACCCGGTTTGACCGCCTGATCCTGCTGGTCGGTCGGTTAAACTATATGTGGACCAACACAGAGAGCTTGTTGATCCACCTGATCGCAGGGTTAAGCGGAACCAACAAGGACGTGGCGGTCATTATTTTTCTGACCCTGAATACGACACGCGCCCGGATCGACCTGGTGGAACGGTTGGCCAAAATGGAGGGCCGCTCCGCTGATATTCGCGATCCCATTCTTGAACACACGCAGCGGCTGGCCAAACTTTCAGGCGTTCGGAACAAATATAACCACTGCATCTATTCTTTTGACCCTGACAGCGGGAATCCCAAAACTATTTTGATGAGGATTTCCGACAGGAAAACCGATATTAAACTTGGTCGCGAAGACACCGTTGATGCCTCGGCAATGCAAGATATCGAGGGAATTGTCGATCAGCTCTCGGTTCTAAATCGGGACCTATGGCACCTGATCGGCAAGTTGGGATTTCCGATCTGAACTGTTGTGCGCGACTGTCGCTTGTTCCGCGCTAGTGAGGATGAGGGACGAGCACGCGACGCTCTGACCGCCCTCCGACAGCGACCACGCTGACCAGAACAACACTACAAAACGCCGATATGCCGAGCAGAACACCGCCCAAGGCCGTCATTCCCCCGATCAGCGCCATCACAAACAGCAGCAACAGAAACTGTCTTGCATTCATATCAGTTTCCCCTTTGTTGTTCATTCCTCACGACTGAGTAAATAGGTCATGCGCTTATCCAAGCCGTGTGGAAACGCGCCAAATTGTTGTGAATCCCAGTCATTTGGTTTTTGACAGAAACCCTGTGCGCAATCGCTGATGGGGAGAACCTTGCACTAGCGCAACAGCGCTCAAACGTGTTTTTCCGCGAAAGCAAGCCAACCCCGCCGAATAATGGCGCGTCGGCACACGCTTCTGGCATCAATTCGCAAGCGAAAACGCCGCGCGACAGTCATATGCGCCGCAGTCCCGTTGTATTGTTTGGTTGAATACCAATAGGGGAGACATGCAGCGGGAAAAGGGGGCGCGGCTCGCAGCTGACGTACCACGCACTCACAACAGTTGCGATGCCCCCCCGACGCGGTTGCCTACTTAGATTTTTGGTCGGGCTTGCCTAGGCTAAGGCTCAGTTATCCGACCGCGCGACTATCTTCAGAGTTTCTGAAAACGGATCGTACTTGCAGAAACCGGGCGCGATTTCAGATCCTCGTTGGTCCTGAAGGCCGATGCTCACGTAGTAGTCATCACCCTTCGACAGCCGTTGTGGTTTTCTTCCAAAGGGCACCCTGTATCCGGCGTCGTGCCAGAGGATTTTACATTGCGTTCCCCAAGCGGTCTGCGGATCGACAAAAATCCTTAGCGCCTGAACTCCAATGACAAAGGCGAACACCATAGCCACCGGCCAAAACCATCTTTGAAACCGATGCATTGAGCAGTTTCCTTTCCAGAACGAATGGTCTTTGGATTTAAAAGGGCTGAGAACGCGAGTGTTGACGGCAGCCTAGCACGGGCAGACCAGCAAAAGGCGATTTACTTATCGATACCGTTGGGATGGTACCAAATGGCCACTGCCCTTGATGAGACGCCGGACTGCAGCCCTGGCAGATTGGTCATTGGCCCACAAATAGTGCGTGCCCAACAGCGTCAGCGACGAACAAATAGCGAAGGCGGCACTCGCTTCATGAGTACCAACGAGTACCACAGCCAATTTGAAGAAGTCTGGAAAATCCGTTTTTCCTTGCAAAACAAGGTGGTGCGGATGGCGGGGATCGAACCCGCAAGCCCTAAGGCGAGGGATTTTAAGTCCCTTGCGTTTACCAGTTTCGCCACATCCGCAGGGTGCCGAGCTATACAGGCTGGCACCTTTCGGAACTCTTAATGCCATCTAAACTGATTGAAAAGTCGGTAAGTTGGTCACAGCCTTGCCGAAGCACCCAAAAGCGGCTGTGGCCCTAAAAAATTCGGGCCAACGACCATTTTTGCGACCACGTCGCCCTTGGGTTCTATGGGTGCCCCTTTTTCACCAGCTATTCAGGCGGCGTATACCAAATCGGGGATGTGTATGCCCTTTCCTGTGTAAAAGTCGGAACCTCCTGAGGGACTTTATCACCAAAGCGGACCGCATCGTAGACCGTCCACCTGGGGGTCGGAATTTCCAGCACGCGAGCATAGTAGAACGCGCGGACGGATGGATCGAATTCGGGGTCCGACCACACAGCGTATAGCTCGGGAGAGCCAATCGAGTTCGTAAAGGTCCCGGTTGTGGCATCTACGGTATTTCCGATTGCCGGCAATTTGCCATCTTCCCCAGGCGCTCGATCTCCGGACCAGACGACATCAAAAACCTTCTCCTCGGTTTCTCCGTTAGAGTTCAGCCATCCCTTAACAATCTGAATACGATCGAGATTCCCCGAATATGGGTCTTTCAATGCGGCGACAAGAAAGTTCGGCGCGCTTGCCCCATCCGGAGCGTCGGGAAAGTCGCCACCCATAGGCACGCCTTTTTCGTACCCGATATCAGCAGGCAGTCTGGAGCGGGCATCTTCCTCGTCAAAGTCCCAGCCCCCGAAAAATCGAACCGAGATCCGGCTTCCGGTCGTGCCGTAGACTTCTTTCCGCTCCATCGCATCAAAGATAGCCTCACGGGTGTTGTCCTCTGCCCATACTGCGGCATAGCCCGAAGCGGCCATTTCCCACCCAAGTATGGTTAGCGCATCAAATTCGCCAACGACATGCTGCCATCGCCCGGGCTCAGGTTCGACGCCCGAATGTTTACCGAAAAAGTTGTCCTCCTCGGCGGTCGCAAGAGCGGTGTGGCTATCGGTCGAACCCACCACCCCGAACTTATAGGGGTTTGTTCCAAGTTCCGCTTCCAGTTTCAGCCCGTTCTTCAACGCCTCGCGCGCATATTCGTACTGAAGCATCCATTCTTCTTTCGGCGTGGGGCCAAGGTTGGATTTATCCCACGTCTCGTAATCGGCAAATTCGTCGTTCGGGCTTAGGAAGGGGTGTGTTTCACCGTCGCCTTTGATCTGGGTAATTTCATACATGGGCTCCCATTTGGCGCGCCGCTCGGCATAGTCACCGGTCAGCGGCTCGCCAGTCTCAGGGTTGGTTTCCACCGGGAACATAAGACCGTTGGAAACATTCCCATTGTGGGCCAAGGCCAATACCCGGCCGCCGGTCTTCAACTCGTAGTCCTCCATCCAATCCCACAGGTCTTCTGGATTGAACGTTTCGGCTGTCGTGAAAGGCAGCATTTGCCGGGCACGGATCGCATCGTCCCGATAGATGACGTTTCGATGCAGATTGTTACCAGATTCAGTCGAGGTCCACTCGTAACCTATGAAGGCCGTAAACCTGCCCGGATCATCGAACGCATCGGCGGTTTGCGTAAACTCGTCCCAGACAGACTGTACAAAGCGCCGGTCCGAAACCGCCTCGGGCAAGGCTTCACCCGAAATTCCAGCAAAGGTTTCGATAACCTCCATCGTCGCACCCAAAGCAACATCACCGCCCTGATTTAGCCTATCGTTCCAATCCCGCAGAGTCGGATCGCGCATCAACGTCGCGTTTCCAGCGATAATCTCATTCATCGCGCCCATCGCATCGGAATGATCCGATACAACCAGCCAATCGAGCGGCCGCGATAGCTTTACACGCAGACCATGCGATGTCGTAACCTCGTCCCCTCGGGCAAACCGGTAGGCATCCGCCGGAGAGAGAACGACACCGAACCCGCGTGCATCAAGTGAATTGGACGTGTGCAGATGCGTGTCCCCCCAAAGCGGTCGGGTCGGAAAACCCCGCCCTGCATAGGGTGAGAAATCCGCCGGTTCAGGGTCGCGCATGTCCTCGGCGGATATTGTCATCTCACCGACCTGCCCCCCTTGAACGGCCTCCTGCGCAATCGCTGCCGTGGCAGTTGCGGTGAACGAAAGAATAATCGAAGCGGAAAAGAATTTCACATCGGCCTCCCATAGATGCCCAATCAAGCTTTATGCGAGCACTTCCAACTGCGATGTGTCAAGTGAAGCTTGCTGAGTGTCTGACGTCGGCACCAATGGGACAGTTTAGGCCAATTTGAAACGAGAGGTTTTCTGGCTCATCGTAGCCGCCAAGGAATGGGGACGAGACAGATACCCGGAACCCGTAAGAGCCACGCAAGGAACGTGCAATCGGATCATAGACCACTGTTCTGATAGCACGACATGCTTCACGCCTGCCCGAAGCGGCGCTAGTCTCTGGTCATAGCAGCACTGAAAGGAGCCGCCAAATGTCCCTCTTCTCTAAACTCTTCGGTGGCGGCGAAAAGTCAGAGCCAGAGCCGGTCTCATACAAAGGGTTCGACATCTTTCCGGACCTGATGCCCGAAGGTGGCAAATACCGCCTTTTGGCCCGCATAGAAAAGACCATCGATGGAGATCGCAAGACCCATACAGTGATCCGGGCGGATGTCTTTGAAACCCGGGATCAGGGCGAAAGCTTCAGCATCGCAAAGGCGAAACAGGTGATTGACGAGCAGGGCGAGCGCATTTTCGATTAGAACCGAAGCTGTCTGCGCGCCATTCGGGCGCGTCAGTTGAAGAGTATCCAAGTACAGATTGATTTCGAGGATCGGCAATTCGTCCACGTGAACATCTGCCCAGCGCGAAAAACGCAGCTTAAACGTAACGCGGTAATCCTTGGCGGTTTTCTCGACCATCGGAGCCTTGCCAGACGCCCGTTCGCGTGTGCGGTGTTCTGTGTATTGTTCCAGAGCCTCGGCAAACGTCGGGATGCCAAGAACCGCCGTCTGAGTTTCGCGCTCATCCTATGTGAGCACATTGCCTTCGTAGATGTCGAGTAGCGTCGCGCCCATCTGCTTCTTGGCCCAAGCACAGTGCGCGCCTTTGCTCGCCCGCTGCGCCAGCTTGACCGAGCGCGTCTTTTGTGCGCCAGAATCCCTCTTGGCTTCGTACCAAGTTTTGACGCCGCTCTTGGTCACGCAGAAGCGTAACCTTGCAGAACGGGTCTGAGAACCATGTTGTCTTGGTTGTGGACAGCGACTTGAGCGTCGAATCCGTGAACTTAATCTGGGGCATACCATGTCCTTGTAATGACCGTTTCGTTACAATGTTCATGATACGTTCCAACCACAATCAAACCCAACCGAAGATTAAGAATGCACCTCAAGTATTTGGGGAAACATCTTATTTTGCCGGCGTTCGACGGGTGTTTAAGTGGTGCCCCCACACGGACTCGAACCGCGGACCTACTGATTACAAATCGTGGAACAGTAGGTTGACCACCAGAACCCTTTGGTAATCCTCAGGATTTCTCCGAGAACCAATATGGTTCGAATACGACTGTTACTGTAACAGAATCCGGGTGGTCAACCCGTACATGCAAGGGTAAGTCAGATTGACTCAGTTTGGGGCGTTGAGTTGAACGTCGAGAGAGCAAAGGCAACCCAGACAACAACCTCACAGTGGCTTTGAGTTTCCTTTTGACCACTCTGGGGTCGCGGGAGGGCTTGTGGAAGGCCACTACCCATGTAGACCCTCAAATGACAGCGTACAGAACCCGGTAGCCCATCCTAAGCCGGTTGGCATAGACGCTAATCCCAATGTCGTCTTTGTTGGAATGGCCGACAGCTAAGTTCCTAGCTTCCCTTGCCACACCAGCGTTCACTAGAGCAGACACAGCAGTCCTTCTGAAAGAGTGCATGTCCCATTTAGAATGATCGCTCTCAAGGTTCTTTCTCGCCTTCTCCAAAGCTTTCCCGAGGTAATGGCTTGGTCGCTTGTCGTAGCCGCCTAGAGTGATCCGAGGGAACAACCGACCTTCATTCTCAGGGCAAGACGGATCGGCTATTGCCGCTTGCTTGATGGCTTCTCTGAGCAACTTACAATCCTCGTTGCCAACAATCATGACTGACCGCTTCCCTGCCTCTGTCTTAGCCTCAGATATATTGATGCAGATGTGGTCACCACGGTCTTCAATGTCAGAGAGGTAGCGCCCACAGATTTCATTAAGTCTGCATCCAGTGGCCCAGAGCAAACGCACAGTTACGAACATTTCAAACTGGTATTTGAGGGCATCGTTAGCAGCGATGTAGGTCAGAAGGCTTTCAGCCTCCTCTCTGGTCACTGGCCTCAGCTTCTTCTCTCTGGGGTCGACCTTCTTCTTCTGACCCGCTACGCGCCTCAAGAGCGACGAGAATGGATTGCGAACATCAGGATCGACCAAGCCCCAGTGATCCAAGACGCGCCAGTAAGAGGCTAGGCAGCATTGGTAGGATTGCAGGGAACGGGCAGAAAGAAGTTCTCCGGTCCTTTCGGAAGGTGTGCGCTTGAGGTGCTCCATGAACGCCAAAGCGAGTGATCGGTTGATCTGAGTGACCTCAACATTCCCTGTGTAGGCTTCAAGTGCCTCAAGGTGTTGCCTGTAAAGACTATCAACCACGTCAGAAAAGGACCGCCTACTTAAAACAGAGCGCGAGACGGTCAATACACAATTGGGGACAGTCGACGCATTCCCCAATTGGTTTATGACTCGCCGCTAAGAATAAGAGGTGCCTTTAGCTAGATCACTCAATAGCGTAGCTGGCAGCGTGGATAGCGATGTTGCCGGTCGCTTCTGCACGTTTCACCTCACCAGCCTTCTCAGTGTTGAGGAAAAAAACAATATTGTAGAGCGTGTGCTCACCAATATCAGTTTTTGTCGTGATTATTTGCGTTTCACTGTCATCCAAACGGCAAATTCCACGCAGTTCACGCTGACTTACACCTTCAACATGCGAGACCTTCTGCGATGAACTGGCAAAATCGCCTTCGCAAAAATCCGACATTAGCGCCAGATCCTGACTATCAGTTGCTCTTAAGTCTCCAGTCGGTCGATGCGCCGTTAGTGTGCCAGCCAGGATTCCAAGATCGTCAGACTGCCAGAACACCGAGGCCGCCCCAAAGCCCAAGTCTTCTATTTCTGCTTCGCTCAAATATTTAGCATCTGACACGTCAATCGAAGTGATCATATTGGTGGCCACTTGAAACAGCGCGGTTTTACTCAATCCTGCCTGTTGGACCGGTGCGTTCGGTTGGACTGGTGCGCTTGCGTAGTCATAGTAGCTAGCTGCACAGCTATACGTTCGCTCTAGCGCCACCTTTGTACCAGTGAGATCATAAATACCTGAAAATTGACGGCCGTCGATCTTCATAGTTCGACCCATCTGAATGTAGTGCATCGCCTGGTCAAAGTTCGGCATCGACAGCGTAACCATTGTCGGTGAAACAGGAATTGCCGTTGCATAAATTGGTTGCCTGCGATCCACGTAGATCGTAACGGGAATTTCTTGATTGATGTCAAAATTGAAATCGTCGTTTGCAACGCCGACTATCAAAGTTTTGTCCCTCGAAAAAGAAATTAGAAGGGTATCACCTGATTTGTATGGCGCAGAAACTACGCAATGCGAGAACTGACCGCTCTGGTCGTCGGTGTATGCTGCACCTTCCCAAAGCTTGTATCCATAGTCGCTGCCTCGAATGTACTCTGCAGATGCCGCGGTGGAGAGGAGACAAGCAGAGATTAATGATAGTATGCGCATAAGCTCAAAGCTCCTTTTTTCGGTCGTAGCCGCGCGGCCAAAACTGTGCGTTCGATATTGATTAACGCTGATTAATCAAGGTTATCAAGGAGGGCTGCGAAATACTTTGGTGCTGCCCTACGGAAGGCGTCATTTATGACACTGCAAAACTACGTTTGACGCAGGTGATATAGTCTTCGTCGACATTTGCCGAATGCGAACTTCGGTCAAATTGTTTTTAAATTTTGCCAAATTTTGGGAGAGCAAGGACCACAACTTTCCACCGCGGCTCGGCAATTGGACTGGAGCCGAGCGGCCGCAAAGCCATACATATCGCCTCTACATCATCATACACCGAAGGTCTGCTTTGGCTGCATTACGGTCGTTGTACAGTTTGCATTTTCGTCGGCCGCCAGTGAAAGATGACAGTCACTATAATACCGACAATTCTTGATATGGCAGAAAATCGAAAAAAGATGACCGACTAAAGCAAGCAACTTAGATGGTCAGTCACCAACTGAATACATGTAGTCGATTTGGTTTTGGAGAATGTTCACATGAAAAGCTTGTTCGCCGTATTCAGCACTGCGACCATGATCTTCGCCGTACCTGCTTATGCAAAACAGCCGATCCAGCCAACATTCTCTGTCACAAGAGATGTGGCCCACGGTGGCGGTTGCCGCAAAGATAGTCCGCAGGGTCAGTGCTGTCATGCTGGCAAAAAACCGTATCATTGCCATTAGTGTAAAACGCGGCTCTGAAGTGCAGGAAGTTTGAAGTGAAGAATTCGTTCTGGTTGATGGTTTCGGCTGCTCTGATGGTAGGCAACATGGCCACCGCTGGCCAAACAATCGAAGGCAAAGCCCGAGTTATCGACGGCGACACAATCGTGGTGTCAGGCGTTAAAGTCCGCTTGAACGGCGTTGACGCGATGGAACTAGGCACAGAGGCAGGCCAACAGGCCAAGGCTGCTATGTCCAAGATCGTAGACCGCCAGACTGTCACCTGCGAACTCAATGGTGAAAGGTCGTATGACCGAATGATCGGTGTCTGTTACGCCAACGGCAATGATGTGGCCGCAGTGCTGATTGCCAATGGCTATGCGCTTGATTGCGCGCGCTACTCAGGTGGCCGATATAAGAAATATGAAACCACTGCAGCACGTTCCCGCCTCCGGCAGGCGAAGTATTGCATTAAGTAGGGTGATTTTCACTATGATTAGAACTTTTATTGCGGCCCTAGGTTTCGCAACCCTTGCTACAACAGGCCACGCTAAGACTGTCGAGTTTCAATGTAATTTCGACAGTTACTCTGACCCGCAAAATGCAGCTCAGAAAACAGCGTTCAATTTTGAAATCAACTGGGACACTCTAACCGGTGATGCATTTATCAAGGGTAACAACGGTGTAAGCAAGCTTTTCGCGTATTCAGGGCCAGAAGCCGTTACATTCATGGAACCATTGCACGCTGGTGGCGTTCACGTCACCACGATCAAGTTTGATGGTGTTGCAGCTCATAGCCGAAACACAATAATCGGAGCAACTGAGTTTGCCCCGTCTCAGTACTATGGTCGTTGCGCCAACAATTCGTGAAAACAAATTCGGATCGTTCTTAAGAAAAGCAAAAGGCAAAGGAAGAACTTAGATGAGACGGCTGAAACTACAAAAAAACCCTGTGGTCCTTTTGACTTTAGTTGGGTTAGCTATTTCCGGCTTATTAAGCTCATGCGCACCGGCTGCTGTTTCATGGCCTTTGGCGGCAGTGGTAGATAGTACGGGTGAGCGCTTTTCTGGAGAGACATATTCTACGGCAACCGGTGGAACCATAACACTGTTTAACGGCCGTGGCGTCGAGTGCTCTGGACCGTACACACCGCGTGGAGCTTCATCGGCCGTAGGCAGCTTTACTTGCTCAGATGGCAGAACCGGCAGTTTCTCGGCAAGTGGGACAATAAATGGAGGTCAAGGTGCGGGGCAAATCGGCGGTAAGAACCTTCGGATCTACTACGGACAATTTGCTGTAAATCAACAGATTTAGAAGCTTTAGCAGGCCTTCAACCCAAATACTGTTCTGGCCAGGAAAAATCAGCTGGCCGTTGCCGGAGATTTGAAACTAACGCTGCTCGCTCAACGACACAGAAATCTTTACCGCTGGCGAGGATGCCAGCACAGGATTGGGCATCAACCCACAAGGGGTATGACCCACAATCCTTTAGCTGGCGTGGCTCCTCCGTTCACAACGAAGGAGACAAGAGATGAACAAGATACAAGAAGTTGAGATGTTCAGAACACCTGACAATTGGCAAGAGCTGCACGACTGGATCAACCGTCACAACTCAGAGGAACGGCCACACCTCATAGTGGCCGCTGTCATGGCGTGGAACCTAGCGTGCAGCTTGGTTAACGAATGAGCTGGGGGCTACGGCCCCCTTTTTGCTCAGAGGCGCACACAGCAGCCCTCAGCGCCTGTGGTGCGGGAAGATACATGGTTAGGCCAGCCAGCCCAGCTCACCCCTGGCGCACCTCGCCCAGCCCAGCTGAACAGGCGCAGGGTCAGAAATGAAATCCTGCAAACTCCCCAGTTTCCCCAGCTCTGCAAGCTCTGGCGGAAGGGACAAGGTATAGCCAGCAGCCAGCCAGCTCAGCACTGTCACAGCCTGCGCAGAACTGAGCAAACTATGCCTGCTTTGAATTGATCTTCTTTTTTCTTCCCAGTTTTTTGGCTCTGCCAGATTGCAGTAACCGGGTTTTCAATGCGCGCGCGGTTACTGCAATCTGGGTTTCGCATCATGCATTGGTAGCACGAGGGTAGCACAGGGCAGTGCGTGCTCAGTGTATATACAGGCTAACCCATTGGAATGATGGTGCCCCCACACGGACTCGAACCGCGGACCTACTGATTACAAATCTAGCGCCGTTGATCTACCTTCATTTACCAAAACACCGGAAGTACGTTGACTTATATACCAGAATTCCGTTTGATTTACCGATCTTGAACTACTGATTTACCGTAATTTACCAGTTTGGCGCGTCCTATATGCGTCCTAGGATTTTGAGTTGGTATGCCGATCAAAAGAAGGACACCACTAAGAAAACCTCCGCCGAAGGCTAAGCTGACCAAGTCTTTTGTAGAGAGTCTGCCCGCCCTTCCGTACGACTATCTGGTCGCAGACGTTGAAGTCCCTCGCCTGAAAGTCAAAGTTACCCCAGCAGGAAATCGCAGTTTCCTAATTAGGTACCGGAATTCTTTTGGGCGGGAAAAAAAGTTCAAGCTGGGTGATTTTCCGGACATGAGCGTAACGCTCGCACGCCACATGGCGGCACGCCACCTTAACAACATTGCTGCGGGCCTCGACCCAGCCGACGAGCGCGCAAAAAAACGTCATGGCCTAACTTTGAATGAATTGTTTCAGCGGTTTTTAGAAGAATATGGCCAGTTTCATCTCCGACCTTCGACGGTCAAAGGGTATAGACAATTGCATTGGGCAAACATCGCCAACTCTCTGGGCAAGCGACCAATCTCCTCAATAACCCGAAACGACCTACTCCAATTCCATCGGGATCATGCCAACACCCCATATACAGCCAACCGACTAATTGCCTTGATCCGAAGGCTCTACAACTGGGCTGAAAACATTGGCCTCTGCGATGACTACAATCCAGCAACAGGCGTTAAGCCCTATAGAGAACGAACCGTTGAGCGGCTAATCACAGAGGAAGAGACTCAAAGGCTAGCGCAAGCCTTAGACTACGTTCGTACCAACCATCCCGGCTCAGACGCTTCGCTAAACGCAATTATCTTCATGTTCTTTACAGGATGCAGACGCAGTGAGGCACTGCGCATGAGATGGGACGAATTAGACTTTGACCGAAAATCTATAGCGTTCATTGGCGCTAAATCAGGTGATCGCAAGCAACACATGTCCGAAGCACTCCATAGCTGGCTAGATGAACTCCACGAGCGCGCCACAAGCGAGTATTTGTTTCCGGGCGCGGTAGTCGGACAGCCTCTCAAAGACATAAAGCGAACTTGGCAAATGGTCCGAAAACGTGCAGGGCTACCAGAGTTGAGGCTACATGATATTCGGCACAATGTGCTCTCTGACATCGCTGCATCAAGCGATCTAGCGACAGCACAGTCCGTCGGTGGGCACAAAAGCATTAGGTCAACAATGCGCTATATTCACTCCAGATCATCGACGGCCCAGTCAGCAATCAATGAAACGGGTAAACGCGTTCGAAGCACCTTCTTGGACAGGGGTAAGATTGATGAAATTTAGAAGAATTAGAGTGCGTGACCCCAAAACTGGAGTGCATCGTCACAAGTTAGTTGCTGAAACCGCAGAAGAGCAGCAACAAAGGCGAAGACAACGTCAAGCCATTCACACGACAAATGACGAACTCAATGAGGTTGCTGCCGCAAGAATATTGCGGCTCAGCGTGCAGACTCTCCGCAACAGGCGTAGCATGGGAGAGCCGCCTAAATACTTCAAAATTGGCCGAAGTGTGTTCTACCGCCTTTCCGACATTTTGGATTTTGACGAAAGAAGAAGAAGGAAGGGAAACTACCTTCCAGATAAGAGAAGTTAATATTGGCGGGATAATTTAATGGATTCGAAAGTAATGGAGCTTAAATATAATGGACATTATAGCTGCACTATTTGCGCTAGCTTTGATAATTGGGCTTGGAAGAATTTCGACATCAATACACTCGAAGTTTTCCTCTAATAAAAGACCTCAACTAGGCACTCAAAAGCTGCCTATACCCCCCGATTCAAAAGCTTTAATTCTACCCAAGAAACTTGAAGACGAAATTGAAAAAAATGCAAAAATAAACAAAATAAAATTCACCTTTAGTTTAGTTTTCCTAGTTTCAGTTTTAGGGTTTGGGATCTATGGAACCTACTCTGCAGTTTCGTACGTAGCATCTATTCCGGAGCGGGTTTCGGCGGCAGCAGAAAGAAGCAGAAAAAATGGAGCTAAACCAGTTTGCAGGCATGGCAGATGGCTTGACAAAAACGGAAATTCTCGATGTGCAACGAAGGCTGAGGGCCGTTTAAGCCAGGATCTGTTAGATATGTACCTTGATAAGTAACTGCTTTCCCTATCAAACGTCACTGCTATCCAAGCGGTTCTGAATCCAACTGTACGTTAACTGGACAAAGCGTTTCGATTATTTTCGTGCCCGCATTGACTCAGGGCGCGTGTAGAATGTGGGCCCCTAATTTCAATATCAATATCCAGTATACCACCACCTTTTTTAATGTTGCGAAATACTGGACAGTAAATATCTAAGGACATAACAAATCTGTAGGTGCTAATTCCTACTACTTACGTCCCGAGCGGTTAGGGGTGAATTCTGCGTATCTTCGATTCATATCACAGATTGGCATAATACATTGATATAAAATGCATTCTCATAGGAACCTACGTCCATTACCATCTTAACGTATTTGCTCCTACAGTCAGACACCGCAAAAACTCAGTAACAGTGGGCAAACAACTCAGCTATTAGTGAAAATATTATCAATTTAAAAAAAAATCAAAAAACCTTGGGCAAAACCTACCAATTGGCGAGACAGGTGATCAGATCTGTACACAAGCAACCGACGTTACTTGTGCAGGAGACCACGTGGACCCGAAATTTATCTGTTACTACCGTGTTTCGACTAACCGGCAAGGCACAAGCGGACTGGGACTAGATGCCCAGCGCAAAGCCGCGACCGAATACGCTAACCAACTTGGCGGGCAAATCATCAGAGAATTTATTGAAGTGGAAAGTGGAAAGCGGAACAACCGACCAAAACTCTCTGAGGCGTTGGACAAATGTCGAAGCACGACTTCTATCCTTCTAATCGCAAAATTAGACCGCCTTGCCCGCAACGTACACTTTATTTCCGGGCTTCTGGAAAGCAATGTTCGTTTTGTAGCTGCAGATATGCCCAATGCAGACAAATTCATGTTGCACGTCTATGCCGCCATGGCTGAGGAGGAAGGTCGTAGAATAAGCGAGAGAACTAAAGCTGCACTTTCCAGAGCAAAGGAACGAGGGGTGAAGCTGGGTGAAGCTGCCAAACTAGTTGAAGACCGGAACGCCACGAGAGCAGATAAGTTTGCCGCCGAAATCGGCCCAAAGATAGCCCGCCTACGTTTTGATTTCGACTTGAGTTTTAAACAGATCGCCGAAGAGCTAAATAGCAAGGACATTCCTTCGTTCCGAGGAGGATCGTGGCACCAAACCACTGTTTTCAGAGTATATAACAGATTCAATGCTAATTGCTTGACCTAGCTCCTTTTGGCGTCCCCTCTGTAAAGACCGTAATTAGGGACATAACACATGACGCAGAGAGACAGATTTCTGCCAAACATTGGAGCTGGCTCACGCGTTTCAGCGGAAACGGCAATGATAGATCGTTTTCAGTTGAAAGTTGGCCGCTGGTACGTTCATGGAACTCGCGACGAAATCTCGGCTAAATGGTCGCTACTCTCTGCACATGAAGTAGAAACTTCGTCGGGAACCACAGTGCCATGGTTTCAAAGCCGAAACTATCGAAGCAACTATAGAAGGTTGCACTTGTCGTTTCGCAGCACAGGAAGAGGGCCTCAAAACATTGGCCCGCGCCCGCTACTTTCAGGAAACATCTTCGGCCAAATGCTCGGGACGGACATTCCGGGTTCTGGCCAGGAGGCGCGTTGTGCAATCGAAATAGACGCAACATGGAATTTGTCGCGTTTCCTGCAGGCGCACGAATTGTTCATTAGAACTGAAAATGGAAAACCTCGCTTCTCGACACATAACTTTCCGAATGCAATTGAGCCCAAGCCCGAGTGGTGGCGAAACGAACGGCCTCTTGTTGTCTGCGACAATCTGATTGTCGGCGATGAATTTCGATATAGGTTTGTAATGAATAGAACGCTGGAAACCCATCTATCGAATTATGTAGCGGGAACACTGGCGACATTCGTTCAAGCGTTGCAACAACACGAGTTGATCGAAAACGACAGCGCGAACGAGACAGATTTTTCTCCTGAAGACTACCAACTAGGTGACATAGAGTTCTATTGGGAGTTCAATCACGATACACCGATCACCTTTGTCGATACGCTGACTCACTTTTTACCTCGCGTCGCAAAAAGAATGCGTATCACACGCAGACGGATCGAGCCAACAGAACGCGAAATTTCACACCAATCTCAGAGCGCAACGATTTACCTCACTCGTGATCGCCGACTAAGAGTATATGCGAAAACGGATCGCCGAGTTCGCTTCGAGGTTACCTTTCCTGATGGGTATCGCAGTACCTTGCATCGGCGATCATCTTTCCACTCCATGGAAGATTTTTTACTAGCGGTCGAGAATCTCAAAGCCGAAGCAGCTCAAACTCTAAATGACGTCTTTGAGCACCTGTGGCATTGGGAAGAAAAACACGAGATGGACGCGACACCCGACCAACTCAGAGCGGCTATTGCTGCAGCGTCGGAAACCCCGTTTATCGCCACAACTATAATCCATAATCTGGCTAAGAACGGTCGTCTTGCGTTGGCTGCAGGTGATCCAATACGAGCGACTGTTCAAAGATTGGCCCAATCAAACCCACCTGTTCTTAAAACGCTAAAATCAGACAGACGAATATACATCGTAGAGCGTCGTTACGAATACGCGCGGAGAAACTTGGGTGTCGTTTGACACAAGGAACCTCAATGACACAGATTGCTCCTGCAGAGGCTAAAACCTTGTTGGGAGACCTCCACCTACAAGGGTCAGGCTTATCCATCCTTAGCCTAACTTGTTTTGTCGCCGCTCACCTATGAAATGCACCAATCGGTCGCGCAATGCTTCAAGATCTTGGGTTTGGCATTCCCAAACTGTAATTGCTTCCCATCCCATTTCCCTCAATTGCAGCTGGACGTCTTTATCTCGCTGGATATTTCGGTCCAGTTTGGCATTCCAAAAAGAGGTGTTTGAAGAAGGTCGCCGAACTATGTGGCAGTCCTTGGATGCGTGTTGATGCCAAAAGCAACCATGTACGAAAACTACTTTTCGGCGACCTACAAACACTAGGTCCGGTTTGCCGGGAATTCCCTTTTGGTGAACTCTGTACCTATATCCAAGCGAGTGAAGCAACCTTCGCACGATCATTTCTGGCTTGGTGTCCTTAGACTTCACACCGCGCATAATTCTCGAGCGCTTTTCCGGCGTGAAGATGTCCATATCAGTCGCTGGGAATACCAGCCTCCCTTAAAATCAGATCGAAATGAGCCGCCACAGCCTCAGCAAGACGCACGGGGACCGCGTTGCCAATCTGAGTATACTTGGGCACCTCTCGGTCGTGGAGTCCCTCACGAGGGTTTCCAGCGCGGCGTAAGCCGCCCGTCGTCCGTTTGCCTGCAAACTGATACCAGTCCGGGAAAGTCTGCAATCGCGCCCATTCGCGTACAGTTAAAGTTCTGGGCTGCCGGTAGTGTACATAGTCGTCAGGCATTGATGTTGCAGTGATCGAAGGGGGCTTATTTCCCCATCTCTGCGGCAGAACTTTTTGCGCAAACTTCTTAGTTTTAAATTCTTCGGGAATCTCGCCACCGTTCTCAATCATCTTTTGGAACTTTGTGACAATGCGAGACGCGTGCCTGCTATACTCCTGTTCAGTCAAAGCCGAACCTTTTCGTGCAAGCTTGCCCGGTCTCATTAGTTGTTGCACAGGAGTCTTTGCCTTAGACGCATATTTGAGTGTTTGAAATGGTTTAGAGAATTCCTGAGAAACCAAAGCTTCTCCAATCTCTTTGGCTTCAAGATCAGAAAGCAAATCTATCAAATCCGGTACGTTGTGCTGGCCATAGCGCGGCAAATAGTTGGCCTTGTAAGCGTCATGGTCGTCTTCATCGGTTCTTAAAAACCCAGATGCGGCCTCGACAATATCATTGCGAATACCGACAATCAAAACACGAGGTCGGTTCTGCGGAACTCCGTAGTCACTAGCCAGCACTAAACGCCAGCGAACGGAGTATCCGAATTCCTCACCCAGACGCCGAAAGCGCCCGTATACGTCGTCCCAAATTTCCCCTTTATTGCCATCAGAAGTCCAGCGGGAGAAAAGGAGTCCGCGAACATTTTCGAATAAGAATATACGCGGTTGGACATGTTCAATTACGAACGCCATCCGCTCATAAAGTTGGTTTGACGGAAGATCTGCTTTGTCTACCGAGTAAGACCGGCGATGCCCAATACCAGAATATCCCTGACACGGCGGTCCTCCTGCAAGCACATCGATAGTGCCATCAGGGCCGAAACGTAGGTCGTTATCCAGTTCTCTCAGCTTGCTCTCTAGGTCCCTGAGACGTTCTGTAGTCAAACTGTGAACGTCAGAGGACGCAAGCTCAGGGATCGAGTTGAATTCAAGACCTCCAATCAAGTGCTTGCGGTTCAGGAGATATGTTGCTCGAGCATCGTCATTTAGTTCATTAACGAAAACAGGAGTGAAACCGGCTTGCTCGAATCCAAGAGACAAGCCGCCACAACCTGCAAACAAGTCGATCATTGGGCGCACAACTGCCGTCGTCTCCGCTTTTTCGGTCGCTTGTTGCGCCTCCGAATCGAACATTCTCGTACCCCATGTAGATGTGTTCTACATTGGTAGCACTACATGCGGATTATGTCCAGGCTCTAGTGTGAACCAAATACACCTTTCTTTGCCGTAATGGCGTCCGCGATGCTTTGCTGAATAGGCTTGTCAAATGCGGACCTGTAGTTGCGAGAGAAAATCTCGTTGACGCTCCATGCGACTCCATTTGAGGTCTGCATGCCCCAATAGTTCCCCCCAGACAGACCTCTCACGCGACGAACTGGCATCAACGTTGAATGGAACCGTTTCTTTTGGGTTGGCACTGTAACGAAGGAGTAGGTGAATTTCTTCGCGTCATCTACAGAATGGCTGTTCTTCCCGATAGAAATATTGCCATCAGAAAAGCCCTTTGCACGATAAACCATGTCCCAGAGCATGGGGACTTGAGCGTTCTCGTTCCAATTGGTTTTGCACTGGATAACACCAATCTCGAATTCATGCAGTCTCGCCGCGATTAAGTCGGAAAGCTCTTGCATAGTTGCGCCCATTGCGGGGAAATTGAAGTTCTCTGGGAAAACGATGACGACCAAGTCAGACTCGCTGTTTGTCTGGTCGGACCCGTAGTTGATTGAGATTGCATCTTGAATACATTGGGGGATAAGGGCCGCCTTCTTCTTGATTGCGATTCCACGCGAACCAGAAAAAATTGTATTGAGATACCAAGCCACAAAAGCTTCCCACGCTTCGCCAGCACGGTTCACTGCACCTTGTGTTTTTGCGGTTTTTGTCAGGAAGAAAATGTCTCTAAGCTTCGCGCCCAGTTGGAAAACTTTGACCGGGTCACTTAACGTTGCTGTCTGGGCGTCAATGCTTGGCTTCCAGACTGACCACGCAGCACTAAATGAGTTATTTTGAAAAAGGTCATCTACAACAAGTTTTCTATATTCTTCAATGTCTTTCACGGTCATCTCCAGAGCAAAATTCCGCCTCGGAATCTCACAGTTTTTTGTCACCAACAACCTCGCTCGAAACATAGTTTCACACTCAACTTATTAGAGTGGCAAAATTCACTCACTCGCGTAGAGACGATGTCCTTGGAAACTCCTCGTTTTGCACAACCACCCACCCGGAGATGAAAGCTGACCCCGAATCTCCCAATGCATGATTGGAACAAAATCCACGTGCGCACGAAAAAACTGATGCGTCCTATAGACGTCCTAACAATCGATTGTAGCCGAGAAAAGTAGCGCAAGTCTTTGATTTTGTGGTGCCCCCACACGGACTCGAACCGCGGACCTACTGATTACAAATCAGTTGCTCTACCAGCTGAGCTATAGGGGCACTTGGTGTCGATTACTTCCTCTGGTTCAGGACTGCAACCCTGATTTTTTATCTTATCTTTAGGATTTTGGATTTTCATTGCCAGACCCCTCATTTCACTGGTTCTCGCTGGCGGGTTTGACTGCGCCGCAGGCAGCATGTAACTCGGCAGATGGGGCAAAATATGCAAGGGTAAGAACCGAATATGCAGGTTGCGATCCACGCAGGAGCCGCATTTACTGACGAAGGCAGGCTATCAAGGTCCTTACGGGCCAACAAGAATGTGCTTTCTGAACAAGGCGTTGCAACATTTGGGCCGCGCCGATACCGGCAGGTGTTCAAGCCTGCTTTTGCTGCGCCTCCTACGCGCCCGCTAAAGCCACAGGAAATCGATCAAGTTCAGGCAGCCTTGCCCTCTGACCCGCAAGTTCGTCGCACTGTATTTCTAAGCAACGACCTTATTGCCGATGGAAAATCTGCCATACAGCACGGACAGTTTTATCCACTGGCCGGGCAGCGGATGTCCCTGCTGGATCAGGCGTTGGGCAGCACACAGCTTGAACTTTTCTTTTCATTGCGAAATCCGGGCAGCTTTGTGCCGAAACTCCTGATGTCACTGCCGGATGCAGACCGCGAAAACATCACCCGAAGCACTGACCTGAGCTGCCTAAGTTGGACAGGAATGATCGACGACATCCGCGATCTGGCACCGGAGGTTAAAATTACGCTCTGGAGCAATGAGGAATCGCCGTTTCTGTGGGGAGACATTGTCCGATCAATCTCTGGCCTGCCTGAGGACACGCCCATTCAAGGCGAGCACGACCTGTTGCTCTCGCTTTTGACCGAGGCGGGGAAGGAGAAGGCACAGGAAATTGTCAGCGCAGGATCAGATCAGAATCAAGCCAGCACCCGGGACGCGCTAGCTGAGGTTCTGGAAGAACATGCGCGGCCCGATATGGTCGAAGAAGAACTGGAACTTCCCGGTTGGAACACCGAGATTATCGAAGCGTTTTCAGAGCTGTACGAACAAGACCTTGCAAGGCTGGAAACCATGCCGGGGGTTCGGCTTCTGAGACCTTGATTCACACGCCCCGGGGCAGGTTACAGTTCGCTGTATTCCCTTTGGTTTGGAAAGGCCCAGCTTTGACCGCAGCACGCTTCAGAGCGGACTGGTCGGAATATTTGAACTGCACGCGAAACGGCGCCCTTAACGGACCCTGGGCTGAGCGGTGTCAGCCCATGCCCAACGCTTCTTTGTACATTTCCAGCACCGCCTCTTCTTCGGCGATATCGTCCTTGTCACGTTTGCGCAGAGCGATCACCTTGCGCATGACCTTGGTATCGTAGCCGCGCGCCTTGGCTTCGGCCATGACCTCTTTCTGCCGCTCAGCGATGTCTTTTTTCTCGGCGTCCAGACGCTCAAACCGTTCGATAAACTGACGCAGCTCTCCCGCTGTTACGCGATAGTTGGCGGCGGCTTGATCTTCGGTCATATCTTCCATTTATTTTTCTCCCGGAGGCTGAGGTCTGTTACCGCAGAACGGCACTAAGCCGGATACATCGCTGCCGCGCGCGCCGCAAGCGGACAATCCGGCGCCGGGCTTGTGTGGCGCGGGGTGATCCGATAAGCGCAGTAGAAATTTGCAGGCCAATGTGGGGAACCATGTTTGAAATCATCACCTGGGGCGGAGCAGCCCTGTCCCTCGCCGGTCTTTTGGGGCTCGTCTGGTGTATTCTGCGTGTGATGAAAGCGCGCAAATCCGGCCTATCTGACGACGAATTGCGCGCTGTTGTTCAGGGTGTCCTGCCGTGGAACCTGGCCTCGCTATTTCTGTCCGTAATTGGACTGATGCTGGTTATTCTGGGAATATCGTTCAGCTAGCTTTGCGCGTTAAATCGGCAGATTGTCGAACTGAGCCTCCATCGCGTCTTCACACAGCGCGGCATCCAGTCGCCGCAATCGCGAAGGCACACGGACACCCTCTTGCCGCATCCGCTCAATAACCTTTGTCACACTTGGCTGAAGGGCCAAACGCGTTTCAAGGCAAGCTCCCTGCAGCTTCTGCTCAAGCTGTTCAGCCTCGGAATACAAGTTCAGTGTAGACATTTCCATCCTCCCAAATGGTGCCTTATTACCCTGATATAGGTAACCGTTTTAAGACTTGCTGATCTTAACCCGGGGACACGCGAAAACCCGCCTGCACCAAATGCTGTTTCGGCAGCGAACTGCGGAATGGTTAAATTCTAGGCCGTTCTGCTTTAACCTGCCTTGACAAACATCAAATCACGGACAGTTGATCCCGATACATTCCGTAATTAACATACGTATTGGGCAGCAATGACGGAGGGCGAGATGACACCCAAGGTGAAAGCGTTTTTTGATACAGACACGTTTACGGTGTCCTATCTGGTGCAGGAACCCGAGGGCACGGCCTGCGCGATCATCGATAGCGTACTGGATTTCGACCACGCATCGGGCCGAACGAACACCGGCTCCGCCGACAAGATTATTGAGTACGTCCGCGACAACAGCCTGAAAGTCGAGTGGATTCTGGAAAGCCATGTTCACGCGGATCATCTGTCGGCCGCGCCGTATCTGCAGCAGGAACTTGGCGGAAAGATCGGAATTGGGGACCAGATTGTCACCATTCAGGAAACCTTCGGCAAAATCTTCAACGAAGGGACCGAGTTTCAGCGTGACGGCAGTCAGTTCGATGCGTTGTTCCGCGAAGGCGACAGCTTTCACGTGGGCCAAATGCGCGGTGATGTTCTGCACACACCTGGCCATACTCCGGCTTGCCTGACCTATGTCATCGGTGATGCCGCTTTCGTCGGCGATACCCTGTTCATGCCAGACTTTGGCACCGCAAGGTGCGACTTTCCGGGCGGGTCCTCGGAAATGCTGTATGCCTCAATCCAAAAAATTCTCTCTTTGCCCGACGAAACCCGTATCTTCGTGGGCCACGACTACAAGGCTCCGGGCCGGGATGAATACGCCTGGGAAACAACGGTCGGAGAGCAAAAGGCGCTCAATGTCCACATAGGACAGGGCAGATCGGTCGAGGAATTTGTCGAGATGCGCGATGCTCGGGATGCGACACTTGGCATGCCCCGCCTGATCCTGCCCTCCCTGCAGGTCAACATGCGCGCAGGTCAGATGCCGCCAGCGGACGAACAAGGGGATGTTTTTCTGAAGATCCCGGTGAACAAACTGTGACCCTGCAAGGTGCAGAAGCAAGGAAATAACTATGCAGTCAGAATGGATATGGGGACTGGGCGGAGGCATCCTTATAGGACTGGGTGCCGCCGTCTATCTGCTTGGAAACGGACGAATTATGGGAGCAAGCGGCATACTGGGCGGGCTGGTTGACAACAGCGACCGCACGCTCGAGCGGCTGGTATTCGTAGCGGGCCTTATCGGGATGCCCCTACTGCTTCGCCCTTTGCTTTCCCCCGCACCGGAAACGCACCTGACCAGCAACTTTGCTGTGATCATCCTAGCAGGATTGTTGGTCGGCGTCGGCACCAGGGTCGCCAATGGCTGCACTTCGGGCCACGGGGTTTGCGGTATCTCGCGGTTTTCTTTGCGCGGTATTGTGGCCACTGTCGTCTATATCTTGGCCGGAGCGATCACCCTCGCGGTTTTGCGCCATATGTGGGGGGTGATCTGATGCGTTTGCTGATTTCATTGATCGCAGGGTCGCTGTTCGGAGCGGGTCTTCTGATCTCGGGTATGACCGACACGACCAAGGTTCAGGGATGGCTGGACGTGTTCGGGAACTGGGATCCAACCTTGGCTTTTGTAATGGGCGGAGCGATCCTACCGATGCTGCTCGCGTGGCGTCTGACGGAACGTCGCCACCCTTTGACCGGTGGAACCTTTCCCGCCATGTCTCCTCCAGAACTGGACCGCCGCCTGATCCTTGGTTCGGTTATGTTTGGCGCAGGATGGGGATTGGCCGGGCTTTGTCCGGGACCTGCAATCGCGTCTGTGACATACGGGGGTCTGGGCGGGCTAGTGTTTCTGGCGGCAATGATCGCAGGTATGTACGCTGCGCCAACCGTAGGGGCACAACTGGACAGATCCGCAAACGCAGCCTAAGCAATTGGCATGGAGATTCGACCCATTACCCCCCGCTACGCCGTCTCGCCGCAAATCACGGTTGACGATATTCCAGCCATTGTCGAAGCCGGTTTCGTCAAGGTCATTTGCAACCGCCCGAATACCGAAGTTCCAACGGGCATGCAGTCAGACGCGATCGGTCAGGCCGTCCGTGCTGCGGGACTTGAGTACGAAGTCCTGGAACTGACCCATCAGACGATGACGCCTGAAAACGTTGCCCTCCAACGCGAGCTGGCAGAAAGCTGCAGTGGACCGGTTCTGGCCTATTGTGCGTCTGGCACACGCTGTTCGGTCGTCTGGGCGCTGGGTCAATGCGATCGGATGAGCACCGACGAAATTCTGGATGCAACCACCAAGGCTGGTTACGCGCTGGAAAACCTTCGCCCTGCTCTCAATCAAATACGGAACTCGGGCGAGTAGTACCGCAGGATCAACTAAGCTGTCCTGCGTCATCACTCAGACCGGCCAGCTTTGAAATTTCCGCGGCAATCTGATCAGAATCGCCTAACTCCAGATCGTCCACTAGGCCGTTGGCTTCGTTCAGGACAATTTCGGCTGAATCTGCTGAAATGTCTGCCGCAGGCTGGCTGTGCGCCCGAGCTGCGAGAAATTCCTGCGTGTCCGCACCCAAGGGTGAAGGCAATGGAACCTGCTCATTCAGACGAACGGCACGCATCCCGCCACATTGCCCCAACCGCCCTACGGCTGCACGAGAACGGTCAATCGTCAATACTTCGGCTTGGTCAAGTCTTGCACCAGCCAGCGGCAGAATGTCCCCGGTCGCCAGCGCGGACAGAGAGGCCAGCGGCACCGACATTCGACATATCACTGTGTCCAGTTCAGCGCGAAGAACACCTGCCCCTTGCCCGAGTTTAAGTGCGGCATCTTCATCATGCTCCTCGGCATCTGAACCGCTTGAAAGCTCTGGCAAAAGGACAGAAACTTTCCCTTGCCGCAGACCATTCCCCAGCTCCACGGTCAGGTCATATGAGACATACGCGTCTTCGACCAAAGCAAGCGACAAGGTTCGCAAATCGGCCAGTCTATGACGGTACTGATATCCGGCCAGTCTTTCCTGATCGACTGCTTCCTCAACCAGATTTGCCGCGCGTCTGAAGACTTCTTCGACCCAAGGCGCAACCATTGCGGCGTCCGTGTCTGTAAATGCGCGTTCCACTGGGGGCGACGGCATCACTTCGCCGACCGTCTGAACCTGCACGATCGCCGACACGGTCCCCAAATCCATACATACAGCAGCTTGCAGGCCTTCGGCATCGGTGAATTGCAACAACAGCCAGTCATCACCAACCTGACCTCCCAGCGTATCCGGAATCCCTGCCACCTGCTTTGCCGCAATTACAGCCAGCGGCAGCCGCAGCCTGTCAGCAGCGGCGCGCGCCAAGGCCAAACGCAGCGCGCGCAGCACCGAATGAGGTCTATCGCCCCGCCCCTCCTGTCCTGCAGTTAGTTTTCGCGCCAAGGCTGCGCTGACCGGCTGTGTCATGCCCGAAACCGTCAATCCAAACTGTGTCTGGCATCAGGTCTACTCCAACGCAGGTTACGAATATCTTTACGTCGGAGCTATTGTGCGGCTTGTCTGTAAGCAAGCGGCACTCTGACACGGAAGGCTGCACCCCCCTGCCCGGGCAAATAGCTGATTTCCCCACCAAGACGCTGCATGATCTCACGGCAGATTGCCAAGCCCAGACCTGCTCCGCCTGCCTTGTCGCCCCCTACTCGGGCGAATTTTTCAAACACCATGGAACGGGCTTCGGGTGGAATTCCGCTTCCGTTATCCGCAAAATCAATCACGACTTGCCCGCCGACGTCGTGCGCCGAAATAGTCAAGACCGGCTCGTCAGCGTCACAGTATTTCTGCGCGTTGGAGATCAAATTGATGAACACCTGCCCTAAACGATCCAAATCTGTGTGCAGGGGGATGCGTTCAGAGGTTTTCGATCGGCGCACCGTCAGGGACTTGCTGGTACCGGCCAAGGCGCTGGATACAGCCCGATCCAACACCGAGCGCAGGGTATCCCCGCCCATATTCAGGTTGACCTGACCGCTTTCCAGAACACTCAGGTCGAGCAAATCGTCAAGCAATCGTGTCAGCCGTAGAGCCTCGTCATGGATGATCGCGGCATAACGTGTCTGCTCCTCAGGGCTAAGTCCGTCGGTGTCTCGCATGATCTCGGAAAAGGCGCGGATCGAGGTCATGGGCGTCCGCAATTCGTGACTGACTTGGCTGAGGAAGCTGTCTTTCTGCTCAGAAATCTGCGTTAGTTTGGTATTTGCCTCTCGCAATTGCAGTGCAGTGCGACTGAGCTCTGCGGATTTCACCTCTAGCTGGCTGGAATACTCAAGCAACTGAGCGGATTCGTCGGCCACCGCCAACAAATCCTCGACCGACACCGAAGACCCGCCGACAATCTGGCCGATCATGGCATGCGCCGTCGCCGCCCCGACCGAGCCGCTCAATTCACGCTCCAGACGCTCTAGAAAGGCGGGTGTTGGTTCGGGCAGGCTGGACCGTCCGCCTTGTTGTTCGGCTTCGGCCTGAAAGAACTCCTGCGCGGGACCAGCCCCCAGTATTCGCTGGGTCATGATCATCAGATCCTCGCTCTGCGCAACTGAGCCGGTCCACCCGCGCGGCGCGACAGAGTGGTCAAAGACGTTGACGAACTGTGCGCCCTGCAAGCGTTCCAGCGGGCTGGGAAAGCTCAGCAGCGACGCCACGCAGAAAGCGACGGTATTCAAGGATAGCGACCACATGACCGTATGGACCATCGGATCCATACCTTCGATCCCGAACAACGCCTGCGGCCGCAGCCAGCCGATCCCGAACGGACCGTTCTGCAGAACCGAGTCGGACATCAGCGCCCCACCCATCCCGGGCAGTAGCAGCGTGTAGATCCACAGAAGGAACCCCACGGTCAGCCCGACCAGCGCGCCTGTTCGCGTTGCCCCACGCCAGAACAAACCTCCGACCAGAGCGGGCAGAATCTGAGAAATCCCAGCAAAGGCCACAAGTCCGATTGAGGCAAGCGCCGCGCCGCCACCGGACAGCCGATAATAGAAATAGCCCAGCGCCATGATAGCCGCGATTGAGACACGGCGCGCGACCAATACAACGTGCCGAACGTCGCCGGATACGGACCCCGACCCCTCCTGAGTGCTTAACCAGATCGGCATCACCAGGTGGTTCGAGACCATGGTCGACAAGGCCATCGCCGTGACGATCACCATCGACGTGGCCGACGAGAAACCGCCAATGAAGGACAGCATGGCCAGCCAGTCATTGCCCTGCGATAGGGGTACAGTCAGAACAAACAGGTCCGGGTTTGATCCTTCCGGCAACAGGTCCAGACCCACCACGGCGATCGGCACCACAAAGAGGCTCATCAACAACAGGTACAACGGAAACGCCCACGCCGCTGTCCTCAGGTGTCCTTCATCTGCGTTTTCAACCACCATGACCTGAAACATGCGCGGCAGGCAGACAAAAGCCGCAGCAGACAAGAAGATGAACGTCGTCCAGCGCCCCGCGTCCACGTTCCATTGACCAATCTCCGAGGCGTCTATGCGATCCATCATCGGCCCAACGCCGCCTGCGACCCCCCAGACGACAAAGATGCCGACCGCCAGCAAAGCGAACAGTTTGACCACGGATTCCAACGCGATAGCGGTCACAACCCCGTGGTGACGCTCGTTCGCGTCCAGGTTTCGTGTCCCGAACAGGATGGCGAAAACCGCTAGCCCAGCGGCCACCCAAAACACGCTCGACCCTTCTCGGTAAAGGCCGGACGGATCGGCCTCGGCAAAGATCGAGAACGACAAGGTGATGGATTGCAGTTGCAGGGCGATATAGGGCGTACCACCAAGCACCGCCAGAATGGTCACGCAGATCGCCAGCGTATTCGACTTGCCATACCGGGACGAGATCAGGTCAGCGATCGAGGTCACCCTTTGGCTGCGCCCGACCCTGACCAGTTTCCTGAGCCCCCACCACCAACTGATCATGACCAGCGTGGGACCCAGATAAATCGTCACGAACTCCAGCCCTGACCGGGCAGCATTTCCGACCGCGCCGTAGAATGTCCATGCCGTGCAGTAGATCGACAGCGACAGCGTATAGATCAGCGGGGATCGCAGCCACGCGCCACGCCCAGCGGCTGCCATTCGGTCAGCGGCAAAGGCCACACCGAACAAAAGAACCACATAGCCCAGACACACAAGGATCAGAAGGTTCAGCGTTGCCATCGGTCCGCGTCCGGGTCGGTGTCATCCCGCGCCGCCGTGCGACGGGCGGCGAAGCCAAAGATCAGGCTAATCAGTATCAACAGCCCCCAGCAGGTAAAGATATAGAGGATGGCCGACGACAAAGTGACCGCCCCGGTTTCCCCCGGCTCGGGCCAAAGCAACGGAATTGCGATCAGCGCAGCCCCGAGAATCGGCAACAACCGGGCCGCATCCGTCAACCGACGACGACGATAGCTTTGGCGTTCCAGAAACAGCGAAGGCCGAACACCCTGAGGCTGCCGATCTTCGCCATTGCTCATGATTGTGTGGCCTGCGCGTGCAGATCCCGCACGGCGGTCAGGACCTCGGCATTGGAAAACGGCTTGGTCATAAAGCGGCTGACGCCCGCACTTTCGGCCATTTCGCGATCCCGAAGCTGGCCGCGTGCGGTTAGCATCAAGACCGGCAGACCCCGAAGGTCCTCCAACTCGCGCAGATCGCGCAGAATATCCATGCCGCTTTTGCCCGGCAGCATGACATCCAAAATAACAAGATCAGGATTTGCGCCCTGAATGACCTCGACAGCGTCCGATCCTTCGGCGTGCGTTTCGACCTGCCAACCCTCACGCGTCAGCAGAAACCGAATGGCCTCGGCGATGTTCGGCTCATCCTCAATCAGTAGAACCTTACGGCTCATATGTTTCATTCCTCCCCGTGACAGGATACCCATCCGCAGTCCTGTCTGTGCCAGCTTACGCCGTCTGTCAGGAAAGTGTCAAAAGCCTTCGCTCAGAATCGACGGCTCTCGGCGCGACTCGCAGTCAGCGTTCGGACATACCCTGCAACTTGGCCCGACCTTGGCAACCGGCTGGCCGCCCTGCCCGCCTTCTTCGACGGAACGGACCAGCATGACCGAGCGGTAGACAGGCGCGTCGTCATACCCGGAGATCGTTTGCGGCCACGCATAGGCAAAGCAATCGAACTCGGCGGCAGAACGGCCTAGCTGCACGATACGCTTGCGGATCGGCACCAAAGGTCGGTTCAACGCCTGAAACAAAGGCCACAAAGGACACGCTTCACCAAAGCGCGGCATCGCAAATCCCGGCACCGACTTGGTAAACAAGATACTTCCAGACGCGTCACAAACGACCAGCCCGGTCGGACGTGACAGAACCCCGTCGGGCAATGCTGCCAAGCGCCGCAGAACCGTCGCAATGTCCACTGAAAACTGTGCTGCCAGCCTGATTGGGTCAGGCTCGGCACCAGCCAGAGAATCTATTACTGCTTCCAATGGCATGGCCTTCGCGTCAGCCGCATAAATGTCCAAAAAGCCACGAGTCACAGTTTTCGCAGCCACAGAATCCATCTCGCTCAGGTCTATTGCAGCGATCTCTCCTCCGGCCTCAACCTCGGGAAAGTGGTGCCCGTGCTGTTCAAAAAATGCCTCAACCTCCTCAAGAGGAACGCCCCGGCGGTCATCGGCACTGTCAGAATCGTCCAGATAGGCAACCAAAGACTTGGAACTGTCGGCAAGGCGTTCGGCATCTTGGTGCAAGTTTCGATGAAAGCGGTCCTGCCATTCCGGTTCGATTTCCTGCGTCTCGGCCAGAATCGCTGCGGTCGAACGAATCGCAGCCGCCGTGGACAGAACCTCATGCATCGAGGCGGCCAGATGTGGATCATGGGTTAAGCGGTCGGACAGGGTTTCGACCGTCCGCTCAAGCGAGACAACGCGCCTGTGCATCTGGGCCAGCACAGCAGCCCACCCCGGAAAGCGCCCCGCGAACTCCTCCAGACTGTCGACTTCGGCCTGCTGCCCCACCGCATCCGCGGCAGCCTCGCGCAGCGCGGAAATAAGCGTCGCCTCCAGCCCCTGCGTCAGCAGCGAAGGTTCAACAGCCAGAGCCGAGGCGATATCGACCAGCAGCTTGCCGCCAATCCTGCGGCGATTGTGCTCGATCAGGTTCAAATACGAGGCCGAGATCCCGACCTGACGCGCCAGCTCTGCCTGACGCAGACCCGCGATTTGTCGCCTCTCTCGGATACGGCTGCCTGTCAGCGTGTCGCGCATGCTCTCGCTCCTCCCCAAGCGAAACCCATCTTCTCAAGCCTTCAGTCTTTTCTGAACTCTATATTGTTTTCTATCTTTTAGACCTGAGTTTTCAAACCCAATTTACACCTTTGACAGAGTGTTTGCACAATCATGAGGAGCGTCCTGACGCCCGTCAGCACCACAATCTGCGTGCTACCCCTTCTAATTCCAACCAATTCCCGGCACGATACCAGGATGAGTGATGCTGCCTTTGAATATGCTCCTATCGGATTGGTCGAGTTGGAAAACCGTATCATCCGTCGCTGCAATCTGCAGTTTGCTCGCACCTTCGGCGGGGACGAAGCCGAATATCGCAACATGCCCCTGCTGCATCTTTATCCCTCGGTCGCGGATTGGGAACGCATTGGTGCTCGCAGCCTTCAGGTCATGCGCGATACCGGATATTACACGGACGAACGCGTCATGCGGCGGCGAAATGGTGACTTGTTCTGGTGCCGCGCGCGCGGTCGCTCACTGACCCCGGACGATCCCTTCCGCCACGGCATCTGGAGCTTTTCCGACATCTCGGAAGAACGCCCATTGGTCGAATTGACCACGCGGGAACGCGAAGTCGCGATTTTGTCCTGCCGCGGCCTGTCTGCCAAGGAAATCGGCGTCGAACTTGGCTTGAGCTATCGCACCATCGAAGCATACCGCGCGCGCCTTCTCGAGAAATTCGGGGCGCGTAAACTGCCTGAACTCGTCGCGAAACTTTCCGGAATGCCTCTCTGACCCCTTTCGCCCCTCGCAATCTTCGTTAAAACCCCCATCTGACAGGCCGAGACTGCGCTTTTCATGACCGAGCGCATGGCTTATAACGCTGCGTAATCAGACCAAAGCCCGCAAGACACAGACGGGCCATAGGGGAACCGTCGAGGACACTCATGACAGAAACCAAACACGAAGCGGATGTGGCATTCATCAAGGCATTGGCCGAATTGCTGCGCGAGAACGACCTGACCGAGTTGCAGGTCAAACGCGAATATGGCGAGGAAGACAGCCTGAATGTACGCGTCAGCCGCTTGTCGCAAACCGCTGCCGTAGCCCCGGTTCAGGTGGCAGTTCCGACTGCGGCCCCCGCTGCACCTGCTGCTCCGGCCCCGGCTGCTGCTGCCGAAGCACCGGCCGCCGCTGAAGACCCAGCCAGCCATCCGGGTGCGGTAACCTCGCCGATGGTCGGCACCGTTTACATGCAGCCCGAACCCGGCGCGCCCGCATTCATCTCGGTCGGCGCATCCGTGTCCGAAGGCGACACGCTGCTGATCGTCGAAGCCATGAAAACCATGAACCACATCCACGCGCCCAAGTCGGGCACCATCAAGCGCATTCTCGTGGGCGACGGTGATGCCGTCGAATTCGGCACTCCTCTGGTCATCGTTGAGTAAGGCGGGCCCATGTTCGACAAGATCCTGATTGCCAACCGAGGCGAGATCGCCCTGCGCGTCATCCGCGCTGCGCGCGAGATGGGGATAAAGACGGTCGCCGTCCATTCCACCGCCGACAGCGACGCAATGCATGTGCGCATGGCGGACGAGTCGGTCTGCATCGGCCCTCCGCCCAGTCCGCAAAGCTATCTGTCCGTGCCCGCGATCATCTCGGCCTGTGAAATCACAGGCGCGCAGGCGATCCACCCCGGCTATGGCTTCCTGTCCGAGAACGCTGAATTCGTGCAGATCGTCGAGGACCACGACATCACTTTCATCGGCCCCACCGCCGAACATATCCGTGTGATGGGTGACAAGATCACCGCCAAGGACACGATGAAGGCGTTGGGCGTGCCGTGCGTTCCCGGCTCGGACGGTGGTGTTCCCACACTGGAAGACGCCAAGCGCATTGGTGAGGAATTCGGCTATCCCGTCATCATCAAGGCCACCGCCGGTGGCGGCGGACGTGGCATGAAAGTCGCGCAGACCGCCGATGAGATGGAAAGCGCCTTCATGACCGCGCGGGCCGAAGGCAAAGCGGCCTTTGGCAATGACGAGGTCTATATCGAGAAATACCTCACAACGCCGCGCCATATCGAGATTCAGGTCTTTGGCGACGGCAAAGGCAAAGCGGTTCACCTGGGCGAACGTGACTGCTCGCTACAGCGCCGCCACCAGAAAGTGTTTGAAGAGGCTCCCGGCCCCAGCATCACCCCCGAAGAACGCGCCAAGATTGGTAAAATCTGCGCCGACGCTGTGGCCAAGATCAACTATATCGGCGCAGGTACCATCGAGTTCCTGTATGAAAACGGCGAGTTCTATTTCATCGAAATGAACACTCGCCTGCAGGTGGAACACCCTGTAACCGAAGGCATTTTCGGCGTCGATTTGGTGCGCGAACAAATCCGCGTGGCCGCAGGCGAGGACATGTCCTTCGGTCAAGACGATCTGGAAATCAACGGCCACGCCATCGAGGTTCGGATCAACGCAGAAAAGCTGCCCAACTTCTCACCCTGCCCCGGCAAGATCAGCGCCTATCACGCGCCCGGCGGTCTGGGTGTGCGGATGGATTCAGCGCTTTACGACGGGTACTCGATCCCGCCCTACTACGACTCGCTGATCGCCAAGCTGATCGTGCAGGGCCGCGACCGGGCAGAGGCACTAGCGCGTCTGGAACGCGCCTTGGGTGAATTGATCGTGGACGGAATCGACACGACTGTGCCGCTATTCCATGCTCTGCTGCAAGAAGCCGACATCCACAGCGGCGACTACAACATTCACTGGCTGGAGCATTGGCTTGCGGAGAATATGGCCGAGTAACACAACCACTTCGAGGGGCTTTTGCCCCTCGAACGTCGGACTGTCTGCATGAGCCTTTCTCCCGAACTCCTGCTACATGGTTATTCCATCGGCATTTTCCCGATGGCCGAACACCGTGACGACCCGGACTTGTTCTGGGTCGACCCAAAGTTTCGGGGTGTAATCCCTCTGAACGGGTTCCACATATCGCGCAGCCTTGCGCGGCGAATCCGCAAATGCGGGTTCTCAGTTACGATCAATCAGGGCTTCGCTGGTGTTGTCGACGGCTGTGCCGACCGCGCCGACACCTGGATCAATGCAGAGCTTCGGGATCTGTATCAACGCCTTCACCAATCCGGCCATGCGCACTCATTAGAAGTCTGGGACGGCCCCGCGCTTATCGGAGGTGTCTACGGAGTTTCCCTGGGCGCTGCGTTCTTCGGTGAAAGCATGTTTTCGCGGCGAACGGATGCCTCGAAAATTGCGCTGGCCTATCTGGTCGATCGGCTAAGGCGCACCGGTTTTTTGTTGTTCGACACCCAATTTCTAACCGCGCACTTGGCTTCACTGGGCGCGATTGAAGTTCCGCGCTCTGAATACAGGCAGGCCTTGGAAGTGGCTATCAACGCCAGCGCAGACTTCACCGCAGAGCTGGATCAGTCGCCGGACGGCGTTATACAGCGGATCACCCAGACATCGTAACGTGAATGATCCAACGCATTCAGCGCCGGGGAAGTGGCGATCATCCATCCGTCAAACAGTTGATCTGTCTTGCCCTTTTCCCAAATCGTGAGATAGGCGAAAGCGTCCCCGGTCGGGTTTTCTGCCGGATAGCGGCAATCGCCCAAAGCAACATCCAAGCCGAATATCGCTTCGGTCTGACCGCTCTGCATCTCGACATCAACGGTCTGTCCGCTCACCTTATCCAAACCACGCAGCATCGCGCCCGGACCAGATTGGACCTTTTGCTGGGCTGCTGCGCCCGTGGACACAAGCAGCGCTGCAATCAGAAATAAACGCTTCATTCGCTGCCATCCCCGGCCACGAATTTGACCAGAAGCGAAATCAGGCTGACCGCACCCTGCGTATCCTCGACCTGATCACCGGGTTCAAAGAAGAAGGGCGATCCACCGGGCATTACCTCGACAAAGTTTCCGCCCAGCAAACCTTCGGACGAGATGACGATCGCGCTGTCATCCGGCACCAGTATCCCGTCAGAGATCGAAAAAGTTGTGTCCGCGCGATAAGTATCGGGGTTCAGTTCAACACCTGTCACGGTCCCGATCTTAACGCCGGCAAGTCGAACATCGGTGCCGACACCGACACCCTCAAGCGATCGGAAGGATGCACCCAATTCGTACCCCGGCCCGCTTTGCGACAGGCCGGTTGACTGGCTGGCATAAACGCCAAAAGCCACGGCACAGGCAAGAACGGCCCCGCCCACCAGGACTTCGGTTACATTATAGCTCGACATTGCTCGCCTCGCTTATTCTGGGGTCCATGCCTCATAGTCCGAACGCTCGACCGGGTCAGGTCGGCGCAACGAACCCGCAGGCGCATAGGCCAGGGCTGTACCTGTCAAATTTTCCTGATGCGGTTTTTCCCAGGACTTATGCTGCAACGGCTTGTCCGTTGGAGGCTCATCCCAGGTCCGGTGCAACCATCCATGCCAGTCAGGGTCAATCCGGCTGGCCTCAGCCTCACCATTGAAAATAACCCAGCGTTTGCTGTCGTCGGAATTGCGATAAAAAACATTGCCTTCGTTATCTTCGCCAACCTTCACTCCCTTACGCGCAGTGTAAATCTGCGTATTCAGAGTGGCCCCGTTCCACCAGGTTACGGCCCGCAAAAGACTGTTCAGGATTCCCATCGTCTGACTCCGGCATTTCTGTTCCTGCAGATATGGACCAAAGGCTCGCCAAGGTCCAGTGCCACACGGACCACAGCCGCTATTCCGGCAGATATGCGGTCACTTCGATTTCGATCCGGAACTTCGGATCGATCAATGCACATTCAATCATCGTTGTCGCCGGAGGGTTTTCCCCAAACGTTTCACGGAGGATCGGCCAGCAGGGTTCAAATTCGCTTTTGTCAGGCAGCATGTATGTCACGCGCACCACATCCGCAAAGCTGGCGCCGGCTTCTCTCAACGCCTTTTCGATCACCTCAAGTGCAGATCGGCACTGTTCAACAACACCGTCACCCTGCCCGACCGTACCAGAGACATGAACCCATCCGCCTGCCACAACAGCGCGGCAATAGCCGACCTTGGCCTCAAATTCTCCGCCTGACGAAATCCGTTTGATTGCCATACCGCCCTCATAAGAAAACGGCGCGGGTGAACCGCGCCGAATGTGCCTGAAATCTTTGGAATTATCCGGCCGAGGCAGACTCGGCCGCATCCGCGTAAATGATCAGCGGTTGCGAGTCGGAAGACACCGCTTCTTCGTTCACAACGACCTCGGTCACGTTTTTAAGACCTGGAAGCTCGAACATCGTATCCAAAAGGATGTCTTCCAGGATCGACCGCAGACCACGTGCACCGGTTTTCCGTTCAATCGCTTTCTTCGCGATCGCTTTCAGCGCGTCATCCGTGAAGGCAAGTTCAGCGTCCTCAAGCTCAAACAGACGCTGGTATTGTTTGACCAGAGCGTTCTTCGGCTTGGTCAGGATGGTCACCAGCGCGTCCTCGTCCAAGTCTTCCAGCGTTGCCAGAACCGGCAGACGACCGACGAATTCCGGGATCAGACCGAACTTCAGCAGGTCTTCGGGCTCAAGGTCTTTGAAGATTTCCCCGACGCCACGCTCATCATTGTCGCGCACGTCTGCACCAAAGCCCATCGCCGAGCCCTTGCCGCGCTGAGCGATGATCCTGTCCAGACCGGCAAACGCACCGCCGCAGATGAACAGGATATTCGTGGTGTCCACCTGCAGGAATTCCTGCTGAGGATGCTTGCGCCCACCTTGCGGCGGCACGCTGGCCACGGTGCCTTCCATCAGTTTCAGCAACGCCTGCTGTACACCTTCACCCGATACGTCGCGCGTGATCGAGGGGTTCTCGGACTTGCGCGTGATCTTGTCGACCTCGTCGATATAGACGATGCCGCGTTGCGCGCGTTCCACATTATACTCAGACGCTTGCAGCAGCTTGAGGATGATGTTCTCGACGTCCTCACCCACGTAGCCGGCTTCGGTCAGCGTGGTTGCATCCGCCATTGTGAACGGCACATCCAGAATCCGCGCCAGCGTTTGCGCCAGCAGCGTCTTCCCGCAACCGGTGGGACCGATCAGCAGAATGTTGGACTTGGCCAGCTCAATATCGCTGCCCGCTTTCTGCGCATGGTTCAGACGCTTGTAGTGGTTGTGAACCGCCACCGACAAAACCCGCTTGGCCGTAGCCTGACCGATCACATAGTCGTCCAGAACCTCGCAAATATCCTTGGGCGTCGGCACCCCATCTGAGGACTTCAGGCCGCTGGCTTTGGTTTCCTCGCGGATGATGTCCATGCACAGTTCGACGCATTCATCACAGATGAAAACTGTGGGTCCGGCAATCAGCTTGCGTACCTCATGCTGGCTCTTGCCGCAGAAGCTGCAGTAGAGCGTGTTCTTGCCGTCACCGCCTGAATTCGTCGCCATGTTCTACCTTTCGGACTTCGTCCCTGCGGCCCCCGCCTGAGCGTGTGTACCGCCTGTTGATGCAGCTTAGGCCACCACAAAGGCGGCTACAATCTCAAAAATGGCCCCCACGCCGTTGACGCGGGGACTTATCTTCAAGCCTCATCGCCATCCATTTTGGCGCGATTTTCGACGATTTCGTCGATGTGACCCCAGTCTTTCGCTTCTTCCGGGCTCATGAAGTTGTCCCGATCCAGCGCTTTTTCAACAGCCTTTTTGGTCTGCCCGGTGTGGCGCACGTATATATCATAAAGGCGATCTTTCAGTTTCTGCGTCTCGGCCGCATGAATCATGATGTCGCTCGCCTGGCCCTGGTAGCCGCCGCTGGGCTGATGAACCATGATACGGCTGTTTGGCAGAGAAAAGCGCATTCCCTTCTCGCCGCCGGCCAACAAAACCGACCCCATCGAGGCCGCCTGACCGATCACCAGAGTTGAACATTTCGGCTTGATGTACTGCATTGTGTCGTAGATCGACAATCCGCTGGTAACCACACCACCCGGAGAGTTGATATAGATCGAGATTTCCTTGTTCGGGTTCTCAGCCTCAAGATGCAGCAACTGCGCAACGACCAGATGGCTCATTCCGTCATGGATCGGACCGTTGATGAAAATGATCCGCTCTTTCAATAGGCGCGAGAAAATGTCGTACGCGCGTTCCCCACGGCTGGTCTGCTCAACAACCATCGGGACGAGCGTATTCATATAGGTATCAACGGGATCGAACATTAGGAACCTGCCTGCTTTGCTATGGATCGGGACATTACCCGAAGAAACGTTACCTGAGTCTTAGTGTCGCCACCCAAGGGCTGCAAGGGGGGCCGATTACTTCTGACCAAGACAGCGTGTTTTCGTCTGCATCAACGCCCCATGGTCGTTTCGTGCAAACACATCGTGACGCGAAACAAAGCAAGCGGCTGTTAAAGTTGGCAGGCGGACTTTTTCTCATCACGTCATTTTGATTCATGCATATGGAAATGCGTTGCCAAAATATATAAGTGGGCGGCGCGCGCAGGCGATCATCGAAGACACAGCAGACTCTCGTCCATGACCGGACCAACAGGGAATACACAAATGGCACTGCCCCAGATTTCACAGGAATCGTTTTCCGACAACATTGAACTTATTGCCGGAAGCGCCACGCGTGCGTCGAATTTCCTGAAGGCCATCAGCCATGAAGGTCGTCTTATGATCCTGTGCCACCTTGTATCTGGCGAGAAATCCGTGACCGAGTTGGAGGAGCTGCTTTCCGCTCGACAGGCCGCTGTATCGCAGCAACTGTCGCGATTGCGGCTCGAAGGATTGGTAACGCCTCGTCGGGAAGGCAAGGCGATCTTCTACCGGCTGGCCGATGACCGCCCCCGTCGTATGCTCGAAGTCGTTCACGAACTTTTCTGCACCGAGGAGGCGGCCTGACTCTGTCATAGGCTCTCAGACTTTACGACCCGTTGGCGCATCCCATGTATCCGCTGGCCATACCGCGCAGCAAATTGGCATAGTGTTTTGCACCGGGCTCGATAGATACTCCGATCGGGTCCAACTCAAAGATTGTCACGTCCGTCCCTTCGATCGCGGTTTTCACCAGCCGCGTATCGAACTGAGGTTCAACGAAGGCGCAATTGATCCCATCTTTGGCAACCTTGTCCTGCAGTGCCGCCAGCCGTGCGGGACCGGGATCGCTTGCATCCCCAAGGCTGACTGAGCCGGACGTCTCCAAACCAAACCGCTTCTCGAAATATTGATAGGCATCGTGAAAGGTAATGAAGCGACGGCTCTGCATTTCAGCCAAATCTGTTTCGATCTGTTCGCGTAGGTTGATCAACTCGGCATCAGCCGCCGCCGCATTTTCCCGGTACAACTGCGCATTGTCAGGGTCGGAAGATGCCAAGGTTTCAGCAATCACCTGAACCCAAACTCGAGCGTTCTCGGGATCAAGCCACGCATGCGGGTCTACCCCATCGTGATCGTGCCCGTGATGATCTCCTTCATGAGCAGCGTGGTCGTCGTGATCATCATGACTTTCGTGATCCGCGTGATCGTCGTGGTCAGCGTGATCGTCATGGTCAGCGTGATCATCGTGGTCCGCGTGATCGTCGTGGTCCGCATGATCGTCGTGGTCGTCATGATCTTCACCATGGTCACCAGCGACCACATCCCTGAAGTCAAAAAGAACAGTGCCGTCTAACTCCAGCAAGGCGATATGCTGCGCTTCTGCGGAAAGCGTGCCAAGTGGCTTTTCCATCCACGGCGTCAATTCATCTCCAACCCAGATCACAATGTCCGCCGATTGAAGCGCCCGCGCCTCAGACGGTCGCATCGCATGGTCGTGCGGCGAAGCGCCCGGCGGAATAATCAACGCGGGTTCACCCACACCGTCCATGACGCGCGCCACGAGGGAATGAACCGGCGCGATATCGACGGCAACTTTCGGGGGTTCAGCGGCAACCTGGCTAGCCAAAGCCGCACCAAGGACGCTTAGGGTTGATCGTAGCATATTCGCTCCAGAATGATATGTTATTACATTTCTCAATGGCTTGATATGCCCCACGTTATAACATATCAAGTCTAAAAAATGCGGAGCAGCGAATGAGCACCGTCGGATTCAGACAACATGATCACGCCCACTGCGTTCATACCGCCTTGGCGCAGGCCGAAGCAAAATGCAAAGCGCAGAGGCTGCAGTTCACCCCGGTCAGGCGCCGTGTATTAGAGATCCTTCTGGAAAAGCATAAAGCCATGGGCGCTTATGACATCCTTGGAATTCTGGCGGCCGAAGGGATGGGATCGCAGCCGCCTGTCGCCTACCGTGCGCTGGATTTTCTGGTTCAGCACGGCTTTGTGCACCGCATAGAACAGCTAAATGCCTACGCAGCCTGCGCACACCCGACCCATGACCACGTTCCCGCCTTTCTCATTTGCCGGTCTTGCAAAGCGGTCGCAGAAACTGAAACTGAACTGACTCAGGGGCGTTTAGGAGCCGCCGCAAACACATCAGGCTTTCTGATCGAACGAGTTGTTGTCGAGGCAGAGGGGCTTTGCCCCGAATGTATCGGGATGAAAGCGTGACCGACCCTCTGATAACACTTCAAGATATGACCATCCGCATTGACGGCAGGACGATACTCGAGCACGTAAATGCCTCGGTTTCCGCGCCAGAGATTGTGACGATCGTAGGTCCAAACGGGTCAGGAAAGTCTACCCTGTTGCGCGCGATGATCGGTGCCGTTCCACCAGCAGAAGGAGCAGTGGTTCGCAGACCGGGCCTTCGCATAGGGTATGTTCCGCAGAAATTGGCCTTGGACGCAGCCTTGCCCATGACAGTTCAACGCTTCCTGGGCCTCCCAAGACGAGTTTCTGCCAAAAAGGCGATAAACGCGCTTGAACTGGCCGGCGTTCCCGACCTTCGGAACAGGCAGATGACAAAGCTGTCCGGCGGTCAATTTCAACGAGTTCTGTTGGCGCGTGCTCTGTTGGAAAACCCGCAACTGCTGCTTCTGGACGAAGCCACGCAGGGGCTTGACCAACCAGGTGCAGCGGCGTTTTACCAAAGAATTGAGCAGGTTAGACATGACATTGGCTGCGCCATCGTCATGATCAGCCACGACCTTCACGTCGTTATGGCAGCATCCGACCGGGTTCTTTGCCTGAATGGGCACATATGCTGTGAAGGATCCCCGAGAACCGTTGCGGACGCTCCGGAATACCGCGCCCTATTTGGCAGCGGCACCAAGGGCACTATGGCGCTGTATCAACATCAGCACAGTCATTCCCACGACCACGATCACAATCACGCGCAGGACAAGGGCCACTGATGCTAGACGACTTCATGGTACGTGCGGCCCTCGCGGGTGTCGGCGTTGCAATAGCTGCCGCCCCGCTTGGGTGTTTCGTGGTCTGGCGGCGCATGGCGTATCTCGGTGAAGCCACCGCGCACGCCTCGATCCTTGGAGTTGCCTTGGCGCTGGCCTTTTCTCTGCCCTTGCTACCGGCGATTATCGCCGCGGCTCTGGCCATGGGGCTGGCAGTGACCCTGCTGAGGGGCAAGGGATTTGCGATGGACACATTGCTGGGTGTGATTGCGCACACGGCTCTGGCCGCAGGGTTGGTTACAGTGTCGTTGCTTGCTGACGTGCGTCTTGACCTCAGCGCGTTTCTGTTTGGCGACATTCTGGCGGTGACCAAAGGCGATCTGGCAACAATCTGGATCGGAGGCGCCGCCATTCTAGCCGTCATGATCCAGAGGTGGTCCGCCCTGCTGGTGGCCACTCTAAACCCAGACCTGGCATATGCCTCGGGCATTGATCCCAAGCGCGAGGAATTGTGGCTAACGCTGGCTATGGCACTGGCCGTTGCGGTGGCGATTAAAGTTGTCGGCATCCTATTGATCGCCGCGCTGCTGGTCATTCCGGCTGCGGGGGCTCGATCGCTTGTCAAAACACCGGAAACAATGGCTTTTTTCGCCGCAGGCATTGGCTCTTTGGCGGCATTGGTCGGGTTAGGAGGCGCATATCTGGCGGACACTCCTGCGGGTCCAAGCATAGTCTGCGCGGCCGCTTTGATCTTTGTCTCAACAGCCCTTTTGGGGCCAATAATCCGCAAGGATTAAGGCGAGAGCAAAACGCTGGCTACAGATTAAAAAAACTGTTAGGCACAACCGAAAGAACACCTATGGAGAACGCAATGATCCGCACAATTCTGATTGGATTGACCCTGTTGTCACTTACAGCCTGCGAAACGGCGAAAGGTGTTGGTCGAGACATTGAAAAAGCGGGTGATGCTATTTCCAACACTGCCAGCGATGTTCAGCAGGCAATCTGATCCTGACCATCATATTGCGGGACGGGCCCAACCAAGCCCAACATGTGGTTGATCCACACCTCCGGTCGCGGTAATGTACTGATACAGGTGCATAGACGCGGCATTGCATTTCTGACACGACCTCGGGGTTCTTGTGCACGCACAAGAACCCCGATCCCGTTCTAGAGGGGGTGGAGTGGCAGCCTGTATGAATCCAGAGTCCGGCAAAAGGAAAAGGCGTCAGGTGCGCAGACGCGGTCTTTGCACATGCCCTTGCGGACACTCCTGACGCCTTGCCGGGTCGACACGCCCGAGGGACGCTCCGATCCAGTTGTCCCGGCCCGGATCAGGGCCGAAACCGCCGCGCAGCGTCTGCGGACGCCTTGCAGCACGCACTGACCTTCTGTGAGGGTGATCAAGCGGCCGGGACCTGCGTCCAAGTCAATCAATCATCCACCGGTAAGCCTTTGTGAACAGACGCAAATCCTAAGACCCGCCACTTCCACACAGACCCCCTTGGCCTTTGCGTCCCGCCGCGGTTCCTAAGAACCTCTGCGGTGATTTGACTTTTGCATCCGGGTCAGAGTCCGACAAGAAAATAGCACTGCAGCATGGAAATTAGCCGTGGATAAAGTGTTGATATCCGCTGGGACCGTTTTGTGGACAACTCCAGAAACCGCGATCTTGTGCAGGTTTGATGAAGGAAAAGTTCAAACAGTGCGCACCCGGTCGAATTTTCATCATTTCTGCGGGTGCAAACGTCTTTTCAGGCGCACGGGTCAAGATTTCTACAACCTTCAGACGCACAGGGCTGCGAATCGTACTGACCAGGATTCGCGGAAACCGCTTGGGAGTCAGGCGGACCAAACAGAAAACCGAGGGCGAGCGGCACCCTCGCAAGCGCCAAGGGTGCCGCCCGCCCTGCCTCCTCCCTGTGGAGACACTGGTTCCGTAAACTGAGAAGCGTCCAGCCCGACCGGCAATACCTACTACGTGCCACGAGCAATCGCAGCCAGTACCCCCTACAGCCCAATCGGGCCGGAAACACTTCAGTTCACCTGACGCTCCAGAACGGTGCTGTAGGTCGTTCCGTTTCGCAGGCTACGGAAATCCGCAAATATCTTTCCGTCTTCATACCGGGCATCGATCAGCGCGTTTGCACCAATCACCATTGGCGAGGTCTCGACAATCCCGATCTTGCCGGACCCATCTAGGCTAATCGTCCCGGTGGCCTCATTCTCGTTCCATGCGGTGTCACCGTCCCGGCGCCAGAGGCTTGGCCCCCAAAAGACGTTGTCTTCCTGCACCTGCACATCCAACATCCACTCGGCCTGATTGAACCGGGGCTCGCTACCGCTCTGGGCATGTGTCGGCTGAACAGTCGTATAGGTTCCCACCCATGTGCCGCGCAGATCGGGCGTGGTATCGGCCATCGCAGCCGTACCGAGGGTGAGTGTCGTGGCCAAAGCGGCTGCTCCGGCAGTCATGTATCTGGTCATTGGCTCTCCTCCCTGAGGTTTGGGCCGTTACTGGCCTGCTGAACAGATTGGAAGGGAGAGGGTCGGATGCAACTAACCTTAGGGAAACTTCATGAAGGGTTTAGGTGGCGCTTACCTGCCGCTCAAAGCAAAGGGCGCTCTGGCCCGAGCGCCCTTTCTCTAAGTCACTCTTAAAAATAGAAATTCAGTTCAGCTCCAAGCTACCCGAAATCGTGTTGACGAATTTCTGCGTATCCGGATCAGTGAAGGACGAGAACGTGCCGCCCCCCGTGGCGCTGGCCCAACCGCCCGTACCGCCGGACACTGACCAGTCGCCGGTCAATGCGCCGTCCGCACCGATCCCCGTGGCGGTCCAGCTCATCACTGCCTTGTCACCGGAGGTTGTATCAAAGACGCAATTGCCCGCGCCCGACACCTCGGCCCCCTTGACCAGCATCGAACCAAAACACGACCCCGTCGCCCCTTCCAACGGGTGACCGGCAGAGACCTCGAAACTGTCATAGTCGGTCTGAGATTTGATCACCGCGTGCCCGTCCGAAATGCCAAAGACCTGGTTCGAGCTTACGCCCGACCCCTTACCGGCGGCGTCATAACTTTCGGCCATAGCAAAGGTGCTGGACAGGCCGATGGTCAGGGCTGTGATTGCGGTCGCTGTTAAGAACTTGTGCATAATAACCTCTCATTTCTGAGGGTCTTGCGTTGCAAGCATATAATCAAAAAGGCCGCCTGAACGCGGTCCCTCGGGGCCGAGGATAACACATTCCGATCTTTGCGTCTAAACCGCGCCTTAACCTTCCAGCTTGCGCGCCACCATGTATGAGGCAGGGAACGCCGCAACAAAGCCCGCAACCGCAGCGATCAACATGGCCGTCCACGAGGCAAAGCCCAAAACCAAAACCGCAATCACGGCGGACCCGGCAAGGGTAGAACCAAGGAAGATGTGAAGGATCAGCGTCAGCGGTGACATAGGGGCCTCGTGTGTTCTGAGTGTTTTGGTGGAGACTAGAACTGAGGCTGAGGGTGGTCCTTGATCTGGGTCAGGGTGTGCCGTGATCTAGAGCGCAATTTCGACAGTCGATCAGCAGAACTGAGGGCCGCGACCGACCCGAGGGGAGGCGCAAACGCGCCGCCCGATTTGCCGGAGGCAAACCTTCGATTTGGCGGGGGCGGGTCGGCGCGACACAACGGTGCCGCCGGGTGAGAGGATTGAATTTCTATTTCAGCCCTGGCATTTAGAACTCTAATCAGGCACGATGGCATCTGTTAGCTAAAATTTGAGCTTATTTTCGTCTCACGCGCGACAAAAAAACGCGGATGACGTTGGGATATTTCAATTCCGTGAATTGACAGAACTTATTTTTTACACAAAAAGGCCTACGTTCTATATAGATGTAGTGAAAGAACGAGGGTCGGACCACTACAGAATCAGATATTGATGCACTGCGACCCGGTGCTGAGTTAACTTAGAGACCGGTGAGACAAATGGTTTTTTCGCTTTGGGAATTTCTTCGCTTTAGCGCTAGTCCAGACAAAAAGAAGGCACTCTTCTCAAGCGATAAAGAGGCTTATGACTTCTGCCGCCAGTTGTACAAGAACACAGGTGGTGTTACGCCTGAACTTCGTCGAGCATTTGAGAATTATCAGAAGAACATAGATGACGAGTGCAGAGAAGATTTCAGACCATCCGCATCCAGAAGTCACGTTACTGCGCACTAGAGACTGCCTCCGCAGTTTTTCATGTGGAGAACGAGAAATAGATAAGTGGGCCAAGGATAAGGCCCACAAATTTCACGAAAGACGAAGGGCACGAGTTTTTTGCGCAAGGTCAACGACCGACGGGCCTGCAATAGGCTTTTATTGCTTATCACTGTCCACCGAACAGACCTCAAAAATTTCGGCCGAGCACCGTGACGCGTGGTCAAATGGCGCACCCTTGATTTACATTGACTACCTAGCTGTCTCAGCTCCACGGCAGTCTTCTGGAATCGGCACGCATTTATTGGTAGACGCGCTTCGAAAAGCCTATGAAGTATCTAAGTATGTAGCTCCTTACGGGGTTGCATTGCGCTCCCTCAATGAACGCACCACTAAGCTCTACGAAAAATTCGGTTTCGGAGTTGCCCCAGATGAAGCTGGCCCGTCCCCGTTGATGATACTTCCCATTTGGAGCGTCATTCAACTTTTTGAGGGATAAACCCGAAAGAAGCTCCTCAAGCTATGCTAGGGTCTCGCTAACCGCTTTCGCGAACAGTCGTTCATGATGGACAGCTCTCAACTATCCATCTTCAACGCCGAAATAAACGCCTCCTGAGGGATGTCTACCTTCCCGAATTGGCGCATCTTTTTCTTACCGGCCTTCTGCTTCTCTAGCAGTTTGCGTTTCCGCGTGGCGTCGCCGCCGTAACACTTCGCGGTCACGTCCTTGCGCAGGGCGCTCAGGGTCTCTCGGGCGATGACCTTGCCTCCGATCGCGGCCTGGATCGGGATTTTGAACATGTGGCGCGGGATCAGGTCCTTGAGCTTTTCGCACATCGCGCGGCCCCGCATCTCGGCCCGGTCGCGGTGAACCATGGTCGACAATGCGTCGACCGGTTCGTCATTCACAAGGATCGACATCTTGACCAGCGCGTCCTCGCGATACCCGGTCATCTGGTAGTCGAAGGACGCATAGCCCTTGGTCACCGATTTCAGGCGGTCGTAAAAGTCGAAGACGACCTCGTTCAGCGGCAGGTCATAGACGACCATGGCGCGGCTGCCCGCATAGGTCAGGTCCATCTGGATACCCCGGCGGTCCTGACACAGTTTCAGCACGTCACCGAGGTATTCATCGGGCACCAGAATGGTCGCCTTGATGCGCGGCTCCTCAAGGTGGTCGACTTTGCTGAGGTCCGGCATGTCGGCGGGGTTGTGCAGCTCGATCATCTCGCCGTCTTTCATGAAGACGTGATAGATCACCGACGGCGCGGTGGTGATCAGTTCGATATCATATTCGCGTTCGATCCGGTCGCGGATGACCTCAAGGTGCAAAAGGCCCAGGAAACCGCAGCGGAAGCCAAAGCCAAGCGCGGCCGAGGTTTCCATCTCAAAGCTGAACGAGGCGTCGTTCAGGGCCAGTTTCTCGATCGCGTCGCGCAGGTCTTCAAATTCGGCCGAGTCCACCGGGAACAGACCACAGAACACCACCGGCTGCGCGGGTTTAAAGCCCGGCAGGGCGTCCTCGGTGCCGTTGCGGTCATTGGTGATCGTGTCGCCGACGCGGGTGTCGCGGACCTGTTTGATGGATGCAGTCAGAAAGCCGATCTCACCGGGGCCGAGGCTGTCCACCATCTCCATCTCGGGGCGGAAGACACCGACGCGGTCCACATGGTGCAGTGTTCCGTTCGACATGAACTTGACCCGCATGCCCTTTTTCAGGGTGCCGTCCATGATGCGGACCAGAACGATCACGCCCAGATAGGCGTCGTACCACGAATCCACCAGCATCGCCTTAAGCGGCGCGTCCAGATTGCCCTGCGGTGCGGGCAAATGGGTGACGATAGCCTCAAGCGTCTCATGGATGCCCTGCCCTGTCTTGGCGCTGACCTGAATGGCGTCGGTCGCGTCGATGCCGATCACATCCTCGATCTGTTCGGCCACGCGGTCACAATCAGACGCGGGTAGGTCAATCTTGTTCAGCACCGGCACGATCTCATGATCGGCGTCGATGGCCTGATAGACGTTGGCCAGTGTCTGCGCCTCGACCCCTTGGGTGCTGTCCACAACCAACAAAGACCCCTCGACCGCGCGCATGGACCGGCTGACCTCATAGGCAAAGTCCACGTGGCCGGGGGTGTCGATCAGGTTCAGCACGTATTGCTCACCATTGTCGGCGGTATAGTCGATACGGACCGTGTTGGCCTTGATGGTGATGCCGCGTTCACGCTCGATATCCATGCTGTCGAGCAGCTGTTCCTTCATGTCGCGATCCTTGACCGTTCCGGTCTCTTGAATGAGCCGGTCAGCAAGGGTGGATTTGCCATGGTCGATATGCGCGACGATGGAGAAATTGCGGATATGAGCGAGGTCTGTCATAGCGTCGGGATATGGTTTGAAAACGGGCGCTGGTCAAGGTGGGACAAAGCGGTCTGCGATCCTTATTTCCTTGGCGCAAGCCGTTGGGCCACACGCAGCCGTGTTTAGCCCCATTTTAGCCATTCTTTTCGCCATAATAAAAGAAATCACATTTCTGCATCGTGAGATTGATCCCGAGTCCGGTTTGATTCATACTCACGCACAAGCCGAGAGAGGCGTCAGATCTCTCCGGTCAGGCAAAAACGAGGCTCGAGCATGAAACAGTTCATCTTGACAGCACTATGCGCCACGGCGGTTTCAATGGCGGTTCCAACCGAGGCAGACGCGGCTCAGATCAAAAAGGCGTGTCTGGCATCCGACCGGGACGCCGCGACCCGCGATCGGTGTAGCTGCATTCAACGCGTGGCAAATCAGGCCCTCACGCGCAGCGACCAGAAAACCGTCGCCAAGTGGTTCACCGACCCCCACCAAGCGCAGGAACTAAAAATGTCTCAAACAGAGCGCGATGATGCTCTGTGGGACAGATACCGGGCATTCGGTCAAATGGCGCAGGCTATTTGCAGCTAGCACGCCTGGAATCCTTGACCTAACCCGCCCTGCGCCCCAGAAATGGCGCAGCGAAAGGTGCGTTGCATGGTTATGAAAGGGCTTACCCTGCGCGGCCTCGAAGTATTCGAGGCATTGGCGCGGACAGGGTCGGTGGCTCAGGCAGCCGAGATCACAGGGCTCAGCCAGCCATCTGTCTCGCAACAATTGCGCAATCTCGAAAATGCCTTGGGCACTGAGTTAGTGGACCATGGACGCCGCCCGATGCGGCTGACGCAGGCCGGGCGCAGCTTCCTGACCCGGACCGAGGCGATTCTGGCCGAACTTCAGATGGCCCAGAGCGAACTGACGGTGATGGACCTTGGCCATCTGACCACGCTGTCCATTGGGCTGATCGACGATTTCGACAATGACCTGACTCCGCGGTTGGCCACGTTGCTGGCCGACAGCCTGACCCGGTCAAAATTCAAGCTGATCACGCTGCCCAGCCTTGATCTGTTCGCGGACCTCGAAGCCCAACGCCTGCACATGGCAGTATCCGCACATTCAGGCGAGGTGCTTGAGGGGGTTGTCGAATATCCGTTGGTTCAGGACCCATTCATTCTGGTAACGCCCAAAGGGGCAGCAAACGCGATGCAGGAGTTGCCCTTTTTGCGCTATGCGCGGGAACAGCTAATTAGCCGTCAGATCGAAACGCATCTGTCCCGACAACAGCTTGAGTTTGAGGAACGGTTTGAAATCGGATCCCACCTTGCACTGATGGCGATGGTCGCGCGTGGGCTGGGCTGGGCGATAACAACTCCGCTGGGGTACATGCGTGCAGCACGTTTCCACGACGGGCTCGAGGCGCACCCGGCACCGTTCGGCGATTACGCCCGCATGATCTCGCTGTTCACCCGCAACGACTGGTCCGATCAGGTTCCGCAAGAGGTCGCAGGCATGATGCGCCGTCTCATGCGCACTCAGATCGTCGATCCAACCCTAGAGCAACTTCCATGGCTCAGCGACCGGCTGAAGGTCATGGGTTAACGTCTCAGGTAGTCAGTCAGGCCGTCAACCGCGGCCTCAATCAAATCCAATGCGCCATCGAAATCGCGGGTGTAGTACGGGTCGGGCACATGATCGGCCCCCAGCTGGGGTGCGAAATCGGTTAGAAGACGCACGGGGGTTTCATTTCCCGCTGGGCGCAGGCCCTCGATATCCGAAATGTTATTCGCGTCCATACCGACAATCAGGTCGAACCTGTGGAAATCCTCGGCTGCAAACTGCCGGGCGCGCAGATCGCCTAGTGCAACCCCACGCGCATCGGCCGCCTCTTGCATTGGGCCATAAGGTGGATTGCCCACATGCCAACCAGCCGTCCCCGCACTGTCGCTGGCATGATGTGGCGCGCGCGCCCGGAAAACGCCTTCGGCGGCAGGGGAACGGCAGATATTGCCCAGGCAGACAAACAGGATACGGTGGGTCATGAGCCAAGGTGTAGCGCGAAGGGCAAAGATGGAAAAGATCGTCATTCTGACTGGGGCCGGGATTTCTGCAGAAAGTGGGTTGGGCACGTTCCGCGACGAAGGGGGCTTGTGGTCGCAGCACCGGATCGAAGATGTAGCGACGCCCGAAGGGTTTGCTCGCGATCCCGCTCTGGTGCAGGGGTTTTACAATGCCCGACGCGTGCAGGCGGCTAAGGCTGAACCCAACCTAGCCCACCGTGCGCTTGCACGCCTTCAGCAAGACTGGCCCGGCGAGGTTGTGATCGTAACCCAGAACGTCGACAGCCTGCACGAGGCGGGTGGAGCCCAAGATGTAATCCACATGCACGGTATACTTGCAGGCGCGCTCTGTGCTGCGTGCGGCCATCGCTGGACTGCGCCGCCAGAAATGTCAGTGGGCGAACCCTGCCCCGCCTGCGCTGCACCCACCGCACGGCCGGACGTGGTATGGTTCGGCGAAATGCCCTATCACATAGACACGATTTACGATCACTTGGCTGGGGCTTCTGTCTTTGCATCCATTGGCACATCGGGCCAGGTCTACCCCGCAGCCGCATTCGTACACGAAGCCGCCATGTCCGGTGCCCGCACCGTTGAGCTTAACCTTGAGCCCTCGACCGGCGCGTCCAGCTTCGATGATGTGATCCTTGGCCCGGCATCAGAAACCGTGCCCCGGTGGGTGGACGAACTGCTGGGGCGGCGATAACCGGCAGACAGAAGCCCGAATTATCGTTATCATTTAAGGTGTAACCATTCTCGAAGGGGCTCTCATGACCGATCCCAATACCCAACAAGGCGAAATTCTGGACGATCAGGGACCGGATGGCCGCGACGCGCTTGGCGATCAACTGGCAGACCTGTGGTGGACCTTCCTGCTGCGCGGCATTCTGGCCGGGGTGCTGGGTATCGCGGCGCTGTTCTGGCCGACGGGCAGCATCGCCCTTTTGCTCAGGCTGGTTGGGCTATTGCTGGTCTTCGACGGCGGCCTGACCTTGCTGGGCTTCGGGCGGCGCGGCCTGATCGGGGGCGTCGGGATTGGCGCCCTCCTGATCGGCCTCATTCTGCTGATCTGGCCCGAGGGAGTCGCCCGCCTGACCTTCTTCCTGCTGGGCGCATGGGCGTTGATCGTTGGAGTGGGCTCGCTGATGGCCTGGCGTCAGATGCCCGACCAGAACCCGGACGCTGCAACGGTGCGCAACTCGGGGATTGTGGCGCTGGTCATCGGGCTCGTGCTGCTGTTCTGGCCCGGCAGCGGGATGGTCGCGCTGGGTTGGGCGATCGCGTTTTCGGCGCTGGCCTTCTCGGTCGTTATGTTCTTTCTCGCCGCACGCTTCAAACGCGCCCATGATCGCATCGCAATGCGGGTTGTGAACCGCTGAGGCGCAACGCAAACAGGCCGGGGTTTACCCGGCCTGACGCATGGATGACGGCCGCATCGCGGCCCGAAGACAGGCGTAACTTTAGTTGTTGTGTGACCCGTGGTCGCCTTTGCGCTCTAGATCAACCGGGATATCGACCACGATCTCACCAGCCTTTTCAAAGATCAGCGTGACCGGCACGGTTGCGCCATGTTCAAACGGGGCGGAAATCCCCATGAACATGACGTGATCCCCGCCACGCTTCAGCATATGAGTTTCACCCGCCGGGATAACGAACCCTTCTTCGACATGGATCATCTTGGCCACCCCGTTGGCCTCAACCTGATGCGTGTGCAACTCGACCCGTGCCGCAACATCCGATTCAGCCGCGATCAACCGGTCGTCGGCCTCACCCGCGTTCTGAATCATCATGAATGCGGCTCCCGCCTTTGCAGATTTCCCCGAGGAGCGCGCATAGGCGTCCTCGACGGTGATGCTATCCTGTGCCCAGGCGGCGGTTGTCAGGGTTGCAGCGGCAACGGTGGCCAGCATTTTGAAAGTGAAGGACATAAAGCCTCTCCTGATTTGAGTTCTTGATTAGTTGGAAAACCGCATCAAGCCCAAAAAGGAGGCGCGCGAGCTGGTTGGGACGCAACCACCGGAATGGTGAGATCGCCCAAATCACGTTTCAACGTCGGCAGGGGTTGCTTCGGCGCGTCTGGAAGCGCCGCTTCTGCCAAAGAAACAGTACCCAGCACCGTCAAAGCGTAGTCGGGACAGAAATGCGGTGCCTGCGTCGGTTGCCCCTCGGCATCGACATACACAACCACTGGGCCGTTCCCGGTGCATAGCACCATGTGCCCGACCGCAACGTCCATTCCGCGAGAAGCCGCAAAACCCTGCCCCGTCAGAATAACGAGCAGCGCAAGAGCAAAGGGCAGAATTCTATTCAGAGCGGATTTCATTCTGCCCAAGGTATAGGCCAGAGACAATTCCGGCTTCAAGCGCATTCAGGCGCTTGAAGCCTTGGGGTCAGAGGAAAGTGTCAGCTGTCCAATTCCGGTCGTTTGACTGAACCTTTGGTCAGACTTGTATGCAGCCGGTTCACCTGACGTTGCATCCGAAAGCATGTCCCAAAGGTCTTGCCGAAAAATGCGGCCAACACTGAGAAAGAATCGAAAGATTTGAAAGACATGAGGGCAAACTCCGCCAGAAAAATATGCCTAAACATATTCCTCTCAGAGTCCGGTGTATGTGAACAAAGTTACGCTACACGGGTTGATTGCGCCAAAACCGCGAACATCCTTAGCCCACACAAAAGAAAAGACCCTGCACCACTTGGGTCCAGGGTCAAAAAATTCGCAGTCAAAAAGGATTAGGCCGAAGCTTGCGCCTTGGCGATTTCCTTTTTCACTTTCAGTGCGTTCGCGGACAGTTCTTCGTCCTTGGCTTTTGCCAGGAACGCGTCCAGACCACCGCGGTGGTCAACCGAGCGCAGAGCAGCAGCCGAAATGCGCAGCTTGACGCCACGGCCCAGAGTCTCGGACTGCAGGGTAACGTCGTTCAGGTTGGGCAGAAAACGACGACGAGTTCTGTTTTTGGCGTGGCTGACATTGTTGCCAGTCATCGGGCCTTTTCCGGTCAGTTCGCAACGGCGCGACATGGTTTCTTCCTTTGTTTCTGGAGGCCGGGCATACCGCCCTCGGCCAAATCACAAGGGGCGCAACCCGAAGTCGCGCCCGAAAACTGGTTGGATGCGTGTAGTGGGAATCGCCGGAAGGGTCAAGACGGGCCAGCAGAATTCTTTGACTTTACCTGTCACCCCTTCAGGTCAGGGTTATCAACATCTGTTCCGCCGCCGCCGCGGGGCTCATGCGGCCTTGCGAAACTTCGGCGCTCAGGCGCTCCATCTCGGCGCGCGCCTGCGTAGTTGACAGCCGCGACAGAAGCGCCGAGCGCACTTCCTGCTCGAACCAATACTGCGCCTGCACCGCCCTGTTCCTCTCCCAATGACCCGAGTCGCGACGCCATTGGGTCAGAGATTGAATTTCGGACCAAGCGTCCTCCAACCCATGCTCCTCAACCGCAGAAACCGTCATGGCCTTGGGAAACCCTTCTGGGTCCTGTGGGCGTTTGCGCAGCAGGCGTAAGGCACAGGCGTAGTCGGCACAGGTGCGGGTGGCCGTGGCTTTGAGGTCGCCATCCGCCTTGTTCACAAGGATCATATCCGCCATTTCCATGATACCGCGCTTGACGCCCTGCAACTCATCCCCACCCGCAGGCGCGAGCAGCAGCAGGAACAGGTCGGACAGTTCGGACACAACGGTTTCCGATTGCCCAACGCCCACGGTTTCGATCAGCACAACGTCAAACCCGGCCGCTTCGCACAATGCGATCGCCTCTCGTGTGCGGCGCGCAACACCACCTAGATGAGACTGACTGGGCGACGGGCGGATAAAGGCGGCGCGCTCGCGGCTCAGCCGTTCCATTCGGGTCTTGTCGCCCAGAATTGACCCGCCCGAGCGGGCAGAGCTGGGATCAACAGCCAGAACCGCCACGCGAAGCCCCTGGCTGATCAGCATCATGCCAAAGCTCTCGATAAAGGTGGATTTGCCCACCCCTGGTGTCCCTGACAGTCCGATCCGCAGCGCCTGCCGTTCTGACCCGGCCAACTGAGCCAGCAACTCTGTCGCCTGCGCCCGGTGATCGGCGCGACCACTTTCAACCAGCGTAATGGCACGGGCCAAAGCACGCCGGTCCCCGTTCAATATCCTGTCTGCCAGGCCGTCTATTTCCATTTTGACCCCGATCCTTTGCGGCAGGTCTACTTGCCGCCCCAATAGGGGGTTTGTCCAGACCGTAGAGCGTGCGAAATGTGCCCACCGCCTGCTATTCGCGCCGGGGTGTTGCCGCCGGTCCTCTGTTGGACGTCCGTAGGTAAGGCGTCAAACCTGCCGACGCGAAACTCCGACCATGTGCCGACAGGGGAACTGGACGTTGCCGGACCATTCGCGGATAAAGCCACCATGACACGCCTGCCCATCGACGACGCCATTCCCGATCTTATCGAGGCCTTGAAAGCCTCGGGTCGCGCCGTGTTGCAGGCGCCACCGGGTGCGGGCAAGACGACGCGAGTGCCGTTGGCGATACTGGATGCCGGGCTATGTGACGGTCGGATTGTTATGCTCGAGCCACGCAGACTGGCCGCACGCGCAGCCGCTGAACGCATGGCCGAAACGCTAGGCCAGCGCGCTGGCGAAACGGTCGGATACCGCGTGCGTGGCGAGACAAAAGTATCCAAGGCCACTCGGATCGAAGTTGTGACCGAAGGGATTCTGACACGCATGCTGCAATCCGAACCCGATCTTCCGGGTGTGGACGCGGTTATCTTCGATGAATTTCACGAAAGATCTTTGAACGCGGATTTCGGACTTGCCCTATGCCTTGAAGTCACGGGGGCGCTTAGGGATGACCTGATCCTTCTGGCAATGTCCGCGACATTGGATGCCGAACCGGTTGGACGCCTGATGGACGCCCCGTTGGTCACGTCCGAAGGCCGCAGCTTTCCGGTGGAAACGCGCTGGCTTGACCAGCCGATGGGGACACAGGCACGACGGCTGGACGCCTTGGTCGATCTGGTCACAAAAGCCGAGCGGGAAACCAAAGGGGGAATGTTGGTGTTCCTGCCCGGCGAAGGAGAAATCCGCCGCGCCGAGGCGGCGTTGACCCGGCGCTTGCCCAAAAACTGCGAGATAAGGCCGCTTTTTGGCTCAATGCCTTTCGCAGAGCAACGCAAGGCGATCGCTCCGACTGATAGCGGCCGCAAAGTGGTATTGGCCACGTCGATTGCCGAAACCTCGCTGACCATCCCCGATATTCGGGTGGTCGTGGATATGGGACAGGCGCGGCGGGCGAGGTTCGATCCGGGCTCGGGCATGTCCCGCCTTGTGACGGAACGCGTCACACGTGCCGAAGCGACGCAACGCGCTGGCCGCGCCGGGCGGGTGGCCGAAGGCGTTTGCTATCGACTGTGGTCCAAGGGGGAAGAAGGCGCGCTGGCCGCCTACCCCCCAGCCGAGATCGAAGCAGCCGACCTGACCGGGCTGGCCTTGGAATTGGCCCTGTGGGGGGCAGATCCCGGTGATCTGGCCTTTCTGACCCCTCCGCCAGACGGCACGATGACCGAGGCGCGCAACTTGCTGCAAATGCTGGGTGCGCTCGACGGCAAGGGCCGGATCACCGATCACGGACGGGCATTAGCGGCGCTGCCCTTGCATCCACGCCTTGGACACATGCTGGTGCAGGCCGGGCCCGACGCGGCAGTTCTGGCGGCGCTGATGGCCGAACGGGACCCGCTCAATGGGGCTCCGGCGGATATTCTGCTGCGGCTTGAGGCGTTGCGCGACACGCGGGCCTTTCAGCGCAATCGGGTCTGGCAGGTGAACACAGGCGCGGCAGACCGGATCAGGGCCGAGGCCAAGCGACTGCGCAACCGGGGCAGTCGTTCAGACCTAAGCCCGGCATCCATGGCCGCGCTTGCTTATCCCGACAGGATCGGACAGCGACGCAAGGGCGACGTGCCGCGCTATGTTCTGTCCGGTGGCAAAGGTGTTGTGCTGGACAGCGAGGATACGCTGGCAGCGGCCCCCTACCTTGTGGTCACCGACACCGATGGAAACCCGCGCGAAGCACGCGTGCGCATGGCCGCCCAGATTTCCGAGCGGGAAATCCGCGACTTGTTTGCGGATCAGATCGACTGGGTCGAAGCGTGTGAATGGTCGAAACGCGACCGGCGCGTCATCGCTCGGCGGCAAGAGCGGTTTGGCGCGATCACTCTGGATGACCGGATATGGAAAGACGTCCCAAGCGATGCCGTCGCCCAAGCCATGCTGGACGGCGTGCGAGACCTCGGGTTGGTCCTGAACGGGGCCGCCGCGCGTCTTGCAGCGCGTGTGGAACTGGTAAGGGCCGAAGGCGTCGATCTGCCGGACTTCTCCGCCCAGGGGCTGATGGACACGGTGGAAGACTGGCTGCTGCCCATGCTCGGGGGGGTGCGCAATGCTGAAGATTGGAAACGGTTCGACCTGCTGCCCGCGCTTCGCTCTCGTCTGGACTGGGGGCAGACGCAGGAACTGGATCGCCGCGCGCCCGGGTCTTTTGAAACACCACTCGGGCGCAAGGTTCCCATCGACTATGGCGGCGCGGTGCCCGAAATATCGGTACGCTTGCAAGAACTGTTTGGTGTCACGCGTCACCCGATTGTCGGTGGTGAGGCTTTGAAGATCACCTTGCTTTCGCCAGCCCGACGACCAATCCAAATCACCCGTGACTTGCCTGGGTTCTGGGCCGGATCCTATGCCGATGTTCGCAAGGATATGCGCGCGCAATACCCTAAGCACCCCTGGCCCGAAGATCCCACCCAGGCCGACCCAACCCTACGGGCCAAACGGCGCAGCTAGGGTGCGCGTTGCGATTCTTTAACTATTTCCATCGAATATCACCTTTTCCTGATGGCGGGTTGGCGCGTGGTTCCGCGCAACAAGGATAGGTGCATTGAAGATATTGCATTTCGTTGTTATGTCACACGCGTTTCCACGTTTGGCTCGTGTAAGTGACCCTGATTTGACAAAATGGCTGCGAAATATCTGGGAGGAGGTCGCCAGACCTTTATTCCTGCGCCCCCGCCGGGTGCAGTTTGCAGCTTTGTGCGTCCGGGATGCCTATGACGGGCCAGAGGTTTTGCTGATCACCAGCCGGGATACTGGTCGTTGGGTCATCCCTAAAGGTTGGCCGATAGATGGGCTGGACGGGCCTGAAACCGCACGGCAAGAAGCCTGGGAAGAGGCCGGGGTACACCCTCAAAGGCTTGGGAAAGACCCGATAGGCCAATACACTTACGACAAAATCCTCAAGGATGGGTCCGCTCAGCCGGTTTTGACCAATGTGTACCGGGTTGAGGTACGAGAGCTGGCAGACGACTTCCCCGAAGCAGGGCAGCGCCAACGGGAATGGGTTTCACCTTTGACGGCGGCCGAACGCGTCTGGGAACCCGAACTAAGCGAACTGCTGCGTCAAATGTAACAAAATCGCAGCTATTTGATGACAGACCGGTTGCTTGCAGAGGTAAAACCGTTTAGCGGCCTGCGTCGAACACAGAAACCCGATGAAACCCCATGTCAAACTCGAACACCAAAACCCGCTGGCAGGCACTGGACAGCGATCTGCACCGTATTTCACGTGTCGAAAGCGCAAATGTTCATGTTGCGCGCCCCTTGCTTGCTCCGGGTATCGCGCTGGCTTTTATTGCCCTGGCGGGCCTCTCGGCTGCAATTCTATTCGGGCGCGCTGATGGCGGTCTGATTGTTGTCGCGGCGGCGGCGTTCGGGGCGTATATGGCGATCAATATCGGCGCCAACGACGTTGCCAACAACATGGGTCCGGCCGTAGGTGCAAACGCGCTGACGATGGGCGGCGCGATCGTTATCGCAGCCATTGCCGAAAGCGCAGGCGCGTTGCTGGCAGGCGGAGATGTGGTCTCAACAATTTCCAAAGGGATCATCGACCCGGCATCGGTTGAGAACAGCAACGTGTTCATCTGGGCCATGATGGCAGCGCTGATTTCCCCTGCAATGTGGGTCAATCTGGCAACCTGGGTCGGCGCACCGGTATCCACCACCCATTCGGTCGTGGGCGGCGTGATGGGCGCTGGCATCGCAGCAGCCGGGCTGAGCGCGGTAAGTTGGGGCACGATGAGCGCCATCGCCGCAAGCTGGGTGATATCGCCGGTATTGGGCGGTGTCATTGCAGCCGGGTTTCTCGCGCTGATTAAGGCTAAAATCCAATATCAGGACGACAAGATCGCAGCCGCGCGGCGCTGGGTTCCCATTCTTGTTGCAGTGATGGCTGGCGCGTTTGCCACCTATCTGTCGGTCAAAGGGCTCAAAAGGATCGTTAAGATCGATCTGGAAATGGCCCTGCTGATTGGCTTGGCCGCCGGTCTTCTGGCGTGGTCCGTCACCGTTCCGTGGGTCCGCCGCAAATCCGAGGGGCTGGAGAACCGCACAAAATCTCTGAAAACGCTGTTCGGCCTGCCTCTTGTCATCTCTGCCACTTTCCTCAGCTTTGCCCACGGCGCGAACGACGTCGCCAATGCCGTGGGTCCGCTGGCAGCGATTGTGCACGCCGCTGAATTCGGCGATTTTGCCTCGAAGGTTGCGATCCCAACCTGGGTGATGGTGATTGGCGCATTTGGCATCTCTTTCGGCCTTTTCCTGTTCGGGCCCAAGCTGATCCGAATGGTGGGAAGCCAGATCACCAAGCTGAACCCGATGCGCGCCTTCTGCGTGGCATTGTCGGCCGCGATCACAGTGATTGTGGCAAGCTGGCTGGGTCTACCGGTCAGCTCAACTCATATCGCGGTAGGAGCGGTCTTTGGAGTTGGATTCTACCGCGAATGGCACTCGGACCGCCGGTGGAAAAACTCGAACCACAATCGTCCTCCCGAGCGGCGCTTGGCGCGTGAGGAACGCAAGCGGCGAAAACTGGTCCGCCGTTCGCACTTTATGACGATCGTGGCCGCCTGGGTTATCACCGTACCTGCAGCCGCGACCATGTCCGCGTTGATATTCTGGATACTGACAGCGTTTCTATAAGGCGCTAGCGTGTAATCTGTTCAGGGCACAGTGCGTCTGACTGGCCCTGTTCGATCAGCGTGCGCACCCGTTGGCAGATCGGTGTTTGAACGCCGCTTTTTTCGCCCAGCCGAATGATCTCACCCTGCAAACTGTCAATTTCAGTTTCGCGCCCCGCCTGAACATCATAGGCCATGGATGTACGTGCCGAAGGGTCGATCCGTATCATCCGCGCCGCAATCCTCGAAAACAGCGGTGTCGGCAAGCGCAGGATATGCGGGGTCATCCACGCGGGCAGAGGCGTGGTCGAGGCGACCGGATGCCCGGCGGCCTTCAGAACAGCCAGCGCCTCATCCATTTGATCCGCCATCAAGCGACGCCAGCTTCGGTCAAGGAGCTGCTGTTTCAATGTTAGCCCCGACAGAGCATTCAGCGCGTTATTGAGGTTGATGACCAGCTTGCCCCACTGGACGGAGTCTATGTCGTCACTCTCGACAACCGGCAGATCAGTACTGCTTAGCACGCGCCCCAGTTCACCCAGGCCGCTTTCGATAATGATCTCGCCCGATGTCGCACGGTGGAAACGACCGGGACCGGACGGCACGACGTTGAACGGAACCATGCCCGCACGGACATCGCGGTCTGGCAGGGCAGCGCGCAGGATGCGGACATTCTCCATCCCATTTTGCCAAGACAGGACCGGTGCCGATTTCGGTGCAAACTGCGCAATTTGGGCCGCCATTCCCGCCGTTGCCCCGGTTTTTACCGTCACAATCACCAGCTCTGCACAGCCCATCCTGCTGGCGTCCTGGGTCAGCTCCAAATCCGCTGCTGCTATAGTGCGCTGCATGCCCGAATAGTCAGTAACGGCAAGCCCCCCAGATCGGATCGGATCAAGAATACGCGCACGGCCCAGCAGTGTAACGTCATGCCCGGCATAGGCCAGCAACGCCCCGCAATAGCACCCAATGCTGCCAGCCCCAGCGATCACGATTTTCATGATGTCCTCCGTTGGCCGCAAGGATCGCTGGGAATTGCGACACGGGCAAGACCCCTAACGCTTGGTCAACGCGCAAGCCGGGGGCGGGTGCGATCCAACTCCTCAGAGATTGGAATGAACTCCTGATCGTCTCCGGGCGGCAGATGAAACGCCCCGTTTGCCCAGTCTGCGGCTTTCCATTCCCGGCTGGCCGCTTCGATCTTTTCCTTGGACGACGACACGAAATTCCACCAGATATAGCGATCCTCGTTCATCGTTGCCCCACCCAAGAGCATCAATCGCGCCCCCAGCGGCCCGGCCTTTGCCGACAGGTGATCGCCGGGGCGAAAGACCATCATTCGCCCTTCCTCGAACGTATCCCCCGCGATCTCGACAGTTCCCTGAGTGACATAGACGCCGCGATCCTCATGATCGTCGGGCAGCGGGAAAGATGCACCCGGGTCCAACTGAACATCCAGATAGAAGGTTTCCGACATCATCGTAACAGGGCTGGTTTCCCCATAGGCCGACCCAAGGATCAACCGCGCACTGACCCCATTGTCTTCGATATGAGGGAGAGCCCCCTGTTTGTGGTGTTCAAAATCCGGTGCCATATCCTCATGCGCTTCCGGCAGGGCGATCCAGGTCTGAATACCGAACAGGCTGTGTTTCTTGCCCCGCGTTTCCTCGCTGGTCCGTTCCGAATGAGTCACACCTCGGCCTGCCACCATCCAGTTGACCTCGCCGGGGTAGATCATCTGATGTGTGCCGAGACTGTCGCGGTGCTCGAACTCTCCCTGATACAGGTAGGTTACCGTACCCAAGCCGATATGCGGATGCGGACGGACATCAATACCACCATCGGTGATAAATTCGGCTGGACCCATTTGATCGAAAAAGATGAAAGGACCAACCAGTTGCCGCTTGACCGATGGCAGAGCGCGGCGCACCTCGAACCCGCCCAGATCTCGAGCGCGCGGGATTATCAATGTCTCAAGCGCTGGATTTTCGGATACACATTCGGGGCTGTGGGTGGGGTTCCAACTCATTCCTGCTTCTCCTGCGACCAAGGGTCTATCGTTCACAAATGCAAGATATAGAACGCAATTTACCAATGTAATCCGCGCAAGTGCACATGAAACGTGCGGAACATATCGTTATGTTATTTCATAACGTCTCACGCGGCCATAGTTGAGGGAAAAAAGCTCCGTCTATACTGTCGCCGTCGCGATAACCCGCTGCCTCGAACTGTGCGCGTTCACACTTGGCCCAATCCCCTCGATACCGTATCACGCCGTCTGGCGCGGTCATGCGGAGGGTGAAGCGACGAACGGTTTCGGTCGGCGTGACCGAGGACAGTCCGCCATGCAAAGTGCGCATATCAAAGAAGATACAGTCGCCCGGCTCCATATCCCATTGCAGCAGGTCATACGCATCCGGGTCCGCATTTACATCAGGAGGCGGGTGGTAAGTGCGACCGGCAACCTCGGTCGGCTCATAGCTTGGGTGCCCGTCGGCAAATCGGACGCGCATAAACAGCTTGTCCCACAGGTGCGAACCTTTGACGAAAGCTATTCCATTCGCCTTGTCTACCGGTTCCAGCGGCAGCCACAGCACGCACATCGTGCCTTCAAAATCGAAATAGGACAGATCTTGGTGAAAGGGAGGACGAGAGGTTGATCCCGCTTCACGCAGAAACCAATTGTCCATGACCAGATTGATCGAAGGCGCGCCTAGCAACTGCGCCGCCAGTGGAGCGCAAGGCGAGTTATGGACGAAGTCCGAGAATTGGGGAAATTTGCTCCAAGCCCAGTAGTCCTCGAAATAAGCCGGGGCGTCGGGATCTTTCGTGTGACGTGTGAAATTTCCAGTTGGATTGGCGAGGTCTGCGTCGATACCATCGCGCAAGGTATCCAGCCACCTAGTCGAAAACTTTGACCGCAACATCACTGCTCCGTCCCGCTGAAACGCGGCGATCTCATCGTCTGATACACGATCTGTCTGGGTCATACGGCACGTCTTTCAAGCAAAGATCGGACCCTGAAAAGATTGCACCCCAAGAGGCAGGCGGTCAAAGGAATTCACATTTCCCGTCTCAGCCTCGGAATATGCGGCAATCGTGCTATTCTTCTAGCCCAGACATGCCCGGCATAGCCCGGGCGGGTGACTAGTCTTTGAATACGAGGTTCGCATGACCGGTTTTTCAATTTCTCGACGTTCTCTGATTGCCGCTGGCGGAGCTGTCCTTGCGTCGGGCCTCCTCTTGCCTGCGCGGGCCAAAGGTCTTGCACCCACCCCATCGATGCGGGGAGGTGCCAACAATTATCGCCCCGGCGCGCCCATCGTAAAGCAGATCGGAGGCGGTGGTTTCTGGATGACCGGTACGGTGCGACGCGCCGGGGATGGTGCCCCCCTGCCCGGCCAGCGCATTCAAATCTGGGCTCACACGACCGAAGGGCACGAGCGCGATCCACAAAGTCACGGCGCGACCCTGACCGATGCGAATGGGGCATTCCGACTGGAAATGCCCCAGATTGTACCAGCTTTTGGGCAACCCCACGGTCATCTGGCCTATGACAGCGGTGACTTTGAGACAGTTTTTCTGCGCCCTGTCATGGCGAGCGCGAAAGACACGACCCTGACCGCTCATTTCGTGTTGCAACCCGTCTGAGACGCGTGTTTCGGACAATCGTGATCTGGGCGATACTGATCGCCGTCCTGCTGGTACCGCTCGTGGCTGCGGGGTTCAGCCCCTATCTGGCGTGGCGCGACCCTGTCTACATCGTTGCGGGTTTTGCCGGAATACTCGGCCTGTGCCTGCTGTTGCTTCAACCGTTGCTGGCGGGCCGCTGGCTTCCGGGCCTTTCACCATTGGATAGTAGGCGCTGGCACCGCAGAAGCGGCATCGCGTTGGTTGCCGCCGTTTCTGTGCATGTGGTCGCGCTTGGCATAACCAGTCCGCCGGACGTTGCGGACGCCTTGCTGTTTGTCTCTCCCACCCCGTTCTCGGCCTGGGGCGTCGTTGCAATGTGGGTGACACTTGCGGTCGCTCTGCTGGGCTTATTCCGACAACGCACGAAACTCCGTTTCCGTGTCTGGCGCCTCGGTCACACGGGGCTTGCCTGCGTTGCAGTTGTCGGCAGCGTAGTGCATGCATTGCTGATCGAAGGCACCATGGAGGTCATGTCAAAGACCCTGCTGTGCGTTCTGGTTGTGCTGGCAAGCGCCCGAACGCTTGCCCGCATGCGTGTATGGGACGTGCAGAGGCGCGACTAAACGCCGAGACACCAGCGCATCACCGCCTTTTGCGCATGAAGACGGTTTTCGGCCTCGTCAAAAATCACTGAATTCGGCCCATCCATCACTTCGGATGTCGCCTCCTCCTCGCGGTGGGCAGGCAGACAATGCATGAACAGCGCGTCGGGTTTGGCATGCGACATCAACTCCTCATTAACCTGATAGGGCCGCAGCAGATTGTGACGGCGTTCCTTGGCAGACTGAGAGTCGTGCATCGAGACCCAAGTATCCGCGACCACGAGGTCCGCGCCCTCGACCGCCTTGAAAGGGTCACGCTCTACCACGATCTTGGACCCTTTTTGGCGCGCAAAACCCATGAATTCTTCTTCGGGGTCGAACTGCGCGGGGCCGGTAAATGTAAGGTCGAAACCGAACTGGCCAGCCGCGTGCAGGAACGAGGCACAGACATTGTTACCATCGCCGGTCCAGACAACTTTTTTGCCAGCGATCGGACCACGGTGTTCCTCGAACGTCAGGACGTCCGCCATGATCTGGCAGGGATGCGTCCGGTCGGTCAGGCCATTGATCACCGGCACGTCTGAGTATTCCGCCATCTCGGTCAGGATCGTTTCGTCAAAGGTTCGGATCATGATCATGTCGACATAGCGCGACAGAACGCGCGCGGTATCGGCGATGGTTTCACCATGCCCAAGCTGCATGTCCTTGCCGGACAGGACCATCGTTTCACCACCCAACTGCCGGACCCCGACGTCAAAGGACACGCGTGTCCGGGTCGAGGGTTTTTCAAAGATCAGCGCGACCATACGACCCGCCAGCGGTTGCTCATCATCCAGGGCAGCTTTCGGGCGGCCAAGGCGGGCCTGCTTCATCGCGCTTGCCTGATCAATCATGCTCCGTAACTCGGCAGCATCGGTCTTGTGGATATCAAGGAAGTGGTTCATCTGATTTCGCTTTTCTATTCAATTACATCTCAGGCAGAGGCCATGTCGCTTTCGATCTGGGCGGCGGCCTTTTCAAGCCTGATGACTGCCTGCGCAATGTCGTCCTCGGTCAAGGTCAGAGGAGGCAGCAGGCGGATCACGTTGTCGGCGGCAGGAACGGTGATGACTTCGTTGTCATATCCTGCGTTTACTACGTCCGTGTTAAGCGGCTTGCACTTGACGCCCAGCATAAGACCGGTGCCACGCACCTCTTCAAAGACCTCCGGGTGATTGGCGATCAAACCTTCCAGTTTTTGCCGCAGCATCCCGGACTTTCGATTCACGCCCTCAAGAAACGCAGGCGTCGCAACCTGATCAATTACGGCACAGCCCACAGCACATCCCAGCGGGTTGCCGCCATAGGTCGAGCCATGAGTCCCCGCTGTCATGCCACTGGCCGCATCTTCTGTCGCCAGAACAGCGCCCAAGGGGAACCCTCCGCCAATGCCTTTGGCCACCATCATGATATCAGGTGTGATCCCCGCCCATTCATGAGCAAACAGCTTACCGGTGCGCCCCACCCCGCATTGCACTTCGTCCAGAATGAGCAACAGACCATTGTCGTCACAAATCTGGCGCAGGGTCTTCAGCTCGGCGTCGGGAACCGGACGGATGCCGCCTTCGCCCTGAATGGGTTCTATCAGGATGGCCGCCGTTTGATCGGTAATGGCATTGGTGACACCGTCGAGATCCCCGAACGCGACATGCACGAACCCGGGTAGCAGAGGGCCGAACCCCTTGGTCATCTTCTCTGACCCTGCAGCAGTGATTCCTGCGGACGAACGACCGTGGAACGAACCGTCAAATGTAATGATCTCAACCCGTTCAGGCTGACCTTTGTCATAGAAATACTTGCGGGCCATTTTCACGGCCAGCTCGCAGGATTCTGTACCGGAATTTGTGAAGAAAACCGTGTCGGCAAACGTATGCTCGACCAGCTTGTCGGCCAGCGCCTGCTGCTGCGGGATGTGGTAGAGGTTCGAGACATGCCACAGCGCATGCGCCTGTTCGGTCAGCGCGTTCACCAGCGCCGGATGCGCGTGGCCCAGCGCGTTGACCGCGATACCCGCGCCGAGATCCAGAAAACGTCGGCCGTCCGCCTCGGTCAGCCATGCGCCTTCGCCCTTTACGAATGTCAGGGGCGCGCGGTTATAGGTCGGCAGAACGGACGGGATCATCGGATCATCCTTTTCGATATGTTGAGCCCCGTGAGTGATACACTAGGCCCATGTTAGTCAACTGATTTGGTGGGAAGTGCGCGCTTTCTAAGCGCACGCAGGATCAAACTTGCCGGTTACGCAGCGATGCGTCGGCGTCGGAGGTGCAGGATATGTGCGCGTTTGATCATGGGCGGTCGTATAGCCGTACTCGACACATCTGAAAACCCCGATTTTTAAGGGCGGTCGTTTTTCACCCCGTGACTCTGCATTTGCCACTTGCCATTTGCCAGCCACTGACGCACCGGTTGCGCATGACGCCAACTCACCAAAACCCGCCGCTTGCGGCTCTGCTGATCCTTGCGGCAAGCTCTCTGCTCGCCGGGACGACGCTGTTGGCCAAGGCTTTGGGGACTGATGTGCTGGGCCCGGCATTACACCCGCTGCAGATCAGCCATGGTCGCTTTCTGTTTGCATTTCTGGTGATCGTCAGCGCGGTGGCCATTTTGCGCCCACGCCTTTCCCGCCCACATTGGGGGCTTCATGTGGGTAGAACCAGTTTCGGATGGCTGGGAATCACGTTGATGTTTGCCTCGGTCGCCTTCATCCCGATTGCCGACGCAACGGCGATTTCCTTTCTGAACCCGGTCTTTGCAATGGTGCTGGCCATCCCGTTGTTGAAAGAGGGCGTCGGCCCCTGGCGGTGGCTGGCCGCAGCCGTTGCCCTGGCTGGCGCGCTGGTTTTGCTACGACCAACACCACAGAGCTTTCAACCCGCCGCGCTGCTGGCTCTGACTGCCGCCGCCGTGATCGGGATGGAACTGATCTTCATCAAGAAACTCTCTGGCCGCGAAACCCCGATCCAGATCCTTTTGGTCAACAATGCGATGGGGCTGACCATCGCCTCGGTCGCCGTGAGCCTTGTGTATCAATGGCCAACGCCTCAGCAATGGGCGGCCTTGGCGGGCATCGGTGCACTGATGGCCTGCGCACAGGCCTGTTTTGTAAACGGGATGGCACGCGCTGATGCGTCATTTGTGGCGCCTATCAGCTATGCCACGCTGGTCTTCGCTGCATTTTACGACTTCGCCGTATTCGGCGTGATCCCGGATGGAATCAGCATGATCGGCTCTGCGATTATTCTGACCGGTGGGATAATCCTGGTCTGGCGCGAAGCACGACACCGCCGCTCAGCACCTGATTCGAGAACCGCTTGTAACTCGGCACACAGTGATTAAAATAGGGACCGAGACGAATTCCCAAGGCGGCCCGAATCCGGGGCCGCTTTCCGCTTTTGAAAGGCAAATGATGTCCTGGACTGACGAGCGTGTAGAGCTGCTGAAAAAGATGTGGGGCGAGGGCCAGTCGGCCAGCCAGATCGCCAAGGAACTGGGCGGTGTGACCCGCAACGCGGTGATCGGCAAGGTCCACCGTCTGGGCCTGTCGAACCGCGCAACCGGCGCGACCCCGGCCAAGGCTGAACCCAAGGAAAAACCGGCACCAGCGCCGAAGGCCGAGGCCAAGCCTAAACCCTCGCCCAAGACCGAGCCCGCGCGTCCTGCGCCTGCTCCGGCGGCCGAGGCGAAGCCTGCCGTGCCCGCCCGCCGTCAGATCATCCCGGCGGGCCAACCGCTGCCGCCGCAACCTTCGGCTAATGAGATCAGCCCCGAGGCGCTGGCCAAGGTCAACGAGGTCGAGAAGAAGGCCAAGAAGCTGACCCTGATGGAACTGACCGAGAAAACCTGCAAATGGCCCGTTGGCGACCCCGCGACCGAAGATTTCTGGTTCTGCGGCCTGCCGGTTGAAGCAGGCAAACCCTATTGCGAGGCGCATGTGGGCGTGGCGTTCCAGCCGATGAGCTCGCGCCGCGACCGGCGGCGGTAACTACAGTCGGATAGCACGCCAATATTCAGGCGTGCATCCTAGAGGCAACAAATTGGCTGGCCATTCGCCCTGAGGCGGCTGGCCGGTTCCATTGATCGAACTGTTGGCATCACACCCGGCTAAATCGGCAGATGTACTCCGATTTAGGCACAATGCATGTATCTAACGGCATGGCTCGTCCAACTGTGTTGCAAACCATGCGCCGAACTCGCCGGTTAAACCTCTGCATGAACTACGTGACTTTTCCTTTTGCGCAACGGTGACAAGTTACTAGTCCACGTACAAATGGTACTTTCACGGACTGCTGATTGTACACGCTGTGGACGGCCTGAACATCTACAACTGGCCCTCAAGAAGACAGAGGTTTGATCCGGTCGAGCGCCCTGGCTTGTTGATAGTACCTGCCAGCAATGCCTGCACGCCAACGTGACACTATTGCGCCGGGTGCGAAGGCAAATCAGGCATCGGCACCCAGCCCGGAAGATCGTCCGGCGATACCGAGACGTGCAGACGCTCGGAGCGGTCGCGACCCACTTTACGGTGTTTCCGCAGGAGGAAAATCTTGCCCCAGCCGCGCCACGTTCCGACAGATCGGGCAGAAGTATCGGTCGGGAAACGCTCGCGCCAACCTTCTGGCAGCGGCAGGCCATGAAGCTCGGCCTTGTCCAACATCCAGATGAGGGAGATGTTGCTGAGCGGGCGGGCTTCTTCAAACCCGTTCAACTGACCACCGACGTCCCCGTGCGTGCCCCGGAACCAGACCTGTTCAACATGACCTTTGAAGTCAGGGGTACATTGCCAAAGCACGGGTTCAAACACCTCGCGCGTCTCGTCCAGCGCCATGGCGTGATAGCCGTGGCGGGTGGCGGGGCCAAGCTGGTGGTTGTGGAAGGCGTGGCGTTCCTCGGCCCAGCGCCACAGCAGTGGCAGGCGCAGGCCCAGCGCCTTCACCGTGTCCCACACGCCGACCATCTCGATCGCTACATCCTCGTGACAGAACTTTTTGCGGAACACGCCAGCCGCAGAGCCGTTCGCGTTGCACTCATAGTGGCGGTATGCCTGTTTGATATTGCGCTCGGTCGCGTGCTCGGCCTTGAGCAAACCGATCATGTCGATCACTCCGGCAAGGCTGCGCACGCCGTATGCCCCGCGGGAATAGCCGATGAAATAGATACGGTCGCCGGGTTTGTAGCGCGACGCAAGATAGCCGTAGGCGCGCCTGATCTGGCGGTTGATCCCGCGCCCCATCATTACGTCCAGAGAGGATTTCCAGCTTTCCCACTGCACGCCGGATTCGTAGAAAACGGACACTTTGCTGCCCATCTCGCAGCAAAGTCGCAGCGTTTGGCCCGCATGGGTCTCGTACCCCGGCTCCAGCTTGGACATAGTGCCGTCAAGAATGATCACATGACTGATCGGCTCGCGATGTAGCGCTTCGGCAGAGTGCTCGGACTGTAAAGGCCGTCCGAGCCATCCCAGTACCTTTCTACTCAGCCGCGACAGATCCATGCGTCAGCAATTCCCATACTCTGTTGGGTGTGAAAGGCATGTCCGCCTGCCGCACCCCATGTTCCCAGAGCGCGTCCTGCACTGCGTTTGCAACAGCAGCCAGCGCGCCCACGGTCCCGGCCTCGCCGCACCCCTTCATCCCCATCGGGTTTGAAGTTGACGGAACCGGCGCCGAGGTAAACTTAATCATGGGTATCTCGGCGGCGCGCGGCAAGGCATAGTCCATCAACGAAGCCGTGAGCAGTTGCCCCTGCGCATCATGCACCACGCGCTCGGTTAGCGCCTGCCCAATTCCCTGGACGACGCCACCATGCACCTGCCCTTCGGCCAGCATCGGGTTGATAAGGTTACCAAAATCATCAACGGCTGTATAGCGGTCAACCCGGGTTTCTCCGGTGAAAGAATCAATAACGATTTCGGCAACATGCGCGCCATTGGGATAGCTGCGCGCATCAAGGTTGGCGCGTGCTTCATGCCGCAACAAATCTGTGCGGCCATCGGCACGGGCCATATCCGCAGCCTCGGTCAATGTCGGCGTCAGGTTCGACCCCGGTGCGCGGAATGTTTCGTGATCGAAACTCACATCGCTTTCCTCCACCCCCATCTTATCCGCCAGATAGGGCGTGAATGCGGCGATCATGACGTCGATTGTGGCCAGCGTCGCCGTGCTTTGCACCGTCACGGACCGCGACCCGCCGGTGCCGCCCCCATGTGGCAGTTGATCGCTGTCACCCTGAACAACATTGATCCGGTCCACCGGCACGCCCGTCTGGTCCGATAGGAACTGGGCATAGACCGTCTCATGCCCCTGCCCGTTGGATTGGGTCCCGACGTACAGGTTTACCGTCCCGTCCTCGCAGAACTCGACCTTCGCGTTCTCGGAAGGATCCCCAAGGATACTTTCGATGTAGTAGCAAAGGCCCTGACCACGGATCAGGCCGCGTTCAGCATCGGCGGCTTTGCGAGTGGCGAACCCTGCGGTCTGGCTGGCGGTGCGCGACAGGATCATGTCAAAATCGCCCACATCATAGGTCTCACCGGTCGCGGTTTTGTACGGAAACGCCCCGGGGCGGATGAAATTCTTACGGCGCAGCTCCCACGGGTCCACGCCCAACTCGCGCGCGGCGCGATCCATGACACGCTCAAGGACATAGATCGCCTCGGGTCGTCCGGCACCGCGATAGGCATCAACCTGCGTGGTGTTGGTGAAAAACCCCTCGACCCGCAGATAGGTTGTCTGGACGTCGTAAACCCCCATCAGCACTTTGCTGAACAGGTTCGTCTGGATCGCCTGCCCGAAATGGCTGTTATAGGCGCCCAGATTTACCTTGCTATGGACGCGATAGGCGGTGATCCGATGATCAGCGTCAAATGCCAGTTCCGCAAGCGAGGTCAGATCGCGGCCGTGGTGATCGGATAGCATTGCCTCGGACCGGTCGGACATCCAATGAACCGGTTTGCCCAGCTTCATCGCGGCTACGGCGGTACAGAAATACTCGGGGTAAGGCATCACCTTCATGCCGAACCCTCCACCCACATCCGGGGTGGTGACACGGATCGCCTCGGGTTCCAGCCGCAGCTTCTCGGCCAGTTGTGCACGCATCGCCCAAACGCCCTGCCCGCCATAGGCAAAATGCAGGCGGCCATCGACCCAGTTGGCCTGACAGCCGCGCGGCTCGATCGAGGTTATGATGACGCGGTTGTCGGCCACATTCAGAGAAACCCGATGCGCCGCTGCCTGAAATGCGGCCTCGGTCGCCACCTCATCACCCAGCCCCCAGTCAAAGGCACGATTGTCAGGGGCTTCCTGGTGCACAACTTCTCCGCCCGCGTCCACGTCCAGCTTTGCGGGCAATTCGTCGATTTCGGCCCAGATCATCTCGGCTGCGTCGCGGGCCTGTAACGCGGTATCGGCGATGACAACAGCGATCGGCTCGCCGACAAAGCGTACACGGTCACTGGCCAGCATGTGGCGGTCCGGCGCGGCGGCTTTCGATCCGTCCCGATTGTTTACGATTGCAGCGTTCATCACGGTGTCGATCCCTGCGGCCTTGAGATCGCCCAGTGTCATCACCAGACGCACTCCATCCGCTGACCGCGCATCTTCGAGATCCAGACCGGATATCACCCCATGCGCCACCTGCGAGCGTACAAAAGCAGCATGCAGTGCACCCTCTGGCACCACGTCATCCATGTAGTGCCCCTGCCCGGTCAGAAAACGCTGATCCTCGGTCCGTTTGACGGGCTGACTCTTGCCGAACTTTTCCATGGAACGCTCCTGCCGCTGCTCTACTGCGCGACACTAGCCTGCGGTTGGCCGATGTCCATAGGGGCGCTTGGCCCTTCCCCTTCTTGCAACCATTCGCTATTGCAGGCGCTGACCAAGGATTGATGACGCAGGACGCACCCATGGCGATGGAAAAGACATTCAACGCGGCCGAGGCCGAGGCCCGTATTTACAAAGCCTGGGAAGAGGCAGGAGCTTTCAAGGCAGGCGCGAACAAGTCGCGCGACGAGAGCTTTACCATTATGATCCCGCCGCCCAACGTAACCGGCGCGCTACACGTGGGGCATGCGTTCAACAACACGCTTCAGGACATTCTGATCCGCTGGCACAGGATGCGCGGGTTCGACACGCTGTGGCAGCCGGGCCAAGACCATGCAGGCATCGCCACACAGATGCAGGTGGAAAAGATGCTGGCCGCCACCCAGCAGCCCAGCCGGACCGAACTGGGACGCGACGCGTTCCTCGAAAAGGTGTGGGAGTGGAAAGGCGAATACGGCGGTACGATTATCGAGCAGCTAAAGCGTCTGGGTTCATCCTGCGACTGGTCGCGCAACGCATTTACAATGGCCGGTGCCGCTGGCGATCCGCGCACGGGGCACGAGAACTCGGCCAACTTCCATGACGCGGTGATCAAGGTCTTCGTCGATATGTACGAAAAAGGGTTGATCTACCGTGGTAAGCGGCTGGTCAACTGGGACCCGCATTTCGAGACTGCGATCTCGGACCTTGAGGTCGAGAATATCGAAGTGGCAGGCCATATGTGGCACTTCAAGTACCCGTTGGCTGGCGGTGCGACCTACACCTATGTCGAAAAGGACGAGGATGGGAACGTCATCCTTGAGGAAGAACGCGACTATATCTCGATCGCCACCACGCGCCCCGAAACCATGCTCGGCGACGGCGCAGTTGCGGTTCATCCATCGGATGAGCGTTATGCGTCAATTGTCGGCAAACTCTGCGAAATTCCGGTTGGCCCGAAAGAGCATCGCCGCCAGATCCCGATCATCACCGATGAATACCCCGACCCCGATTTCGGCTCGGGCGCGGTGAAGATCACCGGCGCGCATGATTTCAACGACTATCAGGTCGCCAAGCGCGGCAGCATCCCGCTGTATCGCCTAATGGACACGCGCGGCCATATGCGGACCGATGGCGTGCCCTACGCCGAAGAAGCGGGCAAGGCGCAGGAATACGCACGCGGACGGGCGTTTACGGAAAATGAGATCGACGCGATCAATCTGGTCCCCGACCACCTGCGTGGACTCGACCGGTTTGAGGCACGCGCGAAGGTGGTAGAGGAAATCACCAGCGAAGGTCTGGCGGTCATGACCCGCGCGGATGATCCGCGTTTGGGTACCAAACTGGGCCAGGATGACGATGCCTCCGCGCCGGTCCCGCTGATCGAGAGCAAGCCGATCATGCAGCCCTTCGGCGACCGCTCGAAAGTGGTGATCGAGCCGATGTTGACCGACCAGTGGTTCGTCGACGCCGAAAAGGTCGTTGGCCCTGCGCTGGATGCGGTCAAGGACGGTACGGTCAAGATCATCCCGGAATCGGGCGAAAAGACCTATTACCACTGGTTGGAAAACATCGAGCCGTGGTGCATCTCGCGCCAGCTTTGGTGGGGGCATCAGATTCCGGTTTGGTATGGGCTGGACTTGTCCGCCGAAGACTTTGTCGACGACGAGAATGACGGTGACCTCGATCTTGTCGAATTGGGTCGTCTGCTGAACGAAGGCGGCATGCTGCACCGTGGTAGTGTCATGGAATGTGCGGCCAGTTTTGAGGCCGTCACCGAAAAATTCCTTGACGACAACGCCAATATTCCCAGCCCACTGAGCCACGCGACCGTTATCGAAGTTGCTGACAAGCAGGAAGCCATCCATCGGTTCGCGGAAAGCCTCGCTCAATATGCCGTCGAACAAGACCCGACCAAGCTGGTCTATCCTGTCTGGCGCGATCCTGATGTCCTCGACACATGGTTCTCGTCCGGCCTCTGGCCCATCGGCACGCTTGGCTGGCCCGAGCAGACCGAAGAGTTGGAACGTTATTTTCCGACGGACGTTCTGATCACTGGCTTCGACATCCTGTTCTTCTGGGTCGCCCGGATGATGATGATGCAACTGGCCGTGGTCGATCAGATCCCCTTCCACACCGTCTACCTGCACCAGCTCGTCCGCGACGAGAAGGGCAAGAAGATGTCCAAGACCACCGGCAACGTGATTGATCCGCTAGAGATCGTGGACGAATTCGGCGCCGACGCGCTGCGCTTTACCAACGCGTCGATGGCGGCGATTGGCGGCGTGTTGAAACTGTCCCGCGAACGCATCACCGGCTATCGCAACTTCGGCACCAAGCTTTGGAATGCCGTCCGCTTTGCCGAGATGAACGAGGTTTTCACCGACGCCGTTCCGCAACTGGACGTGGCCGACCTGCAGCCCAAAGCCGCCGTAAACCGCTGGATCATCGGCGAAACAGCGCGCGTGCGCGAAGAAGTCGACGCTGCGCTGGAAAGCTATCGTTTCAACGATGCGGCCAACGGGCTGTACGCCTTTGTCTGGGGCAAGGTCTGCGACTGGTACGTCGAACTGTCCAAGCCCCTACTGCAAGGCGACGACGCCGAGGCTCAGGCCGAGACTCGCGCCACAATGCGTTGGGTTCTGGATCAGTGCATGGTCCTGCTGCACCCGATCATGCCATTTGTCACCGAGGAACTTTGGAGCCTGACCGGTGATCGCGCCAAGATGATCGTTCACGCCGACTGGCCCACCTATGCGGCCAGCGACCTGATAGACGCCGATGCGGATCGTGAAATGAACTGGGTGATTTCGGTCATTGAAAACACCCGCTCGGCACGGGCTCAGATGCGCGTTCCGGCGGGACTTTATGTTCCGATGCTGGTGACAGAGATCGACCCGCACGGACAGGCCGCTTGGGACCGCAACGAGGCGCTGATCAAGCGTCTGGCCCGGATCGACAGCCTGACCCAAGCCGATACACTGCCCAAAGGCACCATCTCGATCGCCGCCCCCGGAGCGACTTTCGGCCTTCCGCTGGCGGATATTATCGACATTGGCGCGGAAAAAGAGCGGCTGGAGAAAGCCAAGGGCAAGCTGGCCAAGGAACTGGGCGGTTTGCGAGGGCGTCTGAACAATCCGAAATTCGTGGCCTCGGCACCCGAGGAAGTTGTCGCCGAAGCCAAAGCCAATCTCGCCGCCCGCGAGGAGGAAGAAGCAAAACTGAACGAGGCGCTTGCCCGCCTGTCCGAACTTGCTTGATCGGAAACACATTTAAACACGACAACCCCGCCATTCGGCGGGGTTTTCATTTGAGAGCAAAGGACTTGTTCCCGGATACGATTGCTTGCTAGCAGTTGCGGTGAATAACCCTGCGAGGCTCTGATGACGCGCGCACTCCCTCCGATCCAGACGGCCTCAACAGGGCTGGTCGTGGCCGTTGTAGGCTTTTTCAGCTCCTTTCCGATTGTGCTGCAGGGGCTTTCCGCAATGGGGGCCACCCCAGACCAAGCCGCATCCGGCCTGATGATGGCCGCAATCGCGATGGGATTAACCGCCATCGGGTTGAGCCTGTGGTATCATCAGCCTATCAGCGTGGCATGGTCCACACCCGGCGCGGCCCTGCTTGCGGTGTCTTCACTTCCCGCCGCCGGGTTTTCGGACGCCGTGGGTGCATTCCTGTGTGCCGGAGCTTTGACCGTTGTGGCAGGTCTTTGGCGTCCCCTGGGTCGACTGGCGTCGGCGATACCGACGACTTTGGCACAAGCGATGCTGGGCGGGGTTCTTTTGCCCTTGTGCATCGTTCCCTTTCAGGCCGCCGTCGACCTACCTTGGCAAGCCCTGCCGGTGATACTGACTTGGTTCTTCGCAGGACGGATCAACCGGCTGCTTGCCGTTCCTGCCGCGGTGGTCGCGGCCGCACTGGTTGTCGTCCTGAACGCCGGAGACGCATCAGTCGTTCCAACGCAGATTTTGGCCGCACCGGTCTGGACGATCCCGACCTTCTCGGCTTCTTCTCTGATTGGCGTTGGCGTGCCCCTATTCGTTGTCACCATGGCAACGCAGAACGTACCCGGGATCGCGGTCATGCGCAGCTTTGGCTACGCTCCAGCGTCTGGCAGATTGTTCTCGGCTGTTGGCGGGGCAAGCGTTCTTTCGGCACCGTTCGGAGCACCGGCTACCTGTCTTGCGGCGATCACGGCTGCGATGTGCTCGAACTCTGACAGTCACCCGGACCCGGCCCAGCGCTATTGGTCGGCGGTCATGGCCGGAGCGTTCTATTGCCTGTTTGGGGTGTTCGCGGTCGCAATCACTGGCTTCGCGGTTCACGCCCACCCGCTGTTGATGGGAACGTTGACCGGAATAGCCCTGATCGGTGTGATGGCGAACGCCACCTCGGCGGCTTTAGAAGTGCCAGCCGAGCGCGAAGCAGCGATCCTGACCTTTGCCATCACTGCCTCTGGCGTCTCAGTCTTTGGGCTGGGCGCCGCCGTCTGGGGCTTGCTGGTCGGAGGGGCGGTATTTCTGGTGACAAACCGCACCCGCTAGCGGTTGCTTTCTGTGTAAGCTATGGTTGCGCTATGTTTGGATCGCTAGGAAGACTTATCGAGCGCCAGATCAAAAAGGCGCAGGCCGAAGGCCAGTTGCAGGGTCTTGAAGGCGAGGGCCGTCCCCTGCCCGACCGCTCGTCTGAGGCGCAAAGCGATGCGGCAATGGCCGCTGGGCACCGGATCATGGCTCAGGCCGGGGTTCTGCCAGAAGAGTTCAGCATCAAAAAGGAACTGGACGAGGCCAAGGCTTGTTACGCCGCCTTGACCGACCCCGAAGAACGCAAAGTCGTTATGGCCCGCATCGCCGATCTGGAAATGCGGTACAACATGGCACGCGACGCGCGCCGGGCCTTTTTGCGCTAGTTATTTGAACTGAGGCTTGCGGCCCTGCATCTGGGCGGCAATCACCTCAATCTGTTCGGGCTTTCCGATCAGGTCGACCTGCTCTGACGACTCGGCCAGCAAGACTTCGGCCCGTGACTGAGTTTCCGCCACTTCGATCAACCGTTTGGCCGCGCGAATGGCAGAGGGGCTTTGACCCGCAATATTTTCGGCCAATGCAATGGCCTCAGTCAGCGGATCGTCGGACAGCTTTGTCACAAGCCCCCATTCTGCGGCCTGTGCCGCGCCGATGGGCCGCGCAGTGTAGGTCAACAAGCGGATGACGTCCGATCGGACCAGCCCTGGCAAAAGCACCATGCCGCCCATATCGGGAATGATGCCCCATTTCATCTCCATCACAGCCAGTTTGGACTCGGGGTGCGCTATACGAATATCCGCGCCCAGCGCGATCTGAAGACCTCCGCCATAGGCAACGCCTTGAATGGCGCAAATCACCGGCACCGGAACGCGGCGCCAGATCATTGCCAGCTCTTGCATATCATTGGCATCTTCGTGGCTGCGGCTCATCAGCCATTCGGTCGGGTCTACATGGGCCATCGTCGCAAAACTGGCCATGTCCAATCCCGCGCAGAAACTCTTGCCCTCGCCAGAAAGAACCACGGCGCGAACGTCCGAGGCGGCGACCTCCTGCCCTGCTGACAAGATGGCCTTGATCATCGAGTCATCCAACGCATTCATCTTGTCGCCCCGCGTCAGCGTGACATGGGCAATATGATCTTTGTATTCGACGGATACGCGTGACATGCGGACCTCCCAGTTCCGGTTTCGACAACCATGCCCGGAAGGTCAGTCAAGTTCCAGATCAACGTTGGGGCAGATCTTCGACAGCCATTCGACCAAACCACGGCGAGTCCAGCGTCATGACGTAAAACTGGTCTCCCACGACCTTGCCTCCTGTCGTTATCCCAAGCCGCCCTTCTGGGTCTTGAAGGGTTTTCAATATGTTCCCGTCCCCATCGAACTGCACCATCATTCCACGGTGAATGGGCGCGGGTCGCACCATCGGCCCCAAGCGCCAGATCACTTTGCGCAAAAATGGATATGGCATCAGGGCTTCGGTTGGCACGCGCGGACTGGCAAATGCCATCCAATATGTGCCGTCGCCCTGCGCCTCGATATTGTCAGGATATCCGGGCAGGTTTTCCAACAAAATTTCGCGCTCGCCCGCTTTTGGGCCTTGAAGCCACAATTTGTGCACTCGCGCGCGCCCGGTTTCAGCGATAAGCAGGAACCGCTCATCCGGTGAAAGCGCAACTCCGTTGGTGTAGACGAAACCCTCGGCCACTTTCTCGGTGGTGCCGTCAGGATTGAATTTTGCGACATAGCCCGTGTCTGATTGTTCCCAGATGGTCAGCACCGATGTGGGCTTCGTTCCACCCATTGTTTCAGGGTCGAACCGATCAGATGAATTCGAGAAATAGACGGTTCCATCCTGCGCCACGTCCAACTGATTGGCGTAGACAACAGGCGAACCATCGACTTCTGAGGCCAGCAACTCCAACGAGCCGGGTCCGGTCCAGCGCATCAGGCCGCGAAAACTGTCGGCAAGATACAGCGCCCCATCCGGCCCTGCTTTCACGCCCAATGGTCGGCCACCCAGATCGTCAACCTTCACCGGAGTGTCGCCGTCTATCCGATAGAGCGCGCCGGACATGGCGGTTGTGTAAGCCGTTCCGTCGGGCATGACAGCAATGTCTTCCGGGCCTGTGTCGTCATCGGGCAAGGCGACAAGTTCAATCTGGCTCAATGCGTCATTCTCTGCGAAGTCCCCTGTGAAACCAGGGGCTTCCGGTGGCTCCCAGGCTACAGGCTCAACCTCGACCGGCCAAAAAATCAGATAGGCGAGACCGATCAGGGCCAGTCCGAAAAAAATGCGCATTATCTTCCTCCCAATGCTGTTGCGCGCAGGGTGAAAGGCAATCACACGCAACACAAGGTTGCCCGACAAGTGACCTTACGTTTATCTGCCAATATGACAGACCCACGCTACACCCCTCTTGCCACATCCCTGCCCGCAACCGTTCCGTTCGTTGGCCCTGAAACCCAGGAACGAGAGCGGGGTACGCCGTTTGTCGCGCGGCTTGGCGCAAATGAAAGCGTTTTTGGACCTTCGCCGCGCGCGATTGAGGCAATGGCGAATACCGAAATCTGGATGTACGGAGACCCCGAAAACCACGACCTGCGAAACGCTCTCGCCGAACACCACAACGTACGCGCCGAAAACATTGTCGTGGGTGAAGGGATCGATGGGCTGCTTGGGTATCTGGTGCGACTGCTGGTCGAGCCGGGAGATGCCGTCGTGACCTCGGACGGAGCTTACCCCACGTTCAACTACCACGTTGCAGGGTTCGGAGGGGTGCTGCACAAAGTCCCCTATCGCGACGACCATGAAGACCCGGCCGCGCTTTTCGCCAAAGCCGCCGAAGTGGACGCCAAGCTGGTTTATCTGGCCAACCCGGACAACCCTATGGGCAGTTGGCATTCGGGCGCGCATATTGTTGCAGCCATGAACTCCTTACCGGATGGATGTCTTCTGGTCCTGGACGAAGCCTATGTCGAATGCGCTCCTGAGGGCACTGCCGCCCCGGTCTCGGCGGATGACCCGCGCATTGTTCGGATGCGAACGTTTTCAAAGGTTTATGGCATGGCAGGCGCGCGCGTTGGGTATGCAATCGGAGCGCCCGGATTGATTTCAGCTTTCAACAAGGTGCGTAACCATTTCGGAATGAACCGTGCTGCGCAGGCCGGTGCGCTGGCGGCTCTGCAAGACACCGGATGGTTGGAAAGGGTCCAGCATAAGATTGCAGAGGCCCGTGGTCGGATCGAAATGATTGCACGTGAAAACGGGCTGGAGCCATTACCATCGGCCACGAATTTCGTTGCCGTAAATTGTGGTCGGGATGGGGTGTTTGCCAAAGCCGTTCTGGACAGCCTGGTGGCACAGGGTGTTTTTGTACGGATGCCTTTCGCCGCCCCACAGAACAGGTGTATTCGGATAAGCTGCGGAGAGGTTGCCGATCTGGATGCATTTGCGGCAGCTTTGCCAAAGGCACTGGCAGAGGCCGGTGCCCAAACAAAGTGACGTTTTGTTTTGTGGCAAGCGAAACGGGGGCTGTCTGCCCCCATCGCGCTGACGCGCGATTCCCCCGAGGATATTTTCAGCCAGATGAAGGGCGGATCCGCGCAGGGGAAAAGTGTCAGGTGGCCAAGGCAGCTGCGGCGGCTTCCAACGCCCCCTTGCCGCGCGGGATATCAAGCGCAGCCATAGCGGTTTCCATCCCGCCCAACATAGCCATAACCATCTGACCGTTGATGTGCCCCATATGGCCGAGCCGGAAACAGCTGTCCCAGTCCTCCATCCCAAGTCCGATGCCTAGCGTAAGGCCCAGTCGAGACTCGGTGTATTCGCGCAGCAAGGTCCCCTTCCCGCCGGTCAGACGCAAAGCGGTGACGGCATGGCTGCGATGATTGCGGTCTGCTACGTTAAGTTGCAGTGCGCCACCTTCGGCCCAGGTGTCGCAGGCCGCCCAGATTGCCGTTGCAAGACGTTCGTGGCGTGCCCAGACCTGCTCGATCCCTTCGGAGTGGATCATGTCGAGCGCCGTCCGCAAACCGTACAAATGGTGCGTCGGGGCCGTTCCGTTGAAATACTGGTAGAACAGGTCCGGATTTACGCGCGGTTGCCAGTCCCAATACTGCGAAACCCGTTGCATGTTGGCGCGTTTGGCCTGCGCCTTTTCGTTGAAGAAAACAAAACCAACTCCTGCAGGGGTCATCAATCCCTTCTGGCATGCCGTGACCATCACATCGACGCCCCAAGCGTCCATTTCAAATCTGTCGCATCCCAACGAGGCAATACAATCTGCCATCAGGAGGGCCGGGTGATCCAGATCGTCCAACAGTGCGCGAAGGGCCGGGATATCGTTTCGGATTGAGCTTGAGGTATCCACATGCACGGCGAGCACCGCCTTGATTTCTCGTGCTTTATCTGCGCGCAGTGCGTCAGAGATGCGATCAAAATCCCAGGCTGAGGATGTTCCGAAATCAACCAACTGGGTTCTGGCACCGATTCCTTCGGCCATCTCTGCCCAGCCATGTGTAAAGCGGCCCGAGGCCGGGGCCAGTACCAGTTCGCCCGGCGCGATAACGTTTGAGAGTGCGGCCTCCCATGTGCCGTGGCCGTTGGCGATATAGATGGCAACGTGATGGTCTGTCCGCGCCACGCGACGCAAATCTCGCGTCAGGGCGGGCATCATCTCGATCAGCTCGCCATCGTAGATATTGGGCGACGGGCGGTGCATCGCTTGCAAAACGGCGTCAGGTATTACCGACGGGCCGGGAATAGCCAAATACTCGCGGCCCTGCGCGAGAGAATTGAGATTTTTCATGGGATCAACCTGTTAGAATTGGCCTCACCCTAACGTGTGGCCGGGCAGCGTCAATCCATCAGCTTGGACGCCTCGCGTGCAAGGGTTTCGATGCCAGCCCAATCCTGATCCAAAACCATCTGCTTTGGCGCAACCCAGCTGCCACCAGCGCAGACGACGTTGGACAATGATAGGTAATCGCGGGCGTTCGCAGGCGATACGCCTCCGGTTGGGCAGAACGTGATCTGCGGTAGTGGAGCGCCAATCGCTTTGAGGGCGGGCGCACCGCCCGAAGCCTCGGCAGGAAAGAACTTGAGCATGTCATAGCCCTGCTCCAACAAGCGCATCGCCTCGCTTGCCGTGGCCGCGCCGGGCAACAGGGGCAGGTCTGCGGCTTCGCACGCTGCGATCAATGCGTCGGTCGCGCCCGGAGAAACGCCGAATTGCGCGCCGGCCTCTTTCGCAGCACGGACATCATCGGGGGTCACCAGTGTTCCGGCCCCGACGACACCACCGGGCACCTGAGACATTGCACGGATTGCGTCCAGCGCGGCAGGCGTCCGCAGCGTGACTTCCAGCGCGGGAAGCCCACCAGCGACAAGCGCTTCGGCCAGAGGGCGCGCATCTTTGGCATCGTCGATGACCAGCACCGGAACGATTGGGGCAAGCGCACAAATCTCGCGGGTGCGTTGGGTTTTGGACATGAGTTAAACTCCGAAAATACTGGCACCAGTGTCGGCGGACCCGACATTCTGGCGGAACGCACCAAAGAGGTCGCGGCCGACGCCGTGCTGGTTTGCCGAAAGGTCTGCGGTTGCCGGGGCGCGGTCAAGTACGCCCGGAGTCATGATCTCCAACTCTCCGCTGACCGCATCAACACGCAGGATGTCGCCATCCTGTAAACAGGCGATTGGGCCGCGATCGAGCGCCTCGGGCACGACATGGATCGCAGCGGGGACTTTGCCCGAAGCCCCGGACATCCGGCCATCGGTCACCAAAGCCACCTTTTGCCCCCTGCCCTGAAGGATCGAAAGCATTGGTGTTAGTGAGTGCAGTTCAGGCATCCCGTTGGCTTTCGGTCCCTGAAAGCGGACAACAACGATAACGTCATCCGTGAACTCTCCGGCCTTGAAAGCTGCCTTGACCTCCTCCTGATCGTGGAAGACACGTACCGGAGCTTCAACCACCTGATGCTCGGGCGCGACGGCGGACACCTTCATGACGGCGGTGCCCAGATTTCCGGTCAGGCGCGACAAGCCACCCGTGGGCTGGAACGGATCCTTGGCCGGGCGCACGATCTTTTCGTTCAGGCTGTGCCCGGCGCCTTCTTCCCAGACCAGTTCACCCTCTTTCAGCTTGGGTTCTTTGGTATAGTTGTGCAGCCCCTGACCAGCGACCGTCAGCGTATCGGGATGCAGCAGGCCATCTTCGAGCAACGTGCCGATGCAGTAGCCTAGGCCCCCCGCTGCGTGGAAATGGTTCACATCAGCCAGACCATTTGGATAGACCCGCGCGACCAGCGGGACCACGGCGGAGATGTCCGAGAAGTCCTCCCAATCCAAAACGATACCTCCGGCACGCGCCATGGCGATCAGGTGGATCAGCAGGTTCGTGGACCCTCCGGTCGCCATCAACCCGACAATGCCGTTCACAAAGGCGCGTTCGTCCAGAATTTGGCACACAGGCGTATAGTGATTCCCCAACGCGCTGAGCGACAGGGCGCGGCGTGCTCCTTCCTCGGTCAGTGCATCGCGCAAGGGCGTGTTCGGGTTGATAAAGCTAGAGCCAGGAAGGTGCAGGCCCATGAACTCCATCAACATCTGGTTCGTATTGGCGGTGCCATAGAAGGTACAGGTGCCCGGCCCGTGATAGGCGGCCATTTCCGCCTTCATCAATTCGTCGCGGCCGACTTCTCCGGCGGCAAACTGCTGACGAACCTTGGCTTTTTCGTCGTTCGGCAGGCCACTTGTCATGGGGCCGGCAGGCAGGAAGACCGCCGGCAGATGACCGAACGCCTGTGCGCCGATAACCAGCCCCGGCACGATCTTGTCGCACACCCCAAGAAACACGGCGGCGTCATACGTGTTGTGGCTCAGCGCGACACCGGTGGCCAACGCAATCACATCGCGCGAGAACAGCGACAGTTCCATCCCCGCTTCGCCCTGCGTGACGCCATCGCACATGGCGGGAACGCCGCCCGCAACCTGCGCCGTTCCACCCGCCGCGCGGATCGCATCACGGATCAGCGCCGGGTAGCGTTCAAACGGCTGATGCGCCGAAAGCATGTCATTATAGGCGGTGACGATGCCCAGATTGCCAGCCGTTCCAGTTGCCATGGGTTGCTGATCTTCACCTGCCCCGGCATAGGCATGAGCCTGACCGCTGCACGACAGGTGCCCACGGGCTGGCCCTTTGGATTTGGCCTGCTCCATCCGCTCAAGATGCGGGCCGCGCAGATCGGCGCTGCGGTCGACGATGCGCCGGGTGACGTCGGTGATGACGGAATGTACCATGATTACCCTCCGATCTGACGCCAGCGGCGTCCATCGCGATGCATCAGCATCAATGCTTCTTCGGGCCCGGAACTGCCCTGATCATATTTGGACGGACGGTCGCCCCGATCTTCCCACCCCTGAATGATAGGATCGACCCAAGCCCATGCAGCCTCGGCCTCATCCCCGCGCATGAACAGGGTTTGATCACCCCGGATCACGTCCATCACCAGCCTCTCATACGCGTCCTGAGCACGCGCGTCCGTGCCCAGCGCTTCGGCAAAGCTCATATCCAGCGACACATCTGACAGGCGGAACCCACCGGGACCGGGGTCTTTGATGGTGGTGCGCAACGTGATGCCTTCGTCCGGCTGCAACCGTATGACCAGCACGTTGCCACGCAAAGGGCCGACATTGGGGAAAATCGTATGCGGCGGATCACGGAAGAACACAGCGATTTCGGATTCGCGCGCACGCAGACGCTTACCGGTTCGCAGATAAAACGGCACTCCGGCCCAGCGCCAATTGCCAAGATGCACCTTCAGCGCGATATAGCTTTCGGTCCGGCTGGCCGGGTTGCCGACGTGATCCAGATAGCCGTCCCCTCCCTTGTCGGTGCGGTATTGGCCGCGCGCGATATCCGAGGGGTCCACGGGTTCCAACGCCTCGATAACCTTGACCTTTTCGTCTCGTACCGCATTGGGGGAAAACTTGGACGGAGGCTCCATCGCGGTCAGACACAACAACTGGACAAGGTGGTTCTGCACCATATCGCGCATCGCGCCGGACTGATCGTAATAGGCCCCGCGCCCCTCTACGCCGACGGTTTCTGCGACCGTGATCTGCACGTGGTCAACATGGGTCGAGTTCCAGAGCGGCTCGAACAGAGAATTGGCAAAGCGCAGAGCCATGAGGTTCTGGACCGTTTCCTTGCCCAGATAGTGGTCGATGCGATAAATCTGATGTTCTTCAAAACAGGCGCGCAACCCTTCGTTCAGCGCCTTGGCAGAATCCAGATCATGTCCGAACGGTTTTTCCACCACAATTCGGCTGTCTGGTGTTGCCAGTCCGTTATCATTCAACCGCTGCGCAATGCCGGAAAACAGGCTGGGCCCCACAGACAGATAGAACGCGCGCACCACGTCGGGGCGCAATGTGTCCGCAAGATCCACCCAACCTGAATCACCCAGCGCATCAACGGGGACATAGTCGACCCGGCTGAGGAACCGGTCCAATACGTCCGCTTTAAACTCGGGCGCATAATTCTTCATCGACGCGCGAATCTGCTCTCGGAAAGCATCACTGTCTATGTCCGACCGGGCTGTGCCGATGATACGGGCGTCTTCGGGCATTTGGCCTACTTCAAACCGGTGATAGAGGCCCGGCAAAATCTTACGCTGCGCCAGATCACCCGTTGCACCGAACAACACCAGGTCGAACGGATTTACCGGAATTACGCGTGAAACCATCTGCAGGCTCCTTCAAATCTGACCCGAACATCATAACATCGTCTACGCACAGCATGCATGATGCGGGTCATGTTATCGCTAACATTTGCGGTCTGAATAGGGAATGCAGACGCAGAAAGCAAGCCCGGATCAGACCATCACCCCTGATTTCGCAACCACTCCATGACCGATGGCCGAACGGATTGCTCTCCTCTGTGGCGTGCATCTGCAATGATCTTGCGCAACGATTGCAAATCCGCACGCAACAGAACCGTTTTGACCGGCCCGATTGACGCCGGACGCATAGATAGCGACCTGATACCCATTGCAGCAAGGCACAGCGCTTCGACCGGGCGTCCCGCATCCTCACCGCAAAAGCTAAGTGGTGTATTGGAAATGTTGCAGCGCTCGACAATACGTTCGATGAAACTGAGGAAACTGACGTTCAGAGTATCGTACCTACGGCGCACCAGTTCATTTTCTCGGTCAGCGGCAAAGAAGAACTGCTTTAAGTCGTTGCCCCCAATGGAAACGAAGTCCACTTCGTCAAAGAACTTCTGCGGAGCGAAAGCCAATGACGGAGTTTCAAGCATTGCGCCCACTTCGATCTTTTCGGGCAGGACATGCCCCAGACGCTTTTCGCGCTCGATCGTCTTGTTGACTTCCCACCGCGCTTCGCGGAACTCATCCGCCTGCGCCACAAACGGGAACATTAGCGTCAGGGGCCGACCGTTGGCCGCGCGCATCAGGGCTTGCAACTGCATCCGCATCACACCGCGCTTGTCCAGTCCCACCCGGATCGCACGCCACCCCAATGCAGGATTGGGCTCTTCCACGTGCTTCATGTAGGGCAGAACCTTGTCCGAGCCGATATCCAGCGTTCGGAACACCACACGCTTTTCCCCTGCTGCGTCCAGAACGCGTTGATATTGCGTAACAAGTTCCGACCGTTTGGGCATTTGGTTTCGGATCAGGAATTGCAACTCGGTTCGGAACAGGCCCACGCCCTCGGCCCCGGAATTTCCCAGCGAAGGCAAGTCCGCCATGAGGCCGGCATTCATCACAAGATTGATGCGTTCACCATCCCGCGTGACCGTCGGGGTATCCCGGATCGAGGCATATCGTTCCTGCGCCTTGGCCTGCATCGCGATCTTGTCACGAAATGCGCTGACGACCGTGTCTTCGGGCCGCAGATGAACGGCGCCCTGATCCCCGTCCACAAGAATATGATCGCCGTTCAGCGCCTCGGTCGTGATCCGACCGACATGCACCACCAGCGGAATCGCCAGTGCGCGAGCCACGATCGTCGCATGGCTGCCGACTGATCCTTCCTCCAGCACGATCCCCTTCAGAGATCGGCCATATTCCAACAGATCACCGGGGCCGATGTTACGCGCAATCAGGATCGGATCGGGTGGTAGGTCCGCCCCGTTTGTACTGCCCTGCCCGGTGAGAATACGCAGCAAGCGGTTGCTGAGGTCGTCCAGATCGGCCAGCCTCTCGCGCAGGTAAGGATCGGTGACCTGCCCCATCCGCGCACGCGCCTGCGACTGTTCCTTTTCAACTGCTGCTTCGGCACTCAGGCCGCGAGCGATGTCCTCCTCCATCCGGCGCATCCAACCTTTTGAGTTGGCGAACATCCGGTAGGCTTCCAAGACCTGTAGCTGTTCAGTGTCACCGTCCTTGGAAATCTCAAGCATCTTGTCGACGCCTACGCGCAGCTCATCCACCGCTTCGGTCAGGCGCTCGCGTTCCCGGTGGGGATCATCTGCGATCGGGTTCGTGACCACGACGCGCGGTTCATGCAGCCAGACATGCCCTTCGGCAGACCCTTCCTGCGCCGGGCCTCCCATAAGCTGCACAGATTGCTGGTGGCGCGGCGACAACGCGGCACCTTCACCCACGAACGCACCCAGCTCGGCCATTTCAGCCAGAACCATCGCGACAACTTCAAGTGCATAGACCTCGTCAGCAGAGTATTCCCGTGCATCACGGGACTGCACAACCAGAACACCCAGTTTTTCGCCCAGACGCTGGATCGGCACGCCCAGAAAAGACGAAAACCGCTCTTCGCCAGTTTCCGGCATGTACCGGAACCCCTTAGCCGAGGGCGCATCCGCTGTATTGACCACTTGACCCGACTTGGCCACACGACCGACCAGACCTTCGCCCATACGCATCCGAGTCTTGTGAACCGCTTCGGGCGACAAGCCCTCTGTGGCGCACAGTTCGAGCGTATCCTCATCGCGGAACAGGTAGATCGAGCACACCTCAGCCTGAATGCTATCAGCAATCAGGTGCGTTATCCGGTCAAGACGTTCCTGACCGGCGGCCTCGCTCGCCATTTCTTCGCGCAGCCGCCTCAGCAGCTTGCGGGATTCTGTTTCGGTGCCGTCCGCCATGGCCCACCCAGATTAGTGCGTCAGGCGAGACCTTGGCTGAAATGCTCAGGCCGCCTTGTCCAGTTCAAAGGCATCATGCAGTGCCTGAACCGCAAGTTCCATGTATTTCCTGTCCACAAGCACGGAAATTTTGATCTCAGAGGTTGTAATGACCTTAATGTTGATCCCCTCATCCGAGAGAATCTTGAACATTTTTGCCGCCACACCGGATTGCGACCGCATCCCGATCCCCACGACCGAGACCTTGCAGACGTCTTCATCCGCAACCAGTTCAGCGTAGTTCAGCTCACCAGCGTCCTTGATCGCCAACAAAGCCTTTTCCGCACGCGCCACCTGATCGGTTGGGCACGAGAACGTCATGTCCGTGCGCCCTTCGTCCGAGATGTTCTGAACGATCATGTCCACATTTACGCCCTCATCGCTGAGCGCGGTAAAGATGGTCGAGGCGATACCGGGACGGTCCGCCACGGATACGACGGTCATCTTCGCTTCGTCACGGGAATAGGCAACACCGGCCACAACATTGGATTCCATGATATCCTCCTCATCGACGACCAGTGTACCGGCCTCGTCGGATTGTTCTTCAAAACTTGAGAGAACGCGCAGTTTCACCTTATAGCGCATCGCCAGCTCGACCGAGCGGGTCTGCAGCACCTTGGCCCCCAGCGAGGCCAGTTCGAGCATTTCCTCGAACGAAATCCGGTCCAGCTTGCGCGCCTTTTCACAGATGCGCGGGTCGGTGGTATAGACGCCGTCCACATCGGTATAGATATCGCAGCGTTCGGCCCCAAACGCCGCAGCAAAGGCCACAGCGGTGGTGTCCGACCCACCCCGACCCAGCGTGGTGATACGCCCTTCGGGGCTGATTCCCTGGAACCCGGCGACGACGGCGACCTTCATACCCTCATCGAACTTCTGGGTCAGGTTCTCGGTCGGGATTTCCTCGATCCGGGCCTGACTGTGGGCGCTGGTTGTCATCAGCGGCACCTGCCAGCCCTGCCAACTGCGTGCAGGGATATCCATCTCTTGCAACGTCAGGGCCATCAGACCGGCGGTCACATTCTCACCCGAAGACACGACGGCATCATATTCGCGCGCATCGAACAGCGGAGACGTCTCATTCACCCAGCCAACCAATTCGTTGGTTTTGCCCGACATGGCCGACACGATGACAATCACATCATATCCCTTGGCCACTTCAACGCCGATGCGTTTCGCCGCGCGGCGGATACGGTCAAGGTTGGCGACCGAAGTGCCGCCGAATTTCATCACGAGTACGGGCATGGGGGCTGGTGTCTCCGCGCCTTGGAATTCAGGTTTCGTGCGTCTTATGTCAGGGGGACCCCAAGGGCAAGTGTCCAAAACCGTTTAGGTGCTTGCGTTGGATCGCTTTACATCGGATCACGGGGGTGTCAGCTTGCCTGCATCAGATTTCTCAAGAGGTTTCCCATGTCACGTTTCATCCTCGCTTTAGCTGTCCTTTCAACGCCCGCTCTGGCACAGGAAACCACGCTGGCCGGAACCGATGGCAAGAATTCGTTGGGCACCATCCCTTGCGCGACCGTTGCAGGCGACGCCCTGCGTAGCTGCAACGCCGAGCTCAGGCGGCGGGACGATGGCGGCGCAACGCTGGCCGTGGGCATGCAGAACGGTCAGGTGCGCAACATCTATTTTACGAACGGCATCCCGGATTCGACAAATTCCACCGCAAAGCTCAGCTATGAAACACGCGGCGACATCCTGGTCATCTTTGTTGAACCGGGCGAAGTCTACGAACTGCCCAAAGCTGCGTTGAGTGACTAATACGCGTGCGGCCGACCGTCATAGGTTTCAAAACAACCCGTCGTGTTCCGAGACAGGGCTGAAAAACGGTCAATCAAGCCATCTGCGGCCTCGTCCACGGAAATGGCGGCCGCCGCTCCGCCCATATCTGTCTGCACCCAACCCGGATGGTAGATTCCCACAGCGATCCCGTCGCCACGCAGGTCTGCGGCCAGATTCCGACCCAGATTAAGCGCAGCCGCCTTCGATGCGCGATAAATATAGCTACCCCCCGGCGCGTGCGTATGCGACGCCATTTGCGAGGAAATGATCGCTATTTTACCCTGCGACGCGCGTAGATTGGGCAACAGAGACTGAACGGTCAGGAAAACACCAGTCACATTGGCCGCAAAGGTCTGAGCCCACATCCCGGCGGGATAGCCCTCAATACCTTCCGCCTTGTCCAGATACACACCGGCATTGCAGATCAGAAGATCAACGGGCCGATCGCCCAGTTGCGTGGACATCGCCGCGTGGTGGTCAGTGTCGGTCACATCCAGAACGACATCGGCGCTGCCATCCCGCGCGGTACCCGTCACGTCGTGGCCCTGCGCCAGATACCGATCTGCGAGTGTTTTTCCGATCCCTCGATTGGCTCCGGTAATCACGATATGCATGATCAGTTCGTCTTCCGGCTAGGCAGGAAAGGTAACGGAGCGACAGGCACACCATCTTCGATCAGGGCTTTGGCTTCTTCCGGCTTTGCCTCGCCATAGATCGACCGCTCTGGTGCGTCCCCCAGATGCATTTTCCGAGCCTCGCTTGCAAAGTCCTTGCCGACATAGTCCGAATTTTCCTCAACCTTGCGCCGCAGCTCGCTCAAAACCTGCTCAACATCCGGGGTTGGGCTTGCCATATTCACGGCTTCTTCGGATGGCGCTGTGGTTTCGGTCCGCGCCTCAACACTGCGGGCAGAGCGAACGCGCGGGGTCATGATCGCCTTTTCGACCTGCGCATCGCCGCAAACAGCACAGGTCACCATACCAACAGCAGCCAGCTTGTCGTAAGCCGATGCCGACTGAAACCAGCTATCAAAGGTGTGCCCCTTGCTGCATTTCAAAGCGTATTGAATCATGGTCCGTCCAGAGTTCGATTGCCAAATAGATACTGACCCGCAAACCAATAGCAAGGCCCGTTGAACCCGCGACAGTGCGCAAAAAGCGATACTTTGCGTAAAAACTCGGCGAGATCAAGCGAATGAACCCGAGCAGCGGCCTGTTGCGGCGAAAGCCACGCGCGCCGGCGTTCATGACATTCAGGATAGAGTAACTTCGTCGAGCGGACCGAAAGTGGAAACAAGTCTGCCACATGAAGCGTTTTATTCCAAGAACTTAGAGAAATTCACATGCGGGCCGCCAGCTTTCGGACCAGATCATCATGCGGAATATCGGCATCCAATGCCAAACGCCGCAAGCCAAAATGGACGCGTGCGATCTGTTGGTAATACCGGGTGTAGACAAAATTTGTCCCTCCACCCGCAATCGCCCCCAGAACAGGGACAGACTGCGCAGCCAGTTTCTGCCCCAAGACAACGGATAGTTTCGGCGCAACGGCAGCGATCAACCGCTGCATCGCGGGGCCCGTCAGGGTCAACCGTACCGAGAAAAATCCAATATCCGCGCCATCGTCAAAAGACAACGGACGAGCAGCGGACAATACGCGGACACAGTCGAATTTCACTCCATCCTCAGAAGGGTTGAACCCCTCTTGCGCGGCAGCCCCCTGAATGGCGCGCAACAACATGGTTGTCGTGGCTGGCAACTCCATCAAAGCGGTTGAGACGCCGCCAATTCCTCCGGCCGCACCCATCGCCGTTGTCAGCGCAGTGTTGACCCAAGGCTGCTGATCCGGCACAGCCCGGCGAGAGCTTTCCGCCGCGTGCATTGCAATCCACAGCGCCTGCTCGGTTGCCCCTGTCAAACCTTGCCTGACCGATGCCGGCAATTGTTCCAACAGGGATTCAGCCGAACCCCCGAGACTGTTCAGCAGCTTGATACCCGGCCCTCCGGCAGACCTGTAGTAGCGGGCCAAGCGGTCAAGTTCGGCTTCGGCGTCCAGTTTTTCGACAAGAACCACGTCCTGCATACGTTCCCTCCTGCCCTAAAAACATTGGAACTTACTCTTGCGGATTCAATAGCTCACCGCGTCCAACGTGTAACTGGACCGATCACACCACGCCAAACACCCGGCTCCAGTTCCGCGCCCAGAACGCGGTCAGGGTTGGTAGGAGGAGGCATCTCCACCCCATTCAGACGCGAGAATCCAAAGCGCGCGTAATAGGGTGCATCTCCGACCAACATGACCCGCTGCCAGCCCATGTCGCGCCCGGCCTGCAACCCCTCGTGGATCAGGAAACCGCCTAGCCCCTCACCCTGATGGGTTGGGTGAACTGCGACCGGTCCCAACAGCAACGCGTCGTCACTTCCCACATGAACGGGCCAGAACCGGATCGCCCCCGCCAGAATACCCTGCGCGTCGCGTGCCACCAAAGACAACCCGGACACCGGCGGAACATCATCTCGCAGGCGATAAGACGACAGCGCCTCGCGGCCGGGCGCAAAACACAGGTCATAAAGCGCCTCAACCTCCCACCAATCGTCCGGCTCTTCCGGCCTGATCCCGAATTGCTGCACGCCTGCCCTCTTTTCCTTGCTGGAATTTGGCCTAACACTTCGTTACGCCTTGGGCAAATGCTTGGAGACCATATGTTCTATCGCCCCGAAGATGGCCACGGCCTGCCACACAACCCCTTCAATGCTATCATCACCCCCCGCCCCATCGGATGGATTTCTTCGCGTGATGTCGACGGGATAAACAACCTTGCGCCCTACTCGTTCTTTAATGGGGTCGCCTACACGCCCCCACAGGTCATGTTCGCAACGACAGGCACAAAGCACGATCAGGACAGCGGAAAAGATAGCGTCGCCAATATCGAGGCAACAGGGTTCTTCTGTGTCAATGTCGTTGCCCACGCGCACAAGGACGCAATGAACGCCAGTTCAGCAGGGCTCGCGAAACACGTTGACGAATTTGAGCACGCGGGTCTTGCCTCGATAGAATGCGAAACGATCCCCTGCGCCCGTGTTGCGGACGCACCTGCAGCGCTTGAATGCAAACTGACGCAAATCGTCACCCTCCCAGGAGCGTCCAACCGTGTTGTGTTCGGAGAAGTTACCGGCGTGCATCTCAGGGACGATTGCTTGAAAGACGGTAAGTTTGACATAACGACGTTCCAGCCGCTCGCCAGACTTGGATATCGGGACTATTCAGTCGTGACCGAGTTGTTTTCGCTGAATCGACCTGATGATTGATGGCGCAGGGGGCGCTGCCCCCGCCACCCTTCGGGTGACTCCCCCGGGATATTTTCAGCCAGATGAAGTACGGATCCCCAGCTTCATCTGGCCCCAAATATCCCGGAGCGCGAGGCAGAGCCTCGCAAAACTTAGTGACCGCCGAGAACACCGGTACGAACTGAGTAGTCGACGGCAAGCTCGTAATCTGGGTCATCGTCACTGTCGATCATGAGGTGACCGGCCTTATTCAGCAGCTTGTGGCAGTCGCGACTGAGGTGACGCAGCATGACGCGCTTGCCTGCCGCTTCATACTTAGCCGCAATATTTTCTATCGCTTGCAGCGCTGATTGATCCACGACACGGCTTTCGGCAAAGTCTACAATTACGGTTTCCGGATCGTTCGGAACGTCAAACAATTCGACGAACCCATCTGACGATCCAAAGAACAACGGTCCCTGGATTTCGTAGACTTTCGCACCCTTTTCTGTAGCGGATTCGCGGGTAATCGCATGGATGCGTTTGGCGTTGTTCCAAGCATAGGCCAGCGCCGAAACAATCACGCCCACGACAACAGCAACTGCCAAGTCCTCCATAACAGTTACAACTGTAACCAGGACAATGACAAAAGCGTCCATAAGGGGCACCTTGCACATGATATTGAACGAGTTCCACGCGAAGGTTCCTATAACGACCATAAACATCACGCCGACCAGTGCCGCCAGCGGGATTTGCTCGATCAGGGGCGAGGCGAACAGGATGAACACAAGCAGGAACAGCGCGGCCGCGATACCAGCGATGCGAGTCCGGCCTCCAGACTTAACGTTGATCATAGACTGCCCGATCATGGCGCAACCACCCATACCGCCAAAGAACCCCGTGGTCACATTCGCCACGCCCTGTGCGATACATTCTTGCGATGCTCCTCCCCGTTTGCCGGTAATTTCGCCAACCAGGTTCAAGGTCAACAAAGACTCGATCAAACCAATGGCCGCCAGAATGACGGCATAGGGCAGAATGATCTCAAAAGTTGCCCAATTCAGTGGCACCATGGGGATGTGGAATGCGGGAAGGCCGCCTTCGATCGAAGCCAGATCGCCCACACGCGGCACCTCCAAGCCAAGGCCGATGACAAGCGCGGCAACGACGACGATTCCAGCCAGCGGCGCCGGGACAACGCGCGTAACGCGCGGCATGATCCAGATCACGGCCATTGTCAGCGCGACTAGCCCAAGCATCGTATATAGCTGCATTCCTGACAGCCATTCACCGCCGTTCATTCCGTGGCCCGTATTTTCCATTGTGCCGGGCACTTTGAACTGGCCCAACTGAGCCAGAAAGATCACAATCGCCAAGCCGTTCACAAAGCCCAACATTACGGGATGGGGCACCAGCCGGATGAAACGCCCCCAGTGCATTGCCCCAGCTATCACCTGAAGGATGCCCATTAGTACAACGGTTGCGAACAGGTATTCCACGCCGTGCTCTGCCACCAGCGCCACCATCACAACGGCCAGCGCGCCAGTCGCGCCCGAGATCATACCGGGCCTGCCACCAATCAGCGCTGTGATCAGACCGACCATAAACGCCGCGTACAAACCGACCAGCGGGTGAACACCTGCGACAAACGCAAAAGCGACCGCTTCGGGGACCAGCGCCAAGGCGACTGTCAGACCCGACAGAAGCTCAATCCGCAGACGCGAGGCAGTAAGCCCTTCGTCCGGCACCCAACGCAGGTCGGGTTTCGCAATACGTGAGGCAAAGCTGGCCAGCATAGCTCGGGGCATGAGTGGGTCCTGTAGATTGGTCTGTTCGCGCGAAAGGGGTCTTCTACCTGTGATCCGGCCTCTGAGCCACCGCAGCAGGCGGGAGGCTGCCATGCAATCTGCGCATACCTTGGACTTTTCGTGCAATACCCCGAGTGTTATTTTGCGCGACAAACCGCCTTGGAGGGGACATCGCCGGGCACGCAACTTGTTGAACACCAACTTGCTGGCATTGTTACTTGCCAAATCTGGCGACCGAGCGCACAAATCCTTGAACACGCACCATAATCGGAGAAATTCAGTGAACCAAACCAAGATTGCCGTCATCGGCGGATCAGGCATCTACGACATCGACGGGTTGCAGAATGCGGAATGGGTCACGGTTGAAACGCCTTGGGGTGAACCGTCGGATCAAATCCTGACAGGATCACTGAACGGCGTTGAGATGGCATTCCTTCCACGCCACGGCAGAGGGCATGTGCATTCCCCGACCGAGGTGCCTTATCGCGCGAATATCGATGCATTGAAACGATTGGGCGTAACCGATGCGATCTCGGTTTCGGCCTGCGGGTCGTTTCGCGAACATATGGCACCGGGCGATTTTGTGATCGTTGATCAGTTCATCGACCGGACATTCGCACGGGACAAGAGCTTTTTTGGGACCGGATGCGTCGCCCATGTCAGCGTTGCCCATCCGACCTGCCCGCGCCTGTCGGATGCCTGCGAAACTGCCGGCAAAGCCGCAGGTATCACCGTTCACCGTGGAGGCACTTACCTGGCAATGGAAGGGCCGCAGTTCTCGACCCTTGCCGAATCCAAAATGTACCGCGAACAGTGGGGCTGCGATGTGATCGGAATGACCAATATGCCAGAAGCGAAGCTCGCTCGTGAGGCCGAGATTTGCTATGCGTCCATCGCCATGGTCACTGACTATGACAGTTGGCACCCCGACCACGGAGAGGTCGATGTGACAGCCATCATAGCCACGCTGACCGGCAATGCCGAGAAAGGCCGTGCGCTGGTCAAGCAGTTGCCCGACCTGCTAGGCACGGACCGGTCCCCGTGTCCGCATGGCTGCGATCGGGCGCTTGAATACGCGATCCTTACAGCACCGGAAAAACGGGATCCGGCGGTACTGGCCAAACTGGATGCGGTTGCCGGGCGGGTTCTCTGAAACCGCGAGGATCACACCGGGATGTGCTTTGCAAAGCAAGCGGTAAGCACGCTTTCTCCCGGGTCAGCTACCAAGAAGGTCTTGACCTTGCCCCGCGAGCCGGGGCTAGGTGCTGAAAACACAATGACGGATTTTTTCGATGCCCATTGACCTTTGGCTGGCTTTCGTCGCCGCATCAACTGCATTGCTACTGATCCCTGGCCCAACCGTTCTTCTGGTTCTCAGCTATGCTTTGTCGAAAGGCCGCAGCGTCGCTGTCGCATCGGCCACAGGTGTCGCGGTCGGCGATTTGATTGCGATGACAGCTTCGCTTTTGGGCTTGGGCGCACTGGTTCTGGCATCGGCCACTTTGTTCTCGGTATTGAAATGGGTGGGGGCTGCCTATTTGATCTGGCTTGGCATCAAACTCTTGCGTAGCGCTCCGTCAGGGGGATTGAAGGCGGTTGAAACCGGGCGCGATGTCACTGCGCGCAGTGTCTTTGGCCACGCCGCCGCCGTTACCGCGCTAAATCCCAAATCCATCGCCTTTTTCATCGCGTTCGTGCCGCAATTTCTGCGCCCCTCAGACCCGTTGGGACCACAGTTCGCTATCCTGATTGCTACATTTGTTGGGTTGGCCTGGCTAAATGCACTGGCCTACGCGCTGCTTGCCGATCGGTTGCGACTGATGATCGGGCGCGCCGAGGTCATCTCGGGAATGACCCGTTTCGGAGGCCTGACACTTGTCGGCATGGGTGTTGCAACAGCAGTCCTGCGGCGCCCGGCCTAACCCGTCAATCCTCTGCGTTTTCCTTCATGAAACTGCGAATGAACCGCCGTATTTCCCGTGCGGCCGAGGTGTCCAGTTCTTTGCACAATTCGACAAAAGCGTCACGCTCATCTTTGTCCAGACGCAAAACCAACTGACTGTTTTTCTTGGTAGACCCCTTACCGTCCTTCTTTCCCACGCGCCTTGTCCCCGTCCAACACTTGATTCCAAAAGCGATGCATTGTATATACATAGCATAGAGGTTGTAATTAACGAGCACCTAACAATAAAAAAGGATTATGGCAATGAACCTTCATACAGCCCAGGCGTTTCTGTTGCGGGATCAGCGTAATTGGCGGAAGCCTCATCTTTCTTGGCTACCTGCGGCGCTGTATCGCTATTATGGCCTGCCAAACGCCGTTTCAAAACGCCGGTAGAAAAGCATCGGCAATCTTTCCTTGCATGACTGACCCTGATGGGCCAAACAGCCCAGCGTGTTTTCACGCCAAAGGGGTTGATCATGTCCAGAAACAAGTCGGTCAAGGACTACATCCGAACCATTGTTGATTTCCCACACGAAGGGATCATGTTCCGGGATGTCACGACCCTTTTCGCAGACCCGCGCGGCTTTCGCATGGCGATCGACCAGATGTTGCACCCTTATGCAGGCGAACGGATCGACAAGGTCGTGGGACTTGAGGCGCGCGGTTTTATTCTTGGCGGAGCAATTGCACACCAGCTCAGCGTCGGCTTTGTTCCGATCCGTAAAAAAGGCAAGTTGCCCGGAACCACCATCAGTCAGGACTACAAGCTGGAATATGGCGAGGCGATTGTTGAAATTCACGACGATGCCATCCAGCCCGGCGAGAAAATTCTGGTCGTCGACGACCTACTGGCCACTGGCGGCACCGCAGCAGCCGGAATTAAGTTGATCGAACGGCTGGGCGGCGAGATCATTTCCTGCTCATTCATCATCGACCTGCCCGAGCTGGGAGGGCGCAAGGTGCTGGAAGACATGGACATGGATGTGCACGTCTTGTGTGAATTTGAAGGTTTGTAACAGCCTATCTTTCACAAAAACGTGAGTGGAATTCCCGAAACACACTGGCTTAGCGCATTCCAAAGACCATTCAACGCGAAAAAACCGACAATTGCGGTGATCTCGTTGAGCAGAAATGCCGTACCCCTTTTTGATGCCGATGAGGGCATTCCAACAAGGGAACTCTTGAAATGCTTCGCAAACTTGCAATTGCCGGTGTAGCCGGCGCTCTGGTCGCTTCAGCATCTTTCGCGGGCGGCAACAAGGACATCGTGGATACCGCCGTTGGCGCAGGCAGCTTTGAAACGCTCGTCGCTGCGGTTCAGGCCGCCGAACTGGTCGATACCCTGAAGGGCGAAGGCCCGTTCACCGTTTTTGCCCCAACGGATGAAGCGTTCGCAGCCTTGCCCGAGGGAACCGTTGAAACTCTGCTGAAGCCCGAAAACAAAGACCAGCTTATCGCAGTGCTGACCTACCATGTTGTGCCGGGCAAAGTGATGTCTGGTGACTTGTCAGACGATATGACAGCCGCGACAGTTCAGGGCGGAGAGGTCACAATCGATCTGGACAACGGCGTGATGGTAAATGACGCGTCTGTCGTTCAGGCGGACATTGAAACCTCGAATGGCGTGATCCACGTGATCGACAAGGTGATCCTGCCCGCTTCGTAAAATCTGATGGGCGGCCCGCGTATCCTCTCGGGCCGCTCCTAGCCTCTTAGTACAGCACCGGGGTTCATGATCCCCTTGGGGTCAAGAGCCGCCTTGATCGAGCGCATCGCGTCAAGTTTGACCGGATCGCCGTATCGCTCCAGATCGCCCGCCTTTAGACGCCCGACTCCGTGCTCAGCGCTGACAGAGCCACCGAATTCGTGCACAAGATCATGGACAGCGCGCTTGATATCACTCCGCACCGCGTCGGACTCAGATCGGCTCCGCCCGGATGGAGGGAATACGTTGTAGTGCAAGTTTCCGTCGCCCAGATGCCCAAAGCAGTTGATCCGAAACGAACCAAGCGCCTGAACAACGCGAGCCCCCTGCCGAACAAACTCTGGGATCTCGGAAATCGGGACAGAAATGTCATGGCTGGACACTGACCCAACCAACCTGTTCGCCTCGGGGATATGTTCCCGAACGGCCCATAATTCCTGGCGTTGAGCCTCGTTCTGTGCGATGACAGCGTCCGCAACCAGGTTCCGTTCTTCCGCCGTCTGAAAAAGCTGTTCCAGCGCAGCCGCTGACGACTGTCCAGCCGACAAACCGACCTCAACCAACACAGACCACTCCGGTTGCTCGGAAAATGGCTGTCGGACGCTGGGCAGAACTTCCGAAAGGAATTGCAAACCCTGCCGATGGATCAGCTCAAACGCGCTTACACTATCGCCGATCTGATCCCGCGCAATCGTCAGCAGCTCGATCGCTGCTTCGGGCGAATTCACCTGCATCAAAGCAGTGCCAACATCGGCCGGTTGCGCGTACAGCTTGAGCGAAGCCGCAGTAATGATCCCCAACGTCCCCTCGGACCCGATCAGCAAGTTCCGCAAGTCATAGCCCGTGTTATCTTTCCTCAACCGACTGAGGCCGCGCCAGATTTCCCCGCTGGGCAATACCGCTTCCAGCCCCAGACACAGATCCCGCGCATTGCCATAGCGCAGCACATTCACGCCACCCGCATTGGTGGCAAGGTTACCGCCAATCCTGCAAGATCCCTGCGCAGCCAAGGACAAAGGGAACAGGCGGTCGACTTTTTCCGCTGCCGTCTGGACGTCGGACAACACAGCACCAGCCTCAGCGATCAGGACGTTTTCTTCGGGGTAAACCGCGCGGATGGCCGACATACGCTCCAACGAAATCAGCAAAGGCGCGGGGCCGTCTGGCATCACCTGACCACCAACCAGCCCGGTCCCACCTCCATAAGGGACAACAGGCACACATGCTTCCGAGGCCAACCGCACCAGCTTTGAAACGTCTTCAACAGACTTGGGCAGAGCCAGCAATCCGACCTGACCGTCATATCGCCCACGGGGTTCCTCGACATACCGCTCGGACACAGGACGCAAAATATCGCCGCCCAAAGCAGCACGAACAGATCGTTCAAAGATGTCGTCGGCCGGGTTCAGTCTCATACGCTTTCATTGCCCAAGGCATGCCCCAGCCACAAGCCCTATTCCAGATCGATCAGGTATTGCGGCTCAAGAACAACAACCGTGGGCCGATCAGGAAGCGTACGCAACGACACAGTGATATCCGACACCCCATCCCGCCGCACGGGGAAGTCATCGCGAATATCCAAAAGAAACCGATCCAGTGAAAAACTGGAAAACCAATGCATCGGAATGATGACCGAGCTTTTCAGCCTTTTTAACACCTGGATCATCTCTGGCAGTGGCATAGTTGTGCCTCCGTCCACCGCGGCCATGACCACGTCAAGTCGCCCCAGCGCGGCGAACTGTTCGTCCGAAGGGACATGGTGCAAATGACCAAGGTGGCCAACGCACAACCCTTCCACCTCGAATACGAAAATCGAGTTGCCGCGTTCTTCAACCCCGCTATAGGCCGAGCGTATATCCGTCGAGACATTCCGCACCAGCATCTCGCCCAAGTCGAGATAATGTTCGATCCCCTGCCCGAACTCGCCCCAGCCCGGCAGAACATGTGGAATAGCCGGGTCGGGATGGGCCGTCCAATGCGTGCTATGCGCATGGTTCATGGTCACAACATCAGGAATAAGAGCGGCGCCGCCAATGAAACCGGTAAAGTCCGTGACGGCATTCAGCCCACCCTGTGTCTGGATAAGAAACGAAGCATGGGCGATATAGCTGATCCGAATGGAAAAATCCGGTACGGGCTCCTGCCAGGACGCCCTGTGCAGATACGCGATGCCGGGCGCGGCATCGGCAATAGCGATGCAATGGCTCGGCCGCCGCTCCTGCGCCGCCACCCCGCCTGAAATCACCATTAATACCGCAACAATCCAGCGCATGCCCTGATAGTAGCGCAAGCGCGCACCAAGTCATGCCCCTTGTTCATCTGGCTAAAAATATCCCGGGGGAGCCGCGGCCCGCCGCGGCGGGGGCAGAGCCCCTACCCCGCCTCAGTCTTTCCCCTGCGGTCCGATCTCAGGCTTGCGTACAGCACATGCGTCCGCCACCGTCCGTTGATCTGAAGGTAGGACTGCGCCACCCCCTCGTACTTGAACCCAGAGCTTTCCAACAACCCGCGAGAGGGCTTGTTCTCGGGAAGGCATGCAGCCTCGATCCGGCTCAGGTCCAGCCGGGTGAAAGCGTGGTGCACAACGGCTCCGATCGCTTCGCGCATATAACCGTTTCGGGCAAAAGCCTCACCTGTCCAATACCCCAGCGTTCCAGCCTGCGCCGGGCCGCGCCGAACATTATCCAGTGTGATCGCGCCGACCAGCACATCATCCGACCGGCGAAACAGAAACAACGGAATCGCGGTTCCACTGGCAACGGATCGCTGTGCCCAATAAACGCGGTTGGTAAATGACTTGCGGCTCAGGTGATCCTTGGCCCAGACCGGCTCCCACGGGGTAAGATACCCTTTGGACGCACGCCGCAGCGCGGCCCAGTCATTAAAGTCGGAATGGGTGGGCGGGCGCAGGCTTAGGCGCTCGGTCTCGAGTTTCAGCTTGCGTCGGCCCAACAGCATCACGCCGCACGCCTCTCCTGCAATTCTGCCAGCGTCGGCGCGCCTGACACCGGGCCATACAAGGCCAGCGCCGCCGGAGCGTTAATCGCAAGGCGTTCGGCAAAGGCACGCACGTCGCCCGTACTGACAGCGTCGATTTTGGCGATTGTTTCTTCCAGCGGCGGCACGTCGCCCCAAATTTGAACCAGCCGCGCCAATCGCTCGGCCCGGTTCGACGGGCTTTCCAGCCCCATCAACATCCCGGCCTTCATTTGGGCGCGGGCTCGGGCGACTTCCTCCGGGTTCATGTCATCGGCGGCCCGCTTCATCTCGTCGATGGTGATGGTCGCCAGCTCACCAACCTGATCCGCCGACGTTCCGGCATAAATCGTCGTGGTGCCAGTATCGGCATAGGCTCCGGTCTGCGCGAAAATCGTGTAGCACAGGCCGCGTGTCTCTCGGACTTCCTGAAACAGGCGCGAGGACATGCCACCACCCAGCGCAGTCGAATAAATCTGAGCCGTATAAATCGCATCATCCCGGTAACCGGGGCTTTCAAAGGCCAGCGCGAAATGGGCTTGCTCCAGATCCTTTTGCTGCCGGGCTTCCCCACCGGTGAACCGGGCGGCTTCGGGGATCAGCCCCTTGCGCGGTTGTAGATGGCCAAACATCTCTTGGGCCATTTTCATCAGCGCGTCGTGATCCACGGCACCAGCGGCCGACAGGATCATCTGCTCGGGGCCATAATGCTCGGATACGAAACCGGACAGATCCTCACGCGAAAACGCGCTGACCCGCTCGGACGGTCCCAGAATGGTGCGGCCCAAGGGTTGGTCGTGATAGCTCTGCTCTTGCAGCCAATCAAAGATCACATCGTCGGGCGTGTCATAGGCCTGACCGATTTCCTGCAGGATCACGCCGCGCTCAACCTCGATCTCGCGCGGATCAAAAACGGGGTTCAGAACAATGTCGCCGATCACGTCCATCGCCAGCGCCACGTCATCTTTCAAAACGCGCGCGTAATAGGCCGTCACCTCCCGCGAGGTATAGGCGTTGATATAGCCGCCCACATCCTCGATCGCTTCGGCGATTTGCAACGCAGACCGGCGCTCGGTTCCCTTGAACGCCATATGCTCAAGGAAATGCGCGATGCCGTTTTGTTCGATCCGCTCATGCCGCCCACCGGCGGTCACCCAGATGCCGATGGCCGCAGATTGCAGCCCCGGCATATGTTCACTGACGATCCGAAATCCGTTCTTCAGCTGGTCTTGTCTGACAGTCACTCGGCGATATGCCCTTTGATATGATCCTCGAGGGCACCCAGATCATTGGCAATCCGCGTCACCCGCTCCGGACGTTCATACAGATCAGACATGCGGGATGGAAGGGGCGGATGTTCCCCGCTTGCTTTCTCGACCGCCGCCGGGAATTTCGCTGGGTGCGCGGTGGCCAGAGTGATCATTGGTACATCCGCCGCGCGATGATCCTCACCGACCTTGATCCCGATGGCCGAGTGCGGGCAGACCAGTTCGGCACTATGGGCCAGCGTGTGCTTGATCGTCGCCAGCGTTTCATCCTCGGATACGCGACCCGAGTCAAAACTCTCACGCAGCGCTTCCATGGCGCCCTGGCTTACGTTGAACCCGCCGCTTTTCAGTTCATCCATCAACTGCGCGACCGCGCTGCCATCCTCGTCATAGGCATAATACAGCGCCCGCTCAAAGTTCGAGCTGACCTGAATATCCATCGACGGGCTGATCGAGGGGATGGTGTCGCCCTTGAAATATCCCTCACCCGAGAGGCAGCGGTGCAGGATATCGTTCTGGTTGGTTGCCACCACCAGACGGTCGATGGGCAGCCCCATACGCTTGGCCAGATAGCCTGCGAAGATATCGCCAAAGTTTCCGGTCGGCACGGTAAAGCTGACCTTGCGATGCGGTGCGCCAACACTGACAGCCGCCGAGAAATAATACACGATCTGCGCCAGCACCCGCGCAAAGTTGATCGAGTTCACCCCGGCCAGCTTCACCCCGTCGCGGAATTCGAAATCGTTGAACATATCCTTCAACGCGGCCTGACAATCGTCGAAGTCGCCATCCACTGCCAGCGCGTGCACATTGCTGTCCGCAGGAGTTGTCATCTGACGGCGCTGCACTTCGGAGACACGGCCGTGGGGGAACAGGATGAACACATCCACCGCGTCCAACCCCCGGAACGCCTCAATCGCGGCCGAGCCGGTATCTCCACTGGTCGCACCCACGATGGTCACACGGTCATTGCGCCGTTTCAGCGCCACCTGGAACAGTTGGCCGATCAACTGCATGGCAAAGTCCTTAAAAGCCAGCGTCGGCCCGTGGAACAGCTCCAGCAGGAAGTGGTTTTCGTTCAACTGCTTCAGCGGCGCGCGGGCGTCGTGGCCGAAGCCTTCGTAGGCGCGCCCGATGATGTCCTTGAACTCACCCTCTGTGAACGAGCCGCTGACATAGGGCCACATCACGCGGAACGCGATCTCTTCATAGGGCAACCCCGCCAATGCCGCGATTTCATCATGGCTCATCACCGGGATCTCGGCTGGCAGGTACAGGCCACCGTCGCGGGCCAGACCGGTCAGCATCGCCTCTTCAAAGGTCAGTTCGGGCGCTTGGCCACGGGTCGAGATGTATTTCATTGTTCTTCACTCTCAGAAGGGGCGCGATTGCGCCACAGGAAATAACCGGTCATCGCGGCCCAGACCAGAGCCAGACCAAACCATGTGATTGCATATTGCAGGTGATCGTTGGGGATGCCTGCGGTATCCACCGGCAATGGCGTAATCCCCGGATCGGTTTCGGATCGCGCGATCAGCAGGATCGGCTCAGCCCCAAGAGCTGCCGCCAGATTGGGCACGTCGCGTGCGAACCAGATATTGGCATCGATGTCAGGTTCGGGCGTATAGCTGTCAATCTCATCCGGCCAGTGCAGATTGCCGGTAACGGTCATTGGCCCATTCAAACGTTCAGTTTGCTTTGCGGTTGTTGGAACGAATCCACGGTCCACCAGAATGGTCCTGTCCTCGGTGCTGAAGGACTGGATAATCCGATACCCCGCTCCGACCTGCTTGACCGAGACCAGAATGTGGATCTCCCCCGGCTCCATATCGCCCGAGATCGTAACGGGCAGGTATTTGTCCTGTTCCGCAGAAACGGTCGCGGGCAGATCAACTGGATCAGCGGCAATGCGTGCGTCGATCTCGGCCAGAACATCCTTTTTCCACGCCAACCGCTGTACCTGCCAGACACCCAGCGAGATCAGTACGCCCAAACCGGCGACACCAAAAATCAGCAGGAACAAAATGCGGCGCATGGCGGGGTCGAGACCTTCTTTCAGAAACCGGCGTCTTGTTAAGGGCGGAGCGGCCAGAATTGCAACCACGCAATTGTATGGGGCGCAATCTTGCGCCCAAATAGAGAAAAAGCCGCCCCAAAGGGCGGCTTTTGCAATTGGATCACCCGACCGACGTCACATCAGCGGGGCCTGTCCCCAGATGTAGACGGCGAAGAACAGGAACAGCCAGACAACGTCAACGAAGTGCCAGTACCAGGCGGCAGCCTCGAAGCCCACATGCTTCTCGGGGGTGAAATCTCCGCGTAGGGCACGGATCAGACAAACCGTCAGGAAGATCGTCCCGATGATCACGTGCGCGCCATGGAAACCGGTTGCCATGAAGAAGTTCGAGTAGAACTGATCACCGCCAAATTCCCAGCCCTCATGGGCCAGCAGCTCGTAATATTCAAACGCCTGCAGGAAGGTAAACGCGATACCCAGTACAATGCCGATCGCCAAGCCATTGATCAAAGCCTTGCGGTCATTGTCATGCACCAGCGCGTGGTGCGCCCAAGTAATCGCGCAACCCGACAGCAGCAGGACCAGAGTGTTGATCAGCGGCAGGTGGAACGGGTCAACTGCGTGGATATCCGGCTGGATGTATTCGGTACCGGCATAGTCGTACATCGGGTACATGCGATGTTTGAAGAACGACCAGAACCACGCGAAGAAGAACATCACCTCGGACATCACGAACAGGATAAAGCCATAGCGCAGGCCGATGCGGACAACCGGCGTGTGATCACCAGAGCGGCTTTCGGCCACAACTTCGGACCACCACGCGAACATGGTGTAAAGAACGGCCACCAGACCAGCCCAGAACAGGAACGGCGTGATGCCGTGCATCCATAGGACGGCTCCGAACAGCATCACAAAGCCACCGACCGCGCCGATCAGCGGCCAGATCGACGGAGCCAGAATGTGATAATCATGGTTTTTAGCGTGTGCCATCAGCGTCCCTCACCTAAAGGCATTAGTTCGTTGTTGTATCAGCCTGCGTCTCAAGGGCGGCGTAGCCCTCGGGCAGGTCAATTTCGTAGAATGTATACGACAGCGTGATCGTATGCACATATTTGGCTTCGAGATCCTCAACCATTTCCGGATCGACGAAGAAAGTCACCGGCATCTGAACCCGCTCTCCGGGCTCAAGCACTTGTTCTTCAAAGCAGAAACAGGCGATTTTCTGGAAATACCCGCCCGCCGAATAGGGCGCGACATTGTAAGATGCCTGCCCCGCAATCGGACGGTCGGTCGGGTTGTAAGCTTCATAAAAGGCCAGACCGGTTTCGCCGATGCGCACTTCCATCTCGCGCTCGACAGGCTTGAACTCCCAAGCCATATCTTTGGCTTTGGATGCGTCAAAGCGGACAGTGACCGTGCGGTCCAGAATATCCTCGGGCGCGGTCTCGGCCACTCCGGTCGTGCCGCCAAACCCGGTGACACGGCAAAACCAGTCATAAAACGGCACCGCCGCCCACGCGAGGCTGCCCATCAGGATCACCACGCCCACGGTCTGCGCGACAGTCTTCTGAGGACCCGACAACGCCATCAGTTCTGCACCTCTTGCGTTGCCATGTTGAAATCGGTGCCCGAGACCTTGACGATGGTCAGGCCGAAAATGATCACGATGAACGCAGCCAGTGTCAGGCCAACCCCCAGATTGCGGCTGAACCGGCGTTGATGCAGTTCGTGGCTTTTGCGCAGGCTCATGACCAGCCCCCCAAACCATAAGGTTTCAGCAGCGCTTCGACCAGAATCGCGCCGAAATGCAGGAAGAGATACAGCAGAGACAGCTTGAAGAAACTCCGCTCAACCTTGAAGTTGTCAGCTTCCGAGTCATCCTCGGTCCGGCGCGAGATCTGCCACGCGCCACGCAGGAACAGAGCGTTCATCACAACGGCTACAGTCAGATAGATCGGGCCACCTATGCCCGAAAACGCAGTGCCAATGGCCAGGGTCGCAAGCAGCGCGGTGTAGATCAGAATATGCCAACGGGTTGCGCGGCGTCCATGAGTCACGGTCAGCATCGGAACGCCAGCATCGTCATAGTCCGAGCGCATGAACAGCGCCAAGGCCCAGAAGTGCGGGGGCGTCCACATGAAGGTCAGAGCGAACATCAGCCAAGGCTCGATCGACATCGACCCCGTAGCCGCGACCCAGCCGATCACCGGCGGAAATGCCCCTGCTGCGCCACCGATCACGATGTTCTGCGGCGTCGAGCGCTTGAGCCACATCGTATACACGACGACGTAAAAGAAGATGGTAAACGCAAGGAAAGCCCCGGCAAACCAGTTGGTCGCCAGCCCAAGCATGATGACCGACAGCCCCGACAACGCCAGCCCCAGCGACAGTGCCTCGCCTTCCTGCACTTTGCCCGCGGGGATCGGACGGCCCTTGGTGCGTTTCATCACCCGGTCGATATCCGCATCCCACCACATGTTCAGTGCGCCGGAGGCACCGCCACCGATGGCGATAAATAGAATCGCGCAGAAACCAACAAACGGGTGCACCGGAACGGGTGCCGCGAGCAAACCAACCAAAGCAGTAAACACGACCAGAGACATCACGCGCGGCTTCAGCAAGGCGAAATAGTCGCCAAAGCTGGCCTCATCCGCGTGCGCCGAGGCGGTCACTTGGCTGGCATTGATGCTTGCGTCGCTCATGTCTGGTCCTTTTGGGGCAAAAGCTGCGCGATCACCGCGCAGCCCGATTGTTTTAACCTAGGCCGCTTGCGGCTTAGTTCGAGGCAACCTGATACGAAGCAGGCTGGCCCGCATACTCTTCCAGAGCACCTTGCAGCCATTCCTCATAAGCTTCTTCGCTGACCACTTTGACGGTGATCGGCATATAGGCGTGATCCTTGCCGCACAGTTCCGAGCACTGGCCGAAATAGACGCCCTCTTTGTCGGCCTGGAACCAAAGCTCGGCCAGACGACCGGGAACACCGTCCTGCTTCACGCCAAAGGACGGGATGGTCCACGAATGGATCACGTCAGACGCAGTCACCTGCATCACGACGATCTTGCCAACCGGAACAACGACTGCGGTATCCGTGGCCAGCAGCCACTCATCTTCGCCGTAACCTGCGTCAGCGAGCTTGGCGCGCATCGCGTCATCCAGAACGAACGGCGTGACATCGGCGTCAGCCGGGCGCGCACCTTCGTCCAATGTGGCCGGATGGCCCAGCAGATAGCTGTCAAAGGCAAAGTCGTGGTCAACGTATTCGTAGGTCCAGTACCACTGGTTGCCGACGACCTTGATGACCACGTCACCCTCTGGAATTTCCTGCTGCTTGAACAGAACCGGCAGCGAAAAGGCACCGATGAAGACCAGAATCAGGATCGGGCCCAAGGTCCATGCGATCTCAACCGGGGTGTAGTGAGAGAATCGCGCTGGCGTCGGGTTTGCGCGGCCGTTGTAGCGCACGATGCAGTAGATCAGCAGGCCGGCAACAAACAGGCAGATGGCGGTGATGATCACCAAAATCATTCCGTCCAGCCGCTGAATCCCCTCGGCCAGACTTGTGGCTGCGGGTTGGAACCCCATACCGCCATCAACCGGCTTACCAATAATCTCAAGCTCCTGAGCCATGGCGGGCAGGCTGGAGAGGGCTGTCATTAGCCCCGAAAGCATCAAAGCATTCTTCATTTTCTGTCCTGATCGTTTGATCTTTGCGTCCCTGGCGAAAAGGCGTGAATCGGTCACACCTCTCCCGTTGTCTTTGGCAGCGTTAAAAACCATATTCCGGGTGGTAGATAAAGCAAAATGCTTGCGTCAAACAGACGCTATTTTTGATCTGGATCAAACTCGAAAGGTCCCATCCATGCCGAATGACCCATTTCGCCCCTTTGAAAGTGCTCTCCCCCAGGACGAAGCGCTTGCAGTTCTGCAATCCGCCACTGCCGGGGCCGAGGACGGAGAGTTGTTTGTCGAACGCCGAAAGTCCGAGTCCCTGGTCTTTGACGACGGACGTTTGCGCACGGCTTCATACGATGCCTCCGAAGGGTTCGGGCTGCGTGCCGTTCAGGGTGAGGTCGCGGGTTATGCCCACTCGACCGACGTTTCGATAGCCGCACTGAAGCGGGCGGCCGAAACAGCGCGGCTGGCCGTGGGCGACGGCGGAGGCATATTGGCTGAGGCGCCCCGGGCCACCAACACACGCCTTTACACCGACGAGGACCCGATTGAATCGGCCACGTTCCCCGTCAAGATCGAAACCCTGCGCGAGATTGATGCCTTCGCGCGCGATCTGGACCCGCGCGTCGTACAGGTCACCGCCGCCATCGCCGCTGCCGTGCAAGAGGTTGAAATACTGCGACCTGACGGGGTGATGGTGCGCGACGTGCGCCCGATGACCCGCTTGAATATATCGGTCATCGTCGAACAGAACGGCCGCCGGGAGAGCGGCTCGACCGGCGGAGGTGGGCGTGTGGGGCTGGACGGCCTGATTGACTCGGCAGACTGGCAGGACAAGGCGCGCGAGGCGTTGAGAATCGCGTTGGTCAACCTCGAAGCAATCCCTGCTCCGGCTGGTGTAATGGAGGTGGCGCTAGGACCCGGCTGGCCCGGCATCCTGCTGCACGAAGCCATCGGACACGGGTTGGAGGGTGACTTTAATCGCAAGGGAAGCTCGGCCTTTGCCGGACTGATGGGACAGCAAATCGCCTCAAAGGGTGTGACGGTTGTGGATGACGGCACCATACCAGACAGGCGCGGGTCAATATCTGTCGATGACGAAGGTACGCCCAGCGCGCGCACAGTGCTGATCGAGGACGGTATTCTTACCGGGTTCATGCAGGATCGTCAGAACGCGCGGTTGATGGGGGTCGCTCCTACCGGCAACGGACGACGCCAAAGCTATGCCCACAAGCCCATGCCGCGAATGACCAATACCGTCATGCTAGGAGGCGACGCGGACCCCGCGTCTCTGGTGGCGGACATCAAGGACGGCATCTGGGCCGTCGGCTTCGGCGGTGGTCAGGTAGACATTACCAACGGAAAGTTCGTGTTTTCATGCACCGAGGCGTACCGGGTCGAAAACGGGAAAATCGGCGCTCCGGTCAAAGGCGCAACGCTGATCGGCGACGGACCTTCCGCGCTCAGGCGAATCCGGGGGCTTGGCAACGATATGGCCTTGGACCCAGGGATGGGAACTTGTGGCAAGGATGGTCAATGGGTGCCCGTCGGGGTTGGCCAGCCAACCGTTCTGATGGACGGCCTGACCGTTGGCGGCTCGGCCACTTAAAGGGAATCAAACAGGGGTGCAGGGTTAACGCTGCGCTCCTGCCACCTTGATTCATGCGACCCAAGGGACTTGTTCCGCACATCGCTGGTAAGATTTTTACTTATATTTTTCAACGCATTAGATTTCCCTTGTCGCTAATCCAAGAAAATTATCCGGAAAATTTGACCGGATTCAGAAGCTGTCAACCCCTGCAGTCGTAAACCAGTTTTGCAATCAGGCGGAGCAACGGATGACCGAGGAGCAGCTTTCTTCCAATCACCCCACACTCCCACCCACCACGGAAGAGGATCGGTTTTCCTGGCTTCGTCTGTTGCGCTCGCGCAAGGTCGGTCCGGCGACGTTTCGTCGGCTGATGCGGGAACATGGCTCAGCGCAGAACGCGCTGGCCGCGCTGCCTGAAATGGCACGCGCTGCCGGTATAGAAGGGTATGAAATCTGCCCACCCGGTGTGATTGAGGCGGAACTCAAGGCAGCAAAGGCCGCCAACGCGCGGCTATTGTGCCTTGGGGCCGCCGATTTTCCGTCTGCACTGAACGATCTGAACGACGCGCCGCCGATACTTTGGGCGATGGGGGACACGTCTTTGCTGCACCGGCCGTCTATCACCATGGTTGGGGCGCGGAACTGTTCCTCGCTGGGTGCACGGATGGCGCGCGGTTTGGCTGCTGATCTGGGCCAGCAGGGATACACCATAGTGTCGGGGCTGGCGCGGGGAATCGACACCTCCGCCCATATCGCTGCGCTGGAAACTGGAACGATCGCGGTCTTGGCGGGGGGCGTTGACGTTATCTACCCAGCAGAAAACACCGATCTGGCCAAGAGTATTGAAAAGTCCGGCCTTCGCATTTCGGAACAGCCTATGGGGGTAACCCCGCAGGCCCGCCATTTTCCGCGGCGCAACAGAATCATCTCTGGGCTGGCGCAAGCCGTCGTAGTGGTCGAGGCCGCCGCCAAGTCCGGCAGCCTGATAACCGCTCGCGACGCTCTGGATCAAGGCCGAGAGGTGTTGGCGGTGCCCGGTCATCCTTTCGACGCTCGCACTGCTGGTTGTAATCTGCTGATCCGTGACGGCGCAACTCTGGTCCGGTCTGCCGAGGACGTGATCGAGGCGCTGCCGCAGCGCGATGAAGTCACGGTACACAACTCAGCCCCGTCGACCGCCGCAACCGAGAAACGCGCCATTCCTGTCGATGCTTTGCATCAACAGATTCTATCCCGTCTCGGACCTTCCCCGATTGCCGAAGATCAGTTGATTTGGGATATCGCGGCCACGGCAGAACAGATTGGACCGGCATTGCTGGATCTGGAACTGGACGGGCGCGTTCAACGGCAACCTGGCGGATTGCTGTCTTTGACCGCCTGAGGTGATCTGTCCAAGAGACTACGCAGGTTTCGCGGACGCATCTCTCTGAAATCACCCGCAAATTCACATGGCAAAAGGAACGCATTGACAATTCGCTCTTGCCCCACACATTTTGCCCATCATAGAAGGCGCCAATTCCGTCGAGCGAGGTTTTCCCCTAAATGCCTGTAGTTGTTGTAGAATCCCCTGCCAAGGCCAAGACAATCAATAAATACCTTGGCCCCGACTACACGGTTCTGGCGTCATATGGCCATGTCCGCGACCTGCCGCCAAAGGATGGATCGGTCGATCCCGAGCACGAATTTTCAATGAAGTGGGAGGTCGGCAACGACAGCCGCAAGCACGTCAAAGCGATCGCGGACGCGTTGAAGGAAGACAACGCCCTGATCCTCGCCACTGACCCCGATCGCGAGGGCGAGGCGATCAGTTGGCACCTTCAGGAGGCGCTGACCAAACGGCGCTCGATCAAGAAGGATACGCCGGTCAGCCGCGTGACCTTCAACGCGATCACCAAGGATGCCGTGACCGAGGCCATGCAGAACCCGCGTCAGGTCGACATGCCTCTGGTCGAGGCATATCTGGCCCGCCGCGCGCTGGACTATCTGGTGGGGTTCAACCTGTCGCCTGTGCTTTGGCGCAAACTGCCCGGCGCGAAATCCGCTGGTCGTGTGCAGTCGGTCTGTCTGCGCCTGATCGTCGAGCGCGAGATGGAGATCGAGGCGTTCAAACCGGTTGAATACTGGTCGGTGAAGGCATTGTTTGAAACCCCGCGCGGTCGGACCTACGAGGCGCGACTGGTCACGTTGGCCGGGAACAAGCTGGACAGGCATGATCTGAAAAACGCGACCCAAGCGGAACTGGCGGTTCAGGCGATCACGAGCCGTGCGCTGAGTGTGACCTCGGTCGAGGCAAAACCCGCCGCGCGCAATCCGTCGGCTCCGTTCATGACCTCGACCTTGCAGCAGGAAGCCAGCCGCAAGTTTGGCATGGGCGCTCGTCACGCGATGCAGGTTGCGCAACGGTTGTATGAAGCCGGCTACATTACCTATATGCGGACCGACGGCATTGACATGGCGCCCGAGGCCGTGGCCGCTGCTCGTGACGTGATCGCCGACCGCTATGGCGCAGAATACGTGCCGGACAGCCCGCGCATCTATAAAAACAAGGCCAAGAACGCGCAGGAAGCGCACGAGTGTATCCGCCCCACAGATATGGCGCGCGATGCAAGCGACTTGAAAGTCACGGATGAGGATCAGCGCAAGCTCTACGATCTGATCTGGAAGCGTACCATTGCCTGTCAGATGGCGGCTGCGCGGCTGGAGCGTACCACCGTTGAGATCGGCAGCGATGACGGCCAGGTCGGTCTGCGCGCCACCGGCCAAGTGGTCATGTTCGACGGGTTCATGCGCGTCTACGAGGAAGGTCGCGACGACGTGACCGACGAGGACGAAAAACGCCTGCCGCAAATCATGCAGGGTGATCCCGCTCGTTTTGCTAAGACCTCTCTGCGTGATCAATTCACCAAAGCGACCAGCGACAATGGCGACAAGGTCGCGAAAGAGGCCGTCCTTTCGGAAAACGAGTCCGTGCTGGCGTTGCAGCACCACACGCAGCCGCCACCCCGCTATACCGAGGCGACACTGGTCAAGCGGATGGAGGAGTTGGGGATCGGACGCCCGTCCACTTATGCCTCGATCGTGACCACGATTCAGGACCGCGAATATGTGCGTAAGGACAAAAACCGCCTGATCCCCGAGGAAAAAGGCCGGATCGTCACGATCTTTTTGCTGAACTTCTTCCGACAGTATGTGGGCTACGAGTTCACCGCCAATCTGGAAGGCGAGTTGGACGATGTCAGCGCGGGCGAGCGTGACTACAAAGACTTGCTGGGCAAGTTCTGGCACGATTTCTCAGCCGCGATTGGTGAGACATCGGAACTGCGAATTTCCGAAGTGCTGGACAAGCTGAACGAGGCTCTGGCCCCGCAATTGTACCCCCCGCGTGAGGATGGCTCTGACCCGCGTGTCTGCCCGAAGTGCGGCGTAGGGCAGCTGCATCTGAAAACCTCGCGCACTGGTGGGTTTGTGGGCTGCGGCAATTACCCCGAATGCACCTATACCCGCCCCATCGCGGGCGAAGGGGCCGAAGGCGACGAACGTCTGCTGGGTGAGGATGCGGGCGATGAGATCTGGCTGAAATCAGGCCGGTTCGGTCCCTATGTGCAGCGCGGCGAGCCGACGCCCGAGAATAAGAAGCCCCCGCGCGCGTCTCTGCCGCGTGGGTGGAGCAAGGATGACATGGATCTGGACAAGGCGCTGACCCTGCTGTCTCTGCCCCGTCAGATCGGAGAACACCCCGAGGGCGGCATGATCAGCTCGAACTTTGGTCGGTTCGGGCCTTACCTGATGCACCAACTGCCGGACGAAGCGAAACCGGTCTATGCCAACCTCAAGGACCCGAATGACGTGTTCGAGATCGGCATGAACCGCGCGGTCGAGATGTTGGCCGAAAAACGCGCCAATCCGGGGCGCGGACGTCGGGCGGCGGCAAAACCGCTCAAGGAACTGGGTGACCACCCCGATGGTGGCGCAATGCAGGTTCTGGACGGGCGCTATGGGCCATATGTGAAGTGGGAAAAGGTCAATGCAACCATTCCCAAGGACATCAAGCCCGAGGACGTGACGCAGGAAATGGCCATCGAACTGGTCAACGAACGCGCCGCTAAGAAAGGCACCAAAAAGAAAGCCGCGCCAAAGAAGAAGGCAGCGGCAAAAAAGACGACCAAAAAGGCGGCCACATAGGTAGAAATACCACCACCCCCTTGGATTCGTTGACTTCCCCGTGACGTGGCGGCACAACCTGCCCATCACCATGTCATTGGGGGAGTTTCTTCATGAAAAAAGTCTATGCCAATGCCACCGAAGCGCTTGATGGCGTGTTGTCGGACGGCATGCTGATTGCAGCGGGCGGGTTTGGTCTGTGCGGCATTCCCGAGCTGCTGCTCGAAGCGATCAAGGAATCCGGCGCTCAGGACCTGACATTTGCCTCGAATAATGCAGGCGTTGATGATTTCGGCATCGGCATCTTGCTGCAAACCAAGCAGGTCAAGAAGATGATCAGCTCTTACGTCGGCGAAAACGCGGAATTCATGCGTCAGTACCTGGCCGGAGAGCTGGAACTGGAGTTCAACCCGCAAGGCACTCTGGCCGAGCGGATGCGCGCCGGTGGTGCTGGTATCCCCGGCTTCTATACCAAGACAGGTGTGGGCACCGTGATCGCCGAAGGGAAGGAACACAAAGACTTCAACGGCGAGACCTACATCATGGAGGAAGGCATCTTCGCCGACCTCGCCATCGTCAAGGCATGGAAGGCCGACGATACCGGCAACCTGATCTTCCGCAAAACCGCGCGCAACTTTAACGTCCCCGCCGCGACTTGCGGCAAGGTCTGTGTGGCCGAAGTTGAGGAAATCGTTCCCCGTGGCTCGCTGGACCCCGACAGCATCCACCTGCCCGGCATCTATGTGCACCGTATCATTCAGGGCACCCACGAAAAGCGCATCGAACAGCGCACCACGCGCAAGAAGGAGGACGCATAATGCCCTGGGACCGTAATCAGATGGCCGCCCGCGCTGCGCAAGAGCTGGAAGACGGCATGTATGTAAACCTCGGCATCGGCATTCCGACGCTGGTGGCAAACTATGTCGGTGACAAGGACATCACGCTGCAATCCGAAAACGGCATGCTGGGCATGGGCCCCTTCCCGTTCGAGGGCGAGGAAGACCCCGACCTGATCAACGCGGGCAAGCAGACGATCACCGAACTGTCCCGCACGTCTTACTTCGACAGCGCGACCTCGTTCGCCATGATCCGGGGCGGCAAGATCGCCGCCGCCGTTCTGGGCGCGATGGAGGTCGATGAAGAAGGCGATCTGGCCAACTGGATGATCCCCGGCGTGCTGGTCAAAGGCATGGGCGGTGCGATGGACCTTGTGGCTGGCGTTGGCCGCGTGATCGTGGTGATGGATCACACCAACAAACACGGCAAGTCCAAGCTGCTGAAAAAGTGCACCCTGCCGCTGACCGGCAAGAAGGTGGTGAATCGGATTATCACCAATCTGGGCGTTCTGGACGTCGCGGAAGGCGGCCTGAAGATTGTCGAGATCGCTGAGGGCGTCACAGAAGACGAAATTCGGAGCGCAACCGAAGCCACCATCGTCAACTGATAGGCATCAAGGGAAAGGCCCACCAGAACGGTGGGCCTTTTTAGTTCTGCGTCTGGAACACGCACCCGTCCGAGATCAGCTGAGGCGGCGTGGAACACAAAGCCCGGGCTATTTGAAACGCGGCCAGCACCTTGGGAACGTAGTTGCGCGTCTCGGAATAAGGTGGAACACCACCGTGTTTCCGCACAGCCCCTTCGCCCGCGTTGTATCCGGCAAGAACGAGGATGGGATCATTCCCGAACTCCTCCATCAGCCAATTCAGGTATTTTACTCCGCCAGATATGTTTTGGCCCGGGTGGAAGCTGTCTTTCACGCCAAATCGCTTGGCCGTCGCAGGCATCAACTGCATCAGCCCCTGCGCGCCAGCGGAACTAACCGCATCCGAACGGCCCGCTGATTCCACTGAAATCACAGCCAGCACCAAAGCCGGCGAAACATTCGTGCCCACTGTAGAGCGAAGAATCTCAATCCCCTGTTGCTGCGCAATGTTCTGAAGTGTCTGCAATCGTGGCGAGGCAACATTGATCGCAGCCAGTGCATTTATCGCGTCATCCAGACGCCCGGCACCAGATCGGGCCAAGTCGGGCGAGATCTTTTCCCAGAACGCCTTGTAGGAGCCGGTGGGCTTTGCTGCCCCTCCCGGCAGGCTGGGGGGCGCGACGCGGGTTCGCGCGATAATCTCGGGAACTGCTATTTCTGTCCCGGTGCTTGGGGCAGAAGGAGCAGTGGCATGTTCTTCGGGCGAGATTTGAACCGTGATCTTGGGTCGCGTTCCCGGCTTTGGCGCTTTGACTCTCTTGTAAACGCCTCTTGGTTCTGCGGATTGCGCAGCAACGGGTGCAGGGCCGAAAAACAACGCAGCCACGACACCGACGCAGAGTATTGCGTCCCTAAGATTCATTTTGCCCGCCTCATGCTTTTATATTTTTGTTGATTTGAACCCCAGAACCGCTCGCAAAACCAGAAAAACCACAGGAAATGGGGCATTTTCGCCTCATTTGGCGCAATTTTGCATCGGGCAAATGGGTCGCCTCAACTAATTTTGAATTTTTTTCCATTTTATTTCAGGTAGTTAAAAGAAAAATTACCGGAAAGTTAATCTTCGGCGTAAAAAAAATGGTTTTGGCCCAATTCCTGCCACGCACGGCAGTCAAACATAATGCCATACCGAGACGGTCGGGAGCGGACTGAGAGACGAAGCTCTGAAATACGCCGCGGTTTAATTTACTTTTTGATCCTTTAGGAGGGACGTAACATGATCAAGTTCATCAAGAACTTCCGCAAAGACGAAGACGGCGCTGTAACGGTTGACTGGGTTGTTCTGACCGCAGCCGTAGTTGGCCTGGCAGCCGTTGCATACACTCAGGTTGGTAACGGTACCAACGAACTGGCAAACACTGTTGAGACTTCGCTGAGCAGCGTGACTGTTGCTACTCCGCAGACCGCAATTACTCCGAAGTAATTTAGCGTCTCGCAATTTTCTGAGGGGGCCGCACTCTTATGAGTTGTGGCCCTTTCTTTTTCGCAAAGTGGTGAAACGAAATGTCCAGCACGAATTGGTTTAAAAATTTCGCGGCGTGTGAATATGGCGCGGTCACTATTGACTGGGTAATGCTCACTGCTGGTCTGGTAGGGTTCGGAACCCTAGTGTTTGTGAATTTCTCAGCCGGGATTCAACACGTGGACACCCAAACCGGAAACGCATTGTCCGAGATAGAAGTTCAGGAGATCGTGTTTGACTACGGCGGCTAGTGCTGAAGTTCGAAAAGCGAGAAACAAAATACACGGACGGGGAAAAAAATTTAAGATTGTCCCCCTTTTCGACACAATTGACTTTTAATCAGTAGCTAGGCGACGTCGTATTCCCTACGGCGATCCAATAGAAAACTTGAATGCGAGGGAACGCGCATGCGTGCAGTATTTGGACTTGTCTTAATATTCGGGTTGGCTTTGGCCGGAGGTGCCGTTTACATGGCGCGTGACTACATATCCCAATATCAGGCCCAACTCGCGGCAGAGCGTTTGGCCGCGCAGGAAGCGTTGGCAAATGTCAGCACGGTTGCGACCGTTGGCGTAATTGTTTCCAACCGTTCGCTGAAATACGGTGAACGTCTGGCGCAGGATGACGTGCGCATCGTGCAATGGCCCGAGGATGCAATTCCTGAAGGCACCTATCTGGCAATGGCGGAATTGTTTCCAGAAGACGGAAAGGGTGACCGTTTTGTCCTGAGAACCATGGAAAAAGACGAGGCGTTGATGGACGTCAAGGTCACCAAGCCCGGCGAGTCCGCCGGCCTGACGTCACGCATTGAAAAAGGAAAGCGCGCATTTGCAATCAGCGTCGACGTCGCGTCGGGTGTATCAGGGTTCCTGCGTCCCGGTGACAATGTCGATGTTTACTGGACTGGATCTCTGAGCGGTGCGATCGCCGGAAACAGTGGTGAAATCACGCGCCTGATTCAAACAAACATCGAACTGATCGCGGTAGACCAAAAGGCAGGTTCGGACCTGACAGGCGCAACAATCGCCCGCACCGTGACCGTTGCCGCGACGCCGGAACAGATCGCGGCCCTGGCTCAGGCCCAAAACACCGGTCGCCTGTCGCTGGCCCTGGTCGGAGTTCAGGATGAAACGGTGGCAAGCGCGGTTGAAGTAGACCAGAGAAAACTGTTGGGCATCAAAGAATCGGCGCCAGCGCAGGTTAAGGTGGAAGAAGAAGTTTGCACCGTGAACACACGGCGTGGAGCTGAGATCGTAAAAACCGTGATTCCCTGCACAAACTGACGTTTTATCAGAGATTTACATGCACGAGCCGCGCAGATCGCGCGGCTCGTGTCGTTTTGGATGTTGCGCATTATCCACATAAGGAAAATTCCAGAAACCATTGATTATTGCAATAAATTCTCAAGTCGCGCAGTGTTAACAGGCATAAGGCACTAGACCTATAACGAGGCGTGATCGGAGAGGCAGGTCACATGAAAATACATTCCTGGATCAGCGCGACCCTTCTCGGGTTGGCGCTAGTAATGAGTTCTGTCGGCGACGCCGCCTGGGCTCAGAATTTGCGCGTGGTTAAGAAGGGTACGGCTGAAACGCTTGATGTCCCGATGAACCGCGCGATTGTCGTAGAGAGTGAGGAACCGTTCGCCGAACTCAGCATTGCCAACGCAGGTATTGCTGATATTTCGTCGCTGTCGGACCGCACTATTTATGTTTTGGGTAAAGCTCCCGGCTTGACCACTCTTACGCTGTTTGACGCGGCTGGCAACTTGCTCGCCAACGTTCGCGTGCGCGTTTCTCCGGATGTTTCGGAGTTTAAAGAGCGGTTGCGGCAGATTTTGCCAAGCGAAGTAATCGAAGTACGCACGGCGAATGACGGAATCGTGCTGTCAGGTACTGTTTCCAGCTCGGCAAAACTGGCCCGTGCTCTGGAACTGGCAGAACGTTACGCGCCTGAGCGTGTTTCAAACCTGATGTCGGTTGGCGGCGTTCAGCAGGTCATGCTGAAAGTTCGCTTTGCCGAGATGAGCCGTTCGATCGCGAAAAGCCTGACTGCATCGCTGGGCTTCGGCGGCAGTGATGTAACGGGTGGTTTCAACACTCTGAACAACGCCGCCTCGCTGGCTAACGCGTTGAACAACAACATTCCCATTCAGCAGACGAACACAGGTGCCATCCTGTTTGGCTTTGGCGCAGGTTCGACCCAAGTTCGCTTGCTGCTCGAAGCGCTTGAGGCCAAAGGGCTGGCGCGCAGTCTTGCGGAACCCAACCTGTCTGCCCTGTCCGGGCAAGAAGCTGAGTTCCTGGCTGGTGGCGAAGTTCCAATTCCGGTTCCGGCCGATGACGGTAACATCGCAATCGAGTATCGGGCATTTGGTGTTCAGGTCATCTTTACGCCGCGTGTCGTGGACGGAGATCTGATCAACCTTGAAATGGGTACATCTGTTTCGGCTATCGACGGTAACTCGGACTTTACGATTGCGGGCAACAACGTCCCTTCGTTCATCGCTCGTAGGACCAAGACAACGGTCGAACTGCGTGACGGCGAAAGCTTTGCCATCGCGGGTCTGATTCAAGACGACTTCGCGGACCTGAACAATCAGGTGCCATGGTTGGGTGACGTCCCCGTACTCGGCGCACTGTTCCGCAGTGCCGAATATCAGCGTCAGCAGACCGAACTGGTCGTCATCGTCACAGCACATCTGGTGTCGCCGACTCGTGGCGAAGCGCTTGCACTGCCAACTGATCGGGTCAAGCCGCCTAGCGAATTCGACCTGTTCATCAACGGCCGGACCGCAAGAACCGAACGTGTGGGTTCCGGTGGTGCGTCTGAAGTCGCCAAGCAAGACTTCGGTAGCTCATACGGCTACGTGCTGGAATGATTAGGAGGATAGGACCAATGCAGAAGTGGATCATCACACTGGGTCTTTCGGTCGCTGTCGCCGCATGTACGCGTGAGGCCGGATACGAAGTTGACCAAGGCGCGTTCGGGAACGCGACCCTGAACAATTCGCAAGTCATGACTGGCGAATTGACATATGCCCAGATCCTGGGCCGCAGGTTCGCAGCCGAAGTACCAACGCAGATCAACTTTGCCTTTGACAGTGCGCAGTTGGATGCAGGTGCACAGCGCGTCCTGCTGAGACAGGCCGACTGGATCAAACAGTTCCCCGAAGCGCGTTTCCGCGTTTACGGCCACACGGATGCCGTTGGATCTCAGGCTTATAACCAAAGCCTGGGCCAGCGTCGCGCTGACGCCGCGGTTGCCTTCCTGACACGTCAGGGAATCTCGCGGTCACGCCTGGAAGCTGTTGTTTCGTTTGGTAAAACTCGACCACTGATCAACACACCTGACCGAGATCGCCGTAACCGTCGTACGGTTACAGAGGTTTCGGGCTTTGTGGATCGCGCGCCTCAGCTGCTGGATGGCAAGTACGCAGAAGTCATCTATCGCGAGTATGTCGAGAGCGCGACCAACCTGAGCTACATCACCGATGTAGACGCGACAGACATCGCTGAATAATCTTTTGAATTGGGCGACATCGTCGCCCAATTCCCAACAATTGGTTCTTTTGCGCCTAATTCTTGCCTAAGTTCCAAGCCACATTTTCAACAATTGGGTGAACTGCGACCGGATAAGGTCGCAACAGGGCAACAGCAAGCCTGACCGGACCGACTCGGTTCGCAAGGTTGGCTGCCCTCTCGACGAGGATTGTGTTAATGACAAGCGCCGCAACGCAAGATGACAACACCGCCATTCTGGCCTGCACGATCAGCCGTGATGTCCAGAACTTCGATCTGTTGATCGAAGACATGGAAGCCGCTCTGGGCGAGCGTTGGGGCGATCTGGGTTTTGCCGAGGCGTTGGCGTTTTTTGGCCAACCCGAAGCTGACAATCTGGAATTCGTCGCGCTGGCCATCGATGGCGAGGACGAAGACAACCTCACTTTGATGAGCGAGATCATCACACAGGCCAAGGAAAAACTGATCAAGGTTGTTCTGATTGCCGAAGATGTCACGCCGGCCTCTTTGCATAAGCTTTTGCGGAAGGGCGCGGATGAGTTTGTCCCCTACCCTCTACCCGAAGGTGAATTGCAGGAAGCGATCGCACGGATGAACAAGCCGGACCCTGTCGTTGTCGCGCAGGAAGCCGCCGTGTCGCTTGCCACCGGCGAATCGAAAGAAGGGGCATTGTTCGTGGTCCACGGCCTGGCCGGTGGCGTCGGATCAACCACGATGGCGGTTAACCTGGCATGGGAGCTGGCCACCATATCGGAGAAAGAGGCGCCCTCTGTCTGTTTGATCGACCTGGATCTGCAATATGGCACCGTTTCGACTTATCTGGACATGCCGCGCCACGAAACCGTCTTTGAAATGCTGTCAGACACAGCGTCGATGGACGACGACGTATTCTCGCAAGCCCTTCAGACGTATGAAGACAAGCTGCAGGTTCTGACGGCTCCTTCCGACATGGTTCCACTGGACCTGATCACACCCGAAGACATTCAGCGCGTAATTGAAACGGCGCGCAAACACTTCGACTACGTGGTGGTCGACATGCCGACGACCGTCGTTCAGTGGTCGGAAACCGTTTTGCAAGCGGCGCACGTGTATTTTGCGCTGATCGAATTGGACATGCGGTCGGCCCAGAACGCTCTGCGCTTGAAGCGCGCTCTGCAAGCCGAGGAGTTGCCGTTCAACAAGCTGCGCTTCGCGCTGAACCGTGCGCCTAAGTTCACAGACCTAAACGGAAAAAGCCGGGTCAAGCGCATGGGCGAGAGCCTTGGAATCTCTATCGACCTGCTGTTGCCGGATGGTGGAAAACCCGTAATGCAAAGTGGCGACCACGGTCTGCCGCTGGCCAACTCTGCCGCCAAGAACCCGCTGCGTCGTGAAATTGCGAAGCTTGCGAAATCGCTACACAGCCTGGGCAGCAGCAACGCCGAGGCCGCGTAACATAGTCCCAAAAGGGGGAGCAGTCGTGTTTTCAAGATACAAAAAACAGCCCGAAGCGCAGCCGGTTCAAACAGCCGAAAAAGCGCCCGCCGCAGCACCCGCACCGGTTGCTGACACGGCATCTGCGGCCAATGCCGTCATCCGTCGGCCTTTGAAAAAGAAGGCTGCTGAACCTGCCGCCTCCGATCGGGAACGTAAACGCAAAGAGCGGCTCGGTGAAATCAAGATTGAACTGCACCGCGAGCTTCTGGAAAACCTGAACCTTGCGGCCTTGGAAAGCGCGGGCGAGGCAGAGCTACGCGCGGAAATCAGCGCGATCGCCAGCGAGGTTCTGGAAACCAAGAACATCGTTCTGAACCGCGAGGACAGATCGCAGCTTAACAAGGAACTGTACGACGAAGTCACAGGCCTCGGCCCCTTGGAGACATTGCTGCAGGACGATACGGTAAACGATATCCTGGTGAACGGACCTCAGCAGATATTTGTTGAACGCTCGGGCAAGCTGGAAATCAGCGACATCACATTCAAAGATGAAAAGCACCTGATGCGGATTATCGACAAGATCGTGTCCGCTGTGGGCCGTCGTGTTGATGAATCCAACCCGTATGTTGACGCTCGTCTGGCAGACGGTTCGCGTTTCAACGCAATGGTTCCTCCGATTGCCGTCGATGGCTCTCTGGTTTCCATTCGTAAGTTCAAAAAGGACAAGCTGGGGATTGACGATCTTGTCAATTTCGGCGCGTTCACAGAAGAAATGGCCGCCTATTTGCAGGCTGCTGTTTCAACCAGGCTGAATGTCATCGTCTCAGGCGGTACAGGTTCCGGTAAAACGACGACGCTGAACGCCCTGTCCAGCTTTATCGACGACGCCGAGCGCATCCTGACCATCGAGGATACGGCGGAACTTCAGCTGCAGCAGACCCATGTGGGCCGGATGGAAAGCCGCCCGCCGAACGTGGAAGGTAAAGGCGAGGTCAGCCCTCGTGATTGTCTGAAAAACGCTCTGCGTATGCGCCCCGACCGCATCATCGTGGGCGAGACACGTGGTGCCGAAGTGATCGACATGCTGCAGGCCATGAACACCGGCCACGACGGGTCGATGACCACGATCCACGCGAACTCGGCGCGGGACGGTATCTCGCGACTTGAAAACATGATCGCGATGGCCGGTATCGAAATGCCGATCAAAGCCGTTCGCAGTCAGATTTCATCCGCTGTGAACCTGATCGTCCAGGCAAGCCGTCTGCAGGACGGTTCGCGCCGGATGACCTCGATCACCGAAATAACCGGCATGGAAGGTGACGTCATCTCCATGCAGGAAATCTTTAAATTTCAACGTGTTGGATTGACTCCAGACAACAAGATCATCGGCCACTTCACCGCAACAGGCGTCCGTAGCCACTATTCGGAACGCTTCCGTTTGTGGGGTTTTGATCTGCCCCCGTCCATCTATGAACCCACGACGATGTAAGGAGACCCTGATATGCAACTGCCTGTAGAGGCTCTTATCTATGTCGTTATCTTCGTCGCCGTACTGGCGCTGGTCGAAGGTATCTACCTTGTGGCTTTTGGCAAGTCCATCAGCCTGAACAGCCGGGTCAACCGTCGTCTCGACATGCTGGACAAAGGCGTTGGGCGGGAACAGGTTCTTGAGCAGCTGCGTAAGGAAATGCAGCAGCACATGAAAACTCAGAGCATCCCGCTCTACTCGTTGTTGGCTGACAAAGCTCAGAAAGCCGCGATTGCGTTCTCGCCTCATCAGTTGATCATGGTGATGGTGCTTGTGTCTGCTTTCGCATTTGTGGGGCTAAGCATCGGCACCGCGACAGAGACGTATCTGCGTGTGGCTATCTCAATCGCCATTGGCGTCGGGGGTGTTTACGCCTGGATAAACCACAAGGCTTCCAAGCGCATGGCGCTGCTTGAAGAACAACTGCCTGATGCGGTGGAACTGATGGTGCGGTCCCTGCGCGTTGGCAATCCTTTTGTTTCGACGATCCAGATTGTCGCCAACGAAGTCCAAGATCCTCTGGCCACTGAGTTCGGCGTTATTGCTGACGAATGTGCCTACGGGCGCGACGTTGGTGAGGCGCTGAAGGATCTGGCCGAGCGTCTGGATATGCAAGACTTGCGCTTCTTGTCGGTCGCCGTGGGTATCCAGCAGCAATCCGGCGGGAACCTTGCCGAGATTCTGGCAGGTCTGGCTCAGGTGATCCGCGCTCGTTTCCGACTGTTCCGTCGCGTCAAGGCAATCACCGCCGAAGCGAAATGGTCAGGCAAATTCCTTTCGGGTTTTCCCGTGTTTTGCCTGCTTTTCATCCTGGTCAAGGATCCGGGGTACTATGACGAAGTTCTGGATCATCCGTGGTTCATTCCGGGGTGCTTCTTTGTTGGCATCATGCTGACGCTGAACCTGATCGTCATGCGCATTCTCACCAACATCAAGGTCTGAGGTAAGCATCATGGAATTCCTGACCCAAATCAACGACCTGCTGAAAGACAACCTGGGTGAATTCGGCCCATTGATCGTCGTCGGCGTGCTGGGGGTCTTTATGATCCTGGTTGCGGTGCCGCTGATGATCAATCAGCCAGAGGATCCTCTGAAAAAACTGCAGCGCTCGAACGCAGCTCCGAAAAAGAGCAAGAAGGAGAAACGCGACAAGCTGCGCACCGCCAGCCGCAACGAGCAGCTTGAAAAATTTGCCACTTTCCTTGAGCCGCAAAACCAAGAGGAGCTTTCGGCCATGCAGCTCAAGCTGCGCCAGGCCGGGTATCACTCAAAAGATGCAGTGCGGTTTTTCCACTTTGCGCAATTCGCACTGGGAATCGTCGGCATCCTGATCGGCGTCATGCTGGTCACCGTTTTCGCCGGAGATCAGGAGTTCACTTCATCGCAGATGGCGACTCGCGTCATTATTCCAGCTGCAGCGGCCTACTATCTGCCGCGATACTGGGTTACCCGGCGGGTTGCCGAACGAGAAGAAGCGATTATCGCCGGGTTCCCGGATACTCTGGACTTGATGTTGGTCTGTGTTGAGGCAGGGCAATCACTGGATCAGGCTATTGTTCGGGTCGCAGCAGAAATGAAAGCCTCGTACCCAGACATCGCGCAGGAATTCGAGGTTGTTGCGTATGAACTCAAGGCTGGTAAGGACAAGGATACGGTTCTCCGTGACTTTGGAACCCGCTGCGGCGCACAGGATGTCAATTCGTTCGTGACCGTGATGATCCAGTCTGCAACATTCGGGACGTCCATCGCCGAAGCTCTGCGGGTTTATGCCAGCGAAATGCGAGATAAACGCGTGATGCGCGCTGAGGAAGCCGCTAACAAGTTGCCAACGAAAATGACACTTGCCACAATGATGCTGACGGTGCCGCCGTTGCTGGTCATTCTGGTCGGACCTTCGGCAAAAGGCATCGCCGATTTCGCAGGTGGCAACGCAGGGGGCGTATAACCCTATGATACCAATAAGCAGGCGTGTCCGTATCGGGATTCGCCGCGCATTTCAGGCCGCTATGGTTTTCACCATGGTGGCCTCTTGCACGGAAACCAGCCTTTCGGATCAACTGGACCCTCCGGGAATCGACCCGAACGGGCAGGTCGAAGATCCCCTGGTTGTTGGAAACCGTCTGTTGGTGGCCGGAGAATACGACTTGGCGCTGGATTCATTTGCGCGCGCCGCACTGGATCAGGGCATGACACCGGAAATAATGGCGGGCATGGGCACCGCAAACCTTGGCCTTCGACAACTAGGACCAGCCGAAACCCTGCTTCGCCGGGCCGTCGCGGACCAACCTGAATGGCCTGTGGCCTGGAACAATCTAGGCGTTATCCTTGTTGAGAAAGGCGAATACCCAGAGGCCGCGCAAGTTTTCCGACGCGCCTTCGCCTTGGACAATGGCGAAAGTGACGCAATTCGCGACAATCTTCGCTTAGCCCTCGCAAAAATGGAAAATCCCGTTAATACTACACCAGAAGAACAAGAATACACGCTGGAGCAACAAGGCGACGGGCAATTCAAGCTGCGCAAGCTCCGGTAACATAGGCAAGAGCAGTAAGGGACGCAAAATGCGCCAACAATTCTTGATTCCGGCAATGGTTGTCTGCGGGCTGGCCCTGACTGCCTGCGCCAAAGAAACCGAGGAAGAAAAGGTCGAAAAGACGTTTCAAGAAGTGAACGTCATCGACGAAACAAACCTGAACGAAGTTCTGCTGACCGCGGCCGACCCGAATGAAGCCGTCACGTATTTCCAGGGCGCAGCGGCCAAGAACCCGGGCCGGATCGACCTTCAGCGGGGGCTGGCAATTTCCCTGTCTCGCGCCAAACGCACCACCGAAGCAGCCGCAGCATGGAAGAAAGTGACGACCATGAAGGGGGCTGGGAACGTCGACAAGATCGAGTATGCAGACGCCCTCGTGCGGTCCGGCGACTGGAATCAGGCAAAGGTCGTTCTGGACTCGATCCCTCCGACTTACGAAAGCTTCAAACGCTATCGCCTTGAGGCCGTCGTTGCCGATTCCAAAAAAGACTGGAAGCGCGCGGATCATTTCTATGAAACAGCGGTCGGTCTTACGACACGACCCGGCGGCGTCATGAACAACTGGGGTTACTCTAAGTTGTCCCGCGGCGAATACGAAGAAGCCGAGCGCCTGTTCACCGAAGCTATCCGCCAGGATAAGTCCCTGTTCACGGCGAAGAACAATCTGGTACTAGCGCGGGCTGCTCAAGGCAACTACAGCATGCCTGTCGTGCCCTTGACGCAGGTCGAACGCGCCATGCTTTTGAATACAATGGGCATTTCTGCGGTCAAGCAAGGTGATGTGACCACGGCCAAGAACCTGTTCCGCGAAGCGATCGCCACGCATCCTCAGCATTTTGAAGAAGCCGTGCGCTCGCTGCGTGCGCTTGAGGAAGCCTGATTCATGACCATTCCCGCTTTGGCAGCGGGCTGGTTTTTGCCGTTCGTTCTGCCGATCTGCTTTTACGTTGCCTATACGGATATGCGCGACATGCTGATCAAGAACCACGCGGTCATCGCACTGGCCTTGGTTTTTGTAGTCGTGGGTCTATTCGCACTCTCCCCTTGGTCAACAGATTGGACCATGGGGCGTGTTGGTCCATTCACCGTCTCGTTGCCCCCTTATCTTTGGCAATTGCTGCATATCGTCGTGGTGCTGGTCTTAGGCATTTTGCTGAATGCCGCTGGCGTCATGGGGGCCGGAGACGCCAAATTTCTGGCCGCCGCGTCAGCTTTTGTATGGGCGGGTGACTACATGGCGATGGCGATGATCCTGATGTCCACGACGCTTGCCGCATTTGTGACCCACAGGTTGGCCAAGAACACCGCCCTAAGAGCAATCGCACCGGATTGGGAAAGCTGGAACAGGCCCAAGCAATTCCCCATGGGCTTTTCGCTCGGCGGAAGTCTGGCCATCTACCTGATACTAGGAACTGTTTACGGGTCGTAAACTATCATCAGTCCGCCTTTTCCCTGCCTTGGTGATGACACAAAGCAGGACCAGATTTTTCGCAAGCGGCCCAACAATGGGCATGCGGCGTGAATACTGGATAAGACGGGCGACGCTCATGAATATGCAGACGACTTCGGTAATGGCCCCCCCCACCCCAAAGGGGTTGGGAGAGATGCAGCTACCCATCGTCATGATGCGGGACATTCTGCTGAAGACGATTTTTCGCAAGAACGTTGATACCGTGTCCGAGGTGGCAGAAGCCATTTGCCTGCCCGGATCGGTGACCCAGGAACTGATCGACATTGCGCGCGAACAGAAATTGCTTGAGGCTACCGGTACGCTGAACGCCAACAGCGGCAATGAAATGGGGTATCAGCTAACCGACGCGGGCAAGGCGCGTGCGCTGGACGCGCTCAGCCAGTCCGAGTATTTCGGGGCCATGCCTGTGCCGCTGGATGTCTATCGTGAGCAGGTCAAGCGCCAGTCCATCCGCAACATTCAAGTCACCCGTGACCAGCTCACCGGGGCGATGGGGCATCTGGTTTTGCCCGACAGCCTTCTGGACCATCTCGGCCCCGCCGTCAGCGCGGGCCGGTCCATCCTGATGTATGGTCCTCCGGGCAATGGTAAGTCTTCGATTTCAAACGGGATTCGGGATGCGCTTGGGGACAACGTCTACGTTCCCCGCGCCATCGAGTATGCCGGGCAGGTTATCACGGTTTATGACCCGATCGTTCACACCGCGATCGAACAGGAAGCGGACGACCCCAACAGCCTGCGCCGTCGCAAGCGGTTCGACACACGCTATGTCCAATGTGAACGCCCAACCGTGGTTACAGGGGGTGAGCTTTCGCTCAACATGCTGGACTTGGTTTATAACCCAACCGCGCGGACGTATCAGGCTCCGCTGCAGTTGAAATCGACCGGCGGCATCTTCATCGTGGATGACCTTGGCCGTCAGCAGGAACCGCCGCAGGCGTTGATCAACCGTTGGATTGTTCCGCTGGAGGAAAGCAAAGACATCCTCGGACTGCAGTCCGGTGAGAAATTCGAGGTTCCTTTCGACACGCTGGTCATCTTCTCGACCAACTTCCACCCGAACGAAATCTTCGACCAAGCGGCCCTGCGCCGGATCTTCTTCAAGATCAAGATTGACGGTCCAAACCAAGAGAACTTCCTGAAAATCTTCGCGATGGTCGCCCGCAAACGTGGCATGCCGTTGGACGAAGCCGCTCTGGTTCATTTGCTGAAGGTCAAGTACCCGACCATCAACAATATCTACGCGAACTATCAACCCATCTTCCTGATCGACCAGATGATCTCGATCTGCGAATTCGAGGGCATCCCCTATCAGATGAGCCCCGACCTGATCGATCGCGCCTGGGCCAACATGTTCGTCAAGGACGAACAGATCGTTAAATAACGCCGTGCCATTTCCGTGACGGGCCGGGTAGTCTGCGACTATGACGCAGATTCCCGCCCGGATCACCGACTGGTTTACCGCCAAAGGCTGGTTCATCCATCCACATCAGCAAGAGATGTTCGACCGCGCCCAAGACCCGGCTGCGTTGCTCATCGCGCCCACGGGTGGCGGTAAAACGATGGCCGGGTTCTTGCCCACCCTGTCCGATCTCGCCACTGGGGATCACACCGGGTTGCACACGATCTACGTCTCGCCACTCAAGGCATTGGCCGCAGACATTCGCCGCAACCTGCGCGGACCGGCTGATGAGATCGGCCTGCCTATCCGTATCGAGGACCGCACAGGCGACACATCGGCCACGCAGAAAAAGCGTCAACGCGTCGACCCTCCGCATATTCTGCTCACTACGCCTGAAAGCCTGGCCCTGCTGACATCCTATGAAGACGCGCCAAGGATGTTCCAAGGTGTTCAAAGGGTCATCGTCGACGAAATCCACGCACTGGCCGAAAGCAAACGCGGCGATCAACTGATGTTGGCCTTGGCGCATTTGCAAAGTATCTGCCCCGATCTGCGCCGTGTGGGTCTGTCTGCAACGGTCGAAGACCCAGAGGCTATTGCTCGCTTTCTGGCTCGCCACCCGGACCCCTGCCCTGTCGTTCAGGCCGACCCCGGGGCTGACCCCGATATCCGGATGCTTGAAACGCAAGAGATGCCTCCCTGGTCTGGCGGCGGCGCGGCCTATTCCATCCCGGCCGTGTTGGAGCAGATCAAACAACACAAGACGACGCTGATCTTTCACAACACGCGCGCACAGGCCGAGATTTTCTTTCACAACCTGTGGCTGGCCAACGAAGACGCCTTGCCGATTGGCATTCACCACGGCAGCCTTGATCGGCAACAGCGTGAACGGGTCGAGGCAGCAATGGTGCGCGGCGATCTGCGAGCGATTGTTTGCACCGGAAGCTTGGACTTGGGGATCGACTGGGGCGATGTCGATCTGGTGATCCAAATCGGAGCCCCCAAGAACGTCAAGCGGCTGGTGCAACGGATCGGGCGCGCCAATCACCGCTACAACGCCCCCTCCAAGGCTTTGCTTGTCCCGGCGAACAGGTTTGAGGTGGTGGAATGCGTCGCCGCTCTTGAAGCTGCCAAAGCGAATGATCTGGACGGTGAGCCGCGCGGAGCTGGCCCTCGGGACGTATTGTGTCAGCACATTCTGATTGCCGCAGCCTCTGGCCCGTTCGACGCCGATGCACTGTTCACCGAATTGGCCGCCGCCGGACCATACGCGCACCTTCGCCGCGCAGAATTCGACGCATGTCTAGAGTTCTGCGCCACGGGCGGCTACGCCTTGCGCGCCTATGACCGTTGGCAGCGGCTGCAGCAAAGACCCGACGGGCGCTGGCAGCTTCGCGACCCGCGTGCTGCCCAGCGTATTCGCATGAATCTGGGCACAATTCAGGATTCCGACACGCTGAAGGTGCGCCTCAAGCGTAACCGGGGCGGCAAACCGTTGGGGGAAGTAGAAGAAGCCTTTGCCGCCTCGCTAACACCCGGAGATACCTTCCTGATCGGTGGTCAGATCGTGCGGTATGAAGGGTTGCGCGAAATGACGGTCGAAGTGAGCCGCCGCGCGGACCGAAAACCAAAGATCGCCACGTTTTCCGGAACCAAGTTTGCCACGTCCACGCAGTTGAGCGACCGTATCCTGCGCATGTTTGCCCAAGACGAATGGCCGCAGCTCCCTTCTCATACGGCGGATTGGCTGGCCTTGCAGCGGCAAATCTCTCGGCTTCCACAACGCGACCGCCTGCTGATCGAGAGTTTTCCCAATGAAGGGCGTCAGCATCTTTGCGTCTATGGCTTTGCGGGTCGAAATGCACAGCAAACGTTGGGATTGCTGCTGACAAAACGGATGGAAGAAACCGGGCTTGCCCCTTTGGGCTTTGTAGCCACGGATTATGCGACCCTGATCTGGGGGCTGGACGCCGTTACCGACCCCCGCCCCTTGTTCCAACTGGACGCGCTGCGCGAAGGGTTGGACACTTGGCTGGCTGGCAATGCTGTAATGAAACGAACCTTCCGAGCGTCGGCCACGATTGCCGGTCTGATCGAACGCAATACCGGTGGTCAGCGCAAAAGCGGACGGCAGGCAACGTTCTCGTCGGACATATTGTACGACACGCTGCTGAAATACGATCCCGACCACCTTTTGATGCAGATCACACGAGAGGAGGCGATGCGCGGGCTGGTCGATTTCGGGCGGATCGAAGCGATGATCGAACGCATTGGCGATCGTATCGACCTTATACGGCTGGAACGGGTTTCGCCGCTTGCCGCACCACTGTTTCTTGAGGTTGGAAAAGTGCCCGTCAAAGGGGCTGCAGAGGAACGATTGCTGCAAGAAGAAAGTGACCGTCTGCTGCAGACCGCAGGCTTGGAGCCGATGTAATCCCTCTTGCGTTGCGAGTCGAAAACCGCAAAGAACGTTCCATGAACGAGTTGACGTTTTCCTTTGCCGGTCAAAACCTGTGCGCAATGGGATCGGGTGCGTTGTGGTGGCCAGAACAGCGCCTTCTCTGCGTTTCCGACCTGCATCTTGGTAAGTCCGAACGGATTGCGCGTCGTGGAGGCCCGTACCTGCCACCCTATGAAAGCCAGGACACCCTAGCCCGGTTGTCAGCGGATATTTCAAAGACCGGCGCAGAGACCGTTATCTGTCTGGGCGACAGTTTTGACGATTTGGATGCGCTGAGCGGTCTGGACGCAGCAGACACGATGCAAATCTCAACGCTTCAGGCCGGACGCCGATGGATATGGATCGAAGGGAACCATGACCCCGGCCCGGTCAACCTTGGCGGAGCGCATCTGTCCGATTACGTGCTTGGCTTGGTGACTTTCCGGCACATCGCCCAACCAGACTCACAGGCCGAAATCTCGGGCCACTACCATCCCAAGGCGCGGCTTCGGGTCAAAGGGCGATCAATAACGCGCCCGGCCTTTTTGTTCGACGGCAAGCGCCTCATCCTGCCCGCTTATGGAACCTATACAGGCGGCCTTTACAGTTCCGACGTGGTTTTGGATGAATTGATGGACAAAAATGCGATGGCTATTTTGACGGGCGATCACCCGCATATGGTCCCGATGCCGCGATAGCTATCCAAGACGCCATACCAACGGTTTGGAGACTGTGCCGTCCGCACCGCGTACCCCCTTCTGTATTAATCTCTGCCATCTTGCGTTTCAGTGCCGCAGACAGCGCCATCTACCACTGAAACCAGAGAGGAATACCCGATGTAACTGGCCGCGCCTACAGGTCTATCTCTTAGACGAAACAAACGGGCCGAAACGCAGTAGACGCTTCGGCCCGAAAACTCATCCAGCAACTGATAGATACGCGGCTCAGGCCGTCAAACCCTCTGGCTCTGGCAGACTATTGGCACGGCAGCAGGCAGTCAGCGTATTGGCCAGCAGGCACGCAATCGTCATCGGGCCAACACCACCCGGAACCGGAGTGATCGCGCCCGCACGCTCGGCGGCGCTGGCATAGTCCACGTCACCAACGAGCTTGTTCTTGCCGTCACGCTCAATCCGGTTGATGCCTACATCGATGACGGTCGCGCCTTCCTTGATCCAGTCGCCCGGCACCATCTCGGGGCGGCCCACGGCGGCAACAACGATGTCGGCGCGGCGAACGACGTCCGGCAAGTCCTTGGTGCGGCTATGCGCAATGGTCACGGTGCAGCTATCGCCAAGAAGCAGTTGCGCCATCGGTTTGCCCACGATGTTGGAACGGCCAATCACGACCGCATCCATGCCCGACAGCGAACCGTGATAGTCGCGCAGCATCATCAAGCAGCCCAGCGGCGTACAGGGCACCATGGATTTCTGACCCGTGCCCAGCAGACCCACGTTCGAGATATGGAACCCATCCACATCCTTGGCCGGGTCAATCGAATTGATCACAAGGTCTTCGTTCAGGTGCTTGGGCAGCGGAAGCTGGACCAGAATACCGTGGACGGCCGGATCATTGTTCAGCTTGTCAATCAGCGCCAGCAGGTCTTCTTCCGAGGTCTCAACGTCCAGCTTATGCTCATACGAGTTCATGCCGACCTCGACAGTCTGCTTACCTTTCGAGCGGACATAAACCTGGCTGGCTGGGTCTTCGCCCACCAGAACCACCGCCAGACCGGGCGTGATGCCGTTTTCCTCTTTCAGCTTTGCGACCTGATCGGCCACCTGCGCGCGGACCTTTGCCGCAAACGCCTTACCGTCAATAACCTGGGCTACCATCCTGTCATCCCTTCCTTGAAAACGGATCGGGCGCTTGAAACGCCCGGTCAGTCAGCGCCGAGAACACGTTCCTCACGTGCAATCGACCAATCTATCAATATGCGCCACATCTGCTCGGCCAGATCCGGGTCCATGCCCAGATCATCCGAGCTTGCACGCACACGCTGAACCACGTCTTCGACACGATCTGGAATGCGAGCGGGCAGTCCTTCGGCCGGTTTCAGTTGCGCAGCGCGATCGATATACCCCGCGCGCGTCACCAACATCTCGATCAGTTGGAAGTCCAGCTTGTCGATCTGAGTCCGCAGTTCCTGCATCGAATGACAGTCTTGCGGCGGTGTCAGAGTGGGCATGTTCGTCTCCTCATGGCCCGGGGATGTCCCCGGACCACGAGATGTCTCATTTGGGGGCTTAGAACAAGCCCTCGATCTCACCTGCGTCGTTAAGACAGATGGTTTCGGCGGCTGGTTTGCGGGGCAGACCGGGCATGGTCATGATCTCACCGCAGACAACCACGATAAAGCCGGCACCGGCGGACAGGCGGACCTCACGCACAGGGACCGAGTGGCCGTTGGGCGCGCCGCGCAGCGTCGGGTCGGTCGAGAACGAGTATTGCGTTTTCGCCATGCAGACCGGCAGGTTGCCGTAGCCTGCGTCTTCCCAATCGCGAAGCTGGTTGCGAATCTTGTTGTCGGCCAGAACCTCGTCCGCGCGATAGATGCGCTTGGCGATGGTTTCGATCTTCTCGAACAGAGGCATCTCATCAGGGTAGATCGGCGCAAAGTTTGCGGAACCACCTTCGACGATTTCAACAACTTTTTCGGCCAGTGGCGCGGAACCTTCCGAACCAAGCTCCCAGTGACGCGACAGGATCGCCTCGACACCATGCTCGCCGCAATAATCTTTCACGGCCTGAACCTCGGCATCCGTGTCGGTGACGAAATGGTTGATTGCGACGACGACTGGAACACCGAACGACTTAACGTTTTCGATGTGACGGCCTAGGTTGGCGCACCCGGACTGAACCGCGTCAACGTTTTCGGCACCCAGATCGGCCTTGGCCACGCCACCGTTCATCTTCATCGCGCGCACCGTGGCAACCAGCACCACTGCTGACGGCGCGATGCCTGCTTTGCGGCACTTGATGTTCATGAACTTCTCGGCACCCAGGTCAGCACCAAATCCGGCTTCGGTCACGACATAGTCGGCAACTTTCAGAGCGGTCTTGGTCGCAATGACCGAGTTACAGCCGTGTGCGATGTTTGCAAACGGACCGCCGTGAACAAAGGCCGGGTTGTTTTCCAGCGTCTGCACCAGGTTCGGCTGCATCGCGTCTTTCAGCAGAACGGTCATTGCGCCTTCGGCTTTGATGTCGCGGCAGTAGACCGGGGTCTTGTCGCGGCGATAGGCCACGATGATGTCGCCCAGACGCTGTTCCAGGTCTTTCAGGTCGTTGGCCAGACACAGGATCGCCATAACCTCAGAGGCCACGGTGATGTCAAATCCAGCCTCACGCGGGAAACCGTTCGACACGCCGCCCAAGCTGGCGGTGATCTGACGCAGCGCGCGATCGTTCATGTCAACAACGCGACGCCATGCAACGCGACGGATGTCGATGTCGCATTCGTTGCCCCAGTAGATGTGGTTGTCGATCATTGCCGACAACAGCGAGTGGGCCGAGGTGATGGCGTGGAAGTCGCCGGTGAAGTGCAGGTTCATTTCCTCCATCGGAACAACCTGAGCGTAACCACCACCCGCGGCACCCCCCTTCATGCCAAAGTTCGGGCCAAGCGAGGCTTCGCGGATACAGATCATCGCGTTCTTGCCGATTCGGTTTAGACCGTCGCCCAGACCAACGGTCGTAGTGGTTTTGCCTTCACCCGCAGGGGTCGGGTTGATCGCGGTGACAAGGATCAGCTTGCCATCCTCGCGGTCTTGGACCGAGTTGATGAAGTCCTGGCTGACCTTTGCCTTGTCGTGACCATAGGGCAGCAGATCGTCACTGGAGATGCCCAGCTTGGCGCCGATTTCCTGGATCGGCTTTTTGTTCGCTTCGCGAGCGATTTCGATGTCGGATTTATAGCTCATTGGGCAAGATCCCTGATTGAATGCCGTGCAAACCAGCACAAAAAGGCCGGTGCTGCTCAATCCATACCGTTGTGTACCAAGTAAATGGATATGGATTCCGACATAATCGCGCCGCGAAACGGCGTAGCGTCAACCTTACAGCGTTCAATCGGAAACGCCCGGCGTTTATGGTGCCCATGATCGCTGATCGGGAACAAACAGCTTCAACTTGTCGCCAAGGTTCAGTTTTCCCGGCCTTTCCACCCACGCGGTGACGCCGCGACGCCCTTCTGCGGCGGGTTTGAACGCGGCTCCAAGTCCCGGAAGATCAGATTCGATTTCGCGCCCCGGAATGACGCAGGGGCGATTCTCCATGTCCACAGTGATCGTTGCGCCGTCTGGCCCCTGCAGGCGCGAGGATGGAGGGATATGCGTGAAGTCCGGAATACCACGCAGCAAGATACTGACCCCAAGAAAACTCGGGTCCAGATTCTTCAACCCCATCTCTGCCGCCGTTGCGTCCATTTCTTCGGCAGAAAGCACTGAAAGCTGGCGCACATTGCGGATTTCGGTCCCCTGCGGGTAAAGGTTTTTGACCCGCACACACGAGGCCCGATTGACGCCTTCGTGCCGCGCACCCGCGTCACCGGAAAAATCCAGTTGCAAAGACCCAACCGCCTGAGCGCGGATCGAGTCACCGGCGGGGACGTGACCCAGCCAAACCACCTCTGCCGTGAAATTCGTTTCGCGCAGGACCGGCATGATCTCTCCTTCCACATCTCAGGTTTCCAAGTGGCAATAGAGTTCACGCAGCGTGGTTTGAAAAGAAAAAAGACCCGGAGGAACCCGGGTCTTTTCGTTATGCTGTCGGTTCCGGCTCCATCCCGCCATCGGGCGGAGATTTCTTGACCTTTGTTTTCGGGATGGCGGTAACGCTTGGCGCGTTGCCCTCATCAGGGCTGCCGCCTTCGTCGTCACCTTCAGTCGGTGAATCACCGTTCATGACACGTTTGATTTCGTCGCCCGTCAGAGTTTCATACTCCAGCAGACCCTGCGCCAGACGCTCCCATTCCTCGTTCTGATCCGTCAGAATTTGGTGGGCGCGCTCATAACCCTGCTGGATCAGGCGCTTTACCTCTTCTTCGATCAGTTCCTTGGTGTGGGCCGAGACCGAGAAACCAGCGGTGTTGCCCTGATACCCTTCGTGCGCTTCGGCATAGTCGATATTGCCGACCTTGTCCGACATGCCCCAGCGCATCACCATGGCGCGGGCCAACTGGCTAGCCTGCATGATGTCACCGGCCGGGCCGTTCGACACGTGATCCTCACCGTATTTGATCACCTCAGCAGCTTTACCTGCCATTGTCATGGCCAGCTTCTGCTCACACTCATCACGGTGATAGTTCAGGCGGTCCATTTCCGGCAGTGACACAACCATACCCAGCGCACCACCGCGCGGAATGATTGTCGCTTTGTAGACAGGATCACACAACGGAAGGGTCAGACCCACCACGGCGTGACCGGCCTCGTGATAGGCGGTCTTTTCCTTCTGGTCCTGAGTCAGCACCATCGAGCGGCGCTCGGCCCCCATCATCACCTTGTCCTTGGCGTTCTCAAAGTCTTCCATGGTGACGAAACGGCGACCAACACGCGCCGCCATCAGCGCGGCCTCGTTCACGAGGTTCGCCAGATCAGCACCCGAGAACCCCGGCGTCCCGCGCGCAATGATGCGCAGATCGACATCGGGACCCAAAGGCGTCTTGCGCGCGTGCACGCCCAGGATTTTCTCGCGCCCTTTGATGTCAGGGTTACCGACGGTTACGTTACGGTCAAACCGGCCCGGACGCAGCAGAGCTGGGTCCAGAACGTCCTTACGGTTGGTGGCCGCCAGAATGATGACGCCTTCATTGGCCTCGAACCCGTCCATCTCGACCAGCAACTGGTTGAGGGTCTGTTCACGTTCATCGTTGCCACCGCCATACCCGGCCCCACGGTGGCGACCTACGGCGTCGATCTCGTCGATAAAGACGATACAAGGCGCATTCTTCTTGGCTTGCTCGAACATGTCGCGCACACGTGATGCACCCACACCGACGAACATCTCAACAAAGTCCGAGCCCGAGATGGTAAAGAACGGCACACCCGCCTCACCCGCGATCGCACGCGCCAACAGCGTTTTACCCGTACCCGGAGGGCCAACCAGCAGCGCGCCTTTTGGAATCTTGCCACCCAGACGGCTGAATTTCTGCGGGTTGCGCAGGAATTCCACGATCTCTTCCAGTTCTTCCTTGGCCTCGTCGATGCCAGCCACATCGTCAAAGGTCACACGGCCATGCTTTTCAGTCAGCATCTTGGCCTTGGACTTGCCAAAGCCCATCGCGCCGCCTTTGCCGCCGCCTTGCATCCGGTTCATGAAATAAACCCAGACACCGATCAGCAGCAGGAAGGGCAGCAAGGTGATCAGGAACGATTGAAAACCGGACTGTTGCTGTTTTTCAGCGCGCACCGGAATGTTTTCGTCGATCAACAGCTTGGTGACTTCGGCGTCACCCGGTTTGATCGTCACATAATTTGCGCCGCTTTGAGTGGTATAGCGAATCTGCTCACCATCCAGCGTCACATTCTTGACCTCGCCTCCTTCAACAGCGGTCACGAAATCGGAATAGGTTCTTTCATTGCTCTGAAGCGTTCCGCCTGCTCCGCTGAACAAATTGAACAGTGCAAGGATCAGCAGAAACAGAACGACCCAGAAGGCGATGTTACGAGCGTTGCCCAAGAAAAATCTCCCAAAAGATTTCGGCAGGTGGGGGTCTACCGAGTTGCTCTTTAAAATAGAGATGATTCAAGCAGGTTCAATGCGATAAAAACGAACAGTGAAACTCGGACCTATTCTGCACCAAATTGGCCTGCCACCCATTGCCAAAGCCGGCCAAGGGCGCAGACAGCAATACATCGCCATCCCACACCGCCGGAGTGGACAGTAGCGCCGCGCGCGGCTTTCCCAGCGCTCTCCATCCTTCTACAGTGTTCAGGCCGACCTCTCCGAGCGGTCCAATACGCGCGTTGGATGCAGGGGGGCCGGACAAAATCCAGCGTTTATCCCACGCCTCTCCGATTGCGCACCATTCGTCGGCCACCGCGTTTAGTTCTCTGCAAATCCACGTATTATTGCCTTTTGGGATCAGCATACAGCCACCGATGGTGCTGGGTTCGCCCTCTAAAATCGCGGCGATTGCTTGATCTGTGGCCGCACGGCGCGGTGGATATCCCGCACCGGCGATCCATGCCAGACTGCCAACCAGCAGACGGCGCTGTATTTCACCCGGAAGAACCGAAAACTTCACCCTGTCGATACAGACATCGCCAGAATCCGCGATGAGGACTCGCCCTGCGGATTCCTGCGTATAGAGAGCCAAAGCCTCGTCCGCTTGGGCAAGATTTTCGGCGACACGGGTCAAAGATTGGGCAGAAATTCCAATATCGCTCAAAGTCTTCAACGCATCGCGGGCCTTGATCCGGTCAAATCGCCTGTCGTGATTCGAGGGGTCTTCGATCCAATCGGCGTCTATGTCCGCAAGGTACGCACGCAACTGCGCGCGCGTGACGCCCAGCATCGGTCGCAGCAAGTCTATGCCGCCCGTTTTACGCACTCTGGCCATCCCGGACAGGCCCGTCACGCCCGAAGCCCGCCCTAACCTTAAAAGCAACGTTTCGGCCTGATCGTCCGCAGTGTGACCCAGCGCAATCGAGCCAATTCCATTGCGATGCGCCCAGTCCGTCAGCAATTGATAACGGACCTGCCGCGCCTGATCCTGAAGGTTTCCGCGCCCATCCCACTGCTGCCAGATCAACGTTTCGTGCGGCACGCACAAAGACTTCGCACGATGGGCGACCCACTCGGCCTCGTCTGCGGATTCGTCGCGCAGCCTGTGGTCTACCGTCGCTGCGAAAAGCTCGATCTGTTCGGTTCTGGCGATATCGCTCAGCAGGTGCAGCAACGCGACCGAGTCACCACCACCCGATACGGCAACGCCCAAACGGGCTGGCAAGTCCCTTCCCAGCCGCGCCCTGATCTCGGATCGCAAGATGTCTGAAATTTCGGTCAAGAACAGCCCAGCGAAGCCATTTCCTGCGTCGCAGCCGAGGCCGCAGCCGAGCCCGGAAAGCGCACACCGACTTCGCTTAGAGTTATGCAGGCCTGATCAATTTGTTCCAGCCGCCCGAGTGCCGCCCCCAATTCAAACAGGGCTTCGGGCGCAAATGTGCCTTCGGAGTCGCCGGTAAAGCTGGCCAGAAACGCGCGCGCAGCCTCGCGGGTGTCGCCCAGGCCCTGCAACGCATGTCCACGCCTCAGGTGAGCCTCTGGTGCCAGAGGGCTTCCGGGATAGGATGTGTCAAACAACGCGAATTGTTCGGCCGCCGCCTGAAAGTTGCCGTCGGCCAGAGACTGTGCAGCGGCGTCAAAATCGGCACGCTCACCAACCGCGAGTTCGCCCTGCTCTGAGACCAGCGGAGTTTCTTGGGTCACGGACGGAGCCGCCGCAGTGATCTCTGTGTCGCCGCCCAAGGTCGTTGTTTCGCCTAGCGTACTCAGATCGCCGCCTTCAAGTTCAACCAGACGGAACTCAAGATCACCGATCCGGTTGGTGCCATCGGTGACGACATTCTGAACCCGCTGGTTCAACTGCTCGGTCTGGCGCGTCAGGCGCTGCAATTCAGCCTCGATCGCGTCCACACGTTCTAGAATTGAACTGCCGGACAGGTTTGGCGCTGGCGAACCCGTCGTTGAAAACTCGCGCTTGAGACGCTGAATTTCCACGTGCAGCACCGTCAGCTCCTGCCGGATATCGGCCAGAGTCTGCTGATCCTGCGCTTGTGCCACTCCAGCGGTCGCTACGACCGCGGCCAGAACCCATCCTGCAATTCTCATCGTCTTACCCCAAGGTTGAACCGGTCAGCACCGTCACCGCGCGGCGGTTCTTGGAATAGCAATCCTCGGTGCTGCAAATCTCGATCGGGCGCTCTTTGCCGTAGCTCACCGTTGTCAGGCGATTACCCGCAACACCGCGAGAGATCAGATACTCGCGGGCCGCATTTGCGCGACGTGCGCCGAGGGCGAGGTTGTATTCACGCGTGCCTTGTTCGTCTGCATGCCCCTCGATGGTCGCGGCAAAGTCGGGGTTGGCCAGAAGCCAGTCCGCTTGGCCCTGCAGGACCGTTTGCGCCTGCGGTGTCAGCGTTGACTGGTCAACAGTGAACAACACGCGATCGCCCACGGTTTGCTGGAAATATGCCGGTGACCGCGGATCGCTTGGCGAACCGGGCGCGATCGCACCGTTAGCGCCGCTGCCAAATCCACCGCCCAGCGCCGAAGGATCGTTGCTGGTACAGGCGGCCATCACACTCAGCGCGCCCAAAGCTAAAACTTTGCTCAATACGTTCATTTCAGGTGCCTCGTCATATTATCTGTTTATTGCCGTCTCTGTATCACAGTGCAGGTTTTTTGTGAACTTTTCCAAGCCCCTGCCCCGATCAATTCTGCAATGGACCCCATGACGGGTCACTTCCGCCATCCGGTGTCCGCACCGGGCGCAGGTTTCGTCCCGAAATATCCACCGAGTACAACGTCGCCCGACCACTTGCGCCCTGCGTTTCGCGCGTGAACATGATGACCCGACCGTTCGGCGACCATGTCGGCCCTTCGTCCAGGAAGGACGAGGTCAACAGGCGTTCTTCGCTGCCGTCCGTGCGCATCACGCCGATATGGAACCGGCCCTTGTTTTGCTTGGTAAAGGCAACCAAATCCCCACGCGGCGACCAGACAGGTGTGCCATAGCGCCCCTGACCAAAGCTGATCCGCGTCGCCTCGCCCCCATTGGCGGGCATGATATAGAGCTGCGGCGTGCCCGAGCGGTCGCTTTCAAAAACGATCTGCGACCCGTCCGGAGAATAGCTGGGCGCGGTCTCAATCGCAGGCGTATTCGTCAGACGCACGCTTTGCCCTGACGCCAGGTCCATCTTCCACAGGTCCGTGTTGCCGCCCTGAATCAGCGAATAAACGATCGAGCGGCCGTCGGGCGAGAACCGGGGGGAAAAGCTCATGGTGCCGTCTTGCGTTTTCAACTCGGTCCGGCGGACGCGGTCCACGTCCAACACATAGATGCGGGGCTGGCCGGTTTCATAGCTGGTATACAGAAGCCGGTCGCCGGTGGGCGAAAACCGCGGGGCCAGAACGATGGCCGCGCTGTCGGTCAGGTACTGCACATTCGCGCCGTCATAATCCATGATCGCCAGACGTTTCAGGCGCTGGTCCTTGGGTCCGCTCTCGGACACAAAGGCGACACGGCTATCAAAATAAGCACCTTCGCCTGTCACACGGCTGTAAACCTGATCGGCCACCTTGTGCGCCATCCGCCGCCAGCCATCGGTGGTGCCCGCAAACTGTAGCCCGTTGCCCAGTTCCTGACCCGAAAACACATCCCACACCCGGAACCGCACCGTCAGCTTGTTGCCCGAGACATTCACAGCGCCGGTCACCAGCGCCTCGGCGTTGATGGCCTTCCAGTCGGCAAACTGAACCGGAGCGTCAAAACTGCTGACCCGGCTGATAAACGCATCCGATGAAATCTCACGGAACAGCCCGGTTCCCGTTAGATCAGCGGCAACCACCCGCGATATGTCCTGCGCGAACTGGGCCGCAGCCGGGTTATCGGGGACAAAACTGGGCACGGCAAAGGGCAAGGGTTCGATGATCCCCTGATCCAATTCCAGACGCAGCGGTCCGTTCTGGGCATATGCAGGGGCCGTCAGCATCGTCAGGCCCAGCAACAGGCTGGTCAGAAATCTCATCATTTGATCCGCATCCTCTCGGGATTGAATGTAATCTCAATATCCTGCCATTGCGCGTATTTGTCAGCAGGCAGGTCGTATCCTTTTGCCCCACAGCGCAAAATTGCACGTCTGGCAGCCTCATATGCCTGACTCGCGGACCCGGCAGACCCACCAGAACTGTCGATCATGCGCAAACTGCCGCCAACCACCTTGCCGTCCGGCGTCAGCGAAAACGCCACGACAACAACAGTCTGCAGCGCATCCGTTGACAAAGACCCAACATTCCAGCACCGCGAAACGGCCAGTCGCATCGCGTCCTTCTCGCCACTGGTCAACGGAGGGCCAGAGGGTTCGCTGCCTTGGCCCAACGCCTCTGCCAGAGCGTCCTGAATGGCGCTTTCGTCGGCTGCCGGGGTCTCGGGCTCTGCGGTTTCAGCGACTTCGGGCTGGGCTGGCGGTGTTGGCCGGTTCGGACGGACCTGAGGGCGCGGAGACGATCGGGGGGCATATTCATCGACCTCTTCAGCCTCGGTCACAATCTCGTCTGTTGCCTCTACCGGGGCGGTCTGGTCTTGCTGCTCCTGCTGGATTTCTGCGCCTTCGTCCAGTGAGACGGCCGGTGTTTCGATATCATCCGGAGCCGCCTCGGGCGGGGGCGGAGCAACAGGCTCGGGCGCGACCTTGTCCGCTGGGCGCGGCTGCGCCTCGGGGCCGGGTGGAACGGGCAATGCGGCAATTTCAGTGTCGGGCGGAGGATCCAGTGCAGGGGGTTGTTCCACTTCGACAGGCTCGGGCGGCGGCTCGACCGCCTCTGGCTCGGGGTCCGGCTCTGGCACAACCGCCTCCGAAACTTCCGAGGATGGCTGTTCCTCCTCAACGGGTTCGGGGGTGGCCGTGTTTTCTTGCGGTTCTTCAGGCTGCTGCAAGGACGATGGCGTCGGCACCTCGGGCGCATCGCGCTGAGCGGTCATCGCCGCGAACTGCTCAGCCGAAATCACGGAAACATCCTGCACGGCCATAGGCAAAGGCTCGGACCGAAAGGTGCCGCCGAACAAGGCCCATCCGATCAGAGTCACATGGGCGATCGCCGAGATCTTGGTGCCGGTATCCACCGCGCGGCCTCACTCTCCACCTTCGTCCAGTGTCGGGCCGCCGGTATCCGTCACCAGCCCCACATTGGAAAAACCGCCCGCATTCAGCGCGCCCATGACCTGCATCACCTGCGCATAAGGGATCGCGCCATCTGCGCGCAGGAATACGCGATCACTGCTCCGTTCTGCCGCGATTGCGCGCAGTTTGCCAATCAACTCTTCGCGCAAAACATCCGTGGTCTGGATTTGTACCCGCCCGTCAGCCGTCAACGTCACGGTCAGCGGTTCTTCGTTGTCACCGGGCAATGCGCTGGCGGCAGTTTTGGGCAGATCAACCGGAACACCAACGGTCAGCAGAGGCGCGGCCACCATGAAGATGATCAGCAACACCAGCATGACATCGACAAAAGGCGTCACGTTGATCTCGGCCATCGGCTGGGCGCGACCCCGACGCCGTCCGCGCCGACGCCCATTCCCGCCCGAGGATTGCTGAACCGCAGCCCCCATGTCAGCTATCCAACTGGCGCGACAGGATGGTCGCGAATTCGTCGGCGAACGCCTCGTACCCGCCTACGATCCGGTCACTATCAGCGCTGAGTTTGTTATAGAAAATTACGGCCGGGATCGCGGCCAGCAGCCCCAGACCCGTGGCCAGCAACGCCTCGGCAATACCGGGGGCGACAACGGCGAGGTTGGTGTTCTGCTGCTCGGCAATCTCGATAAAGGCGTTCATGATGCCCCAGACCGTGCCGAACAAACCGATAAACGGCGCGGTCGAGCCAACCGTCGCGAGGATTGGCAGCCCCTTTTGCAGCGTTTCAGCCTCTTTCGCGATCGCCACATCCATCGACCGGTCAATCCGCGCTGTTGCCCCGGCAATCAGCCCTCCATCGGTGCGGTGGGACCTGCGCCATTCGATCATGCCAGCCGCGAAAATCTTTTCCGAGCTTCCGTCCGGCTGCGTGCCAATCTGTTCAAACAGTTCGTCCAGCGGATTGCCTGACCAGAAGGATTCATCAAAAACCTGCGCCTCGCGCCGCGCGGCCCGATAGTTGATGAGTTTCTGGATAATGATGCCCCATGACCAAATAGATGCGCCGATCAGCATCAGCATCACCAGTTTTACGACAAAGGTCGCGCGGGCATACAGCCCCCACATGGAGAAGTCGATCTCCTGCGCCAGCGCCAGCGTTTCAGCTTCCATGAACCTGCTCTTTGTTTTTGCCTGACGGCCGTTCTTTTGGCCTTGTTTTGCCAAACGCTAACGCAGTTGGGTATGAAAAGCCAACAGAACCACCCTTGACCCGCAAATTGTTACAACAATGCGCGAATCTCTGCCGGAAGACGCACCGGCTTGCCCTGCGCATTCATGCAAACGGCGGTCACTGTCGCGCGAAAGACCTCGGTCCCGTCGCGTGTTACGACCTGATCCATGGTCAACCGCACACCCGACACAGAAGCGACTTCGGTTTCCACGATCAGCTCGTCTTCAAACTTGGCCGGAGCCAGATAATCCGCCTCGATCCTGCGGACGACCCAGACAATACCAGCATCGCGCATTGCGTTCTGATCGTTGCCCAGTTTACGCACATAGTCGGATCGCGCACGCTCGATGAACTTCAGGTAGTTTGCGTGATACACGACACCGCCCATGTCTGTGTCTTCGTAGAAAACCTGAACGGGATACACATGTTTCATTGCGGCTGCTCCAACCTCGCAAACAATCGCAGAGCGTGCGATGGGTCCTGCGCGACGCCCGGCAGAACCGGATCGTAGGCCGCACGGATCAGTCCGGCAATGTCCGGCCTCAGTATCGTCGCGTCACCTGCAATCGCCAGCGGCGACGCGCTGCGAAAAGCAGCGTCAGACCACAGTAGGATCGTCTGCACCACCTGACTCAGCGCCAAGGTTTCAGCCGGAACTTTGGCCAGTTCCTTGTCCATCCGTAGGAACACGAACGCCGCCCGGATCGACCCGTCCTCTTCAAACCTGAAGATACGGTACTGATTGGCATCTGCCGCAACCAGCCGCTCGACCAAGGGGGCCAGATCTGGCACCAGACGATCCAGATCCGGAACCTCAAGCAATTCCTTCCAGTCGCGGAAGAAGAAGACCATGCAGTTTGCGCCCAGCTCCGGGTCGGTCTCGGCCATTTTGTGACCGGCAAGCGTGACGACGGCTTCAAACGCGCCTTTGACGGTCGCCAGCGTTTCGTCTTCCACACCAAAAACGATGGGCACGATGGGGCGACCCCAGCGTGCAAACAGGAACTCGCCGCTTTCGCGGGTGAACAACGCTTGGATGTCTTCGGGTGTCACGCGCAATCCTCGGTGGTCGCAAATGGGTTGCCCGAACCCTTAAAAGCTATGGCGTCCAGCTTCAACCAAACAGATCGCTTTGTCCTTTGGGCGCGGCCATTCCAAGATGAGCCCAAGCCTTCTGCGCCAGCATCCGACCGCGTGGCGTGCGTTGGATCAAACCCTGTTGCAACAAATAGGGCTCGATGACTTCCTCCAGCGAGTCGCGGCTTTCCGACAGCGCCGCCGAGAGCGTCTCGATGCCAACGGGTCCACCTGCGTAATTCTCGGCAATCAGCGTCAGGTACCGCCGATCCGCACCGTCTAGTCCAAGATTGTCGACCCCCAGCCGGGTCAACGCGCCATCGGCCAGATCGCGGGTAATGTGACCGTCACCTTCAACAATGGCAAAGTCCACCACGCGCCGCAGCAGCCGACCGGCAATACGCGGTGTCCCGCGTGACCTCCGGGCGATCTCACGCGCGCCGTCGTCGTCAGCGGGCGCACCCAGTTTGCGAGCGTTTCGGGTGACGATCTCGTGCAGCTCATCCACGGTATAGAACTGCAACCGCGTCGGGATGCCGAACCTGTCGCGCAACGGAGTGGTCAGCAGGCCCATTCGCGTCGTCGCCCCGACCAGAGTAAAGGGCTGCAGCTCGATCCGAACCGTGCGCGCCGCCGGGCCTTCACCGATCACCAGATCAAGCTCGAAATCCTCCATCGCGGGGTACAGAACTTCTTCGACGGCCGGGTTCAACCGGTGGATCTCATCGATGAACAGCACGTCGCGCGATTCAAGATTGGTCAGGATGGCCGCCAGATCACCCGCCTTGGCCAGCACAGGGCCAGAGGTCATGCGGAAATTCACCCCTAACTCACGCGCCATGATCTGCGCCAGCGTCGTCTTGCCCAACCCCGGAGGGCCGTGGAACAGCGTATGGTCCATCGCCTCGCCCCGTTGCCGGGCCGACTGGATGAACACGCGCAAGTTCGCGCGCGCCTCGGCCTGACCGATGAATTCATCCAGCCCCTGCGGACGCAGGGCGCGGTCATTATCCTCGGGCAGAGGGTCAGGGCGCAGGGTGGGATCAGCGTCTACCATTCACTCAGCCTTTCGGAGCCAGCAGCTTCAGCGCGGCGCGGATCAAATCAGCTTCGCCCGCTTCGGGCTGGCTGGCGGCGGCTTCAGCCACGGCGGATGCAGCGTCAGACGGGCCATACCCTAGATTCGACAAGGCCGACAACGCACCGGCAGAGGCCGCAGCGTTCCCCGACGCAGGTTTGACAACCCGTTTGGGCGCAGGTTCGGCCGCCTCAACAACCTCAAGATCAGGGCCGTCCATCGCTTCGGTCACCGTACCGCCCATCGCCATCACTCCCGGCGCTTTGTCCTTGAGGTCCAGAACGACGCGCTGTGCTGTCTTCGGGCCAACACCCTTGGCAGCCTTCACCGCGCCCCAATCGCCCAGCGCAATCGCTCGGCTTACGCCATCAGGTCCCAGCGTCGACAGGATAGCCAAGGATACCTTGGCCCCAACGCCCTGAACCGAACACAGCAGGCGATGCCATTCCTTCTCGACCAGCGACAAAAAGCCGTAAAGCTGCATCAGGTCCTCGCGCACGACCATGTCAGTGTAGATCGAGACCGCCTCGCCCACCCCCGGTAGGGCCGCCATTGTCCGATCCGAGCAATAGACGATATATCCCACCCCGCGCACGTCGATCAGAACGTGATCCGCCGCGCGGTAGTCCAGCCGCCCTGTCAGTTTCCCTATCATGCCCGAACCTCTTTCATTCGCGCCTGGGGCGCTGCACCGTAATATGAGTGACAGATCGCAATAGCCAGCGCATCTGCGGCATCCGCGCCTTTGGGCTGGCACCCCGGAAGCTGGAGCTTGACCATATGCAGGACTTGCTCTTTCTCGGCATGACCAACGCCCACCACCGTTTTCTTCACCCGGTTGGGCGCATATTCACCAATCCTCAGCCCGGCCTGCGCAAGCGTCAGCAACGCCACCCCGCGCGCCTGCCCCAGCTTTAGCGTGCCCGCACCATCCTTGTTCACAAAGGTCTGTTCGATTGCCGCCTGTTCGGGCTGGTATTCTGCAATGACCTCGACGATCTGATTGTGCAAAGACAGCAGCCGCTCGCCCAAATCATCACCATCTGACTTGCACAAACCGTTGGCGACATGGCTCAGGCGGCTGCCATGCGAATCGATGACGCCCCATCCCAGGGTTCTGAGACCCGGATCTATGCCCAGAATTCGCATTTTTTGCCTCGGCCTGCTCGGGTTCTTGTGATCTTTAAACCGAATTAGCACGAAGCATGAACATTTTCCAAGTGTATTGACCCGCAGTCCAAAAACGACATCCCTGTTCCGGGTCCGACAAACTGGTCAAATTGCGACAGCGAAAAGTCTGTTTTCGACACGTTTTCTTTCGGAAAAATGGCCATAAAATTAAGGGCTTTTCACGCCATATTAGCCTTGCAGAAAACGCATAGGACACATGCAATTTCTGCGCTTGTATAGCCAGATTTAGATCACTAGATGCCGCTCAGATCAAATGATCGAGACATGAACTTTAACCAGAAGGAAACAGGATATGGCTGCACTGGATACCACCCGCGCCACCACTGGCTCGTTCGGCCTTGCTGGCCGTATCGGCGCATTTATTGCGTCGGCTGTCACCGCCGTTATCGAATGGAACGACGCCCGCGTTACCCGAAACGTTCTGAATCGCCTGACGAACCGCGAACTCGAAGATATTGGTCTTTGCCGAGGCGACATTGATGTCGTCGCGGAAGGTCGTCGGTAGGGAATAGCACACCCCCACCACTCACTCGCCCCTTCCTCCTCCCTCGGGGGCGAAGTAGAACGCCGCGCATCTTTCAATGCGCGGCGTTTCTAGTCAGAGCGGACGAAACTCAGCGAAGGAACTTACCCAACTGAGCAGAGATATGTTCTGAGAGCGGATCAATTTGCATCACCCAGGCACCGGCTTTTTCAACCGACGTACCCTGAGCCAGACTATCGACCCGATACTGATAGGCAGACGAGCCGAGACTTGTCAGCAGAAACGTCTTGAAGGCAAACAGGCCAACGAGACACAGCAGCAGAACCTTGGCAGGCACGGCAGACTGCACACGCTGCGGCCGCATCACGACCAGACCATCCTTGCGCATCGTCGCGCGATAGCCGCGGCTTAGCTTGGCGTGCTTTTTGTTCAGACGACTAATGCGCCGATCAAATTCCAGTTGTTTTCCAGTCATGGCAGCCTCCAAAAACCGCCCCCGTTCACACGTTTAGACGGTAGATTGAGATTGCGACAAAAGCGTGGCGAGAATCCACAAAACTCCTGTAAATGGTCTAATTTCCGCCCTGTTTGCTTAAGATTAGCGTTGTCCACTCACCAATTTCGGAAAGATTGGACAGATTAAATCCGTTTTGAAGATAAACGGAAATGACGTCATCCGCCTGCTCGTTGAGGATTCCCGAAAGGATTGCATAACCACCGACCCTCAGATTCGCGGCGATTTCCGGCGACAAGGCGACCAATGGCCCCTTGAGGATATTCGCGAAAATCAGGTCGTATGGCGCATGGGATTTCAGATCCGGGTGATCAAAACCTGCCGCTTCGACACACTTTACCTGTCCGGCCATACCATTGGCCTTCAGGTTGGCTTCAGCGACATCAACAGCCACCTGATCAATATCGCTTGCGATGATGTCCCCGTCCCAGACCCGCGCAGCGGCCATAGCCAATACGGCGGTCCCGCAACCGATATCGGCGACCTTAGTGGCGGCAAAGCCTTCTTCCAGCAGCAAATCCAGCGCTTTCAGGCACCCCAATGTCGTACCGTGGTGCCCGGTCCCAAAGGCCATAGCTGCCTCAATCAGCAACGGGATGCGGCCTTCTGGCAGTTTATCCGCGTCATGACTGCCATAGACAAAGAACCGCCCGGCCTCGACCGGCGCCAGCTCGCGTCGAACATGGGCGACCCAATCGGTCTCAGGCAATTCGGAGACGACAAACGGCTTGGCCTCAAACGCGGCGGCCAGTACCGCCAAGGCGGTTTCGTCCGGGGTTTCGGTGAAATACCCCCCAACTTCCCAAAGGCCCGAGCCGTCTTCGACCTCGAATACACCAACACCTGTTGGTTCAGGCTCCAGACGCTCCATCGCCTCACCCAAGCCCTCGGCGGCCTTTTTGCCAGTCAAAGTGGTCAGCGCGGTGAAAGTGGGCATTTGGGCCTCCTGTGTCATCTGCCACAGCGCCTATGGCCCCGAACGGCCAAGGTCAAGCGCTGGCTTATTCCGCAGGTGCCGGAGCGTATTTCGACAGGATGGTTTCATTCCCAGGCTCAGGGTGGCGCGGGATCAGCAGAGACAGCGCCAGTGAGATCAGTGCCATTGCCGCAGCCAGCGCAAATACGGCACCAGGCGACACGACCCAAAGCAACCCCAAAAGCGCAGGCAGGAACACGGCAGCAATATGGTTGATCGTAAATGCCACCGCAGCCGTGGGCGCGATATCAGCAGGGTCCGCGATCTTCTGGAAATAGGTCTTCAAAGCCAACGCCAGTGCGAACAGGACGTGATCGATGACATAGAGGATTGCAGCCAGCACCACGCCCCAACCAAACCAATAGATCCCGCCATAGGCTGCAAACACGATAGCCAGACCTGCATATTCAAAGATCAGCGTGCGACGCTCGCCGAAGACCGACACCGCCTTGCCCAGCATCGGAGCGGCAGCAATGTTGATCATCAGGTTGATCAGGTAGAGGCCAGTCAGTTCGTGCACTTCAAACCCGAATTTTTCCACCATCATGAACCCGGCAAAGACAACGAAAATCTGCCGCCGGGCACCGGCCATGAATTGCAGCGCATAGTACAGCCAGTATCTGCGGCGCAGGATCAGTTTCTTGGTCTGCGGCGTGGGCGCGTCGAATTGCGGGTACGCGACCAGGCAAAACAGCGCCAGCAATGCAGTAACCCCTCCGGCGGCCATGAAGACCGTATTGTAGGAAAGGTCGAACCGGTCCCATGTCAGCACGATCAGCCCGTAAACCACCGCCGTTGCCGCCGAACCCATCGCCACAAGCCAGCCCAGCACCTGTGGTGCCCGGTCCTTGGGCAGCCACTGCAACTGCAACGACTGGTTCACGGTTTCGTAGTAGTGAAACCCGATCGAGCTAAAAAGGGTGACAAACAACAATCCACCAAGGCTTGGAAACCACGCAGTGACTGCTGTCGCGACGCCCAGCATGATCAGGGAAATCATGGCCAGCACCTGTTCACGAACGAATAGGATCACCGCAATTACGCCGACAGCCAGAAAGCCCGGAATTTCGCGGACCGTGTGCAGCAGCCCAATATCCGCCCCGTCGAAATTCGCGACTTCAATCACGAAATTATTCAACAGCGCGCTCCACGCGTTGAACGCGATGGGCATGGTCAATGCCATCACGAACAAGAGCGTAACGGGACGGCGCCAGAACGGAAGGCTCTGCGCCTCGGAAAGGGGCATTGGTTTCAGCATGGGACTCCCTCTACGCCTATTTTCGCGCTTTGGCGAGGGGGCAGCAGCCCGCGCACAGTCGATCTGCGTGGATGCAGAGTTCAGTAGAAACTTTGAGGGTCAATATCCACCGTCAGGCGTATATCCCCCTTCAATCGCAAGGGGGCAATCCACCGGGCAATCGCATCCTGAATGGGCGCGCCTTTCGGAGCCTTGACCAGCAGTCGCACCCTGTGCCGCCCCCGTATCCGGGCGATCGGCGCGGGCGCAGGACCGAATATCTGCGCGCCGATGTCACGCAAAGGTGCATCGTTGCGCGCCATCGCATTGCCTATGTCGAAAACCGGCCCAACCTCTGGCCCCGAGAGGACAATTCCAGCCATGCGCCCATAAGGAGGCACGCCCGCAGCCTGACGACCTGCTGCTTCGGCTTTCCAGAACCCTTCCTCATCCCCCGACAGAATAGCGCGGATCACAGGGTGTTCGGGCTGGAAGGTCTGCAAAAGCGCCTGCCCCGGCTTGTCCGAGCGCCCTGCCCGCCCTGCAACCTGCCGCATAAGCTGAAAAGTCCGCTCGGCCGCGCGCAGATCGGCGCCGTGCAAGCTGAGGTCCGCGTCTATCACACCCACCAGCGTCAGCTTGGGGAAGTTGTGCCCCTTGGCCACTAGCTGCGTCCCGATGATGAGATCCGCGTCGCCTTCGGCAATCTCTTCGATCTTGGCCTTCAGCGCGCGGGCCGAACCGAACAAATCGGAGCTGAGCATCGCGATCTTGGCCTCGGGAAAGGTGGCCTCGGCCTCTTCCGCCAGCCGTTCAATCCCCGGCCCGACCGGAGCCAGCTTGCCCTCGACCCCGCAAGAAGGGCAGGCCTCGGGCATCGGCTTCGTCTCACCGCATTGATGGCACATCAGACGTTTGAGGAACCGGTGTTCGACCATCCGCGCATCGCAATGATCGCAGGCAATCTGATCGCCGCAGGCACGACAAAGCGTCACCGGTGCGTAACCGCGCCGGTTGATGAACAGCAGCGACTGCTCGCCCCGCTCGATCCGCTGCCGCACCGCCTGCCGCAAGGACGGAGAAATCCACGTCCCCGGCTGCATCTGCTCGGCCCGCATGTCGATGGGTTTCATCTCGGGCAAAACCGCCGCGCCAAAGCGCGACGTCAGGTCGAGCCGCTCATATTTCCCGGCCTCGGCATTGGCCCAACTTTCCAGCGACGGGGTGGCACTGGCCAGAATCACCCGCCCTCCGCAAATTGAAGACCGCAGAACCGCCATGTCCCGCGCACTGTAATGCACGCCGTCTTCCTGTTTGTACGAGGTGTCGTGTTCTTCATCGACCACGACCAGCCCAAGATCCCTGAACGGCAGAAACAGCGCGGACCGAGCGCCCACGACCAGTTGCGCATCCCCCTGCCCGACCATCCGCCAGACGCGTCGACGTTCGGTCATGGTTGCACCCGAATGCCATTCAGCCGGGCGCGCGCCGAACCGCGCCTCGACCCGGGTCAGGAACTCGGCGGTCAGGGCGATCTCGGGCAGCAGCACCAGCGCCTGACGTCCCATGCGCAAGGTTTCGGCCACGGCCTCCAGGTAGACCTCGGTCTTTCCCGATCCCGTGACACCTTTCAACAACGTCGTGCCGTAGTCGCCGGTTCGTAGCCCGGCCTGCAACTTTTCGACCGCAGCCGCCTGATCACCCGAGAGGTTCTTCCCCGGCAAATCGGGGTCCAGTCGCGGATAGGGCAGATCGCGAGGGCTGTCTTCCTCGCGCACGGCCCCCAGTTTCACCAACCCCTTGACGACCGACGACGTGACCCCCGCCTGCTCTGCCAGTTCCTTCAGGGTGAAAGCCAAACCTCCAAAATCACGGAGCACCTCAAGAACACGAGTGCGTGCATCTGTCATCCGATCCGGCTCGGCAGTCCCTAGCCGATAGACCTTCCTCATCGACGGCGGATCGCCCAGCCCCGGCGCGCGGGTTGCCAGACGCAGCATTGCGGGCATCGGCGTCAGCGTGTAGTCGGCCACCTTGCCCAGAAACAGGCGCATCTCTTCGCGCATTGGCGCGACCTCAAGCACTCGGATCACCGAGCGCGCCTTGGCCAGATCAAAGCCCCCCTGCCCCGGCCCCCAGACCACGCCCAGAACCTTGCGCGGACCCAGAGGCACCTCGACAAACGCGCCCAGAAAACACCCGCCTTCGGGCGCCTTGTAATCCAAGGTCCGGTCCAGCGGCTGCGTTGTTAGCACCGCGACCAGTTCACCTTGATTGAAATACTCCGGGCTGCTCAAAACTGGTGCATCCTCAGCAGGGGGTTTCAGCGTGGGTCTCTTTGAGGTAAAGGCATCCGCGACCAAGGCCAACCCATCAAAGGACTGCCCTCATGAAATTCTTCGTAGACACAGCCGAGATCGACGCTATCGCCGAACTGAACGATCTGGGCATGGTGGACGGCGTGACCACCAACCCCTCGCTAATCCTGAAATCGGGCCGCGACATCCTGGACGTCACCAAAGAGATCTGTGATCTGGTCGACGGCCCGGTATCCGCCGAAGTCGTCGCGACTGAAGCCGACGACATGATCGCCGAAGGCCGCAAGCTGGCCAAGATTGCGCCTAACATTGCTGTGAAAGTTCCGCTGACCTGGGCCGGTCTGAAAACCTGCAAAACCCTCAGCGACGAAGGCCAGATGGTCAACGTGACGCTGTGTTTCTCGACCAATCAGGCGATTCTGGCGGCCAAAGCAGGCGCGACCTTCATCTCGCCCTTCATCGGTCGTCTGGACGATATCAACCTCGACGGCATGGACCTGATCGCTGACATCCGTCAGGTTTATGACAATTACGGGTTCGAGACTGAAATCCTCGCGGCTTCGATCCGCACCGTAAACCACGTGACCGACAGCGCCCGGATCGGTGCCGACGTGATCACCGCCCCACCCGCTGTCATCAAAAAGCTGGCTGATCACCCGCTGACCGACAAGGGGCTTGAAACTTTCCTTTCTGACTGGGCCAAAACCGGTCAGAAAATCCTCTGATTGTCCACACGACCGCGCGGTGTCGTCAGGCACCGCGCCCGGCCCAACTGCATGGGACCTGATCTCTGATCAGGCCCAGACAGGCGGGAGCTCTCCCTCAACACATCAAATCCGGTCACTTTGGCATTTTTCCCAAGGCAAATGCGCCAAGCCGTGTTATAACGCGGCAAAACATAAAAAAGACCGGACGGGACATGAGCAGTAATACCAAACTCAAGGACACTCTCCGCGAGGCGATTCTGGCCGAGCCTTACGCCGTGCTGGATGACAAGGACCTGATGCAGGCCCTCGTCACCGCCAATGAAGAAGCACGCGGAGACAACATCATCGACCTGCGCGGCATAGCCATGCAAAGGCTCGAAGCGCGGCTGGACAGGCTCGAGGACACCCACAAGTCCGTCATCGCCGCAGCCTATGAGAACCTCGCAGGCACCAATCAGGTCCATCGCGCGATCCTGCGCCTGCTTGAACCCGTTGATTTCGAGGGCTTCCTGAGCACGCTTGGCTCTGACGTTGCTGATATTTTGCGCGTTGACCGCATCACTCTGGTTCTGGAAACAGCCGTCGTGCAGGAAGACCCCGCGATCGAAAAGATGGGCGGTGTGCTCGCCGTGGTGGAGCCCGGCTTTGTAGATAACTACCTGACCTTTGATCGCAGCGGCCCGGCTCGAGAGGTCGTCCTGCGCGAGATCATTCATCCTACGCATCGGATATTTGGCAAAGACGCCGATCATTTGCGGTCCGAAGCATGTCTACGCCTGGACCTGGGTGAAGGCCGATTGCCCGGCATGATCATCATGAGCGCGAAGGACCCAAATCACTTTTCGCCGCAACTGGGCACCGATCTATTGACGTTCTTCTCGGGCGTCTTCGAGCGTTCGATGCGCAACTGGCTGTCGTGAGCCTGATCTCTCCGGCCTGCCGCGATGCTTTGCAACTTTGGCTGGACAGCCTGGGGGCGCTTTCTGGCAGGTCAGAGAACACGCAAACGGCCTATCGCGGGGACGTGACCGACTTCCTGTCCTTCATGACTCTGCATCATAACGAGCGTTCGGGTCTGGCGTCCCTGTCCCGGATCACCGTGTCAGACATGCGTGCATGGATGGCGGATCAGCGCGCATCTGGCGTTGGTGCGCGATCTCTGGCCCGCAAATTATCCGCCGTCAAAAGCTTTTATCGATGGCTGGCCGAACGCGAAGGGTTTGAACCCACTGCCGTTTTGTCTACCCGCGCCCCCAAGTTTACAAAGAAACTCCCTCGCCCAATCGCCGAAGACGCGGTTCGCGCAATGATCGAAACGGTCGAATTGCAATCCGACAATGACTGGGTTTCAGCGCGCGATGTCGCCGTTGTCACGCTTTTATACGGGTGCGGCCTGCGAATTTCCGAGGCTCTCTCGCTGACCGGTGCCGACGCCCCTCTTGCCAAGGCACTGCGTGTCGTCGGCAAAGGAAACAAGGAAAGAGTCGTTCCCGTTCTACCAGCCGCCCGCGCCGCGGTGGACCGGTATCTTGAACTCTGCCCCCACCCGCAATCCAAGAACAAGGCGCTGTTTCGCGGCGTGCGCGGCGGTCCGCTGAACCCCAAGGCCGTTCAAGGCGTCATGGCCCGGGCGCGGACCCAGCTTGGCCTGCCAGCGACTGCAACACCGCACGCATTGCGGCACAGTTTCGCAACCCACCTGCTGACCGCAGGAGGCGATCTGCGGGCCATTCAAGAGTTGCTCGGACACGCCTCATTGTCGACAACCCAAGCCTACACTGCGGTAGACACTGCACGATTGATGGAAGTCTATAATCGCGCCCACCCCAAAGCCTGACGCATGGCAACTCGCGTCAACCGGGCTTTTGGTTTGCATCTGGGCCAAGCATCGTTCAAGAGACACGCATGACACTCAGATTCAAAGCTCTTTCCGTCCACCTCTTCACTGCGACCGGCGCCGTATTTGCAATGCTGGCAATGTTGGCCGCCGTAGAAGAGAAATGGAGCCTCATGTACCTGTGGCTTGTGGTTTCCTTCGTTGTGGACGGTATCGACGGCCCTCTGGCCCGGCACTATCACGTCAAAAAGAACGCCCCCGAATTCGACGGAGTTCTTCTGGATCTGATCATCGACTATCTGACTTACGTGTTCATCCCGGCCTTTGCGCTGTTCAAATCCGGCCTGATGGACGGATGGACCGGCTGGTTCGCAATTATCGTGATCACCTTCGCCAGCGCCATGTACTTCGCAGACACACGAATGAAAACAAAGGATAATTCCTTCTCTGGCTTCCCCGGATGCTGGAACATGTTCGTCATCGTGGTCTTCGCGCTAGAGCCTAGTTTTTGGGTTATCCTGCTGCTTGTATCGTTGTTGTCGCTGGCGATGTTCCTGCCGCTCAAATTCGTGCACCCCGTGCGCACCGAACGCTGGCGCAGCCTGACCTTGCCGATGGCGCTTGCATGGACGTTCTTTGCAGGCTGGGCCGCATGGGTGGATTTCCACCCCGAGAGCTGGGCGCATTGGGGTCTGGTCGTTACCAGCTTGTATCTGGTTTCAGCAGGCGTCGCGCAGCAGGTGATCCCGCCGCGCAGAAGCCGGGATTACAAAACTTCCTGAACCTCGAATTCAGTCCCATTATGGGTAAACACGTCACCTTGCCGAAGCCCCGTCATGGCCAGATAGATCGGGCTTTGGGTCGATATACCCATGTAGGTCTTGCCATCGACATCGAACCGAGTGGTCGAGACACAGACCACGAAACGGCGATTGTTGAACTTGACCACAGCACCGGGCTGCACCGTGTCAGTCACGCTGAAATCGGTGTTTTCGATCACATCAATCTTGGCATGATGGGCGTGAACCGGCGCATCGAATGCTGCGGCAAGGTCCGCATTCTCTCGTGACGCCGCGATGTCATCCTTGTCGTGCCCTTCGCGATCATCCAACTGCGAGTCCTTCAGAAACGCATCATAATGCGCCTGCGCAGTCGCAAGCTCCTGCGCTTCCAACGACATCAGGCGGTCGATGATTGCCTTCTTGCGGGCAGCCGAGTCTGATTGAGCAGTCATACCATTCGGTCCTTTGAATTCTCTATCTGATACAAGTTGGGCCCCAAGCACCGGGATTGCAACAGAAATCCGCGACTCAGATCAGCAAACCGGCGGCCCCTTCATGACGCAGCAAAGCGACCTTGGTCTCAACCCCACCTTCGCCTGAGAAACCGCCCAACCCGTTCGCGGCCAACACGCGATGACAGGGGATGATCACCGGAATCGGATTCGCTCCGCAGGCTTGCCCAACTGGTTGCGGCGGTTGACCCAACTCTTTGGCGATCTCGCCATAGGTTCTAGTCTCACCCAAGGGTATGGCAAACATCAGATCGCAGACTTGCCGCTGGAACTCGGATCCCGCAACACGATAGGGCAGATCAAACCGCTCTAACCGCCCCTGATCATAAGCCTTCAGTTGCGCCGCGGCCTCCTTCAGAACCGGCGACGCCTCACCCGCGTTTCGCCCATTCCAGATCAGACGCGTGATCGCCCCGTCCGTCTCTTCGACCCCAAGGCATCCAAATCGCGTATCAACAGCAATCATCGGCATAGCCAAATGCTGACCGCGTTTTGACAAAGGGCGCAACCCCAAACAGGTCGCGCCCCATGCTTCTTCTGTTCAAAAATACTTCGGAGCGCGAGGCAGAGCCTCGCAAAATCCCGAAACTTATCCCAACGCCTCGTTGCAGCGCCCACACACGCCGTCATGCGCATGGCGCCCCACATCCGGCAGGATTTTCCAGCAGCGTTGGCATTTTTCGCCTTCGGCTTTTTCAAACACCACTGCAACACCTTCGATCTCTGGCACACGGAACGCCTCGGCCGGGGCCGGATCACCGGTGACGGTCAGGCCCGAGGTGATGCACAGATCATCCACGTCGAAGGTCGCCAGCAGATCCCGCACCTCGGTGTCTTCGACATGCACGATCGGTGCGGCCTCAAGACTTGAGCCGATGACTTTCTCCTGACGTTGAATCTCCAGTGCGGCAGTCACGGCGCGGCGGACGCGGCGGATTTTGGCCATGCTGGATTCAAGATCAGCATCGCGCCAGTCGGCAGGCGTATCCGGGAAATCCACCTGATGGACCGAGCTGTCATCGCCCGGGAAACGCTCCAGCCAGACCTCTTCCATGGTGAACACCAAAACCGGTGCCAGCCACGTGGTCAGACGGTGGAACAGGATGTCCAGAACCGTGCGCGCAGCGCGGCGGCGCAGGTTGTCACCATCGCAATACAGCGCATCCTTGCGCACATCGAAATAGAACGAGGACAGATCGACCGTGGCAAAGGTGAACACGGCGCTGAACACACCCTGGAAGTCAAACGCGGCATAGCCCTTGCGCACCTGTTCATCCAGCTCGGCCAGACGGCTCAGCACCCAACGTTCCAGTCGCGGCATATCTTCGGGTGCGACCCGATCTGCCTCGGTGAAATCTGCCAGTGAGCCCAGCATGAACCGCATGGTATTGCGCAGGCGGCGATAGCTGTCGGCGGTGCCTTTCAGAATCTCCGGCCCGATCCGCTGGTCGGCGGTATAATCGGTCTGAGCCACCCACAGGCGCAGGATATCCGCGCCATATTGCTTCACGACCTCCTCCGGTACGATGGTATTGCCCAGTGATTTGGACATCTTGTTGCCCTTGGCATCCAGAGTGAACCCGTGCGTCACCACATTGCGATAGGGTGCGCGGCCCTTAGTGCCGCAAGCCTGCAGCATCGACGAATGGAACCACCCGCGGTGCTGGTCCGTGCCTTCCATATAGACGTCGGCGATGCCGTCCTCGGTGCCATCCTCGCGGTCACGCAGAACGAAGGCGTGGGTCGAGCCTGAGTCGAACCACACATCCAGGACGTCGAACACCTGATCATAGTCATCGGGGTTGGCGATGCCGTCCAGCATCTGTTCCTTGAACCCGTCGGTGTACCAGATATCCGCGCCATCCTTCTCGAACGCCGCCTTGATGCGAGCGTTGAGATCGTCATTGCGCAGCAGGTAATCCGCGTCGGTGGGCAGAGCGCCCTTCTTGGTAAAGCAGGTCAGCGGCACGCCCCAGGCGCGCTGGCGCGACAGAACCCAATCCGGGCGGGCCTCGATCATGGAATACAGACGATTGCGACCGGTCTGCGGGGTCCATTTGACCAGCTCGTCGATGGACCGCAACGCGCGTTCACGGATGGTATCGCCCATCTCGCCCATGCCATCGTCCAGCTTGCGGTCCACGGATGCAAACCACTGCGGCGTATTGCGATAGATGATCGGAGCCTTGGAACGCCACGAATGCGGATAGCTGTGCTTGATCTTGCCACGCGCCAGCAACCCGCCAACCTCGACCAACTTGTCGATGACGGCCTTGTTCGCGTCACCCTCACCACCCTTGCGGGACAGGATGTATTTGCCGCCAAAGAACGGCAGATCGGCGCGGAAGCTTCCATCGTCCATCACGTTATAGGTGATGACCTGCTCGAGCATCCCCAAGTCGCGGTACAGCTCGAATTCTTCCATCCCGTGCGAGGGCGCGCAGTGGACGAAGCCCGTGCCTTCGGTATCGGTCACGAACTCGGCTGCGCGGAAGTCGCGGATGTCGTCCCATTCGCCATTGCCGCCCTCGGCCCCGGCCAGCGGGTGGGTCAGTTGGACCCCTTCCAGCTCATCAGTGGTCACGTCACGCAAGCGGGTCCACTGGTCGTCGTTCAGGCGCGCACGACCCAGAACGTCGGCGGCCAGATTATCGGCCAGCAGGAACTTGTCACCCACATTGGCCCAGCATTCGTCGGGCGCGCCTGTGACTTCGTAAAGGCCATACGAGATGTCCTTGCCGTAGACCACGGCCTTGTTTGACGGGATCGTCCACGGGGTCGTCGTCCAGATCACGACAAACGCATCATCCAGATCGCCCGCATTCACGACCTTGAACTTCACCCAGATGGTGAAGCTTTCCTTGTCGTGATACTCAACCTCGGCCTCGGCCAAGGCGGTTTTTTCGATGGGCGACCACATCACGGGCTTCGACCCCTGATAGAGCGTGCCGTTCATCAGGAACTTCATGAACTCGTCGGCGATCACGGCCTCGGCGTGATAGTCCATTGTGATGTAGGGATCGGCCCAGTTGCCGGTGATACCCAGACGTTTGAACTCTTCCCGCTGGATGTCGATCCAGCCCTCGGCGAATTTGCGGCATTCCTGACGGAAGTCCACGACGTTCACCTCATCCTTGTTCTTGCCCTTCTTGCGGTACTGTTCCTCGATCTTCCATTCGATGGGCAGGCCGTGGCAGTCCCAGCCGGGCACGTAACGCGCGTCATGGCCCATCATCTGATGGCTCCGCACGATCATGTCCTTGATGGTCTTATTCAGCGCGTGGCCGATATGCAGGTGACCGTTCGCGTACGGAGGGCCATCGTGCAGCGTAAAGGGCGTGCGGCCTTTTTTCTCGCGCAGACGGTCATAGACGCCGATTTTCTCCCAACGCTCCAGCCATGCGGGTTCACGCTTGGGCAGGCCAGCGCGCATGGGGAAATCGGTTTTGGGCAGGTTCAGCGTATCTTTGTAATCAGGTGTTTCGGCGCACATTGGGGGCGTCCTTTGGATGATCTGGTCGTCGTGTGGATCGAAGCGGTCGGTGCGAAGTCTCAAACACCTTTGCCCGGCGTCTCAGGATATCAGAGCGCCGGGGATATAATTCGGATAATGATGGCCATCCGGTCATACATGGCGGCGCTTATAGGACGCCCGCATCGGATGGTCCAGAGGTTCCGCCCCCTGCGGCGAATGGCGCGGGTTGCCTTGCCTGTCGATACACCAGCCCCCTATGGGTGGAACAACGACCCCACAAGATACGCGATCAACGCGGCCGCACCGCCAATCAGCAGCGTTTCGATCCCTGACCGCCACCAAGGGGCCAGCGACCAGCGACTTTTCAACGCGCCGATCGCAAAAAACACACCCATCGTCATCCAGACAGACACCGTGAAAGCGTTCTCGACGGATAGCAAAAACGGCAAGAGCGGAATCATCCCTGCAACCAGAAAGGCCATGAATGTCGCCATCGCAGCTTTGAAAGGGTTCGGATCAACAGAGCCGAGGCCATATTCGCCCTCGATCATAAGATTTATCCAGTTTTCATGGTTGGCTGTGATCGCATCGGTCGCCTCGTCCAGCACGCGCCCCGAAAGTCCCTTTTGCGCCAGAATTTCACGGACTTCTTGACGCTCACCGTCAGGGTAAAGGCTGATATGGCGTTCCTCGATCACACGGATGCGGCGGATGTTGTCCAACTCGGCCTTGGTGCCCGAATAATTTCCCGCAGCCATTGAGAAACCGTCTGCCAATACGTTGGCCAAGCCCAGCGCGACAATGACAAACGGAGATAAACCCGCTCCGGCCACGCCAGCCACGATTGCAAATGTAGTCACCGACCCATCAATGCCGCCGTAGACCACATCGCGCAGCACCCCCCGACCCGGAGGAGCATTGATCCGTTCCGCTATTTCCTGATGGCTGTGTCCGTGCTCGGTCATGGCTGGCTCCGGCGCTGTTATGCAGGCCAGCAGACAGGAATACCTTGCGTTAGGTCAAGTCTTGGAAAACAACCCCGTCAAAGCCCGTTGAACCATCGCTCGGGTCGATGGCTTGTGTTGATCCGAGAATGGCAACGGCCGGCAGACTTCCATCGCTGCGACGCCGACGCGGGCACTTAGTGCGCCGTTTACCAACCCCTCGCCAAAACGACGGGACAGTTTGCTAAGGACCGAGCCACCCAGAACCGGCTCTAGCAGATCGTCGCCGACTGCCACCGCGCCAGTGGCCACCAGATGCACGAACACAGCGCGCGTTAGCCGCCATCCCCCAAGAAAACCTGCCCGACCCCCGTAGATTTCAGCAATACGCCGGATCATCCGAAGCGACGCGGCCAACGCCGTTACAACATCCGCCAAAGCCAACGGAACCAGAGCCGTCACGGTCGCAACCTGACGCGCTGCGGCCTCGACCTCGCGGCTGGCAGCAGCATCCAGCGGGGCAAGCAGTTCGTCCTCGGCCAGTGTCAAAAGGCCCGACGCGTCGAATTGTTCGTTCATACGCTCGCTCAGGCGATCACGGCCCCATTTCGTTTCGTCACGGCCCTTGTAGAAATTGATCAGTTTCTCGGCAACGTCGCGGGACTTTTTCAAATCTTCGTCGGCCAGCGCTTCGTCAGCAGCCCGGCGCAGGCCATCAATGCGCGACAACCGGCCAATCGCGGCCAGCTCGCGAACGGCGATAAGCAGCGCGACGAAAACCAGCGCGCCAAACAGCCCCGTTACGACCCAACCCAGAACAGGTGAGCGCAGCAAAAGTGACGTGGCAAAATCCCAGGCGGCGATGGAAACGACAGCACCAACCGCTGCGATTGCCAAACCCCAGAACCACCGGGACAAGACCGAGGGCTTTCTGGCCGCCAATCTGACCGCCGTTTGCATGGCCTGCCCCTGCACTGGCGCGACATCCGGAACCGGCGGCGCAGTAGACACGTCAACCGAAGGCTCTTCGGCATCGAGATCAAAAACAACCGGACCTTTAGCCATCGACAGCCTCGCTTCTTTTCCAGACGTATTTGATGTCCGGCAGGTTTTCGTCGTTATCCGCCCCGTCGCTTCGGGCGACTTCGGCAAACCCGTTACGTTCATAAAACCGACACGCCCGCAGGTTTAGCTGAAACGCAAATAGGGACAGTTCGGCCCGCTTGGACTTGGCGTCGTCCAACAGACGTTGTCCGATCCCACGCCCCCGGGCCTTGGGTGCCAGATACAGGGAATGAACTTCGCATTGGTTCAACGCCAGAAAACCCACGATGCCCTCATCGGTTTCCGCAACGGTTACCCAGTCCTGATCAATCATACGACCGCAAAAGGCTATGGTCTCGGCGCGCGAATGCAATTCCGGCATCCAGTCATGCTCGAGCGCGAAACCATGCAGGATTTCACCGGTCGCACCGGCGTCCGTGCTGCGGGCTGGACGCAGGATCACGGTCATAGGCGATCTCCTATGAGGAACTGCGCGGCCCTATCCAAACGGATATGGGGCGGACCATCCCCCGGTCGCAAAGACAGTTGGGCTGGCTCAAATGCCATGAAACCATAGTCGGCGTCCAACCATGCACCTGCGCCGTCACGGGCCGGCCCCAACAGGCGGGCCGGGTCTTCGGGCAACTCACCGGGATAGAAGGCCGCGTGTTTTCCATCGGGCAACGTACCGCGCACACATGGAAGGTCTGCCCCCTGATGGGACCGGATTTCTTCCGTCGTCGCGCGTAGCGCAGCCAGTGACAAAGCCGCCGTTTGCGCACCGGCAAAACTCGCCCGATCGCGGGCGTCGCGTGTTAGCGCCTCCATGATATTGGTCAGGCGGGGGTGCTGTAGGTGATGCAGGTGATCGGCTTTGGTCGCGGCAAAAAGGATACGCTCGACCCGTTTCCCCAGAAGAAGCTGGCTCAGCCACGCATTGCGGCCAGGCCGGAAGGCCGACAGGATATCCGCCATCGCGCGGCGCATATCTTCAACCGCCTGCGGACCCTTGTGGATTGCGCCCAGCGCGTCCACCAAAACGACCTGACGATCAATTCGCGAGAAATGGTCGCGAAAAAACGGCTTTACGACCTGAGATTTATAGGCCGCGTACCGACGGGCCATCTCGTGGTGAAAGCTGCGCCGCTGGGCTTTGCCATCAACGGGCAACGGCGCAAAAGTCAGAACCGGAGACCCCGACAAATCGCCGGGCAACAGGAACCGCCCGGGCGTGCAGTCATAGTATCCTGCGTCGCGCGCCGCGTTCAGGTAATCCGAAAAGGCCTTGGCAAGCGACAGCGCGGTGGGTTCGTCATGCTCGGCCTCAGGCTCTGCGGCCTTGGCCAGCGCCAGAAACGCGTCGGCCTCGGCGCGACCCGCGATGCGGTTCAGCGTCTCGGTCGACCACTCCTCATAAGACTTGTCCAATAGGGCAAGGTCCAAAAGCCACTCGCCCGGATAATCCACGATATCCAGATGAACCGTTCGCGGCCCTTGTAGCCCAGACAGCAGACCGGCGGGGCGCACCTTGAACGACAGGCGCAGCTCCGACACCGCACGGGTGCTGTCCGGCCAATGTGGTTGCGGTCCGGTCAGGGCCGCCAGATGGGTTTCATAGTCGAACCGAGGCACTGTGTCGTCAGGTTGCGGCTGAAGATAGGCGGCGTTGATCCGACCCTCGCGCTGGGCCACCAGACCGGTCATGCGGCCCCGGTCCTGCAAATTGGCAACCAGCGAAGTGATGAACACCGTTTTGCCCGACCGCGCCAATCCGGTGACGCCCAGACGGATAACCGGCTCGAACAGGGCTTCGGACACGCTGTCGCCGACACTCTCAAGGCCGCGCACCAGACTGTCTGACAGGGAAGAGATGACCAAATTGTCGCCCCGCTTTTTTCGTTTCTCTCAAAATAGGTAGCACGGACCTGACATACCAGCGCTTTCCCGCTCTTGCCCGTTGCGGTGCGGCGCGTTACCAGCAGCCCATGCCAAGATACGCACTGAAAGTCGAATACCAAGGGGAGCCGTTCGCCGGATGGCAGCGGCAAAAAGAGCTGCCTTCCGTTCAGGGGGCAATCGAACAGGCGTTGTCGCGTATCCAGCCCGGTGCGCACACGATTGCCGCCGCCGGCCGGACGGATGCCGGGGTGCACGCGCTGGGTCAGGTTGCCCATTGCGACCTGACCAAGGAATGGGACCCGTTCCGCCTGTCAGAAGCGTTGAACTATCACCTGAAACCGCAGCCCGTAGCGATCATGAAAGCCGCACGGGTCGAGGATGACTGGCACGCCCGATTTTCCGCTGTGGAACGTCAGTATCTGTTTCGCATCCTGATGCGCCGCGCGCCCGCAACCCATGACGCCGGGCAGGTTTGGCAGATCAACCACAGGCTGGATGTGGATGCCATGCAAGCAGGCGCAGACATGCTGATCGGCCGCCATGACTTTACGACGTTCCGATCCTCGATCTGTCAGGCTGCCAGCCCGGTCAAAACTCTGGACGAATTGCGCGTTGAACAGGTTCAGGGCTTTTCCGGCCCCGAAATCCACTTTCACGTCCGCGCACGGTCTTTCCTGCACAATCAGGTGCGCAGCTTTGTCGGCACGCTGGAACGTGTTGGCGCGGGGGCATGGACACCCGAAGATGTGCGTGTCGCCCTGCAAGCGGCTGACCGCGCGGCTTGTGGTCCGGTATGCCCACCGCAGGGGCTCTATCTGGCGCGGGTCGGCTACCCTCAACCGGTTTTTAACGAGCTCACATAGCGCGCAACAACAATCCGCTGGCAATAACGGCAATCATCAGCCCCGCAACCAGTTCGATGGTCGGGGCCAGCACTTGCGCGAACCGTGTGGCCGAGGCCGAGGCCAGCAATCCACCGCGCAGACCCAGTGAGGTCCAGCCGACCAGAGTCGTGACCATCGCCGTTCCCAGTGCCATTGCAAACGCCCCTGCGATCCCCACCATCGCGATGCCCATCTGCCACGTCAGGATCAGCACAAACAAAGCGCCAGTGCAGGGCCGTGCCGCGATACCGGCGATCAGGATCAGCGCCTCGCGCAGGTTACCGACATTGGCCACCTCCTCGGCGGTGGGGCCGTGGCGATGGCCGCAATCCGAACAGACTTCGCCGTCATGGTGATGATGGGCGTGATGGTGGTCGCCGTGGTCGTGATGATGGTGACTGTGATGGGATGTCTGGGACTTGTGCCGCCTTGCAAAGCTCCGCAAGGCTCGGAATACCAGCCACAACCCGATTGCAGCGATGGCGCCATAGCTTATAGGCGCCATGACCTGCTCGGTCGTTCCCACAAGGCTTTCCCGTGACATCTGGAACACCAGAACACCTGCATAGACAAGAACGATGGCAGTCACGGCCTGCCCCAGACTCGACAACACGCTGATCGCCGACAAGCGCCAGAATGCGACGCGGCGACCCAGACCGTACCCTCCGATTAACACCTTGCCGTGCCCCGGACCGATGGCATGGAAAAACCCATAGGCGAAACAAACGGTCAGCAAGGTCGCGACAGCCTCGGGCTGTTCGGCACGGGCGGCCCTCAAAGAGCGGGCGATCTGGTTCTGGAAAGCGCGCTGCTCACCGGCCGCCCAAGCAGCAAGCTGGTCGAAGCCCCCGCTGCCCCAGAACCAAAGCAACAAACCAATGGCCAGAGCGACCGGTACAATCAGGTATTTGGACATGAAATACGGATCTCGGTCGCAAAGTTTTCGCCGACGAGCGGGATATCATTTTCTTCAAGGTCGTAGTCGGCGTCCAAGGTGCGCAGGAACGCCTGCATCTGAGCCAACTGCCCGTCAATATCCGGTTCGATCCGGTCAATCTGGCAGGACTGCGACCCGGACACGGTAACGGGACGCGTTACTTCGTAGGCGGTGTAATAGGTTTCATCAAAGGCTTTGGCCGTCAGGTTTGCCGCTGATACCGCTGCGCCCTCAACCGCCCTGAGATGGGTCGTGACGATACGGCCATCCTCGGTCGTGGCTGACGCCTCGGACGGGCCGGACAAGGCAACTTGTGTGCCATCTGCCCACACTATGAGATCGCCGTTATACCCCTCGACCCACTGCGCATCGAAACCCGCAAGAAAACTTTCCTCGGCAGGGGTCAGAACGCCGTCCGCATCCTGATCCAGCTTCATATCCTCAAGAACCAAAAGAGAATAAAACTCATCATAAGCCCAGGTGACGCGCACATGTGTCAGATTGCCGGTGTCATCCAAGATGAACTCCAGCCCCGTGTCGATAAAGACGTGAGGGTGGGTCAATGCCGGGATCGGCACCATACAAGCCAAAAGAGTTACAAACCAACGCATGAGCAGAAGATAGGATGCCCGCCCCCGTCGGGCAATGCGTTTCGCAACAAGCACGCGGATTCCGACCATCAATCAGGTGGGCGGAAACAGGATCAGCGTTTGCAACGCCGCGCCAATCGGACCTTCCGTGTCATACAGCACCGCCTGAGACATTCCGATTCCTGAAGGCTGCCAGTGGCAGACGGAATCAGAAGCAAGCCAATCCGACACAGGTTCACGATGAATCTGCACGGTCAGATCCGTATTCATAAACCCCATCTCAGTCGTCGGCGCGTTCCAAGAAATCCCGTTGGCGCAATCGGCCAAGGGGCAAAGCGCCTGAATCGGGGACTGAGCTTCCCCCGGCAGCAACGACGGGGTGCGCATCCAGATCGCCTTGGGGCCCGGCCCCGGGGTGCTGTTTTTCGGATAGAGAACCTCGGAATAGTGGGCGAAACCGGTCAGCTTGTGGCGCGTCTCGCCAATCGGGAAGAGGCCGGACACCGCCCCCTCCAGTTCAGGTGGGTCCATAGACACATTCGGAACCGCGCCCAAGTCCCGGCGAACCAGATGCATAGTTGTCGCCTTGGCACACAAGGTATCGTCCAGATCATGCACTGTGACACGTGTCGTTGCCATGGTCTTCGTGTGACGCTCGGTCTCTGCTGCCACGCGCAGCCCGGACAGCGGCATCGGGCGCAACATGTCAATCGTCAGCCGGGTCAGCATCTTGTCTGGCCCGACCTCAGTTTCTGCGGCGCGCGCAACAAGCCCGGTGACCGGCCCGGCGTGACAATGGTCAGCAGACCAAGGACCGCGCGCCGCTTCGTTGCCGACAAATACTCCGTCCGAGCGAAGTTGAAAAAACGCCTCTTGGCTCAGGTCGCGATCGCCGTCCATTCCTGTCTTCACACCTTTTCCTGAGTGTATTTTTTCAACTCGGTACGTGCGACCTGACGGCGGTGCACCGCGTCCGGCCCGTCTGCCAAACGCAGCGTCCGCACATGTGTCCAGGCCGAGGCAAGCGGAGTGTCCTGACTGACGCCCTGCCCGCCGAACATCTGCACGGCCTCGTCGATCACCTTCAACGCGACCCGAGGCGCCACGACCTTGATCTGGCTGATCCAGGGCGCTGCTGCGCGCGCGTCGCCCTGATCCATGTACCATGCGGCCTTCAGGCACAGAAGGCGCGCCATCTCAATTTCCATCCGGCATTCGGCGATGATGTCGAAATTTGCACCCAACTGCGCCAGCTTCTTGCCGAATGCCTCGCGCTGCAGCGCCCGCTTGCACATTTTCTCCAACGCGATTTCGGCTTGCCCGACTGCCCGCATACAGTGGTGTATACGACCCGGCCCGAGACGGCCCTGCGCGATCTCAAACCCGCGCCCTTCGCCCAGCAAGATATTCTCTGCCGGAACCCGTACGTTGGTAAACCGGATATGCATGTGCCCGTGTGGGGCGTCGTCGTGACCGTAAACCTCCATCGGGCGCAGGATTTCAATTCCAGGCGTGTTGGCGGGAACAACAATCATGGACTGACGCTGGTGAACCGGCAGTTCATCTCCGCCGGTTTTCACCATCACAATATAGACCTTGCAACGCGGATCCCCTGCGCCTGACGACCACCATTTTTCGCCATTCAGAACATAGCTGTCGCCATCCAACTTGCAGGACATGGCGATATTCGTCGCGTCCGAAGACGCCACCTCGGGTTCAGTCATCAGGTAGGCAGATCGGATTTCGCCTTCCAACAACGGCTTGAGCCATTCCTGTTTCATCGCGTCCGATCCGTAACGCTCGAACACTTCCATGTTGCCAGTGTCAGGGGCCGAGCAGTTGAACACCTCTGCGCCCAAAGGCGTCTTTCCCATTTCCTCGGCGAAATAAGCATATTCAACAGTGGACAGACCAAACCCCTTGTCGCTGTCTGTCAGCCAAAAATTCCACAGACCGGCAGCCTTGGCCTTTGCTTTCAAGCCTTCAAGGATTTCAGCCTGCCGCTCTGTGTACTGCCAACGGTCCCCCTTACCGATTTCCGCGTGATACTCCTCCTCCAGTGGCATGATCTCATCGCGGATCATGTCTTTGACACGCTGCAACAGCTCGTTGTTCTCATCCCGCAGGCCGAATGACATATTCATGGGTTTTCTTCCTCCGACCCGGTGTCCGGGCTTTACCTTTGAACCGAGAATGACTTAGCTGCCGTCACGATGTCCAGTTGGGTGACGATACGTCACCTGAAACAAATAGCTACAAATGGAGGGCCAAATGGCGTTGTTGATCGAAACAGGGCTGTCCGACTGGATAAGCGACAGCGACATTGCCCGCGAAATCCGGGAATTGCACCCCGGTCTGGACGTGAGGACTCGGGACTCAATCGGTGACGCCAGCGACATCACGATGATCGCCGTCGTCGGATTGAAAGATGATCAGCATCAACAACTTCCGAACCTGCAACTTGTTCAAAAACTGGGTGCCGGGGTGGAGACGATTGTTGGCAATCCGAACCTGCCCGACCACATTCGCGTCGCACGTCTGAAACCGGATGCTCCAGCGCAGGGCATTGCCGAGTGGTTTGTGACTTATATCCTGCACCAACAGCGACACGTCTCATTTCACGAGGCGTCCCAGCGCAACGCTGAATGGCTGCCCAAGGCACCGGTTTATACACCCGAGAAAACTGTCGGGGTTCTGGGCTTGGGACATATCGGTGCGCGTAGCGCTCTGATGCTGCGTGCGATCGGGTTTAACGTCATGGGCTGGAGCCGCTCACCCAAACAACTTGATGGAGTGACGTGCCTGCATGGAGATGCGGCCTTGCCCGAACTGTTGGGCCAATGCGACCATGTCTGTGCGATCTTGCCGTCGACCCCACAGACCATCGGATTGTTCGATGCCAAAATGTTGGCGACCATGAAGCCGGGCAGCCAACTGCTGAACGCTGGTCGGGGTGATCTGATTGACGAAACGGCGCTGATCTCGGCTTTGGACAAGGGCACGCCGGGACACGCGGTTCTCGACGTTACATGCACGGAGCCATTGCCAGCGGATAGCCCGCTATGGGCCCACCCGAACGTGATGATCACCCCGCATGTTTCGGGTTGGCATTTAGGAGAAGCACTAGGGGATGTGGCCGAGAATTTTCAACGTCTGACGGGCGGTAAACCCCTGCTGCATGAAGTGGACCGCATGCGCGGGTATTGATCTTTTGTCAGGGCGTCAGAATCCAGGCACCGCTTGCGTCCTGACACCTGCGGGTTCTGACCTCACGCGTCTGGTCCGTACCTTCGGGTTGGATGAAGTGTTGAAAGTGCACGCAATTGTCACGCACGTCGCGGACACGGATGGTTCCCTTTGACCCCGAGTCCTGATTGGACCAATTGCGTTCTGTGCCCACCGAAGGCGCACCATTTGCCAGCATCGAATCCGCTGTCGCATTCACCACATTGAAGTCTGCCGGGCTCAGCCCCATTTCCGCGATGATTCTCGACAATGGTTTCGCGTGAACGGCAGTTCCCGCACATACAATTGTTGCAAAGACCAATGCTGTGAACGCATGAGGTTTCATAAACACCTCGCCTTTCTGAAATGACTTCGCCAATCAGACTATACCGCCTGCAATGGGCGGCCAAGTCCCCTTGCGACCTTCAAATAATCCCGAACAAACCTATTGCGACTCTGCCGCTAGAGGCGAAAGTGCAATCCCACCATAGTGCCCGAAACACGAGTGAGAGGCACGAAATGGCACAGCCAACATATTATGCGCCAACCGGCGGTCATCCCGGTCAGGATCAGCTTTTGACCGACCGCGCCATGTTCACCGACGCATATGCCGTGATCCCGAAGGGCACGATGCGGGACATCGTAACCAGCTATTTGCCGTTCTGGGAAAACACCCGCCTTTGGGTTCTGTCCCGCCCCCTCAGCGGTTTTGCCGAGACGTTCTCTCAGTACATCATGGAGGTGCAGCCCGGCGGCGGCAGCGACCGGCCCGAAACAGACGCAAACGCACAGGGTGTTCTGTTCGTGGTCGAAGGGGCCGTTACATTGACCTTGAACGGGGCTGTCCACGTCCTTGAAACCGGCGGGTACGCCTATATTCCGGCCGGATCGGACTGGACCCTGCACAACCGCGCCGATGAAACCGCGCGATTCCATTGGGTTCGCAAGGCCTACGAAGCTGTCCCCGGCCTGCCGGCCCCAGACCCGATCATCACGAATGAGCGCGACGTTGCGCCGATCCCCATGCCCGGAACCGAAGGACGCTGGGCCACAACCCGGTTCGCGGACCCTCAGGACCTGCGCCACGACATGCACGTCAACATCGTGACGTTTGAGCCCGGCGGCGTCATCCCGTTTGCTGAAACACATGTCATGGAACATGGCTTGTATGTACTAGAGGGCAAAGCCGTCTACCGGTTGAATCAGGACTGGGTCGAGGTCGAGGCAGGCGATTACATGTGGCTACGCGCCTTCTGCCCTCAGGCCTGTTACGCCGGTGGACCGGGCAGATTCCGCTATCTGCTTTACAAGGACGTGAACCGGCACATGCCGCTGTCTTTAACCAAACGTTGATGGCAAATCGGCTTTTTCCCGCGCGGGGCTTCACAGAAGCGCTTGAATCTGGTGAAATAACACCTGTTTTTAGCACTGGAGATTGTTCAATGGTACTGCGCGGATCAATGCTGGCACTGGCGGCAACAGTTGGCCTGACTGCTTTTCAGGCAACCCCTGTTGTCGCCAAGGAAGAAACCAAACAGGTTTTCGTCATGAGCCGCACCTGGGCGGTGACGCAGATATCGGATACGCCGGTCGTGTATCGCGCGACGCGGGATAACAACAATCTGAACCCCTTTGGCCCGCCACCGCGCCTGCGTACGCTTCAGGCCGCTGCCGCGATTCAGCAGGCCACGGGATGCAGACCGATTATCGGCAGCATGTATCAGAACATCTCGGGGCAGTTCTTCTCGCAAGTCAGCTGCAACTGACCCCGGGATCAAACGGGCATTGAGGTCGGCGCAACGCGCTGCCATAGCTTGCGCATGAAACTCGCGATTAACGGATTCGGTCGGATCGGCCGCACGATCCTGCGGCAGCTTCTGGCAAAGCCGCAGGACAACGACGTTGAGCTGGTGCTGATCAACGATATCGCACCGCTTGAGACCTGCGCCTATCTGTTCAAATACGACAGCACGTTTGGCCCCTACCCCGGCACGGTTACGCAAGGTGATGCAGAACTGGTGGTAGACGGGCGCGCGATCACGGTCACGCACAGTTCGGACTTGTCACAGGTGGACTTGACCGGCGTAGATGTCCTGATGGACTGTACCGGAGTTGCCAGAACCTCGGACGTGGCAAGTCAGGGTCTAACTGCAGGGGCAAGCAAGGTGCTGATCTCTGGCCCTTCCCCCGCAACTGAGGTCACGATTGTTCTGGGCGCGAACGAAGATCAACTGGGCACGGCTCGGATCGTATCGAACGCGTCCTGCACGACCAACGGGCTTGCGCCCTTGGTCAAGGTTCTGGATCAGATCGGGGGCGTGGCCTCGGCGCATATGACCACGATCCATTGCTATACCAACAGCCAGCCGATGGTTGACGCGCCGCGCGGCGATCTGGCCCGGTCTCGCGCGGGGGCATTGTCAATGGTGCCGACCACCACAAGCGCCACGCATCTGATTGACGAGGTGTTGCCCCACCTTGCAGGTCGCATTTCCGGTGCTGCGGTTCGGGTTCCGACGGCCAGTGTTTCGGCGGTTGATCTGGTTGTGACTCTGGCACGGGGCATGACACCCAAGGCGTTCGATGCAGAATTGCGCGCGGCGGTGTCATCCTCGCCAGTCTTAGGCTGGACGGACGAGCCGCTGGTCTCGTCCGACCTGCGCACGCGCCCCGAGTCTCTGGTCATCGCTGGCCCCGAAACACGTCAGATCGGCGAAAACCAAGTCCGTGTTTTCGGGTGGTATGACAACGAATGGGGCTTTTCAGCCCGGATGCTGGACGTGGCGCACTTAATGGCCCGAGGATGAGCGGACCGCAGAACGCTGCGATCCGCTTTCTTTTGACTATTCGCCCGGCAAACTGCCCGACCCATGCCCGGACATCCCGCCCGAGACTTCCTCGGTCGCCTCATCCGCCAGTTCGTGCGGCAGGATCAGGTTCAGGACGATAGCGATCAGCGCCGCAGGCAGTAGGCCGCTTTTCATCAGGATGCCCAGCGTGTCAGGCAGGTGCTGAACCGCGTTGGGCTCAAGCTGCAAGCCAAATCCGATCGACAGTGAGATCGCAAAGATCACCATGTTGCGCCGGTTCCAGTCCACGTCAGACAGCATCGAAACACCGGCAGCGACGACCATCCCGAACATGACAATCACGCCACCGCCCAGCACTTCGATGGGGACGGTACGGATGATCGCCCCAACCTTGGGCACAAGACCGCACAGGATCAGGAACAGCGCGCCAATCGTGACGACGCTGCGGCTCATGACACCGGTCATGGCGATCAGCCCGACATTCTGGCTGAAGGAGGTATTCGGCAGACCGCCAAACACGCCAGCCAAGGCTGATCCGAAACCGTCCGCATAGGTGGCCCCGGCGATTTCCTTGTCTGTGGCTTCGCGCCCTGCCCCACCCTTGGTGACACCAGACACATCGCCCACCGTTTCAATCGCCGACACAAAGGCCATCAGGCAGAAACCGATGATCGCCGCGAACGAGAACTCGAACCCATATTTGAATGGCACCGGCAACGCGAAGGAGGCCGCGCGATCCCAACTTGTGCCGATCGCCTCGAACGTGACCATCCCGACCATCAGGGCGTATGCGTAGCCAGCAACGAGGCCAATCAGGACGGCCGACACAGACAGCATCCCACGCGTGAAGAACTTCAGCGCCAGCGTCACGATGATCACGACCAGAGCCGCCGACCAATTCAGGGCCGACCCATATTCTGGCGTCCCAATGGCCGGAACACCTCCGGCTGCGTACTGGATACCGACTTTGACCAGCGCCAGACCGATCATTGTCACCACCAACCCGGTGACTAATGGCGGCAGCGCAAAGCGGATTTTGCCAATCACCGTGCCCAGCAAAGCGTGGAACAAACCGCCCACGATCACCCCGCCGAACAAAGCCGCCAGACCATCGACACCTTTGCCCGCGACCAGCGGGATCATGATGGGAAGAAAGGCAAAACTGGTGCCCTGCACGATCGGAAGCGCGGCACCGACTGGCCCCAGCGTGACTGTCTGCAACAGCGTCGCGACACCGGCAAACAGCATCGACATTTGGATGAGGTACAGCAATTCAGGAAAGTCCGGCGAGTTGGACCCAAAGCCGAAACCCGCCGCCCCAGCAACGATGATCGCGGGGGTAACGTTGGATACGAACATCGCCAAGACGTGCTGGATGCCCAGCGGAACCGCCTTGTGCAAAGCTGGGGTATAGTTCGGGTCCCGAAGCTGTTCGAGGGTCCCTATTGAAGTGTCAGCCATGAGTTACTGTCCTCTCTGTCAGGTTCACGGGGGTCCTGCCGCTTATCCTGCGGCTTCAACGGTCACGACACGACTTCGTAGGGCGTGTCGAACCAAAATTCCTCAAGGTTGGCGCCAGTGCCGATCCGATCGACAACCGCGAACAGGCCGGGGCCGTGCAGTGGTGTCAGAACGCCGTGCCACGTGCCCTTGCAATAGTTCACGGCCTGCCCCGGAGAGGTAATGAACGCCACCGGTTCGCCCGGCTTGCCGTTCTCGTCCGGGGCAACGATGACCAGAAAAGGCTGATGAGTCATGGGGATGAAGGCCTGACTGCCATCGGGATGCCGCTCTACCAGATCCAACTGATATGGCAGGGCGCGCGGGTTGGCGTTGAACAGGCTGATCCCAGCACGGCCGTCCGAAAAATCCAGCGCGGCGCGATCATGGAACCGGCCGCACTGACCCTGATTAATGATCTTGTCCGGGTCGCCTGCGACCTCGATCACATCCCCAAAAGGCGCGAATGCAGCGGGTGTCAAAGGGGTTGCCGTAATCCGCTTCATGAAGGCAGAACGTCCTGCAACCGGAACTCGGCGATACGTTCGACCTGACGACAGGCTTCGGCGAATTCCGTGTCTCGATCCTGTTCGATCCGGCGCTGGAACGCATCCAGAATCGAAGCCTTGTTGTGGTCGCGCACCGCAATGATGAAGGGAAATCCGAATTTCTGCGTATAGCGCGTGTTCAGATCCGTGAAAGCGTCGCGTTCGGCATCCGTCAGCGCGTCCAATCCGGCCGATGCCTGCTCGGATGTACTTTCCTGCGTCAACCGCTTGGCCTGTGCCAGTTTGCCCGCAAGGTCCGGGTGCGCCGTCAAGACGCCCAGCCGCTCTGGTTCCGAGGCGGATCGGAACATGCGAGCCAGAGCATTGTGCAAGCCACCCGCCGTATCGTGGGCCGGCCCCAGTTCCAACTCGTAGGCACGTTCAGCGATCCAGGCAGAGTGCTCGAAAATCCCGCCATAGGCTGCAACAAAAGCGTCCCGGTCCATCTCAGACGGTTTGGCCCGCGAAACAGGAGGATGCTGCTCCGCCCAATGCTCGGCGATTTGCTGGCGGGTCGCGAACCAAACATCCGAATGCCCCTGCGCATAATCCAAGAACCGCTTCAGGGCCATGACCCGACCCGGACGACCGATCAAACGGCAATGCAGCCCGATCGACAGCATCTTGGGTGCACCCGCTTCGCCTTCGGCATAAAGCGCATCGAAACTGTCCTTGAGATACGCATAGAATTGATCGCCCGAGTTGAACCCCTGCGGCGTGGCAAAACGCATATCATTGCAATCCAGCGTGTAAGGTACGATCAACTGGTCCCGCCCACCGGTATTCATCCAGTACGGCAGATCGTCAGCATAGGTGTCAGCCACGTAGGAAAAGCCGCCTTCTTCGGCGGCCAGCCGCACGGTGTTTTCGGAACAGCGCCCTGTATACCACCCCACCGGGCGTTCACCGACAACCTCGGTGTGCAGACGGATCGCCTCGGCTATCTGGGCGCGCTCTTCGTCCTCGGGCATGTCTTTATGTTCAACCCATTTGAGGCCGTGGCTTGCGATTTCCCAGCCTGCGGATTTCATCGCGGCCACCTGATCCGGCGACCGGGCCAAGGCCGTTGCGACACCGTAAACGGTGATCGGCAAGTCCTTCATCAGCCGGTGCAAGCGCCAGAACCCGGCACGCGATCCGTATTCATAGATCGACTCCATGTTCCAATGGCGCTGTCCCGGCCACTGGGCGGCTCCGACGATCTCGGACAGGAACGCCTCGGACGCGGCGTCTCCGTGCAACACACAGTTCTCGCCGCCTTCTTCGTAGTTCAGCACGATCTGAACCGCCAGTTTCGCCCCACCCGGCCATTTGGCGTCTGGTGGGTTGGCTCCGTATCCGATCATGTCGCGGGGATAACGAGGGGGCTGCATGATGTCTTCCGTCTTGTCTTTGTCACATTACCTACGCTTTACCGCAGAAACGTAGAGATGATTATCAAATCAATCCGAACGCTGTTTCCATTTCTTTCGGCATTCCCAAAGTTTCGGAATTCAAACCAGACTGTGTCAAACAAAACATGTGCGCTATGTGTGATAAGCAACAGCAAACCAATGAGACGATTAGAAATTAGGAGATTCCCGTGACAGGTTATCTGACCACCCATGTTCTGGACACCGCGCGCGGCTGCCCGGCAGAAGGGCTGAAAATTGCGCTGTACGAAATCACGGGAGGGAACCGAAGCAAACTGACCGAGACCGAAACCAACGAGGACGGGCGCACAAACAGCCCGATCCTGCCGAAAGAAGACTTCAAGACCGGCACATATGAACTGGTTTTCTTCGCCGGTGACTATCTACGTGCAACCGGCCAGTCCGCAGAAGAACCGCTGTTTCTGGACGAAGTTCCCATTCGGTTCGGTATGTCCGATGCCGAAGCGCACTACCACGTGCCGCTGTTGCTGTCGCCCTACGGGTATTCAACCTATCGCGGCAGTTGAGGGATCAAACCTCTGAATTGCGGACAACGTCCCCGATCCGGGCAATCATGAAGTCCATGAACAACCGCGCCTTTGGGTCCTGATGCCTGCGGTGCGTATAAAGACACGCCATCTGGACCGAAACCGGCGGCGTGTCTGTGGCAACGGGTACAAGACGCCCGGCCTTCAGGTGATCCGCGACCTCAAAGACGGGCTTCATTGCAATACCCTGCCCTGACAGCGCCCAATCCGTCAGAACGTCCCCGTCGTCACATTCAAACCGACCTGTTACAGCAAAGCGCTTTGGGCCTTCGGGCGTATCCAGCAGCCATTGAAACTCTGTAGCTCCCGGAAACCGTAGTTTCAGACATTCGTGCTTTTCCGAAATCAGGTCGGCTCCGGCTTTTGGCATACCGCGGCTTTTTACATAGTCCGGGGCTGCGCAAAGCACCCGCTGACAATCCGCGATCTTTCGGATGCGGAGGGTGCTGTCTTCCGGTTGACCTATGAAAAACGCAAGATCTAGCCCTTCGGTCGTCAGGTCAACGGATCGGTCTGTCAGGCGCAACCGAACGTCGATCTCGGGGTATTCCTCAAGGAAGTCAGGTACATGCGGTGCAAGCAGCCTGCGCCCGACACCCAGCGGCGCCGCGACGAACAGCGATCCGCGCGGCGCTTCGGTCAGGTGAACCACCTGCGCCTCGGCCTCGTCAACCGCATCCAGAACCGCCACCGCGCCGGGATAAAACGCCCGCCCCTGCTCGGTCGGGCTGAGGTTGCGCGTCGTGCGCTGGAACAGCCGGACACCCAGATGATCCTCAAGCTGGGAAATCCGCGCCGACGTCACCGCAGGCGAAATGCGCAGGTCCCGACCAGCGGCAGACATGCTGCCCAGATCATAGACCCTGACGAAGGTTCGGATATTGTCGAGATAGGACATCTTTTCGTTTTTTTTGATACAGTTTGACAATATACGGGAATACCGAAGAAAAGCCTGTTTGCCTAGTGTGGCGGCAATCAATCGGAGAGACCTTTCATGTACGACTTCGCCGTGTTCTGGGACTGGATGGCATTTGCCGTGCGATGGCTGCACGTTATCACCGCAATCGCCTGGATCGGATCATCCTTTTATTTCATTGCGTTGGACCTTGGTCTGAACCGCAACATCCCCGGACCAGCGGATGGTGAGGAATGGCAGGTCCACGGCGGCGGTTTCTACCACATCCAGAAATATCTGGTCGCGCCCGAGCGGATGCCCGATCACCTGACCTGGTTCAAATGGGAAAGCTACGCGACCTGGCTCAGCGGTGCGGCCCTTTTGATGATCGTCTATTGGGTCGGCGGAGAGCTTTATCTGGTGGACGCGGAAAAGGCTGATCTTGCCTTGTGGCAGGGCATTTTGATCTCGGCCGCATCGCTGACTGTCGGCTGGCTGATCTACGATTTTCTCTGCAAATCGGGTCTGGGTGAACGGCCAACCCTGCTGATGGTTCTGCTTTTCGTACTGCTGGTGGCCATGGGCTGGGGCTACAACCAGATTTTCACAGGCCGTGCGATGATGCTGCACCTGGGCGCATTCACGGCGACGATCATGACCGCGAACGTGTTCTTCATCATCATGCCGAACCAGCGCATCGTTGTGGACGACCTGAAAAACGGCCGCACTCCGGACCCGAAATACGGCAAAATTGCCAAGCTGCGTTCGACCCACAACAACTATCTGACGCTGCCGGTCGTGTTCCTGATGCTGTCGAACCACTATCCGCTGGCCTTTGCGACGGAATACAACTGGATCATCGCTGCTTTGGTCTTTCTGATGGGCGTCACGATCCGCCACTACTTCAACACGCGCCATGCCCGCGCTGGTGATCCCACGTGGACCTGGCTGGTCACTGCCTTGCTGTTCATCGCGATTATGTGGCTGTCCACCGCACCGATGTACAAACCACTGGAGGAGGCCGAGACACAGCCCCTTACGCCGTATGAGCAGAAGTTTGCGGCTGCAGATGGATTTGAAGAAGCTCATGACATCGTTTTGGGCCGATGCTCGATGTGTCATGCCCGTGAGCCGGTGTGGGAGGGTATCCTTTGGGCACCCAAAGGCGTTTTGCTGGAAACCGAAGGTGACATCGCCCGCAACGCAAAGCAAATTTACCTGCAGGCGGGTGTCAGCCACGCCATGCCACCTGCAAATGTCACGTATATGGAGCCAGAGGACCGCGAAGCCATCATCCGGTGGTTCCGCAACGTGGATTCCTAAAGCCGGGACTGGTCGAACACACAAACTGCTAATTCTACGGCTTTTCCAAATAAACTTCTTCCCTGCGCGAATTTTGATGCTCTAACGTAGAGTTAACGGGCCGTCGCTTTGCACAAGACGGCGACATTGATTTCGACTTGAGGCAGTTGGAGCCATAAGATGCAGGGAACCGGGCGGCGCACCGTTGTGAGGAATTGCCTTATTGGTACGCTGGCCACCTTGCTGCCAACCTCTCTTGCCGCGCTTGAAACAACTTTGACCGCACCCGGCGCGCCTGCTGAGCTGGTCGAACGGATCGAACAAACGTCTTCCGTTGCAACAGCAGAGTCTCGCGGGTTGGACACTCCGCTGGAAATCCTGTCGGCAGCCTTGTCGGATTACCGCACGATTGTTCAGATTCTTTACGACGAAGGGTATTTCAGCCCGGTCGTCAGCATAAAACTTGACGGAGCGGAAGCAGCCGAGATCAGCTCGCTCAGCGTTCCGGCTCAGATCAATCGAGCGGTCATTACGGTCAACACCGGCCCCAGCTTTAAGTTTGGCGAGGCGGTCGTTGATCCGCTGGCCCCTGAAACCGAGCTGCCCGAGGATTTTGCAACGGGGCAGTTGGCGACAACTGGCGCCATCCAGCGCGCCGCGTCTGCTGGTGTGCAGGGTTGGCGCGACGCGGGTCACGCCAAGGCAGGGGTTGAGGACCAGCAAGTCATTGCGCGACACGCGCAGGCTAGGCTGGATGCGCGCGTTGATCTGGCACCGGGGCCGCGCCTGACCTTCGGCAAAATGTTCATCAAGGGCGACTCGGACGTGCGCCATGAATCCATCGAGAAAATTGCCGGCTTCCCCTCGGGCGAGGTTTACTCACCCGAACAGGTTCAAAAGGTCGGAACCCGCTTGCGCAGGACCGGCACCTTCAATGTGGTTTCCATCGAAGAAAGAGAAGCTCCAAACCCGGACGGAACGCTGGACTTTGACGCCCATTTTGAAGACCTGCCCAAACGCCGCCTGACTTTCGGGTTCGAGGTCGCCTCGCGCGATGGGATCGACGTGACCGCGACATGGACGCACCGCAACGTGTTCCGGCGTGCGGAAAGACTGCGCTTTGAAGCCGCGCTGCGCAATATTGGCGGGGCCGAGGATTTGGACGGGCGCATCGGTCTTCGTCTGGATCAACCCGACAGGCTGGGTCCAGACGACAACACATTCTGGAGCGCCCTGATCGAGCGTCGAAACACCGAAAACTACAACGTGACGGTCACGTCTCTGGCCTACGGTGCGCGTCGCACCTTCTCTGACCGCCTCTATGCCGAAGCCTCGGCCGGGTTCTTGTGGTCCAACGCCGATGACGCCTTTGGAGACGGTCGCAAGTTCCAGTATTTCATCATCCCCGCACGGTCAGAGTGGGACCAGCGCGACAGCAAGGTCAGCGCCACACGCGGGTTTTATCTGGATTCCAATGTCATGCCCTTCGTCGGGCTATCGGGAACAGAAACCGGTATTCGGTTTTTCTTTGACGGACGCAGCTATACCAGCCTCAACACCGAAGGCCGCATCGTTCTGGCCGGCCGGGTCCAGATCGGATCGGTTATCGGCCCTCCGCTGGACGGTGTAACTCCGAGTTTTCTGTTCTTCTCGGGCGGCGCAGGTACCGTGCGCGGGCAACCATATGAAAGCCTTGGCGTCCCGGTCGGGAATGAAGTTGCCGGGGGTAAGTCGTTCCTTGGTTTGTCCGGTGAGATACGCGGAAAGGTGACCGAAGCAATATCGCTGGTAGGTTTTTACGACTATGGTGTCGTGGACTCCTCGTCTTTCGTGACCAGCGCCGCGGCATCTCATTCCGGTGCGGGGCTGGGTGTCAGGTATGACCTTGGTGGATTTGGCCCGCTGCGCCTTGATCTCGCCGTCCCTGTACAGGGCGATACGGGGGATGGCCTGCAGTTTTATATCGGGATCGGACAGGCATTTTGATACGGCGATACTCATATCCTGTTCTGACCGCGACGCTTATTCTGACCGCGCCGCCCGTGATCGCGCAGGAAGATGGCGGCGGCAGCATGCTGGAGAACTTTCTCCAGGACACGCTGTCGGGCGACAATCAGAATGTGACCGTGACCGGCCTTCAGGGTGCACTGAGCGCGCGTGCGACGATCGAGGAAATTACCATAGCGGACAACGAAGGCGTCTGGCTGACCATCAAGGACGCGCAGCTTGACTGGAACCGTCTGGCCCTGATCCGTGGTCGGTTTTCGGTCAATTCACTAACGGCGCAGGAAATCGACATCACCCGCGCACCCGGCGCAACCACCACGGAGGAACCGGCAGCTTCGGTCGAAACGCAGCCCTTCCAACTGCCGGAGCTGCCCGTCGCGATTGAAATCGGAGAAATCAGGATTGACGAGCTGTCTCTGGGCGAACCTCTGATCGGGGTCGCTGCGGACCTCTCGGTCAACGGCAACCTGTCTCTGGCGGACGGAACGCTAGACACCTTGCTGGACATAACCCGGCTGGACCGCGCAGGGGATGAGGTCAAGCTGACAGCAGGATTTGAAAACGCCACAAGCGAGATCAATCTGGACCTGCAAGTGACCGAGGCCGCAGGCGGGTTGATTTCGACCGCCCTGAAAATCCCGGACAGCCCCCCGATTGGCCTGACGGCCAAGGGATCGGGACCGGTTACCGATTTCACAGCCGATATCGGGTTAAGCAGCGACAACCAACAACGCGTGACGGGTCAGGTGCGCTTACGCGCAGCCGATGGTGGCGCGCAGCAAGGGATCGCCTTTACGACCGATCTGAGCGGCGACCTGACGCCGTTTCTGACCCCCGAGATTGACCCATTCTTTGGAACAGACACGCGCTTGTTCGTGGACGGACAAACCAAACCCGAAGGCGCGCTTGAGGTGTCGGATCTTGAACTGACCACACAGGCGCTGAACCTAAAGGGTGAGTTGCAACTGGCCGAAGGCGGCTCGCTCCAATTGGCTGCCCTTCAGGGCCGTATCACACCGCCCGTCGGTGAAGCCGTGGTGCTGCCGGTCGCAGGCGGTGAGACATCTATTGAGGCGGCGCAGATTTCCGCTCTGTACGACCAGAAGAACGGAAACCTCTGGGATCTGAGCCTGACAGCAAACGCATTCAAGTCGCCTCAGGCCAATCTGCAAAACGCGCGCATCAGTGCGCAGGGCGTGCTGGACCAAGGCGAGGCTCTGGCCGTTAGCGGGGATGTTCAGGCCAGTGTCACTGGTATCGACCTGACCGATCCGGCCCTGAACACAGCTGTCGGCCAGCGCGTCACGCTGGACGGGCAATTCGATTATGGCAGCGATCAGTCCCTGAACCTGTCAGGGTTTGAACTGATCGGCGCTGACTATGCGCTGGCGCTGGATGCGCTAATTGACGGTTTAACAAGCGGATTGACCGTGGATGGAACGGCGACGCTTGAGGCAACCGATCTGGCACGGTTTTCGGAGATCGCCAATCTTGACCTCAAAGGGCAGGTGTCGGCGCGGGTCGAAGGGAAAGGATCGCCGCTTGAGGGCAGTTTCGACGGGACGCTATTTGTAGACGGCAGCGATCTGGCCACCGGGCGCGACGATATTGATCCGGTGATCACCGGGGAAACCACGATCTCTCTGGACGGCAAACGCGGGTCTGACGGCATTACGATCCGGTCCTTTGAACTGAACAGCGCAGCGGCACAGGCGCAGGCAAACGGGGTGGTCACGACGCCAAATGGAAACCTGACGATCGACGGACAAGCGCGGGTCAATGCGCCGGATTTGTCTGTTTTCTCGGGTCTGGCGCAGCGCGATCTTGGTGGCTCAGTACGGGCTGAGGTCGACGGCACCGGCACCGTGCAAACGCTGGAGTTTGACGGCACCGCAAGTGTGGTCGGCAGGAACCTTCGGACTGGCATAGCTGACATCGATCCGCTTTTGGCAGGGCAAACCACGATTCAATGGGACGGCGCGCGTTCGGCCAATCAGATCGAGATTCGCAACGCGACTGTGAATGGCAAAGCCCTGAGCGCGCAGGTACAGGCCACCGTGACTGACCCGACCGGAGAGCCATCCGGCGAAGGCGAGGCGCGCATTGATGTGCCAGACCTATCCCTATTCTCGGGGCTGGCTGGCCAAGACCTGACTGGTTCCGTGACCGCCAATTTTCAAGGCAGCGGAGACCTGGCGTCCCGCGCCTTTGATATTCAGGGCAATCTGGACGCCGATGACATTCAGGTCGGCATGGACTTTGTCGACAAGCTTGTGAAAGGCCGCACGACTCTGACTGTGGACGCCCAAAATGGGGAACAGGGTCTGGAGGTCCGTAATTTCCGCCTGCAAGGTCCGGCCATTTCTGCCAATGCGTCTGGCAAGATCGCGCGTGAGGCGGGCGGGCTGGACTATATTGTTCAACTGGACGATGTCGCGCGGATCACACAGACTCTGACCGGCCCCCTGACACTGGAGGGGAATGTTGCGCCCACAACGTCCGGCCTGGAGGGGACGGCAAATCTGCGCGGCCCGGACAGTTCCTACGCGTCACTGGAAGGGTCCGTGGATTCAGACGGAACGGCTGATCTGGACTTTGACGCCAAGCTAAACCGGATTGAGCGGTTCGCCCCGGACTTCCCCGGCACGATCGCCGCCACCGGCACAGCGAAACGCAACAACGGCGTCTGGACAATCGACGCCACCGCCGAAGGTCCGGCAGAGATCAACAGTCAGGTGTCCGGTACGTTTGACGAGACATCAGGCGAAGCCGACCTGAAAGCCGTGGGTGGAGTCAACATCGGCATTGCCAACCTGTTCATCTCGCCCAACAAGATCGAAGGCACGGCCCGGTTTGATCTGGCCGTGAAAGGAAAACCGGCACTTGAAGCCGTCAGTGGATCAATCACCACGTCGGGCACGTCACTGGCGATTCCTAGTGTCGGGCAAACGATTACGGGAATAAGCGGCTCAGTTGAGTTGGCCCAAAGCCGCGCCACGATTTCACTGAGCGGCGGCCCAAGGGCTGGCGGCAATTTCACGGTTGCGGGACCGGTGGACCTTACCCCGCCTTTCAACGCAAATATTACAACGACGCTCAACAGTCTCGTGTTGACCGACCAATTATTGTACGACACCACCCTCAATGGCCAAATCGCAATGTCGGGCGCATTGGCTGGCAACAGCTCGATCGCCGGGCAAATCACCTTTGATGAGACAAACATCAATCTGGCCGCAGCATCCGGGGCCGTTGGTGCGGCTCCGATCCCGGACATCCAACACATAGGTGAAAGCCAGGCCAGCTTAGTGACCCGAGAACATGCCGGACTGGTCGCCAAGGAAAAGACAACTCAGAACGATTCCCGCATTGCGCTTGATATTTCGCTTATTGCGCCCAAGGCGGTGTTTGTGCGCGGACGAGGGGTGAACGCCGAGCTTGGCGGACGGCTGTTCATTGGCGGCACCACGTCCTCGGTCGTTCCATCCGGGCAGATAGAACTGATCCGGGGCCATTTTGACATTCTCGGGCGCAGGCTGGCGCTGACCAAAGGCATAGTGACCCTGCAAGGCGATCTGACGCCTTATATCGAGTTTGAATCCTCGGCCAGCACCTCGGACGGAACAGCGACCATTGAAATTGCCGGTCCACTGGATGCGCCAGAGGTAGATGTCTTTTCTGACCCCGAACGCCCGGCCGAAGAAGCGCTGGCCATGCTTCTGTTCGGCAACCGTTTTTCCGAATTGTCGCCCTTTGTCATTGCACAAATGGCCGCGTCTCTGGCGCAGCTCAGTGGCGCGGGCGGAGATGCAACAAAGGGTGTACGGGATTCAACCGGAGTTGACACAATCGACATCGGCGCAACCGAAGGCGGCGCGGGTCGATTGGGCGCGGGGGCTTATCTGAGTGACAATCTATACACCGATTTCACCGTGAACACCGAAGGCGATACCGAGGTGAACCTGAACCTCGACGTGACCGACAATTTCACCGTTCGCGGAACAGTAGACGGGCGCGGGGAAACAGGCGTCGGGGTATTTTTTGAACGCGACTACTAAGCGCGCCGTATCCCTATCGCTTGCCCGACCTGCGGTGCTGCGTCCAACCCCGCGTGATCCCGCACCATTCTGGCAAGCCGTTCTGCCGCCCAGTCCGGGTAGGCGACCGAACGCCCGGTCTGATGGCTGACATTCATGAACAACGCCTCTTGGGTGGCGCAAACTTCTCCGTCGTTTTCTGACAGCATCTGCGCAAAATAATGGCCCCGCTTGTGGTCCGCATCCAGTAAGCGAATCCGAAAAAAGAAAGGTTCGTCCTCCTGCACCTCGCGTAGGAAAGTCATATGAGATTGCAGGACGTATGGTCCCTGCCCCAAAGCCGCCACTTGCACTTCGCCAAGGCCCAGATGCTCGACCATCAGTTTTTCCAGCGCAAGATCAAAGGCCACACCGTAGTAACCCACATTCATGTGGCCGTTATAATCGATCCATTCCGGCAGCACCCTGAAACCCCGAATTTCAACCGGCGCGTCATAGGGGCCGTCATGCCCGCTTAGGGGTTCAGTCATCTGGGTCCTCCTCAAAGATCGCAACGGCCCGAACAAATCCTGCCGACGCGCCCTTGATCTTGAAAGGAAAGCACGAGATTTCAAACCCCGTCGGCGGTAGGTTTTCCAGGTTGGTCAGCTTTTCCATGTGGCAATACCCGATCTCCATCGAGGCGCGATGCCCCTCCCAGATGACCGAGGCATCCTGCGTCTCAGCGTATTCCTGCGCTGTCAGGGCAAAAGGCGCGTCCCAGCTCCAGGCATCCGTGCCGGTCACGCGCACACCGCGTTCCGTCAGGTACAGCGTCGCCTCACGGCCCATACCGCAGCCTTTCATCAGATAGTCCGGCTGACCATAGTGCGTTCCCGCTGACGTATTGACGATCACAATGTCCAGTGGTTGCAGATCATGGCCTATGCGCTTCAGCTCGGCCTCGACATCGGCGGCTGTCGCAACATAACCGTCATCGAAATGCCGGAAATCCAGCTTCACGCCCGGCTTCATGCACCATTCCAGTGGCACCTCGTCGATGGTTATCGCGCGTTCGCCGTTATTCATCGTCGAGTGGTGGTGATACGGCGCATCCAGATGGGTGCCGTTATGGGTCGCGATCTGAAGGCGCTCGATGGCCCAGCCTTCACCCCCCGGCAGATCATCCTTCCTCAGGCCGGGAAAGAAAGACATGACCTGTTCTGCGGTCTGGTCGTGGGTCAGGTATTCGATCGCTGGCAGCATGATCGGCGGGTCGGATACGATCCCGGTTTCCAGCGGAACGGACAAATCGACAAAACGGCGCGGCATTTGAACCTCTATCACCCAAAGCGGTGACAGGTTTGGCCGCATCTAACCCGCTGTCAAGGAAAGAAAAAGGCGGTCACTATGACCGCCTTTTCCGATTATTCCGCCGCGATCGCGTCTTCGATCTTTTCGACGCGAATGGCCGAGAACTTGAACTCGGGGATTTTGCCATAGGGGTCGATGGCCGAGTTGGTCAGGATGTTCGCCGCCGCCTCGACATAGGCGAACGGGATGAACACCATATCCTCGGCAATCGCGCGGTCTGCCCGAACCATGATGTCGATAGACCCACGACGAGTGGTCAGACGGATCGTCTCGCCCGGCTCGATCCCCATCAGTTTCAGCGTCCGGGGATTCATCGAGCAGTTCGCCTCGGGCTCAACCGCGTCCAGCACGTTGGACCGTCGGGTCATTGATCCGGTGTGCCAATGTTCAAGCTGACGGCCTGTGGTGGCGATCATTGGATACTCGTCATCCGGGGCTTCGTCCGGCGGGATGACACTGGCCGGAGTGAACTTCGCCCTACCGTCTGCACGCGGGAAACCATCGCCAAATACAATCGCCTGCCCTGGGTCTGTTTCGCTGAGCGATGGGTAGGTGATTGTCTCGGTCTCGAGCCGTTCCCACGTGATGTTGTCCAGCGACTCCATCGTCAGTTTCATCTCGGCAAAGACCTGCGACACATCTGTGTAATCCCAATTCAGCCCGATGCGCTGCGCCAGTTCGACCGTGATTTTCCAATCCTCGCGCGCCTCACCCGGAGGGGTCACGGCAGGGCGCACACGCTGCACTTGACGGTTGGTGTTCGACACGGTGCCGTTCTTTTCATAGAGCGCCGAGGCGGGCAGGATGATGTCAGCATAGTTCGCCGTCTCGGTCAGGAAGATGTCCTGCACGATCATCAGGTCCAGCTTGGCCAGCGCGTCGCGGGCATGGTTCACATCCGGATCGGACATGGCTGGGTTTTCACCCATGATGTACATACCCTTGATGTTGCCGGCATAGGCTTGGTCGATGATCTCGGTGACCGTCAAACCTTTCTCGTTCGAGAAGTCGTCCGAGTTCCAGACGTTGTTGAACTTGGCGCGTATGCCATCGTCGGTCACGGTCTGATAGTCCGGCAGGAACATCGGGATCAGACCCGCATCAGACGCCCCCTGCACGTTGTTCTGACCGCGCAGCGGATGCAGACCCGCGCCGGGTTTTCCAACGTTGCCGGTCATCAGAGCCAGCGAGATCAGGCAGCGCGAATTATCCGTGCCGTGGATGTGCTGGCTGACGCCCATCCCCCAAAAGATCAGACCGGCTTTGGCCTGCGCAAAGGTGCGCGCGACGCGGCGCAGTTGATCGGGTTCGATGCCACAGATGGGCGACATCGCCTCGGGTGTGAATTGGCGCAGATGCTCTTTCTCGGCCTCCCAGTTCTCGGTCCAGCGGTGGATGTACTGGCTGTCATACAGCTCCTCCTCGACGATCACATTCATGATCGCGTTGAGCATCGAGACATCCGCTCCCGGACGGAACTGCAGCATTTCATCCGCAAACTTGCGCATCCCGACACCGCGCGGATCCATCACGATCAACTTGCCACCACGCTTGGCGAACTGCTTGAAATAGGTCGCTGCAACAGGGTGGTTCTCGATCGGGTTCGACCCGATGATGATCGCCACATCCGCGTTTTCGATCTCGTTAAAGGTCGCGGTCACTGCGCCGGACCCGACGTTCTCGATCAGAGCAGCAACGGACGATGCGTGGCACAGACGAGTGCAGTGGTCGACGTTGTTGTGCTTGAACCCCTGACGGATGAACTTCTGGAACAGATAGGCTTCTTCGTTGGTGCATTTGGCCGAACCAAAGCCTGCAACGCTGCGCGGATCTTCATCGCGCAAGCCCTTCAGCTTGGCGGCAGCCAAATCCATCGCCTCGTCCCATGTCGCCTCGCGGAAGTGGGTCGACAGGTCGGACGGATCGACATTCAGACCCTTGGCCGGCGCATCCTCGCGCCGGATCAGCGGCTTGGTCAGGCGGTGCGGGTGGTGGATATAGTCGAACCCGAACCGGCCTTTGACGCACAGTCGGCCTTCGTTGGCGGGGCCATTGATGCCCTCGACATACTTGACCTTACCGTCCTTGACCTTCAGCGAGACCTTACAGCCCACGCCACAGAACGGGCAGACGCTTTCGGTTTCACTATCGTAATCCTTGCTATCGCCCTTCTGCTGGTCGTCCAGCACGGTGGCGGGCATCAGCGCACCGGTCGGGCACGCCTGAACACATTCACCACAGGCCACACAGGTCGAATCCCCCATCGGGTCGTTCTGATCAAACACCACCTGCGCCGTATGACCGCGACCGGCCATGCCGATCACGTCGTTCACCTGCACTTCTCGGCAGGCGCGAACGCAGAGGTTGCAGTTGATGCAGGCGTCCAGATTAACGCGCATCGCAACATGGCTATCATCCAGCAGCGGGATTTTCTCGGCCTCTTTCGCTGGGAAACGGCTGTCACTGACATCGTTCAGCTTGGCCATGTCCCAGAAATGGCTTGAGGTGTCGTGGGCTTCCTCGGGCTGGTCAGCTACCAGCAGCTCCATGACCATGGCGCGCGATTTCTCGGCACGGTCGCTGTCGGTTGTCACCACCATCCCGTCCGCCGCAGGACGGATGCACGAGGCGACCAGAGTGCGCTCGCCTTCCACCTCAACCATACAGGCGCGGCAGTTCCCGTCCGGGCGATAGCCAGGCTGCGGTTTGTGGCACAGGTGCGGAATGGTGAACCCCTGCCCCTTGGCGGCTTCCCAGATGGTCCAGCCCTCGGGCACGGTGACATCTTCGCCGTTCAGGTTGAAGGTGACGGTCTTGTTTGGGCTTGCGTCAAGCATGGCTCTGTCTCCCTTCAGATTTCGTCAGCGAAATGTTTGATGACAAGGCGGATCGGGTTCGGAGCCGCCTGCCCCAGACCGCAGATCGAGGCATCGCCCATGACCTGACACAGATCCTCCAGCAGATCGGTGTCCCATGTGTCGGCTTGCATCAACTTGACCGCCTTTTCGCAACCCGCACGGCATGGCGTACACTGGCCGCAGCTTTCATCCTCGAAGAACCGCAGCATGTTCAGCGCCGCATCGCGGGCGGTGTCCTGATCGGACAGAACCACCACCGCTGCAGAGCCAATGAACGTGCCATGCGGTTGCAGCGTGTCAAAATCCAGCGGAATGTCATCCATCGACGCAGGCAGCAGACCCGAGGACGGACCACCCGGCTGGTACGCCTTGAAGGTCTGACCCGCAGCCATGCCACCAGCGGCCTCAATCACATCCAGAATGGTCGATCCTGCGGGCAGCAGATACACGCCCGGCTGCGCCACGCGACCCGAGACCGAATAGCTGCGCAGACCCTTACGGCCGTTCTTTTCGGTGCTGTTGAGGCATTCCGGCCCCTCGCGGCAGACTTTCGTGACCCAATACAGCGTCTCGACGTTGTGCACCAAGGTCGGGCGGTTAAACACGCCAACCTGCGCCACGAACGGAGGACGGTGTCGCGGCAGGCCCTTTTTGCCCTCAATCGATTCAATCATCGCGGATTCTTCACCGCAGATATACGCGCCGGCCCCCCTGCGCAGGTCGATATAACCAGGCGCGACAATCCCGGCGGCTTCCAGCGCGACGATCTCGCGGCGCAGAATCTCCAGCACCGCCGGATATTCGTCGCGCATGTAGATAAAGCAAGTCTCGGCCTCGACTGCCCATGCCGCGATCAGCATCCCTTCGAGGAAGACATGCGGCGTCCGCTCCAGATAGTAGCGATCCTTGAACGTGCCCGGCTCGCCCTCATCGCCGTTTACGGCCAGATAGCGCGGCCCCTCGTTCATGCGAACAAAGCCCCACTTCTTGCCCGACGGGAAGCCAGCACCACCCAGACCGCGCAGGCCCGAGGACAAGATATCGTCCTGTACCTGTTCCCAATCGCCACGATCGCGCAGCTCTTTCAGTTTGGCGTAGCCGCCATCGGCCTCATAGGTGGCAAAGGTTTCGTAGTCGGGCAGATGGGTGTGCGTATCGTCGGCAGCAATCGCCGCCTGCACCTTTTCGGGGGTCGCGTGGTCGATATGGTTGTGCCCGATCTCAAGCACCGGAGCAGTATCACAACGGCCCATGCAGGGCGCGCGGACAACGCGCACCTCAGCCGGGTCCAAACCGTCCTCAAGCGCCTTCTGCAACTGCTGGGCACCAGCCATTTCGCAGGACAGAGAATCACAGACACGGATCGTCAGCGCGGGCGGCGGCACCTCATCTTCTTTCACCACATCGAAATGAGCATAGAAGGTCGCGGTTTCATAGATTTCGGCCTGACCGATGCGCATCTCAACCGCCAATGCAGCGATGTGGTCGGCGCTGATATGGCCGTGCGCGTCCTGAATCAAATGCAGGAATTCGATCAACAGATCACGACGGCGTGGGCGATCCCCCAACAGGCGATGAATCTCAGCCTGCGCTTCGTCCGTGAACTGACGGCCTTTGGGCGTGTGCCGCCCTTTGCCTTTACCTGACTTCCAGACGCCCTTGGGTGCGCCTGATGGCTTGGTGTCTAATGGTGCCATGATGCCCTCCGATTGAGGCCCCGTGTCTCATCAGATCAGCATATCGTCAAATCGCATATTCCAATCGCACGATAACGACACCTTATCACCGCAATGAGGCCACCACCGCACGCAGCGCCTCGACGGTGGGTAATTCCGGTTCGCGGGTCAGAGTCGCCAGACAGATCGGTTTGCTGACAACAGGGTCAACCAAGGGCAATACTTTCGTCCCTTTCAGATCGCCCAGCGCCCGCACAAGTACGCGCGGCACAACCGTGGCTGCCAAACCCTCGCGCGCCATGACCATCGAGGCGGTGAAACCGCTGGTTTCGGCCACCACATGCGGGTGCAGCCCTTGTTCGGCAAAAATCCGGTCCAGAATGCGCCGGTTCTGCATCTGCGGCTCTAGAAGACTGATCGGAAATTCAGCCACCTGCGCCCAGGGAATTGACCCGGTTTCCTCGGTCATATGGGACGGCACCAACAAGACATAGGTTTCCTCGTACAAGGGCTGGACCTGTCGCAAATCGGTTCCGATGCTGTCGCCATAGGTGATGCCCGCGTCCAGACTGCCCTCATCCAGCCGATGCTGAATCGCTGTTGCGGACATGGTTTCAATGCGGGTGACGATGCGCGGATGCGCCTGCTGCAGGCGTTTGACAAGCCGGCCCGTAAAGGCAATCGCCGTAGGAATGACGCCTAAGATCAAAGTGCCTGTGATCTCGCCGCGCGCGGCCAGAACTTGCTGTTCCAGAGCTTTGGTATCGTCCAGAATGCGCCGCGCCCGACGTACCATCATCTCACCTTCTTCGGTCAGACCTTGAAACCTGTTGGCGCGGCGAACGATCGAAACCCCTAACCGATCCTCCAGATTCCGTATCCGCATCGAGAACGCAGGCTGCGAAATACCACATTCCTCGGCTGCCTTTGCAAAGTGCTGATGCCGCGCAAGGGCGAGAAGGAGTTGGAGGTCGCGGATTTCGATCATTCGGGGTTTTCTCGGGTCTCTGGTCGGCCTGATATTACAGAACGATTTGCAGGAATAAGTGCAAGCTTTCAACTTCTGACTACTGAATTGACGGGCCAACGGACACGCGGAGACTAAAGTTCAAACGCTGACGTCTGCGATTGAGGGCTGCCCTGTATCTAACTGTTCAGATTGCCTGCCAACTGCTGCCTGAGTGACCTTTCGTCCTGCAGCCCCCAGAATTCAGAAAGTTTCTCGTCCTTGATTTTATAGATGCTGATAATCTTGAACTCGACCTCGCGCCCGGTCGCTGGAACACCCAACCATTCGTCGGAATGTGTTCCCCTCAGCGTCTTGTAGGCGACAACCTTGTCGCCCTCAGCGATCAGCGCTTCGACGGTTGCATGCAAATCAGGAAAAGCCCTGAGGAAACTTGCATACCCTTGCTTCAAGCCCTCGATGCCACCCACAAAGGCTCCGCCACCACTCGCCGTGTGGTCAACGAAATCCTCAGCGAAAACATCGGAAATGGCATCAAGCGAATGGCCGTTCTGAATGTCGTCTATGTATCTTTGGACAACGGCTTTATTGGCTTCGACTCTCTCGTTATCCATCCGAATACAACCAAGTTTGGAAAACTCGGTTTCAGATAGCACATTTATCGAAGTGATTGCACTGCGTTACATATTGAACAAAAAGTGCATCACATCGCCGTCCTTGACGATATAGCCCTTGCCTTCGGCCCGCATCTTGCCTGCCTCTTTCGCGCCCTGCTCGCCGTTGGCGGCGATGTAGTCGTCATAAGCGATGGTCTCGGCGCGGATGAAGCCTTTTTCAAAGTCACCGTGGATTACTCCAGCGGCCTGAGGCGCGGCGGTGCCGGTGCGGATGGTCCAGGCGCGGGCCTCTTTCGGGCCGACGGTGAAATAGGTCTCCAGGTGCAGCAGGTCGTAACCGGCGCGGATCAGACGGTCGAGGCCGGGTTCTTCCAGACCCATTTCCTCAAGGAACATCTGCGCTTCGTCATCTTCCAGCAGGCTGATCTCTTCTTCAATCTTGGCGCTGATGATGACGTGGGAATTGCCCTGTGCCGCGGCCATTTCAGCAACCTTGGCGGAATATTCGTTGCCCTCGGCGGCTTCTTCCTCGGACACGTTGCAAACGTACAGCACCGGCTTGGTGGTCAGCAGTTGCAGCATCTTCCACGCCTTGGCGTCCTCGTCCGAAACCTCGACCAGACGCGCGGGCTTGCCGTTTTCCAGCATCTCTTGCGCCTCGGCCAGCAGGCGGTCCTGCTGCGCGGCTTCTTTATCGTTGCCCTTCAGCTTGCGCACCAGATTGGCGCGGCGCTTTTCGATGCTTTCCAGATCGGCCAGCATCAGCTCGGTCTCGATCGTGTCGGCATCCGCCACCGGGTCCACGCGGCCGTCCACATGGGTCACGTCGCCATCCTCGAAACAGCGCAGCACATGAGCGATTGCGTCAGTCTCGCGGATGTTGGCCAGAAACTGGTTCCCCAGCCCCTCACCCTTCGAGGCACCTTTGACCAGACCGGCAATGTCCACGAATGTCATGCGCGTCGGGATGATCTGCTTCGAGGACGCAATAGCCGCCAGTTTGTCCAGCCGGTCATCAGGAACGGCCACATCGCCCACATTGGGTTCAATGGTACAGAACGGGAAATTCGCCGCCTGCGCAGCAGCCGTCTTGGTCAGTGCGTTGAACAAGGTCGACTTACCGACATTCGGCAGACCCACGATTCCCATTTTAAAGCCCATGTCGGCCTCCTGAAGCGATACGACGGCGTCTTCTATTCAGGTAAGCTCGAATGCGCAACCCAAGGCCCGACATGATCCGAGTCTGAATTGCAACATCGCAGATCCGTTAGACCTTTTGTTCAGGGGCTACTTGATTTTCTTTACCAAAGGTAACCATTCTGGACCCTATCGCGAACAGATTGATGAAGATTCCCTATGAAATCCCTTTTTGCTACTGCCGCCTTATTGCTTGCGACAACTTCAGTTCATGCGCAGTCAGTTGTATTTGGTGCCGGGTATGCAGATTACTCTGGCTACGGCTCTGACAACAATGCCGTATTTTCCCTGGAATATCAGCACCCTGCCTTCCACCAAGCAACGCGCTTCGGTGCCACTTGGGGTGCTGCCCTGACCGTAGACACAGATGGCGACACTCACCTAGGCGCGGGTCTGATCGGCGTCTATTCAATCTCGGACCGTTGGTTCGGGGAACTTAGCGTAATGCCCGGATACTATAATGCCTCAAACAGCGACAACGATCTGGGAGGAGATTTTCAGATCCGCAGTCTGCTAGGAGTTGGCTACACATTGGACGGTGGCAACAAAATCTCGCTTGCGCTGACGCATATTTCCAACGCGAGCACAAACAGTTTCAATCCAGGCGTAAACTCTCTGTTCCTTCGATATCACCACGGGTTCTGACTCAAACTGGCCCGTCGGGATTGATTTCCGGGCAAAGTTTCTGCACATCAGGTTCAAACCTGTTTGCAAGGACTGCTGATGACCCGTATCGACGCCAAGTTTGCCGCCCTGAAGGCTGAGAACAAGAAAGCCTTTGTCGCCTATATCATGGCCGGAGACCCAGATTTCGACACCTCGCTTGAGATCGTGAAAGGGCTACCAAGTGCTGGTGTCGATGTGATTGAGCTTGGCTTGCCATTCACCGATCCCATGGCAGACGGCCCCACCATTCAGGCAGCCGGGCAGCGCGCGCTGGACGGAGGCATGACCCTGCAACGGACTCTGGATCTGGCAACCGCGTTCCGCGAAACCGACGACACGACACCGATTGTCCTTATGGGTTATTACAACCCAATCTACAGCCGCGGGGTCGACACGTTTCTTGCCGACGCCAAGGCCGCTGGCATTGACGGGTTGATCGTAGTTGACCTGCCCCCCGAAGAAGACGAGGAACTGTGCTTGCCCGCGCAGGCGGCAGGTCTGAATTTTATCCGCCTTGCCACTCCGACGACCGACGAGAAGCGACTGCCCCGTGTTCTGCAAAACACGTCGGGCTTTGTATACTACGTCTCGATCACCGGCATCACTGGTTCCGCCGAAGCACAGGCGACCAATGTCGGCCCCGAGGTTGCCCGGATCAAGGCAGCGACCGACTTGCCTGTCATTGTCGGTTTCGGAATCAACACGCCCGAAAAGTCACGCGGCATAGCCTCGGTTGCGGATGGTGCCGTCGTCGGCTCTGCGATCGTTAGCCAAATCGCCAGCGGAAAACCTCTGTCCGAGATTCTGGATTTCGTGGCAGGGTTGGCTGAGGGCGCACATTCCACCTGATCGATTTTCGGTTTTCTCGACTATTTGACCGCGGCTGAACCGGATCAGCCGCGGTTTTTTATGTTTTGGCGACGCGTCAACGGACCGCATATTCTTTACGTTGCGGCACTTTGGAAAAATTGGTAAACAAAAAGAACCAATTTCAAAGGCCACAGCTCAATGCCAGTCATCACCAACATAGAAGACCTTAAACGGATCTACGAAAGACGCGTTCCGCGCATGTTCTTTGACTATGCCGAAAGCGGAAGCTGGACAGAACAGACATTCCGCGACAATAGCTCGGATTTCGAGGATATTCGCCTCCGTCAGAGAGTTGCCGTAGATATGGCCGGGCGGTCGACCGCCTCGCAAATGATCGGACAGGACGTGGCAATGCCGGTCGCGCTGGCACCCGTCGGCCTGACAGGTATGCAGCACGCCGACGGCGAAATGAAAGCAGCCAAAGCCGCCGAGGACTTCGGTGTACCCTTCACGCTGTCAACCATGTCCATAAATTCCATCGAGGATGTAGCCGAGCATACAAGCAAACCGTTCTGGTTCCAGCTATACACCATGAAGGATCAGGACTACGTCGGACGATTGATTCAGCGCGCGAAAGACGCGAATTGCTCGGCACTGGTCATCACGCTGGACCTGCAGATCCTCGGTCAGAGGCACAAAGACTTGAAAAACGGTCTGTCCGCCCCGCCGAAACTTACCGCGAAAACCATCGCCAACTTGATGACGAAATGGGCATGGGGAATCGAGATGCTCCGCGCCAAGCGCCGCGAATTCGGAAACATCGTCGGTCATGCAGAAGGTGTGTCAGACGCCTCGTCGCTTGGGTCATGGACGGCCGAGCAGTTCGATCCAAGCCTTGACTGGAAAAAAGTCGAGAAGCTGATGGAACAGTGGGGCGGCAAGGTCATCCTCAAGGGTATTCTGGATGCAGAAGACGCGAAAATGGCAGCCAAACTAGGTGCGGACGCGATTGTTGTCTCCAATCATGGCGGCCGCCAGCTGGATGGAGCCCTCAGCTCGATCCGCGTTTTGCCTGAGATCATGGAAGCCGTCGGCAATGATGTCGAAGTTCATTTGGACAGCGGTATTCGCTCGGGCCAAGATGTCCTGAAAGCGTTGGCGATGGGGGCAAAGGGGACCTATATCGGCCGCGCGTTTGTCTATGGGCTGGGTGCCATGGGGCAAAGTGGCGTGACAACAGCACTAGAGGTCATCCACAAGGAATTGGACACCACGATGGCCCTGTGCGGAGAACGAAACGTCAGTGACCTAGGGCGCCATAATCTGCTAGTACCCGAAGATTTCGGAGGACGGTGGCAAGACTGAAGCCCTGTGCCCCGGGGGCTCTGCCCCCGCCACCCTGCGGGTGACTCCCCCGGGATATTTTCAGCCAGATGAAGTACGGATCCCCTGCTTCATCTGGCCCCAAATATCCCGGAGCGCGAGGCAGAGCCTCGCAAAAAGCCTGTCGCCGCAAAAAGCCCTTTCCAATTCCATTGAATCAAGCTAAGGACGCGGCTTCACGCGGGCATACAGCCTTGGAGGATGCCCGCCCTAACATTGGAGAATATATCATGGCTGGTGAGATTCCTGATCTCGTAGCTCTGGAACGGACGGGGACAGGCAAGGGCGCCGCTCGTCAAGCACGTCGCGATGGCATGGTTCCGGGCATTGTATTTGGTGGTGACAAAGAGCCGCTGCCGATCCAGATTCCGTTCAACGAGCTGTTCAAGCGTCTGAAAGCGGGCCGCTTTAAGTCGACTCTGTGGAACCTGAAGGTTGATGGTCACGAAGACGTCCGCGTCATTTGCCGCGACGTTCAGCGTGACGTCGTCAAAGACCTGCCCACACACTTGGACCTGATGCGCCTGCGTCGGACCACCAAGATCGCGCTGTACATTCCCGTTGAGTTCGTCAACGAAGAAGCAGCGCCCGGCATCAAGAAGGGCGGCGTTCTGACCGTTGTCCGTCCTGAGGTCGAACTGATGTGCACCGCCGGAGAAATCCCTGAAAAGATCACCGTTGATCTGACCGGACTGAACATCAACGACGTTGTGACTATCTCGTCGGTGGATCTGCCCAGCGGCACCAAGCCGACCATCGATCGTGACTTCGTGATCGCCAATATTTCCGCACCGACCGGCCTGTCGTCCAGCGACGATGAAGACGGTGAAGAGGGCGAAGTTGCAGCAGACGAAGTTGAAGTCGTCGGCAAGGAAGAAGCTGAAGAATAAGTCCCGGCGCAAGCTTTGGGATCATGAGACGGGGCCTTCTGGGTCCCGTTTTTTCTTTTGAGTGGACCGGGCTGGAAAACTGCCCCTATTCCGTGCCATCAACCGACTGTAGGCCAGCGCGCTAGGTAAGGACGAAAATATGAAGCTGTTTGTCGGCTTAGGGAATCCAGGATCGAAATATGCCCGAAACCGGCACAATATCGGCTTCATGGCCGTCGACAGGATCGCTGATGATCATGGATTCGGGCCGTGGAAATCCAAGTTCCAGGCCGATATTGCCGAAGGACGACTGGGCGGTGAAAAAGTCCTGCTGATCAAACCTCAGACCTTCATGAACCGGTCGGGCCAGTCGGTTGGCGAGGCGATGCGGTTCTACAAGCTCGACTCGACCGACGTGACCGTTTTTCATGACGAATTGGACCTTGCACCGGGTAAAGTTCGGGTCAAGGCGGGTGGCGGGCATGCTGGCCATAACGGGCTGCGCTCGATCCATGAACATATCAGCCCGGCCTATGACCGGGTGCGGCTGGGGATCGGTCATCCGGGGCGCAAGGAAATGGTCTCACCCTATGTTTTGGGTGATTTTGCCAAGTCTGACAGCGATTGGCTGGACGACGTCCTTCGCGGGGTATCCGACGGTGCCGGACATCTGGCCGACGGAGAGGGTGGCAAGTTCATGAACGCCGTCGCCCTCAGAACAGCGCCTCCGCGATCATCCAAAACTCCGCAGGCGCCACGGAAACCTGCTGCCGAAGCCGTCCCCTTGCCGGAAACGGACAATCGCTCGGCCATGCAAAAGCTGCTGGACAAGTTCAAATAGAACCGCCCGCGTTGCCGCAACGTATCAATTGCAGATCGGTTGCAACCGCGCTCCAATACCTAGCGACTACGGGAGGAAACGGATGAGAACTTTTTTGAAGTGGGCGCTGCGCATCGTGCTGATGCTGGTGCTGGCCGGGGTTGTTGTAGGCTTATGGAAGCGCGAAGAAATTCAGCGGCTATTGGCCGTAAACTCTTTGTTTGCCGAGGACAAGATTGTTCACAACTTCTCGCATATGGATGACGCCTTTCTGACGGTGAACCTGCCGCGCGGCGACGCGCCCACATGGGAACTGCCCTACGGGGCCGGTTTTGATCTGCCTGAGGGGACTGATCTTTGGCTTGAAGAACGCGCCGTGACGTCATTGCTTGTGATGCAGGACGGTCAGATCAGGTTCGAGGAATACTACCTGGACACCGCGCCGGAAGATCGGCGTATCTCGTGGTCAGTTGCCAAGAGCTATCTGTCTTCGCTTTTTGGCATCCTCCTGAACGAAGGCGCGATAGCGTCTCTGGACGATCCGGTCGTCAAATATGCGCCCGAACTTGAGGGGTCGGCTTATGACGGCGCTACGATCCGAAATGTCCTGAATATGGCCAGCGGCGTGACGTTCGATGAAGATTACCTTGACTACAATTCGGACATCAATCGTATGGGCCGGGTTGTCGCGCTGGGTGGTGAACTGGACGATTTCGCGGCCTCGCTGCAGGACAGCTTCGCCGCTCCTGGGGAGACATGGCAATACGTATCGATTGATACGCATGTCATCGGCATGGTGATCCGTGGCGCAACCGGCCGCAGCGTGGCAGAATTGCTGACGGAACGGATCGTGCACCCGCTGGGGCTGGAGCAGAACGGCTACTATGTGACTGACGGGGCCGGAGTTGCTTTTGTCCTGGGCGGCCTGAACTTCACCACCCGCGATTTTGCCCGATTTGGACAGGTGATCCTGCAAAATGGAGAGCATCAAGGTGAGCAATTGATCCCGGCGGAATGGATTGCAGAATCCGTCCTCCCCACCGCTCCGACAGCGGCTGGGGAAACGGGATATGGCTATCAGTGGTGGATACCGGTTGGCGCGCACGAAGGTGAATTTCTGGCGCGGGGTGTCTATGGTCAGTATATTTACTTCGACCAGCCGCGCGGTGTTCTGATTGTATCTACCGGGGCGGATCGCAAGTTCCGCGATCCGGGCGTGAACGAGCAGAATATCGAAATGTTCCGCAAAATCGCCCAAAGCCTGTAAGATGGCGTCATGCAGAAGCAGGACAGCATAAATGTGTTGGGGGGTGTTCTGGCCCCCTGCTCTCGCGATCCGCTGACGGGTTTTTTCAGAGACGGGGCATGCAACACTTGCCCCGAAGATCAGGGCAGCCACACCGTTTGTGCGGTCATGACAGCCGAGTTCCTGGCGTATTCTAAATATGTCGGAAATGACCTCAGCACGCCGCGCCCCGAATTCAATTTCGCCGGCCTAAAGCCGGGAGACAGTTGGTGCCTGTGCGCCGGGCGGTTTCTTCAGGCGCATGACGAAGGCTGTGCGCCGTTGGTGCATCTTGAAGCAACGCATCAACGGGCCTTGGACGTGGTGCCACTGCGCGTCTTACAGGAACACGCGGCACCGGAATAAGGGGTAAGCCCCTGATCTGCCTGACCATTTTAACGAATTCCAGACGCAAAAAACGGCGCTGCCAGATGGCGCGCCGTTCTTTATCTAAGTCCGAACAAAAGGTCAGTCGGCGCTGCGCCCTTCGGTATCAGACATGTCGAAGTTCAGATATTTCGCCACGGTCTGCACGTCTTTGTCGCCACGTCCGCACATGTTCATGCAGATCAGGTGATCTTTGGGCAGTTCCGGCGCGATCTTCATCACATGGGCCAGCGCATGGCTGGGTTCGAGCGCCGGGATGATGCCTTCGGTCGCGCAGCACAGTTGGAACGCTTCCAGCGCCTCTTTATCGGTGATCGAGACATAGTTGGCGCGGCCGATGTCGTGCAGCCACGAATGTTCGGGGCCGATGCCGGGATAGTCCAGACCGGCCGAAATCGAATAACCTTCCAAAATCTGCCCGTCATCATCCTGCAGCAGATAGGTGCGGTTGCCGTGCAGCACGCCGGGGCGACCGCCGGTCAGCGAGGCGCAATGTTCCATCTTTTCATTCACGCCTTTACCACCGGCCTCAACACCAATGATGTTGACGGAATTGTCGTCGAGGAATGGGTAGAACAGGCCCATCGCGTTCGATCCGCCGCCAATGGCCGCGATGATCGTGTCGGGCAGACGGCCTTCGGCCTTCATCATCTGCTCTTTCGCTTCCTTACCGATGATCGACTGGAAATCACGCACCATCGCCGGATAGGGGTGCGGGCCAGCCACGGTGCCGATGCAGTAGAACGTGTCGCGCACATTGGTCACCCAGTCGCGCAGCGCGTCGTTCATCGCGTCTTTCAGGGTGCCGCGGCCCGAGGTCACCGGTATCACCTCAGCCCCGAGCAGGCGCATACGGAACACGTTCGGGGCCTGACGCTGCACGTCGTGGGCACCCATATAAACCACGCATTTCAGTCCGAACTTAGCGCAGACAGTGGCGGTGGCCACACCGTGCTGCCCTGCCCCGGTCTCAGCGATGATCCGGGTCTTGCCCATGCGACGCGCTAGAATGATCTGGCCCAGCACGTTGTTGATCTTGTGTGCGCCAGTGTGGTTCAGCTCATCACGTTTCAGATAGATTTTCGCACCACCCAGATGCTCGGTCAGACGCTCCGCATAGTATAGCGGCGAAGGGCGGCCCACATAGTTTTCCCACAGATCGTCCATCTCGGCCCAGAAGGTCGGATCGTCCTTGGCCTTTTCATACTCCTCCTCCAGAGACAGGATCAAAGGCATCAAGGTTTCGCTGACAAACCGTCCACCGAAGATGCCGAAACGACCCTGTTCATCGGGTCCGGACATGAAGGAATTGAAAAGATCGTTGGCCATGGGGGTCTCCATCGTCGTACCCGTTGTTCATAGGAGAGAGCGGCGGGATTTGCCATGCCAAAACGTACCGAGCGGCGCGCAGAGTGGTGCTATTGAGCGGCCTTGATGAACGCACTGATCAAGGCAGGGTCCTTGACGCCGGGTGCGCTTTCTACGCCAGAGGCCACATCGACCTGACGCGCGCCCGTCATGCGGATCGCTTCGGCCACGTTGTCCGGGTTCAGGCCGCCTGCCAACATCCACGGTTTGCGCCAATACTTGCGCCCAGCCAACAGCCGCCAGTCAAAGGCCAGCCCATTCCCGCCGGGCAAGACCGCATTCTTGGGCGGCTTGGCATCGATCAAAAGCTGATCGGCAACCTCGCTAAATTCGTCGATTGCGGTCAAATCTTCAGCGTCCGCCACCCCGATCACCTTGATCACAGGCAAACCATAACGCGATTTGATTTCACGCACACAATCAACGCTTTCGGACCCGTGCAACTGCAACATATCGAATGGGGCAGCCTCGGTGATACTGTCTAGTTCCTCATCCGAAGCGTTCACCACCAAGGCAACCTTAGCCACGCCAACAGGCACAAGCGCGGTCAATTCTGCCGCCTGTTTCGGAGAGACATATCGCGGCGATTTCAGAAAAAAATTGAACCCAAGATACCGCGCCCCAGCGTCCGCAGCAGCTCGCACGTGATCAGGAGCGGTCAGGCCGCAGATTTTAACCGAAACGTCGGGCATCGCGCCTTAGCTGGCCTCATCCAGCAAAGCCAGAACTTCGTCTTTACCTTCGTTCTGCTTTTTCTTGAGTTTCTTTACTTCGCGCTCAAGCTTGCGAACTTCGCTAGTCTTGACGGTCGCGTCACGGCGGTGCTTGTGCTCGCGCAGCCACTCCCAAAGAAAACCAATCACCAAACCGGCAACCACACCGCCCAACACCACAATAAACAACGGCAGAGCAATGCTGAAGTTAAAGCCAACCAGATCGGCGAATGCCTGCGGCATAAGCGTCAATTCCACGGCTTCGCGATTAGCAAGAGAAACCGAAACTAAAACGATCCCGAGGATCGCAAGAAAAGCATATCGAAGGTAGCGCATCATGGCTTAGGCTTTACCGTTCAAACGATCCCTAAGCAACTTACCTGTCTTGAAAAATGGAACACATTTTTCCTCGACCTGCACGGTCTCGCCGGTTCTGGGGTTACGGCCCACTCGGGCATCACGCTGTTTTACCGAGAACGCGCCAAAACCGCGCAGCTCGACACGGTCGCCTCGTGCCATTGCATCCGTAACTTCTTCAAACACGGTATTCACGATACGCTCAACATCACGCTGATAAAGGTGCGGGTTCTCGTCGGCGATTTTCTGAATAAGTTCTGAACGGATCATGTGCGTTACCCTCCCAGGCGACCTGATAAACATGTCTATTATTCTGAACAGTATAGAAAAAAACTCAGTTCGGGGGAACGTTGACTCTGTACGCAAAGCCAGCATTTTACCTCAAACACACGCGATTTTTCACCTGTTCGCCGTAAATGCCCTACAAAGAATGAACAGCGGGTGAATAAGACCTACGATTCAGAACACATTGATTCGCAACAAAAACGGCCCCGCGCGTTCGCACGGGGCCGTAAATTCGTACTGCAGTGAGGTCAGGGATTAGTCGCCCGACTTCAGCGCTGCACCAAGGATATCGCCCAGCGATGCGCCCGAGTCGGATGAACCGTACTGTTCCACGGCCTCTTTCTCTTCGGCGATCTCGCGTGCCTTGATCGACAGGCCCAGACGACGGGTCTTGCTGTCGACATTGGTGACGCGGACGTCGACCTTGTCGCCGGTGTTGAAGCGCTCAGGACGCTGCTCGGCGCGGTCACGCGACAGGTCCGAACGGCGGATGAAGGATTTCATGCCTTCGTATTCCACCTCGATACCGCCATCTTCGATCGCGGTGACCTCGACAGTGATGACCGAACCACGCTTCACGCCGCCCACGGCTTCGGCGAACTTGTCACCGCCCAGGGCTTTGATCGACAGCGAGATACGCTCTTTCTCGACGTCCACTTCTGAGACAACGGCCGAAACCATGTCGCCTTTGCGGTAGTTCTGGATCGCATCCTCGCCACGCTCGTCCCAGGACAGGTCCGACAGGTGGACCATGCCGTCGATGTCGCCTTCGAGACCAATGAACAGACCGAATTCGGTGATGTTCTTGACTTCGCCTTCGACCTCGGTGCCCTCGGGGTGTGTTTCTGCAAACACTTCCCACGGGTTGCGCTGTGTCTGCTTCAGGCCCAGAGACACGCGACGCTTGGCGCCGTCGATTTCCAGAACCATGACGTCGACTTCCTGGCTGGTCGAAACGATCTTGCCGGGGTGGACGTTTTTCTTGGTCCAGGACATCTCGGAGACGTGCACCAGACCTTCGACACCGGCTTCCAGCTCGACGAACGCGCCGTAGTCGGTGATGTTGGTAACGCGACCCTGATGGACCGAGCCCAGCGGGTATTTCGCAGCAACCAGATCCCACGGATCTTCCTGCAGCTGCTTCATGCCCAGGCTGATGCGGTGAGTCTCTTTGTTGATCTTGATGACCTGAACCTTGATGGTTTCGCCGATCGTCAGGATCTCGGACGGGTGGTTCACACGACGCCATGCCATGTCGGTGACGTGCAGCAGGCCGTCAACGCCGCCCAGGTCAACAAATGCACCGTATTCGGTGATGTTCTTGACGACACCCTCGACGGTCTGACCTTCGGACAGGTTGCCGATGACTTCGGCACGCTGTTCGGCACGCGATTCTTCCAGGATCGCGCGGCGCGACACAACGATGTTGCCACGGCGACGGTCCATTTTCAGAATCTGGAACGGCTGCTTCAGACCCATCAGCGGGCCAGCGTCGCGCACGGGGCGAACGTCAACCTGCGAACCGGGCAGGAACGCGACTGCGCCACCCAGATCGACGGTGAAGCCACCTTTGACGCGACCAAAGATTGCACCTTCGACGCGCTGGTCGTCGGCATATGCTTTTTCCAGACGGTCCCATGCCTCTTCACGGCGGGCCATCTCGCGCGAGATGACGGCTTCGCCACGGGCGTTTTCTGCGGCGCGCAGGTAGACTTCGACCTCGTCGCCAACAGCGATTTCAGGGGCTTCGCCGGGATTTGCGAATTCTTTCAGATCAACGCGGCCTTCCATTTTGTAGCCTACGTCGATGATGGCTTGGCCGGCTTCGATTGCCAGAACCTTGCCTTTGACAACAGAACCCTCTTCGGGTGTGTCCATTTCGAAGCTTTCGTTCAGGAGGGCTTCGAATTCCTCCATGGATGCGTTAGCCATGTGGCGTTGTTTTCCTTTACATAACGTTTTTGCTGGCCGAGCGGTTGTCTCCGCCGGTCTTGTTTCATGGTGCCTTCAGGCGTGATCCGGGGCGCATCTGACTACACAAACACAAAGGGCCGAGGTAACCCGGCCCTGCTCAGATACGTCATCCGGACGTTGACCGCCCTTGTTCAGACAGCGCGCGTATAGGCTGATTTCCAACAATGTGCAAGCACAAAGCCTGACAATAAAGGCGTATCACCGCTTCATTGGGTCCGACTTGCTTACCAGCGCCGCCAAACTGTTTACCTACTCCACTGGTCTGCATAGAAATGCTTGCCGCGCCGAACGCGGCAAATTTCTAGAATAGCTGCAAATCCTTGGAACCACTCTGGATTTCCGCAAAGTTCGGCATGTTCTGAATAGCCGCGGGGGCAGGTGCCGCTCCGGGAAGCGGTACAGTCGGTTTGGCCGCCGCCTTTCCAAAGGCCGGTTTCTCCAGCTCTCCACGTATGTCGCGCAGGAGCGTTTTGTGATCCGGCATTGATTTGAGTATCTGGGCAAGGTCCACCTTCGCGCCCTTCCACCATTGGAACCAAATCGGCTTTTTCAAAGGCCGCACCCGATCACGAATTCCAGTGCCATAGCCTGTATCGTAAACCTGTTTGCTCAACAGAACCGTCTGATAAACGCGGTGATCAAAGAGCGTGGCAAACTCCACATCGTGCTGCATGGGCAGGCGATGCTGCCACAACTCCAGGTTCTCGGCCAGCCGATCCGGAATCTTCATCTCAGTCCGCGCGTCGATCCAATACTGGTCATCTGTACGGTTACCCAATCGATAATGCAGACAGATGAAATCCAGAACCTCGCTGTATAGCTTGTCCATCTGCCGATTGTATCTGTCTCGCAGCGCGGGCTCGATGTCGCGGGTGGGCAAATGCTCGGCAAACCAGCGCACAGCGTGGTCTATCATGTGGATCGCTGTACTCTCCAAGGGTTCGATAAACCCGCCCGACAGACCGATCGCGACGCAGTTCTTGACCCAAGCGTTACGAACACGCCCGACGCGCATCGGGATAACGCGCGGCGTCAAACCTTTGCCGCTATCCCCCAACCATTCCAGGTATTCGTCCGCCGCCTGATCATCCGTCCGATGCGCCGAGGAATAGACATAGCCAGTGCCCACACGGTTGAACAATGGCACCCTCCATGTCCAACCCGCACCCAGAGCGGTGGACCGTGTCAGGCTTTCGATCTTTTCCGGGTTCGGATGCTCGACCTGCAGCGCCATGGCGCGGTCGTTGGGCAGGTAGTCCGAATAATCCATAAACGGCTCACCCAGAGCCTGATTGATGATCAACCCACGGAATCCGGTGCAGTCCACGACCATCTCAATGTCATGACGGCCTTTACGCTCGAGCATCAGATGGCTGACATTGCCCTGCTCATCCAGCTCGACCGACTGAACTTCATCCTGAATATGTTCTACACCGCGCTTTGTGCAGACCTTGGTCAGCATCCCGGCAAATTTCACCGCGTCCAGATGATACGCATAGCCAAACCGCTGTTCAAACTCCGGAGCCCCCAACGGCCGCGCGCCTTTACACAGGCGGCCCAGATCGTCATGCGGCGAAATCGATTGGGTGAAATCCCGGTCCCCGTTGCCAAAACGCAGGAAATACTCGGCGGCCTCCAACCCTTCGAGCATCTGGCCGTGCGCAAAGGGGTTCACATAGTCAATGCGTTTGCCCTTGGCATCCTTGTTCCAGTTGCAGAATTTCACACCAAGCTTGAAAGATGCGTTGGTTTCACGGAAAAAATCCCGCTCGGAAATGCCTGCTTGACGAAGTGTAACCGGCATACGCGGCACGGTCGCCTCTCCGACACCCACCGTCGAGATATTCGGGCTTTCGATCAGGCAGATATGCGGCCGATCCTTTGGCGCAGAAGTGCGCGAAAACACCATCTCAAGGATCAGCGCGGTCATCCAACCAGCGGTACCGCCGCCCACGATAGTGATTTTTCGCAAACGATTGTTCATGAAGCTCTCCCCCTCAATATTGCAGGGGACTATACCAGCATTGCGACACCTAGCTAGACCCTATGCCCTAGTGGTTTTCAGACCAACCGGACCATGAGCCGAAGTGCAACACACTCCACAACCTATGCGCGAAATCGCAGGGGGATTGCGGATTTATCGGGCCTAAGGCAGCTTCTTTTGGATGTGTTCAACCGCCTGAGCCAGAGCGTCTTCGATGCTTAGATCTGAGGTATCCAGCAATACTGCGTCGTCTGCTGGCTTCATGGGCGCGGTGCTGCGTTCGGCATCCCGCGCATCCCGTTCGCGGACATCGGCCAGCACCTGCTCAGGCGAGACATCCGAGCCTTTGTCGCGTAGCTCCAGAAAGCGGCGCTCGGCCCGAACTTCGGGGCTGGCGGTTACAAACAACTTCACATCGGCATCAGGGCAAATGACCGTCCCAATGTCGCGCCCGTCCAAAACCGCACCGCCAGTACGCCGCGCGAAGTTGCGCTGAAAGTCCACAAGGGCGGCACGCACCTCGGGAATAACTGCAACCTTGGAGGCGGCGTGGGCGATCTCAGCCGTGCGTAAATCACCCTGCTGCAGTTCCTCGGGCGTCAAAGCCAATGCAGCGGCCACCGGCTCTGCCCCTTCCAGTGTCCGACGACCGACAGCGCGATACAAAAGCCCTGTATCCAGATGCGCGAAACCGAAATGGGCAGAGACCCCTTTCGAGATCGTACCCTTTCCCGCAGCAGCAGGGCCGTCAATCGCGACTATGAACCTCATGTACGTGCGACCTTGGCGCCCAACGCAGCCATCAACGGCTCAAAAATTGGGAAGGAGGTTGCGATCGGGCTTCCGTCGTCGACAGATACCGGAGTTTTCGCGCCCATTCCCATCACCATGAAAGACATTGCAATCCGGTGATCCAAAAAGCTCTCGCAGGTGCCACCACCGGGGACGTTGCCGATGCCCAGCCCGTCGACCGACCACCAATCCTCGCCCTCGTCCACCGTCACACCGTTTGCGCGTAGACCACGGGCCATTGCGTCGATCCGGTCGCTTTCCTTAACCCGCAGCTCTTTCACGCCGCCCATCATCGTGGTGCCGGTGGCGTTGGCTGCGACCACGGACAGCACCGGATATTCGTCAATCATCGAGGCCGCACGTTCCGGCGGCACGTTGATGCCCTTCATGTCGGGCGAGTATTTCGCGCGCAGGTCAGCAACCGGCTCGCCGCCCTCTTCGCGTTCGTTTTCATATGTCAGGTCCGCGCCCATCTCGCGCAGCGTGGTGAACAGCCCTGCGCGGGTCGGGTTCAGGCCGATGCCGGGCACCAGCACATCCGATCCCGGCGTGATCAGCGCCGCGCAGACCGGAAAGGCCGCACTGGACGGGTCGCGCGGCACAGCAATCACCTGCGGTTTCAGCTCGGGCCGACCGGTCAGAGTGATCACCCGGCCTTCATCCGTATCCTCAACGGCGATCTCAGCCCCGAACCCGGCCAGCATCCGTTCAGAATGGTCGCGCGTGGCTTCTTTCTCGATCACAACAGTTTTGCCGGGTGCATTCAGACCGGCCAACAGAACGGCGGATTTCACCTGCGCTGACGGAACGGGAACCCCATACCGCACGGGCACGGGTTCTGCCGCACCTACAATCGTCATCGGCAGACGACCACCAGACCGCCCAACCGCTTGCGCGCCAAACAGCGCCAGCGGGTCCGTCACTCGTGCCATTGGTCGTTTGTTCAGACTCGCGTCGCCGGTAAATGTCGCCGAGATCGGAGAGGTCGCCATCGCGCCCATGATCAAGCGCACCCCGGTCCCCGAGTTGCCGCAGTCGATCACCTGATCGGGTTCGGCAAAGCCACCGACACCTACGCCATGTACAGTCCATTCGCCGTTACCGTGATCCTTAACCTCAGCACCAAAAGCGCGCATGGCCTTGGCGGTGTCCAAAACGTCCTCGCCTTCCAGAAGGCCCGAAATCTTCGTCTCTCCCAACGCCATAGCGCCAAGGATCAGCGACCGGTGCGAGATCGACTTGTCGCCGGGCACCTCTGCAGTGCCGGTCAGCGGGCCGCAGGGATGCGAGGTCATCGGGATGGGCGTGCCGTGTCCGGACATGGGGGCTCCTGTTTTCGCTATCAGTGCCCAAGCCGATTAGCGAATTGGGGCCAGTTGGTCCAGCCGCAATCAGTCTTTGCGTCGGAAGGTCAGATAGTGTGGCGTCCGGCCTTCACGCAATGCTTTCTGTTCATAGCGTGTCGAGATCCAGTCACCCCAAGGTTCGCGCCAATCTGCAGGACGCTCTGCCAGCCACTCAAACCCCGCGCGCGGAACCTCCTCGAGCGTTTGACGAACATAGTCGGGAATATCCGTTGCCACACGGAAGATTGAACCCGGTTTAAGCACACGCGCCAACGGTTCGAGATGTTCCTGAGTCACAAAGCGACGACGGTGGTGCCGTGTTTTAGGCCACGGGTCGGGGTACAGCAGGAACGCGCGCGAGATACTGGCCTCGGGCAGCACATCGAACAGATCACGGGCATCGCCTGGATGAACGGCAAGGTTTTCCACGCCAGCCTTGCGAATCTTGCCCAACAGCATCGCAACGCCGTTTATGTAAGGCTCTGCCCCGATAATCCCGATATCCGGGTTGTTAGCGGCCTGATGCACCAGATGTTCGCCCCCGCCAAATCCAACTTCAAGCCAGACATCCCGCCCACCAAACAGCGCCTGCAAGTCCAACGGGTGGCGTTCGGGGTTGCTTTCCCAGTCAACCGCACCGGGGGACAACGCATCGAGGTCTTCGCTCAGATACGTCTTTTGACTGGGCTTCAGGGTCTTGCCCTTGAAACGGCCATAAAAGTTCCTGCGGGGGCGTTGGGGTGTCTCGGTGCTCATGGGCGGAGCCCATACTGCGCGAAGCATGTTGTTGCAAGAGGCAGGAGTGGGGGCCAGCCCCCACACCCCCGAAGTATTTTCAAACAGAAGAAGAGCGCGCCCGTCAGGGCGCACCTTTGGATTATGGTCACACAGCCGACTTCAGGGCGTCCGCCAGATCGGTGCGTTCCCAGCTGAAACCGCCATCGGCATCGGGCTCGCGGCCAAAGTGTCCGTAAGCCGCCGTGCGCTGGTAGATCGGCTTGTTCAACTGCAGATGCTGGCGAATGCCGCGCGGGGTGAGGTCCATGACCTGCCCGACGGCCTTCTCGATCTCGGCATCCGCGATCTGGCCGGTGCCGTGGGTATCGGCGTAGATCGATAGCGGTTTTGAGACACCAATCGCATAGCTCAACTGGATGGTGCAGCGGTCCGCCATGCCAGCGGCCACCACGTTCTTGGCCAGATACCGCGCGGCGTAGGCGGCTGAGCGGTCAACTTTGGTTGGGTCTTTGCCCGAAAACGCACCGCCACCGTGTGGCGCGGCACCGCCGTAGGTGTCCACGATAATCTTACGGCCCGTCAAACCCGCGTCACCGTCAGGCCCGCCGATCACGAACTTGCCGGTTGGGTTTACGTGCCATTCTGTCTCAGCCGACAGCCAGCCTTCGGGCAGGGTTTCAGTAATGTAGGGCTCAACAATCGCGCGGATATCGTCCGAGCTCAGGGACTCATCCAGATGTTGCGTGGACAAGACGATCGAGCTGACGCCCACAGGCTTGCCATCGCGGTACACCACGGAAAGTTGCGATTTCGCGTCCGGGCCCAGCGCGGGTTCCGAGCCGTTCTTACGCACCTCGGCCAGACGGCGCAGGATCGCGTGGGAATACTGGATCGGAGCGGGCATCAACGCAGGCGTCTCAGTCGTGGCGTAGCCGAACATGATACCCTGATCACCGGCACCTTCGTCCTTGTTGTCCGAGGCGTCAACGCCCTGTGCGATATGGGCGGATTGTTCGTGCAGCAGGTTCGTCACTTCGACGGTTTCGTGGTGGAACTTGTCCTGCTCGTAACCGATATCCTTAATGCAGGCGCGCGCAATCTCGTCGATGCGGCCCATATAGTCATGCAGCTTGTCCTGATCAGACAGACCTACTTCGCCACCGATGACGACGCGGTCGGTCGTGGCAAACGTCTCGCACGCGACGCGCGCTTCGGGTTCTTCGTTCAAAAAGGCGTCTAGGACGGCATCCGAAATCCGGTCGCAGACCTTATCCGGGTGCCCTTCGGATACGGATTCCGAAGTGAAAGTGTAGTTCTGTCGGGACATGAATGTGCTCCATTAAGATTTCCCCATCACGCCAGGAAGCCGTTGTGACGGGCACCCAAGGGGATACGCCCGCAAAAAGACAGGGTCAATCGGTATTTAAACGTTGCGATAGCGGGCGTTGCGCCAAAGCAGCGCGAAAGAAACAACCAGCAGCAAGAATACCGGAACGTCCCCCATCCTTGAATAAACTGTGGGTGCCAGAGGGCTGGGCAGCTTCGCATCAATGAACCCGGCCTCTCCCAGCGGGATCGATTTGGTAACACGTCCCAGAGGGTCAATCATCGCCGACACTCCGGTATTGGCGGACCGCATCATGGGCAGACCTTGCTCAACGGCGCGCATCTGCGCTTGCGCGAGATGTTGATAGGGACCGGACCGCGTTCCAAACCAGGCATCGTTGGTTATCTGTAGCAGAAAATCAGCCCTACCCGGAGCGGACAGCACATCCTGTGTGAAGACAGCTTCGTAGCAGATCAAGGGCAAGGCTTTACCCAGTGCTCCTGCATCCATAAGCGCAGCCCCCGGCCCAGCGCTGAACCCGTTTCCAGTGGTCGCCGCCATTCCATAAATGCCGAACCGCGCCATGAGATTACCAAGGGGCACGTATTCCCCGAACGGGGCCAGATGATGCTTGTCGTACAGCCCTTGCTGCTGGCCATCCTCATTCAGGTAAATCATCGAGTTGTAGATACGCGGACCATCGCCCCGCTGAATTCCCAGAAACACCGGAGTTCCCTGTGCCGCATCCGCGACAATATCCAGATAGGGCTGCGCACTGCCCAACCATGCAGGCACCGAGGTCTCGGGCCAGACAATCAGGTCTGGTCTCGGCGGCGCGGCCGTGAATTCGATCTGACGCGCGAAAAACAGAGGCGCGTAGTCCGGGTCCCATTTCTGGTGCTGCGGCGCATTCGGCTGCACAAGGCGCACAACGTGATCCGTTTCGATGACTTCTGGCCGAAGCGCAGCGTAGCCGAGGGCGAGGCCGACCGATCCTGCGGTTAGGCACACAGGCACCGCAAATGACCCCCGTTGCGCCAACGCAGCCCCCATAGGAAGTGTCGCCAACAGCGTCAGCACCCCCAGCCCGTAAGGTCCGACAAGTGACAATACCTGAATAAACGGCGTATCGACCCAAACCTGCGCCAACCCAGCCCAGGGAAATCCAGTCAGAACATAGCCACGGGCGAATTCCGCAAGAGATATCGCAATGGCCAGAAAGATGGTCTGACCAATTGCGCCCTGCCCCGAACGGCGCGTCAGCCAAAAGGCCAGCGCCCAAAACAGCGCGAGCCCTCCCGCCATGAATACAAGCGCGAACGGGGCCATCCAGCCGTGTCGTTCGGCGTCTACGAAGAATGGCTCAGTGATCCAGCTTAGGGCATGGGCGAAGTATCCGGTCGCAAAAGCCCAACCCAGCCAAGCCGCCCGCGCCCGTGTTTCCGTTGCCAAAAACAGTGAGCCCAGAGCAAGCAACGCAGCGATGGGCGCGATCCAAACCCCGTAAGGAGCAAGCCCAAACGCCGCGATCGCGCCCAATACAGCCGCTGATGACAACCTCAACAAATTGGGCAAACCCTGTGCAGGGTTCATGCAACGAGGTCCGGCAACATGACACGCAGGCGTTTGATCCTGCGCGGATCGGCATCAATAACCTCGAACTCGGGTCCTTCGGGGTGCAAGACGACTTCTCCACGCGCGGGAACACGGCCGGACAGCATAAAGACCAGCCCGCCCAACGTGTCGATATCTTCTTCGTCCACATCCTCGTGACTGGTCAGCGAGCGCCCGATCTCGGCTTCAAATTCTTCAAGCGGGACGCGGGCCTGAACCACATAACAACCGGGCTTTTCCTGAACCCAAAGCTGGCTTTCGTCGGCGTCATGCTCGTCAGCGATCTCACCGACCACCTGTTCGATCAGGTCCTCAATCGTCAGCAATCCGTCAACGCCGCCATATTCATCGATCACCAGCGCCATGTGACGCCGTTCCGTCTGCATCTTGGTCAGCAGAACGCCAATGGGCATAGACGGGGGCACGAACAACAACGTTCGCAGCATCGACACCAGATCAAAGTCAGAGGACGTTCCGTTGAACCCGTGTGTCAACGCAAAATCCTTGAGATGCACAAACCCAAGCGGGGTATCCAGTGTGCCCTCATAAACCGGAATGCGCGACAGGCCGCTTTCGCGAAAAACCTGCGCCAGTTCGTCTTTGGTTATGGTCGAGGATACCGAAATGATCTCGGCGGTAGGGATGGCCACGTCTTCGACGCGCATGCGCCGCAGGTTGATCATGCCACGCGGTTGGCTCTTGTCGGTTTCGTGCCCATTGGCCGCAGCCGCTTCTTCGACGTTCTGTGTCGAGAACGCGTCCACTATTCGAGAAAAGAAACCCGTTTTCTCTTTTATGTCATTGTCGCCGTCCTTTGGTTGCGCGCCCTGCGCCGCCATAGAACTGCCGTCTGTATCGCCCATTTTCCCATTCCAAATGATCGGCCCAAATTGGCCCGTATTAAACTATATATGGGTTATCAATACCCAGTTTGCCAAGTATCTCGACCTCGACACCCTCCATCAAAGTGGCGTCGGGGTCACGAATGTGATCGTATCCCAGCAAATGCAATGTTCCGTGAACCAGCAAATGTGTCACGTGATCGTCCATATTTTTACCCGCTTCGGCAGCTTCACGTGCGCAGGTATCATAGGATATCGCGATGTCGCCCAGCGCTATTTCGCCAGTGAAATCCGGGCTTGGAAACGCCGGTTCCTGCCCGGCGATCTCAGCGGCCAGGTCATCGGCTGGCCAGCTTAGAACATTGGTCGGCGTCGGTTTCTCGCGAAATCCGGCGTTCAACTCGGCGATGCGGGCGTCGTCACAGGCCAGCACACTGACCTCGCACAGCTCAGCATCCAGCTTGAAATGGTCCAGCACCGCCTTGATTATGCGCATGGCCAAGGGTTCCAGCCCCTGCCATCGGGCATCTTCAACCGATAGTTCAAGATTCATTCTGTCACTTCCAAAGTCCCTGAGGCCGGGCCTCAGAAACTATCCGGTTTCACGGCCCGAGTCCGCCTCATACGCTTCGATGATCGCAGCGACAAGCGGGTGCCGCACAACGTCCTTCGAGGTGAAATAGTTGAAGCTGATGTTAGGGATCGTCTTCAGCAAACGCTCGGCATCGGCCAGACCAGACTGGACCCCGCGCGGTAGATCAACCTGCGAGCGGTCCCCCGTGATCACCATCCGGCTGCCTTCACCCAGTCGGGTCAGGAACATTTTCATCTGCATGGTCGTGGCATTCTGCGCCTCGTCCAGAACAACGAAAGCATTCGCCAGCGTTCGGCCACGCATAAAGGCAAGAGGCGCAATTTCGATTCGCTTTTCTTCGATCAACTTGGCCAGTTGCTTGCCGGGAAGAAAGTCGTTCAGCGCATCGTAAAGCGGCTGCATGTACGGATCGACCTTGTCTTTCATGTCGCCGGGCAGGTAGCCCAGTTTCTCACCCGCCTCGACCGCAGGTCGGCTGAGTATGATGCGATCAACGTGGCCGCCAATGAACATCGACACGCCGACGGCGACGGCCAAATAGGTCTTACCTGTCCCTGCCGGGCCGATTCCAAAAGCCAGCTCGTTGTTGAACAGGGATTGCACATAAGCCTTTTGCGCATCCGTACGCGGCTCAACCAGCTTTTTGCGGGTCTTGATCTCAACCGTGCCACCTTTGAACATTTCAAGCTGGTCACCATCGCGACTACCGGTGCCTTTTTCAGAACCACCCATGCGGAGTTCGCGGTCAACGTCGGCCGCTTCGACCTCACGACCACCCTCCAGACGGGTGTAGAGGGCTTGAAGAACCTCAATCGCCTGTTTCTGGGCATCTTCCTCACCCATCACGACCAACTGGTTTCCGCGGCGCACGATCTGAACCGATAATTTATGCTCAATATCGGTCAGGTTGCGGTCATATTCGCCGCATAAATCAATCAGCAACCGGTTGTCTGGAAATTCAACAAACGCCTCACGCTGGGGCATTTCATTTTGCGGTGGGGTAAGGGCACCGATGGCCAATCCGTTCTCCTGTCTTGGCGTTTCATCCTGAGCGTAGACAACATTTCTTGGTGGGTGCAAGCCACAGTTTCAAATTTTCCTAAACTGTTGGCAAAACCGCCGATCGACCACTGAACCAGATCGGATTTCAAACTTGGCAAAACAGGCTGTGAAGCGACCTTAGAAACGGTAATTCAATCCGAATCTCAATCCGCGATACCGCGGCGTCGACCGCGTCGAAAACCCGTTGTCAAACACAACATCCTTTGCATCAAACTGAACATACTCATACTCTCCGGTAATCGACCAGTTTTCGTTCAGATTGTGTTCGGCACCGATGCTTGCCGAAAAGCCATTGCGCGAGTCGTTGTTCTCGAAGAATTGTGGAGTTGTGCCCACGGACAAGCTGTTGGTGGTTTTGACGTTGCCGTTCACATACCCGACCGACAGGAAATACAGCACCGTGCCACTTTTATTCGTCAGGCCATTGCGAAACCGAATCGAAAACACGTCCGAAATCTCTGACCCTCCGGTGACAGTGACGCCGCTTACCTGTGTCGCGACATCGTCACCCAAAGAACCAAGGTCAAACCCAAGTTCAAAACCGTAGACATAATCCCGACCCTGCTTGGCAGGCAGAACGCCCCGCCAACCGGCCCGAATGCCGCCATACGAACCGCTCAGGTCCAGCTCACCAATGGCAAAAGTATCGGACGGAGTAGTAAGTCCGAACCTGTCGGTTCCGCCGGTCGCAAATCCGCCGGTCACGCCCAGATAAAACGCGCTGACATCGCTGCCAAATCGCTTGGGGCTGACGATGGCAGGGTCCGAAACCCCCGCGTCCAGATTGCCTGCAACCGTGGCGCTGGAAAATGCGAACATGGAACCCATGAAGACAAGAACCAGCTTTATGTTCGACTTGAATACTTGCGTCAGGACTTTCACTCGCACACTCCATAGCCCCACGCCCGATCTGCGGGGCGATACAAAAAAAGTATTTGGGGCCGCCAGAGCCGTAGCCCCCTAATAAGTATGACTTTTCTCGGAACATAGTTCCAAGTGATAAATCAAGGGTAAATTTAGGAGCGCGATTCAACTATGACGCAACGGCGTTTGTGAAACCCTATTAAAGCAACTCGCCCGCAAGCGAGTTGGAACCGGAATCGGTGATACGCACGTCCCGTAGTTCTCCGACTTCAACATCGGCATCAGAGACGTGAACCGAATGAAGATACTCGGATTTTCCGACCATCTGGCCTGGTAGTCGGCCCGCCTTTTCAAACAAAACGCTGACTTTACGACCCACCATCGAATCCTGGATTTCGCGCTGGTGCCGCGTGATCATGGCCTGAAGGCGCTGTAGGCGGTCATCCGCCACCTCAGGATCAACCTGAGACCGCTCGGCCGCAGGCGTTCCGGGGCGCGTGGAATACTTGAACGAATACGCATAGCCGTATTTGACCTGTTCAACCAAATCCAGCGTGGCCTGAAAATCCTCGTCCGTCTCCTCTGGGAAGCCGACGATGAAGTCGCCAGACATCATGATATCGGGCCGCGCTTCGCGGATACGCTCGATCAGGCGCAGGTAACTTTCCGCCGTATGGCTGCGGTTCATCCGTTTGAGGATACGGTCCGAACCTGACTGAACCGGAAGGTGCAAATACGGCATCAGCTTGTCACAGGTTCCATGTGCCTCAATCAGATCATCGGCCATGTCGTTTGGATGCGATGTGGTGAAGCGGATGCGCTCCAGCCCGTCGACCTTGTTCAGTTCCCAGATCAAACCCGCCAGTGTCATATCGCCATTCGGCCCGGCCCCGTGATAGGCGTTCACGTTCTGGCCCAGCAGCGTGATCTCGCGCACGCCGCGCTCAACCAGATCCTGCGCCTCGCGAATGATGCGATCGGCAGGGCGACTGACCTCGGCCCCACGCGTGTAAGGCACCACGCAGAACGCACAGAACTTGTCGCAGCCCTCCTGTACGGTCAGAAACGCTGTTGGGCCGCGCTTGGCCTTGGGGCGGTTCTTGAGTTTCTCGAACTTGTCTTCCTCGGGAAAATCCGTGTCCAGCGCTTTGACGCCTTCGCGGGTCTTGGCCTCCATCTCGGGCAGGCGGTGATAGCTTTGCGGACCGACAACCAGATCGACCAAAGGCTGACGGCGGATAATCTCCTCGCCCTCGGCCTGCGCCACACAGCCAGCCACACCAATCTTGAGGTCCGGTTTTTCGGCCTTCAAACCCTTGAACCTGCCCAGTTCGGAATAGACCTTTTCCGCAGCTTTTTCCCGGATGTGGCAGGTATTCAGCAGAATCATATCCGCGTCTTCAGGTGTCTTTGTTTCGACATAGCCCTGACCGCCCATCGTCTCGGCCATACGCTCGCTGTCGTAGACGTTCATCTGACAACCATAGGTCTTGATGTACAGCTTTTTAGGTTCCGACATGGGCCTGGCCTTTGCGTTCGCGGGATCGGCGTCATCTATACCCAACGAACGCCGCTTGCAATGCCCGCGCGATTACCCGATTTTGGCCGGAAATTCCAGCAATGCGAAACCAGGCAGGCAATGCAGTACGACACTCTCTCCTCTTTCCTGCGAACCGGTACGGCAGCCTTGGCAAAGGGACCCGTCGCGCTGATTTTTGCCGAAGACACCGCCGAGATTGACGGCACCATCCGCCACCACCTGAACTTGGGCTTCAAATCCTTGATCGCCTTCATGCCGCAGGAATTCAAAGTGGACCCGGACCTTGAGGACCGCATCCACCGCGTCACCCTGACCTGTGCGCCCCGCGCCGCGGTATTTGAAACGATTAACAGGATAATCGAGGCAGCCCCCGGCGTCTGGATGTATTACTGCTACAACGCCGAGTACCTGTTTTTTCCGTTCTGTGAAACGCGGACGATCGGTGAATTGCTGGCCTTTCACTCGGAAGAACGCAGGAACTCCATGCTGACCCATGTTGTCGACCTGTATGCGGAAGACCTGACAGCCTCTCCTCACGGTGTTTGCCCAGAACGCGCGTTGCTGGACAGCACCGGATACTACGCCCACACCCGTCACGATGCCGAGGGCCAGCCACTGGAGCGTCAGCTTGATATGTCCGGCGGTCTGCGCTGGAGGTTTGAAGATCATATCCCCTACGAGCGGCGCCGTATCGACCGGATCGCACTGTTCCGCGCGCAAAAGGGGCTTGAACTTCGGCCTGACCACACGTTCAACGAACCGGAATACAACACCTATTCGTGCCCTTGGCACCACAACCTGACTGCGGCTGTTTGTTCGTTTCGCGCGGCTAAGGCTTTGAAGAAAAACTCTGGCTCCACCTTTGATATTCGCTGTTTTCGTTGGCAGAACTCTGTCCCGTTCCAGTGGTCGTCCCGTCAACTTCTGGACTTGGGGCTGATGGAGACCGGACAGTGGTTCTGATCAACCCCGAACCGGCCGCTCAAGCAGCATGGGAAACCAGTCTTCTCTAAGCCGCTGACCTTCCATCATGTCATGCCCCGGAAACGGAGGCGAGGTTCGTCCGGCCCGCTCGACATACCGCGCGTCATCGCCGACCAGACGCAGCGAGAACGCACGGCGGCGGCTGTCCGACTGATTTCCGCGCGCGCCATGCAGCGTGCGAAAATTGAACGCCACCGCGTCCCCGGGCTGCATCTCATATTCTACGACGTTCATACCTTCGGCATCCGGGTCCGGGACCGGGATGTATTGACCTTCATCCGGGAAAAACCCCTCCTCAGACACCCAGCGGGTCGGCAAAACCTCTTTCTTCCACCGATGCGACCCCGCCACGCAGCGCAGCGTCGCCCGAGACACCGGGTCCAGCGGAGACCAGAAGCTGATCGTTTGCTGCCCATCAACAAAGTAATACGGCCCGTCCTGATGCCACGGTGTTGCCATCGACGTACCGGGCTCTTTGACCAGAACGTGATCGTGGAACATTTGCACGGATTGCGACTGCATCAGGTCAGCCGCGACCTCGGCCGCTGGTGAGTTTTGGACCACGTCCTGAAACTGTTCGATCCGGGACCAGTTGCAATAGTCGTCAAAGAAAAGGCCGGTCTCACCTTTCTTTTTGTTGTTAGACGCATATGGGCCGGGATCGGCCATATTCGCTTCGACGCCTTGGCGTAGGGTATCAACAAAATCTGCAAACAGCCCTTTGATCAGAACAACGCCGTCCTGCTGATAGGTGTCGATCATTTCCTGCGTAACCAAAGGGTGTGACATGGCGGTCTCCGTGAGGGTGATGCGCTGATCTGCACATGGCTCGCCCCTCTGTTCAAATCATATCTTTCAAAGATAGACTTAACTTCATGTTATATATCTCTTTGCGCCAATACGAATATGTCTGCGCCATCGGCAGACACGGCAGCCTGTCGGCTGCCGCCCAACACTTGAACGTTTCGCAACCTGCCCTTTCGAACGCATTGACTCGGGTCGAGGAACAGTTGGGGTACCCGCTATTCAGCCGCAAACGCGGTGCAGCTATGGCCCTGACCCCTCAGGGGCGCAGCTTTATTGAAGATGCCGAAGCACTGTTGGCCGGGGCCGCTCGACTCGAAAACGCACGTGGCACTGATTCTGCAAAAGGACGGCTTTGCCTGGGTTGCTTCGGTGATCTTGCCCCGTTTTTGCTGGCAAAGGCTCTGCGTCACCTGCGGAACGGCCTGCCAGAAATTTCCGTAAGCTATCTGGTGGATGATTTTGAGGGGCTGATTTCAGGACTCGTCAGCGGACAGATCGATCTGGCGCTGACGTATGGGCTGACGCTGGACGCCTCTTTTACTGCGACGACCTTGTTCACACGCACCCCAAACGCTGTGATGTCACCGGCTCACCCCTTGTCGGGGCGCAAGAAAGTGTCACTGCAAGATGTGGCGGCCTTCCCTCTGATCCTATCGGACGAGGGGCTTTCGGCGCAGCATTTCTTGGGCCTGTTTCAGCGGATCGGTCAACGGCCAACAATCGCGCACCGAGCAGCCTCACTTGAAATCCAACGCAGCTTCGCAGCCAACAACGAAGGGATAGCCCTCAGCTACGCAAACATTCCCGCCCTGACCAGTTATGACGGCATGCCGCTGGTCAGCCTGCCCGTATCCGATCAGATCGCGGCGGAACCCGTCGTACTGGCAAGACATGGCACTGGGCCGATGGACCCTCACACGGAAAAGGCCGAGCGTTTGCTGACTGAGCCAATAACGTAAGGTTATTTCTTCCGAAGGCGGATCACCACGTCAACGGACGCGATTTCAACCCCTTCGGGTGCTTCGGGCAGGCGATGAATCACCAATTCTTCTGATGGCGCATCGCTCAACCGACCCTCATCCTCCCAGAAAAAGTGAGGATGGTCATGCGTATTGGTATCGAAATAGCTTTTCGAGCCGTCCACCGTGATTTCCTGCAAAACCCCCGCATCGCAGAACGCGCGCAGTGTGTTGTAAACCGTCGCCAAGGAAACGGCGTCACCGTTCTTTTTGGCCGATTCAAAAAGGCTTTCCGCCGTCACATGCCGATGACGGCCATCCCCCACCAGCAATTCGGCCAAAGCCACACGCTGACGCGTCGGGCGCAGTCCGGCGTGAACCAACCAATTCGTAGCGATGCTTTGGCTTTCAGGTGTCATGAATCCGATACCATTTCGTTGCTGAGGTATATATAAGTGCGCTGGTCAGGTAATTTCAAATGAAATTCATTCGCAAAGAATAGTCTGAACACAACATGATATGGGCCACCGCTCTTGCAGGACCTTGCATGCGGGTGCTAGACGAGGCCAGATTAAACGAACAGACCCCTGGCAGGAGAGGCGGCAGAATGGCCCAATTCCCGAGCAGCTTTGATAAGGACGATCTGCTGAAATGCGCCCGTGGCGAACTATTTGGCCCCGGTAACGCGCAGTTGCCTGCACCACCGATGCTGATGATGGATCGGATCACCGACATCTCGGCCGATGGCGGCGCGCATGGCAAGGGCCACGTTCTGGCCGAATTCGATATCACTCCGGATTTGTGGTTCTTTGACTGCCACTTCCCCGGAAACCCGATCATGCCCGGATGTCTGGGCTTGGACGGTCTGTGGCAGCTGACCGGCTTCAACCTCGGTTGGCGCGGCTGGCAGGGGCGCGGCATGGCTGTGGGCGTGGGCGAGGTCAAACTGACCGGCATGGTACGCCCGGACCGCAAGATGCTGACCTATAAAATTGACTTCAAGAAAGCGATCCAGACTCGTCGCCTGACAATGGGCGTGGCGGATGGAATCGTCGAAGCGGACGGTGAAATGATCTACGACGTCAAAGATATGAAAGTCGTATTGTCTGAAGCCTAAGCCTGACCGGGCCGAAATAAGGAGCACGCACATGCGTCGAGTAGTTGTCACCGGTTTGGGGGTCGTGTCCTCCATCGGGAACAATGCCCAAGAGGTTCTGGCCTCTCTCAAAGCTGGCAAGTCCGGCATCGAGGCCAATGACCAGATGGTTGAACACGGCTTTCGCAGCCAGATCGCCGGGTCACTCAAAATCGACGTGTCCGAGCACGTCGACAAGCGCACGCTGCGCTTCATGGGCCCAGGTGCGGCCTATGCCCATATCGCCATGAATCAGGCGATCGCCGATTCCGGTCTGACCGAAGAACAGGTCGTTAACCCGCGCACAGGTCTTGTCGCAGGCTCAGGCGGGCCATCGACCAGCGCAATGCTGACTGCGCATCAGACAGTGCTGAAAAACGGCGCGACCAAGCGGATCGGGCCGTTCGCCGTACCCAAATGCATGTGCTCGACCATTTCAGCCAACCTTGCGACGGCGTTCAAGATCAAGGGAATCAACTACTCGATCACGTCGGCCTGTTCGACCTCTTTGCATTGCATCGGGAACGCGGCAGAACAGATCATGCTGGCCAAGCAGGACGTCATGTTCGCAGGCGGCGGCGAAGAACTGGACTGGACCCTTTCCTGCCTGTTCGACGCGATGGGCGCGATGTCGTCGAAATACAACGACACGCCCGAGAAAGCCTCGCGCGCGTTCGATCAGAATCGCGATGGTTTCGTGATCTCGGGCGGCGGCGGTATCGTCGTGCTGGAAGATCTGGATCACGCTCTGGCCCGTGGCGCAAAGATTTACGCCGAGGTCACAGGCTATGCTGCAACGTCTGATGGTCACGATATGGTTGCCCCGTCTGGCGAAGGCGGTGAACGCGCCATGCGTCTGGCCTTGGGCACCCTGCCCGAGGGTCGGAAGGTCGGCTATATAAACGCCCACGGAACATCGACCCCGGTCGGAGACGTAGGCGAGGTCGAAGCCGTGCGGCGAATCTTTGGCGAAGGCAACGTGCCTCCGATTTCCTCGACCAAGTCGATGACGGGCCACGCGCAGGGGGCGGCAGGCGCGCTCGAGGCTATTTTCTGCCTGCTGATGTTGCACCACGACTTCATTACGCCGTCGATCAATGTCGACACTCTTGCCGAAGGCATCCTGCCCGGTGAAATTGCAACTCAAGTTGTTGAAAATGCAGGTTTGGACAGTGTCATGACCAACAGCTTCGGCTTTGGCGGCACGAACGGGTCCATGGTTCTGTCCAAGTATAACGGGTGAAAGTGATGTCGGATCTTCTTAAGGGCAAACGCGGCCTAGTTATGGGCGTGGCGAATGACCGCTCGATTGCGTGGGGTATTGCCAAAGCCATGCATGAGGCCGGCGCAGAGCTTGCCTTTACCTATCAGGGCGAAGCATTCGGCAAGCGGCTAGAGCCGCTGGCCCAAAGCCTCGGCAGTGATTTCATGGTAGATGCGGATGTCACCGATGACGCCTCGCTGGATCGAGCGTTTGCGGAATTGGGCGAACGCTGGCCGACGATTGATTTCGTGGTTCATGCCATTGCCTATTCGGACAAATCCGAACTGACGGGCCGGTTTCTGAACACCACACGGGCGAATTTCAAACACTCGATGGATGTGTCGGCCTATTCGTTCATCGAGGTCGCGCGCCGCGCCTATCCGTTGATGAAAGACAATGGCGGCACATTGCTGACGCTGACGTATCAAGGCTCGAACCGAGTGGTTCCGAATTATAACGTCATGGGTGTGGCCAAAGCCGCGCTGGAATCTGCAACGCGCTATCTGGCGAATGATCTTGGCCCCGAGGGTATCCGTGTCAACGCTATCTCGCCCGGCCCGATGAAGACACTGGCTGGTGCTGCCATTGGTGGCGCGCGCAAGACCTACAAGTTCTGCGACCAAAACGCGCCGATGCGCTCGAACGCGACGCTTGAGGCTGTGGGCGGCACTGCTGTCTATCTGGCGTCAGATGCGGGCGCATGTACGTCGGGCGAAATCGTTCGGGTCGACGGAGGCTTCCACGTTCTGGGAATGCCGCAGCCTGACTTCATGTGACCTGATCTCTCCCTGCCGGTGCCAAGATTTGACCATCTTTCACCGGCAGTGATAGCGGCATGAGCAAAGCCGAACACATAGTTGCAAGCAGCCCACGCGTCTCTCGCTCCCGCCGAAAGCCGGGTTTTTTGGGGCTTCGTGGTCGCGTTACGTTGCTGACCCTAACAACGCTGTTGATGCTGTTTGTATTCTACACGCAACCGCATGTTCGCGCCGCTTTTGTGTCCTGGACCAGCCTGCTGACAGGCTGATCCCCGTTGTCCCCTGAGACGGATTCAGTTGATGGCGACGACCTCAATATCAAAAATCAGATCCTGACCCGCCAGCGGGTGGTTTGCGTCCAGCGTTACCGTCGCTTCGTCCGCCTCGACCACGGTCACCGGCAAAACCTGCCCGTCAGGAGCCTGCATCTGCAGTTGCGAACCCGGTTCCAGCGGAATGTCGTCCGGGATGCCTTCGCGCGGAATGCTTTGACGCATCGCGGGATTGATCGGGCCATAGGCATCCGCACAAGCGATCTCGACCCGCTTTTTCTCGCCCACAGCCAAACCGGGCATAGCGCTATCGAGACCGGGAATAATCTGACCCGAGCCGACGACGAATTCCAACGGGTCACGCCCATCCGAGCTGTCAAAGACTTTGCCGTCCAACAACGTCCCGGTGTAGTGAATGCGAACCGTGTCGCCTTGCTTGATTGCGGTCATATTGGCCTCCGGCCTGAAAAAGGAATGAGCGGCCAACCCTAGGGTGTGACACGGCATTGTAAACCCTTCGCTCATTTGCCAACCTGCGCCGGACGAATGGAGGGGATCACATGCCGATCAAAACCTGCGTTTTCGACGCCTATGGAACGCTGTTCGACGTCGCGGCGGCCGCACGTCAGGCTGCTGCCGAACCCGGCTTTGAAGCATTGCAGCAGAAATGGCCGGAACTGGCCAATTATTGGCGATTGAAACAGTTGCAATACACGTGGTTGCGCGCAGTTGCCGATGCCCACGCAGATTTCTGGGATGTCACGCAAGACGGGTTGGATTGGGCGCTGGAGGCAACCGGCTTGGACGGAGACGGGGCGCTGCGACAGCGACTCTTGGACTTGTACTGGCAATTACAGGCATACCCCGAAGTCCCCGAGATGCTGCGCGCGCTGAAAGCCGGAGGGTTGCAAACCGCCATCCTATCCAACGGCTCCCCTCCAATGCTGAACGGCGCAGTAAAGTCCGCAGGCATCGGGGACGTGCTGGACGATGTCCTGTCGGTCGAAAGCGTCGGCGTCTTTAAACCCCACGCAAGCGTTTACGATCTTGTACAGGGCAGGTTCGGCGGCGAGCGGGACGAAATCCTGTTCGTCAGCTCTAACGGGTGGGACGCAGCCGGGGCATCCGGCTACGGCTTTACCACCGCATGGGTTAACCGAGCGGGTGAGCCGATGGACCGCTTACCATGGAAGCCCGCACATGTTCTGACCGACCTAACGACGATCCCCCAACTGGCTGGACTTGAATGACTTTTTTCACCACGACGGACGGCAGAAGCATCTATTTCAGCGACAAGGGCTCGGGCCAGCCGGTGCTATGTCTGGCGGGCCTGACCCGTTGCAGCCGGGACTTTTCGTTCCTGGCACCGCATCTGACGGGTATGCGGATGATCACCATGGACTACCGCGGTCGTGGCAACTCGGACCGCGACCCCGACTATATGAATTACAATATCTTTCGCGAATCCCATGACGCGATCGAATTGCTGGACCACCTCGGCCTCGACAAGGTGTCGGTGATCGGAACGTCCCGGGGCGGCTTGATCGCAATGGCGCTGGCCGCCAGCCACCCCGAGCGTCTGTCAGCCGTGGTTCTCAACGATGTCGGACCGGTTCTGGAACTGTCCGGCATCGCCAAGATCTTGGACTACGTTGGCAAACAGCCCGTGTCCAAAACCTATGACGAGGCCGCAAAGGTCCTGCAGAAGTTTATGGAGCCGACTTTCCCCGGCGTCCCTTTGGAGCGTTGGCGGCAACAGGCCGAAATCCAGTACGAACAGACGGGCGACGGGCTTGCGATGCGGTATGACCCTGCGCTGCGCACCGCATTACTTGAACAGGCGGCGACGGGGGCCGTTCCGGATATGTGGATGTTTTTCGAGGCGCTTCGTGACACGCCAACCGGCGTGATACGGGGCGAGAATTCGGACATACTTGGCAAGGATACGCTGACGGAAATGCACAAGCGCCACCCCGGTCTTATCTCGGCAGAGATACCGGATCGTGGGCACGCCCCGTTTCTGGACGAACCGCAATCGCTTAACCTCATTCACAAGGTACTGGACGCTGTATGAGCTCGCTTGACCTGATCGAAGCCGCAGCCGAGCGGTTAAAAGGCCACGTTCGGGAAACGCCGATCCTGACCTCACCGTTTCTGGATGAAATCGCGGGGCGTCGTGTTCTGGTGAAACCGGAATGTCTGCAACACACTGGCAGCTTCAAGTTTCGCGGGGCGTGGTCGGCGATTTCAGCCCTCAGCGAAGCGGATCGCAGGCGCGGTGTGATTGCCTATTCCTCGGGGAACCATGCGCAGGGTGTTGCCCATGCCGCTGCTTTGCACGGCACGTCGTCGGTCATTGTCATGCCGTCGGATGCGCCGCAGTTGAAGATCAACAATACCCGCGCGTTGGGCGGTGAGGTGGTCCTTTACGATCGCGCAAATGAAAGCCGGGAAGACATTGGCGAGGCGCTTGCATCCGAACGTGGCCTGACCCTGATCCGCCCCTATGATGAGCCGCAGGTGATTGCCGGACAAGGCACAACCGGCCTTGAAATCGCACGGCAAGCCGCGACCTTGGGCGTTGAACAAGCCGATGTTCTGGTGTGCTGCGGCGGCGGTGGGCTGACATCAGGTATCGCGCTGGCGCTTGAAGGGCATGCCCCAGGCCTGCGCGCCCGACCGTGCGAGCCCGGGGGGTTCGACGATGTGAAACGCTCTCTGGCGACCGGGCGCATACAGAACAACGCCGCGTCGTCGGGAAATATCTGCGATGCGATCCTGACACCGCAGCCGGGCCAAATCACCTTTCCGATCTTGAAACGGCTGTGCGGACCGGGGTTTTCCGTCACCGAAGAAGAAGCAATGCAGGCCATGGCGCTTGCTTTTCTGCGCCTCAAGATTGTGTTGGAACCGGGCGGTGCGGTATCATTGGCCGCAGCCCTTTTCCGTAGCGATGAAATCAAGGGCGACGCGGTGATAGTTGTTGCATCGGGGGGCAATACGGACCCCGAAGTCTTTGGGAAAGCACTGGAATTCCTGACCTGACAGCGGATACCAGATAAGTCAGGTTGTGAATTCCACGTGTGACGAATGGGGATTAAGTCATGCAAATAGCAACGCTTGGGGACGTCAATATTCACTACCGTGTCGACGGTGACCCGAACGGCGCGCCTGTGGTTTTCGCCAATTCTCTGGGTACCGACCTGCGCCTGTGGGATGCCATGCTGCCGCATTTGCCGCCGGGTCTTCGGATCATCCGGTATGACAAACGCGGGCATGGCCTGTCGTCCTGCCCGCCCGCGCCTTATTCGATGGGGGCACTGATCCGCGACGCCGAAGCCCTGCTGGACCTTCTTGAGGTTCGGGATTGTGTCTTTGTCGGCCTGTCTATCGGTGGTTTGATTGCGCAGGGGCTTGCCGTGAAGCGCATGGATCAGGTTCGCGCCTTGGTCCTGTCGAACACGGCTGCAAAGATCGGTACGCCCTCAATCTGGCAGGACCGGATGAACGCGGTGCGTGAGGGCGGGATCGAAGCGCTGGCTGATGCCACGATGGAGCGGTGGTTTTCAAAGCCGTTTCAAGCGTCCCCGGACCACTTGCTTTGGCGAAACATGATGGTGCGCCAGCCTGCGGACGGCTATCTGGGCTGCTGTGCCGCCATCTCGGGAACTGATTTCTACACGCCAACAAGCGGCCTGAGATTGCCAACGCTTGGCATTGCGGGCAGTGAAGACGGCTCGACCCCGCCCGATCTGGTACGCGAAACCATCGACCTGATCCCCGGCTCACGGTTCGAGCTGATGCGGAGGGCTGGCCATCTTCCTTGTGTCGAACAACCTGTCGAATACGCGGCCCTGCTTCAGAGGTTCATGGCCGACATAGGACATATTTAGAAGTATTTTGAAGGAGCAGTATTTTGGCGGATTTCCTGTTGGTCCATGGCTCGTGCCATGGTGCGTGGTGCTGGCGCGACGTAATCCCGGCGCTGGAACATCTGGGCCACTCGGCGCGCGCGATCGACTTGCCCAGCCACGGCTCGGACCCGACCCCGATCTCAGAGGTGACGCTGGAAAGTTGCCGCGACGCCGTTCTGTCCGCCAGTTCACCACAGACCATTATCGTCGGGCATTCCTGGGGCGGCTATCCGATCAGTGCAGCAGCCGAGGCTGACCCGAATGGCATGAAGGCGCTGGTTTATCTGTGCGCCTATGTGCCCCGAGATGGCCTGTCGATGATCGAGATGCGCCGGAACTCGCCTAGGCAGACGATCAGCGACGCGGTCGAGAAATCCGCAGATGGCTTGTCCTATTCCGTCAAGCCGGATCGCGTTCAGGCGCTGTTTTATCACGACTGCCCTGCTTCCACCGTGCCATACGCGCTGGCGCGCCTGTGTCCGCAGGCCATCGCACCGCAAGATACGCCCTTGCCTCTGGGCGACCGCTACGCCCGCGTACCCAAGGCGTATATCTGCGCTTCGGATGATCGAACAATTCCAGCCGAGTATCAGGAAGAAATGAGCCGCGCCGTGCCTGCCAATATGCGGCACACAATCGCAAGCTCGCACTCTCCGTTCTTTTCGCACCCGCGCAAACTGTCCGAAATCCTGCACCAGATCGTCGACACTTTGCCAGACACCCCGTGACATCGTTCTTTTCGGGTGTTTTCTAAATCACCCGACTATGGTTAGGGTTCCGGCATAGTGTCATATATCCGGTTTCCATGCGCCTGCCCTTTTTCTTTGTCCTGATGACAGTCATGATCGACGCAATGGGCATCGGTCTGGTTCTTCCAATCATGCCCGAACTGATCGTCGAGGTTCAGGGCGGAACGCTGGCAAGTGCAGCAATCTGGGGTGGAATCCTGAGCACGGCTTTTGCAGCAATGCAATTCGTGTTTGGGCCCATTCTCGGGAATCTCTCGGATGCTTACGGTCGCCGAATTGTTCTGCTGGTATCCCTGTTTGTCATGTCCCTTGACTATGTCGTCATGGCGCTTGCGGGCAGTATCTGGCTATTGCTGGCAGGGCGTATCGTCGGAGGCGTCACTGCCGCAACACACGCCACGGCAGCAGCATTTATGGCTGACGTGTCCAAACCCCATGAAAAGGCCGCGAATTTTGGCCTTCTCGGAGCAGCATTTGGTGTAGGTTTCGTTCTGGGTCCCGTGGTCGGAGGGTTGCTGAGCGAATATGGCACCCGCGCGCCCTTCTGGGCTGCTGCGCTCCTCTCAGCGCTGACATTTGCAATCGGCCTTTTTGTCATGCCGGAAACTGTGACGGACAAAACCCGACGATCCTTTAGCTTGCGCAGGGCCAACCCGGTCAACTCGCTTCGCGCCATTGCTGCGCTGCCGGGCATACGGCCAATGCTGTGGGTCTATTTCCTGTATTCCGTTTCGATTTATGTCTACCCGGCAATCTGGGCCTATTTCACCACCGAGCGGTTCGGCTGGTCACCGCAAATGATCGGACTGTCGCTGGGTGTCTATGGGATTGGGATGGCGGCTGTTCAAGGCGGGTTGATCCGCCCGGCGACCCGGTATCTGGGCGAGCGCGTTACGATCATCTACGGCATGGTATTTGAGATCGGCAGTTTTGTCGTTCTGGCGTTCCTCACGAACGGTTTTATCGCACTGATGCTGATCCCCGTCACGGCATTGGGTGCCGTCGTAACCCCGGCGTTGCAAGCCTTGACCTCTCGCGCCACACCGGATTCGCAGCAAGGAGAACTACAGGGCGTTCTAACGTCGTTACATGCCTTGTCGATGGTCATATCACCTCTGCTGATGACCAGCGTCTTTGCGCATTTTGCCCGACCTGAAACAGCGTTTTACCTGCCGGGCGCACCTTTTCTGCTGGCGATGGTGCTAATGATCATTGGGTTTGCACTGTTTTTGAGGTCGCGACCCGTTACCCCATGAAAAACTTTCCAAATTTCTTGGGGAGAGTGCACGCCGCGATTTGGCCTGTTCGGAAAGTCTGTCGGCCTCACTCCATACCGGGGAATGAACGGGCACGTCCGCAGACATACAAATGAATAGTTAATATAGGATTTTGTTTGTATGAGCGAAATCCACCTTCCGACTATGCTGTTTGAAAGCTCCAACGAGCTTGATCATCCAGCGGCTGGGCGGTCCTCCAGGCAAACGCCTGCGACGATCACAACGGGCGCTTGATGAGGTAGCGGCAGCACGAGGGGAGGTGCGCTTGTCGAACTAGGTGCAGAAAAGATCCCAACAAAAGCGGCATGATCTATCGCTTGGGACGAGAATGCTCGGCACGGTTTTCCTGGCAGCCGGAGACTGCTTTAACAACCGTTCCGAACTAGCCTCAAGCTTTGTTTGTCGCCGCAAGCTGTTGAGCGGACAACGCCATTTCCAGGAGTTCACAAGGCTCGTCGAAATCGGCCGAAAAACCGCAGACATGTTAGGCAACGGAGGAGAAAGATGATTACACGAAAACTATTGGCTGCAGCGGCGTGCTCGGTCACCGCGACTTGGGCGGTGGCGGGCGAAATAGAATTGCCCACCCAAATCACCTGGACGGCTTACGGCACTGGGTCCGCAGGCTACAACCAATCCGTCGCCATCGGCGCTGCGATGCAAGAAGCACTGGGCGTCAACCTTCGGGTTTTGCCGGGCAAAAACGACATCGCGCGGACCGAACCTCTGCGGCAGGGCAAAGTACAGTTTTCTGCCAACGGCGTTGGTGGTTCGTTCATGGCGCAGGAAGGCGTGTTCCAGTTCGGTGCAGAAAACTGGGGGCCGCAGCCGGTTCGTATTTTGGCGGCCAACAATGGCGGAACATTTGGCCTGACCCTCGCGGTCGCGGCTGAGGCCTGTGAAAAGGCAGGCAATCCCGGATGCGAAGGCTTTGAATATTCGGACCTCAAAGGGATGCGCGTGGCCTGGATCAAAGGTGCCCCCGCATTGAACGTCAACAACGAAGCATATCTGGCGTATGGCGGTCTCACCTGGGATGATGTCGAGATTGTTGAATTCGGCGGATACGGTGACTCTTGGGTTGGTATGATTGACGGAACGGTCGATGCAGCCTTTGCGACCACGACCTCGGGCCGGGTTTACGAAGCAGTTTCGTCGCCGCGCGGCGTGTACTGGCCTCCGATTGACCCGAACAATTCCGAAGGATTGGATCGGATGCTGGCCATTGCGCCGTTCTTCTCGCCAATCACGGCAACGGCCGGGGGCAACATTGATGACACCGACGGGGTCCAAACTGCAGGATACGCTTATCCGGTTCTCATGACATATGTCGATCAGGACGAAGCTCTGACATACAACATGACCAAGGCGCTTCACGAACTGTACGACAAATACACCGGCAACGCGCCCAGCGTCGACGGATGGGCGATCGACAAGCAGAACTTCACATGGGTCGCTCCCTACCACGAAGGCGCAATCCGCTATTATCAGGAACTGGGCCTTTGGACCGACGAAGCGCAGGCCCACAATGACAAGCTGATTGAACGCCAGTCGTTGCTGCAACAAGCCTGGGAAGAGCTGAAGGCCGAAGGGCCGGACAACTGGCAAGAAGCCTGGGAGCAAAAGCGCCGCGACGCCCTGGAAGCCGGTGGCTTTGAGGTGGTTTTCTAAAGGTCGCGAACCCGAAAACACTTGATTGTGCGGGCCCCTCAGCCCGCACATTCCAATACCGATACCAACACAATACTTGCGAGAGCCAATGACGCAGCAACCTGAAAGCACGCGCGGCAGCGCCGCAATCGAAGCCGAACTTGCCGAGGAACGTCGGACATTTTCAGGGCTGGCGCGCTGGCTCATCATCCTTTTCACGCTCACTGCAATCGGGCTTGCCGTAAACAAGCTGTTCAATCTGCGGCTGGGCGGTACATCGCTTTTGGAGGGGACATACCTCTATGCATTGGCCGGGCTGTTTCTCAGCCTCTCATTCATCATCTTCCGAGCGGGCAACACCCTGTCGGCACGCGTTCCGTGGTACGATTGGATACTTGCCGCCCTTGCATTTTGTATTTCCGGATTTTTTGCTGTGACAGCAGGAACCAGCCTGGATTCAGGCTGGGAATACGCCGCGCCGGACAAGGCGGTCTGGGCCTCGATTTTACTATACTTGCTGATCCTCGAAGCAACACGGCGGGCTGGTGGGTTCGTGATCTTTATCATCGTGCTGTTCTTTTCGCTGTATCCGACCTTTGCGGATCAGATACCCGATCCGCTTAACGGCTTTGCCCAGCCGTTCCGGGACGTGGTTCCTTATTTCATGATTTCGTCCGAGGCGTCGTTCGGTATTCCGATGCGAGCCTTCGGCAATCTGGTCATCGGATTCATCCTGTTTGGCGCCGTATTGCAGTTCACCGGCGGCGGTAAATTCTTCAACAACCTCGCTCTCGCTTTGGTCGGCGGCTTCCGGGGTGGTGCCGCCAAGGTCTCAATCTTTGCATCCGGCTTCATGGGGTCGATGTCCGGTTCTGTTATCTCGAACGTCCTGACCACGGGTGCCGTATCCATCCCAGCAATGAAGAAAACCGGGTTTGCACCGCGATTTGCGGCCGCGACCGAGGCGTGCGCTTCGACCGGCGGAGTTGTCATGCCGCCGATCATGGGGGCGACGGCCTTTGTGATCGCCTCGTGGCTGGGCATGCCCTATGTCGAGATCATGCTGGCGGCTGCGATCCCGTCGCTGTTGTATTTCTTCGGCCTGTTCGTCCAGATCGACGCGTATTCTGCAAGGCACGGCCTCAAAGGCATGAGCCAGAGCGAACGCCCCCGCGTTGGTCAGACCCTGCGCGAGGGCTGGTTGTACATCTCGGTTTTTGCGCTGCTGATTTTCCTGATGGTTGCCTTTCGCTGGGAAACCACGGCCCCCTTCTTCGCGGTCGTCCTTTTGCTTGTCGTCAACCAGTTCAAGAAAAACGACCGCGTTTCGCTAGAAGGCTTTCTCAACATCATCGTCTCGGTTGGGCGCACCCTTTCTGAACTGGTGGCCGTTTTGCTGGGCATTGGCATGATCGTCGGCGCGTTTCAGGCAACCGGACTGACCGGACCGTTGGCCAATGAACTTGTGCATATGGCGGGCAGTTCGGTCACCATGCTGCTGATCATGGGTGCCCTGACCAGCTTTGTCTTTGGCATGGGTATGACCGTCACGGCCTGTTACATCTTTCTGGCCGTCGTCCTGGCCCCTGCGCTGGTTCAGGCGGGACTTAACGAACTCTCGGTGCATCTGTTCATTCTGTATTGGGGCATGGTGAGTTACATAACCCCGCCGGTGGCATTGGGTGCATTCGCGGCTGCGTCGATGGCAGGTGCCAATGCTTTCCGCACAGGGATCGAGGCGATGAAACTGGGCGGAGTAATCTACTTTGTGCCCTTCTTCTTTGTCTTGAACCCCGCGCTGATCGGGCAAGGCTCGACGGTTGAAGTGGCGGTGGTTTTGATCTGCGCCCTGATAGGAATCTGGTTTATTTCTGCGGCATTGCAGGGGTATCTGGCCTTTGCAGGCTCACTCGGAACCGGTCCTTTCAGTCTGGTGTCCCGGGTCGTTTTGTTCGTGTCAGGGTTCCTGATTGCCTCCCCGGCTGGCGGGTTGGCGGGCCTTAGCCACATGGCCCTGACCCTAGCAGGGGTAGGTCTGGCCATTATTCCCGTAACCTTTGTCTGGATGTCGCGCACGCGCGTCCAACCTTGATGGCGCATAGAAGCAGCAAAAGTTGACGGCAAAGCACATGTAAATGACGATTTCCGTCTTGCAGAGCGCACCCGACCGCGCCACCGTGATCCAAACGGAGCGAGGGAAATCATGCAGACCATCAAAGCCGCCGTATGCCGGGCGTTCAATGAACCTCTGGTAATCGAAGACGTTCAACTCGCGCCACCAGGGACAGGCGAGGTCGAAGTGACCCTGGATGCGGTAGCAATCTGTCATTCCGATATCTCCTACGCAAGCGGAGCTTGGGGCGGCTTCCTCCCTGCCGTTTACGGGCACGAGGCCGCCGGGATCATCTCTGCGGTGGGCGACGCGACCGAAGGGTTCAAAGTGGGGGACGCCGTTGTCGTCACGCTGATCCGGGCGTGCGGGTCCTGCCCGTCCTGCGCCGGAGGCCAGCCGACGATATGCGAAACGCCATACGACACGGTCAAGGGGCCGTTGCGCGCAGCAGATGGCGGCCCGTTGGAGCAAGCAATGGCCTGCGGAGCCTTTGCCGAGAAGGTGGTGGTCAGCCACCGGCAGATTGTCAAAATCCCGGAAAACATGCCCAAAGACGTGGCCAGCCTGCTGTCCTGCGGGGTGATTACAGGGGTCGGTGCCGCAGTGAATGCCGCCGGTCTGCGCGCCGGTCAGGACGTTGTAGTCATCGGCGCGGGTGGGGTCGGTCTGAACGCCATTCAGGGGGCTCGCATCGCCGGTGCTCGTCGAATTGTTGCAGTCGACATGACCGAAGAAAAACTTGCAATCGCGAAAGAGTTCGGCGCAACCCACGGCGTTTTGGCGACATCCAAGGCTCCGTGGAAAGACGCATACGAAGCGCTGGGTGGGCGTGGTGCCGACGCCGTTCTGATCACAGTTGGCGCGATCCCGGCATACGATCAGGCCGTGCGGTATCTGGGGCGCGGAGGCAAGGCCATCATGATCGGCATGCCCCATTCCGGGGATACAGCCAGCTATGAACCCGTCATTCTGGCCGCTTTGGGTCAGGGTTTGATCGGGTCCAAGATGGGCGACGTGGTCATTCAGCGTGATATACCGTGGATGATAGACCTGTATGAACAGGGCCGGTTGAAACTGGACGAGCTGATCTCGGGCCGCTGGTCTCTGGAGCAGATCAACGAAGCGATCGCAGACACCAAAACCGGATCGGCCAAACGCAATGTCATTGTGTTCGACAGGGTCTGACACAACGCGGGGAGAACCGGGATGAAGCTGCAGGACCTCGACATCATCATCACCGCACCGCCTGCTCCGGGTTGGGGCGGGCGGTACTGGATACTGGTGAAGGTTACGACCGATACCGGGATCACCGGTTGGGGGGAATGCTATGCCTCATCGGTCGGCCCCGAGGCGATGCAACACGTCATCCGCGACGTGTTTGAACGGCACATGATGGGCGAAAACCCCGAGAACATCGAACTGATGTTCCGCCGCGCCTATTCCAGCGGGTTTACCCAGCGCCCGGACCTGACCGTAATGGGCGCGTTTTCGGGTCTTGAAATCGCGTGCTGGGACATCCTTGGCAAAGACCGGGATCGCCCTGTCTACGCCTTGCTGGGTGGGCTGATGAACCCTCGCATCCGGGCCTACACGTATCTTTACCCCCTGCCCCAGCATAACCTGACCGATTTCTGGACTGCACCGGATCAGGCCGCAGAATGCGCAGCCGAAATGGTCCGGCGCGGATTCACGGCCGTGAAATTTGACCCTGCTGGCCCCTACACAATTCGCGGCGGCCACATGCCTGCGATGACCGACATTTCGATGTCCGTCGCATTTTGCAAAGCGATCCGCGAAGCTGTGGGAGATAAGGCAGACCTGCTATTTGGCACTCATGGCCAATTCAACACGGCAGGCGCGATCCGCTTGGGTCAGGCTTTGGAACCCTATTCCCCGCTTTGGTTCGAGGAACCGACCCCGCCCGACATGATCGAGGACATGGCCCGCGTTGCCCGCAACGTCCGCATCCCCGTCGCGACCGGAGAGCGTATGACGACAAAGGCCGAATTCGGCGCTGTTTTGCGGGCGGGTGCGGCTGAGATTTTGCAACCTGCGCTCGGTCGCGCAGGAGGCATTTGGGAGATGAAGAAGGTCGCGGCCATTGCCGAAATCTTCAATGCGCAGATGGCCCCGCACTTATATGCAGGACCGGTTGAATGGGCCGCCAACATCCAACTGGCGGCGTCGATCCCGAACCTATTGCTGTTGGAAACCATCGAAACGCCTTTTCACGATAGCCTGATCAAAGGCGCGCTTCGCGTCGAGGACGGGTTCGTATCAGCCCCAACCGCGCCCGGTCTGGGGATTGAAGTGGACGAAGACTTGGCTCGTGCGCACCCTTTCACGGGCGATGGGCTGCACCTGCAAATGCAGGAAGAACCCTGCGACTATGTCAACGGAAACGCGTTTCAGGGCGGTGCGCCAGCCTCCGAGGGGTGACAATCGCCTACGATCTGGGCCATATTGGACCAACCCCCAGTTGCGAACAGGCTGCGCGTGACAGTAACGGAAAAAGAAATTCAGGACACAGACGAAGCGCTGTCGGACATGAAAGACAGTGCGGCACGAGCAGCGGCTTTCCTCAAGGCGCTGGCGCATGAAGGCCGCCTGATGATCCTCTGCCATCTGGGTGAGGGCGAAAAGTCCGTGAGCGAACTTGAAAGGCTGCTGGATACACGGCAGGCGGCGGTCAGCCAGATGCTTGCGAGACTGCGCAGTGAGGGTCTGGTTTCGACCCGCCGGGAGGGGAAAACGATTTACTATTCCCTTCAGGACGGCAACACAGCCCAAATGATCGGGTTGCTTTACGACCTGTTCTGCAAACCTGAAAGCTGATCTGGCTAGTTCGATACGTATCCCGCGATGACCTGCAACAGCTTGAACGCTGTCGCCGCGTCGTTTTCGACAACGGCCAGAAATTCTTCTTCACCGATCCGCAGGCAGGACAGCTCCGTTTCCGCGATCATGCTTAGGGCGCGGGGTTCTTTTCGGATTAGCCCCAATTCACCGACCAAAGCGCCAGCGCCAACCGTTGCAATCAGTTGATCCGGCCCGCCCGCCTGAGGCAGATACAGCCCGGCCTCTCCTTCCAGCACAACATACGCACCATCTGTCGGCTGATCGTCTTTCAAGAATACAACTTCGCCCGGTTTGGCATCGAACCAGCGCGCACCAAATGCCAAGAGCCGCAACTGACGCCGATCCAGACCGGAAAACAACGGCGTCTGTTCTAGCGCCCGCAACTTGCGCGCAAGGTCTGCCGAGGCTGCACTGTCTTCCTCCACGTCCGCGGGTCCTTCATCCGAAACAACCCGACCTTGCCTGATTTCGACATACATGTCGAATACGTCAGGATTGTCGAACTGGTCGCTCAGATAGACAACGGTGGTATCGGGCAGCAGCGAACGCAGGTTCTTATAGACTGCAACCTGCGTTGCCATGTCATAGCTTGCCAGCGCGTTTTCCAGAATAAGAATGTCCGGCTTCTTGATCGTCGCACGCGTAAAGGCCAACGGCTCGGCAAACACTGCGGGCAAGTTCTGGCCGCCCAAGGCAACCGGGACGTCATAGATCAGCTCGACCACCAAGGGACGCGCACCGTTTTGATCCAACACATCGACGATCAGCTTGCGCACCTCGTCCGACCGCGCCCCACCGATCTGGCTGACCTTGCCGAACAGAGCATTCTCCATCACCGTCAGGCCCGGCGCGAACGCCTCGGCATCCAGAGGGGCAAACACGTCATGGAGCGTTTCCAGAAGTTTGTGGGAGTGACTGTGCCGCAACTCGAGGATGCGGTTCTTCAGCTCATCCGTGAACGCGGGTCCGATCTGCTCGGCAGATATGACAACCGGAACAGCCAGCAGGTTGGCAAGCTGATCGTCGTCCAGCCCCGATACACCTTCGTCGCGGGTTCGCTCCAGCAATTCCACCGCGTTTTCGTAGGTCTGAACCTCAAGACCCAGCTTGCGGAACAAGGGATGATCGGTCCCGTCCAGACCAAAGATCTGGCGCAGCATATCGACCACGTCGCGGGTCAGGTTGACCAGCGTTTCATCCAGCCCCAACTCGCGCAGTTGGCCCAAAAAGACGGGCTGGCGTGCCAACAGTTCTTGCGTAACGGGCACACGCGGCGTGGCGAACAGTAGGTTTTCGGCAACTGGCAAAGCGGCATTATAGGCGTCGCGGTCAAAAACCAGCGCCTGCTGCTCAAGACCAGCATCGCGCACGGCCTGTTGGACGACCGGGCGCAGCTCGACCAGTTTTTGGGCCAGTTCGCGATGTTCCTCAACGTCAAATGCTTGCTCTGCCCCGCGCTGGAACAGGGCCGCGCCGGACCCCATGCCGTCAATCAGTTGCAGCCACCAGTCACGCAGCGCATCCTCGCTCTCAACTCCGGCCAGAGACGGGTCCAGCCATTCGGTCTGGAACGGGTCACGACTGTTGCCAGCCCTTTGCGTTTCGGCAAATCCGGGATCATCCGTTTTGTCCGACAGCGGTTTGAACCGCATGGGCATCATGACGTTGTCGCCCAGCGTTCCCTGAAACATGACCGGCCGGGACGAGGCGTAACCGATCCGGGTTGCCACGACGCTTTGATGCAAGCCAGACAGGTTGTGCCCCCCGATACCGACGCGACCTGCACTGGGAAGGATTTCACGCGTCAGCAGCTCTGCGATCGCACGGCGGTCTTCCTCACTGGGGGCGGCGATGCCGATGGTTTTGCCCCCCGGGAAGGTCAGATTCAGATCGTCCAGAACCTGATTGCCATCCATGTCCCGCACCGAAACATGGTCCAGAACAACATCGGCATTCAAATGCGGACGTTCTTTTGGGTCGTCCTCGAACAGCTTTTCGTCCAGCATGCCGGGCGGGGCAAAACGATCTATCACGACGTCCCAGCGCAGCGACATATCCTGCGTCTGGTTGTAATAGGTCAGCAACTCTTTCCAGGGTGAGCTGAGATCCTTGTACGCCGCAAGTGCCGCAACCAGAGCACCCAGTGAAACCGACCCTTGCAGCACCAACAAGCCACCGACCAGATAAAACATGAACGGCGTCAGTTGAGAGATGAAGTTGTTTATGAACTTCATAAAGAACTTCTTCTGGTAAATCTCGAACCGGATACCGAACAAACGGCCCAATTGATCCGAGATCATGGCGCGGCGATACCGCCAGCCGCCATTGGCCCGCAGCGTCGACGCCCCCGCCGCGTTTTCACCGATCTGGGCTGCAAGAACGCGCACTTCCTGAATGCGGCGTTTGTTGAGCAGGTTGATCTGGCGCTGAAGTTTGGGGATCAGCCACGCCTGAACCGGAATCAAGGCAACGGCAGCCAGCCCGAACCAGACGCTTTGCAGGAACAGGAAGGACAGGATTGTGATCATCTGCCCCGCTTGCAGCACAGGCTGGCTGATCGCATCGCCCATCAAGCCGCCCATCGGCTCGCTTTCGGCGGTGATCATGGACACCATCTCGCCCTGGCTGACCCGCTCGAAATAGGGCTGCGGGAAACGAAGCGCGCGGCTGATCAACTGATACCGAAACCGCCGCAGCATACGTTCGCTGAGCACGCCTTTCATGGTGTTGATGCGCATCTTCATCAAGCCATGCGCAAGCACCGCCGCCAGAAACGCGAAACACAGGATGATCAGAAAGTTCGTCTGCGGCAAACTAAAGCCAAAAACATCAACAACCGGACTGGATGCACCAATAGCATCGTTGATGATACGCTTCGGCAATTCCAGCGTCAGGTAGAGCAGCGGAAACAGCGTCGAGGTCACGGCCAGCAGAACAAGCTGGTCGCGTTTTGAATACTTCCAAATGAACCGGAAAATCGTACGTTCTATAGAACCTGCCCCTGTTGCGGATCATTGATCCGATCCTGACGAATGCGTCGCAAATCCAACGCCTGAATTTTACCGCAATCGCGACTGAATACGCAAATAGTTTCCAATTTGATCAGATAATCGCCGAGTGTGAACAAGTTCATTTGCGCAACAACACTTTACCACATACTGTTGGTAACAGGACGATATCGGGAGGTTTAAGTTGCCTGCCAATTTAGGCGCTGTGTTTTTGATGCTCTGCTTGTTGCAGATCAAACACATGTTTGCGGACTACTATCTCCAGACGCCCAAGATGCTGGCGGGGCGTGGCGAGTACTTTCACATGGGACGCGCCCAGCATGCCGCAGTGCATGTTGTGGGGTCTGTTTTGGTGTTCATGATCTTCGGTGCGCCGTGGTCCTTCATCCTGATAATCGCTGCGTTGGAATGGGTCGTTCATTTCAATATCGACTTTGCGAAGGCAAGTTACTCGGACAAGAAACAGCTCATGCCGACTCAAGCGGCGTTCTGGCGCGCTGCCGGGTTGGATCAGTGCCTGCATAACCTGACTTACGTGGCGATGGTTTGGGCCTGGGTGAAATTCGCGGCATAGAAAGCTGGTTCTGCCACAGGATTGGCCGCCAACTTTGCCTAAGTTGACGACCCCCTACTCTGCTCACTCGCTCCAGCTCAACCGCGCTAGCCCAGAACCGAAAAACTGCTTTCTTCGTTGATCGGTCGCTTGCGTGAGTAGAACCCAACATCAATCGAGCGTTTGATATACGGCAGTTCAAACTGCAGAGGCTGGGCATCATGATCCGCGCCTCCCTCGCAATAGTCGATCAAAGCCGCCATCATCTTACCTGCAATCGGCGCGTTCTTGTATTGGTTCCCGCTGGTGCCGCAGGCCATGTAGAACCCCGGTAGGCTAGACTTGTCATAGATCGGAATCCAGTCGGTGGACGCATCGTACAGGTCCACGACGCCGCGCGTTTTCGACGGAATCCCAAGGCTGGGCACGCGCTGCGCGTAACGCATGGCCTGTGTCGTCCATTGATCCGTAAAGTCGTGGTTATAGTGAACGTCGTCCTCGCACCACTGATGCGGATCGCATTCGGGGTCTTCCGAGCCGATCAGGATATGATTGCCATGCTCGGGCCGACAATAGAGGGCGATATCGCTGTCAGAGACGATTGTACCGTCATGTTCAAAATCGAACCCTTCGGGTGACGGGACATGCACAACCTCCTGCCGCAAGGGGCGGGTTTCAATCGTCATGTCGTCCAGCACACCCGCCATCTTATTCACGATCGCCGAACCTGGCCCGGCAACGTTTACAACAACCTTGGCGCGGATTTCCTCGCCCGAGGCCAGTTTGACGCCCGCAACACGTCCGTCTTCGACCAGTATCTCGACAACCTCGCCCCCTGTGCGTACCTCGGCCCCGTGTTGCTTGGCCGCGTCCATCAGGTTCTGTGCCGACAGTGCCGGGTCAGTGACATAGCCCGCCTGAGGCCAGAACACCCCGCCCCGCATCTTTAACCCGTTCGGTTGCCCGAAGTCAGGGTCATCCATTCGGCGCGCGGGTGCGTAGCTTTCCAGCGAATACACCGGCAGGCGTTCGGTGATCTTGTCAGGCGACCACTCCTCGAAAGGACAGTCCAGATCGGCGCTGTTGGCCATGTGTTTTTCCAACATCCCGTTGGCGTCGGTTTTCATCACAAGACACCCGGTCTCGCGGAATTGCGCGAGGTTTGCGTCCTCGGGCAGCCCCAGATACGCGGCCCAATCGCGCCAATAGTGATACCCCTCCCACGCAAAGGCCGTTCCGTCGAAGGTTGAATAGTGCATCCGAATGATCGCACAGGACCCCGCGGTCGAGCCGTGGCCAACTTGACTGTTTCGATCCAGAGACAGGGTCTTCCAGCCCGCCTTTGCCATCTCGAATGCAATGGCGGCACCGATCACTCCGGTTCCGATGATGATTGCGTCTGGTTGGCTCATGCTGGGTCTCCTTTCCAGTAGCGCATGGAATAGGCGCTGAATTCTTCGATTTCTTCGGGTCGCGGTTCGACCCCGGTAAAGACGTACAGGTAATGCGGCACCATCGAGATCCGCACAGACATGGGTTCGTTCAGTTGCGCCAGATCGTAACCGATCTGCATATAGTACAGCACGCGGGCGCGGGTTTCGGCCTCGACCTCGGAATAGCCGTAGCGCGCAAACATTGCGTGCAACGCCTCAAGCCGCCGCGCGTCGGACTGATCCAGCGCACGCCGTACCTTGCCCGACTTGCGCGCCCAATCGCGCACCGCGAAATCCAGCGCTGTATCGAAAAGGGCCGTGTTCACCACGCAGCGATGCACATTGCACACCGCAGCCGTAACAGTCTTGGCAGGGGCTTCGGCCTGCGCGATCAGAGCAGCCGTGTTTGTGGCCTGCCACCGCTCGAGCAATGCGTCCATCAACTCCTGGCGCGACTTGAAATACCAATAGAAGGACGAGCGGGACACGGCCATCCGTTCGGCCAGATTCAGGACCTTTATCTGATCCACGCCATCGGAAATCAGAACGTCCATCGCCACGTTCAGCCAGTCATCGCGCGTGACCTTGATATTGCCGACCAGCGGTTCGGCTTTGGGGTCATCACGGTGGAGGATTGGTTTACTGCTCATTCAACTCTCGGGCGGCGCGCCGCCCTCCTCTGTGCGTCGGGCGATGAACTCGTGCAGATCACCCAGCCGATCCGCGTTCTGGACGGGGGATTGGAAATTGGCAAGGATGTCCTTCCAAACCCCGGTGGCGCGATGGTTGGCATCGACCGACCCGCGTTCGGTCCAAGTTCCGAAATTGGCATAGTCGTGCAGGTGGGGTTCGTAGAATTCGGTGTTGTAGCGCTCCATCGTCTGACTGGTTGCAAAGAAGTGGCCGCTTGGCTCGACCTCGCGCAGCGCAGTGTCGAACCCGATCTCAGCCGGACCCGCCTGCGCCCCTGCGCACAGTTCGGCCACCATATTCAGAACCTCGGCGTCACAGACCAGCTTTTCAAACGAAACGGTCAAGCCGCCTTCCAGCCACCCGGCTGAATGGATGATTACGGTCGCGCCCGCCATCAGGCAGCCCCAAAGACCAAACTGGTTTTCATTGGCCGCCTGCACGTCATTGCTGTTCGAGGCAGACCCCGCCGCCGACCGCCAAGGCAGACCCAGATGTCGCGCCAACTGCCCAGCCGCCAGAGACGCCTGAAAATGCGAGGGCGTACCGAAGGCAGGCGCGCCGGACTTCATATCGACATTGCTCGTGAACGTTCCATGGCAGACGGGCGCACCGGGGTTCACCAATTGGGTCAGCGCAATAGCTGACAAGGCTTCGGCATGGGACAATGTAATTGCCCCCGCCACGGTAATCGGTGCCATCGCCCCCATCAGCGTAAAGGGCGTGACAATCGACATCTGTCCGTGGCGAGCAAAATCAATCAGCCCCTGCGCCATTGGAATGTCCAGCGTCCGCGGGCTGTTGGTGTTGATGATCGTATAGCAATGCGGATTCGCGCGGAATGCCTCATCCGACAATCCGCGGGCGGTCGAGAGCATTTCAAAGCAATCCATCACCTGCGGCGTCCCGCGAGAGAAAAAGAACGGAAACTTGTCCGTCAACTCCATCTGCGCCTGCGTGGTGAAATAGTGCCGCAAATGGGTTGGCACGTCCTGTGGTTCAACCTGGGGTGAGATCATCTGGAACACATCGAAATGATGGGTGAGCTTCAGAAACTCCAGATAATCCTGCCCGGTTGCCGGACGGCGTCCGCGCTCAAGATCGGTCGCATTGGGGGCGCCTGCTCCGGGTTGAAAGACCAGGCTGCCCAGTTCCAAGGCAAAATCCCGGTGGCGTGCCCCTGCGCGACAGGCAATGGATTTAGGTGCCGAAGCGACTGCGGCCTCGATAATGTCGCGCCCGATGAAGACCATCTCGGTCTGCTCATCGACTCTGGCACCCGCCGCGGCGAAAACCCTCCTCGCCTCGGGCAGCAAAACCTTGATGCCCAACTCCTGCAGCATGCGCAGGGCAGTTTCATGCATGTCGGCGATTTGCTCTGGCGGAAAGACCTCCATCTGCGGGAAAGGATTCCTGAGCTGACGGTAGTTCACGTCACGCTTTGCTGCGGGTGGGGTTTCTGCGCCCCGCCCCCTCCGTCGCCTGCCGCGTTGCGAGGTTTGTGAGATCATCGTCAGCCTCGCATCGCCTTGCCTTGCGGATCATAGGGCGACGCGGCGATCACCCGCGCGGGGCGCTCGACACCGACCACATGAACCGACAGGTTAGTCCCCGGATTAGCTTTGTCACGATTAACCAATCCCATCGCCAGAGACTTGCCGGTGTAGTGGCCATATCCACCCGACGTCACGAACCCGACCCGTTCACCATTTGCCCAGATGGGTTCATAGCCGCTGGCGTCCGCATCCAGCGCATCAACCTCCAGCGTGACTTGAACCTGCGCAGGGCCGTTGCCCTCGCGCTCGACCAGAGCCGCCTGCTTACCGACAAATTCCTTGTCCCAGTCGATCCAGCGATCCATGCCCGTCATGCCCGGCGTGTATAGCTGCGTGAACTCTGCCGACCAGATGCCAAAGCTCTTTTCAAGGCGGGTCGACAGCATCGCGTTGAAGCCACATTCGCGAATGCCTTCGTCTGCCCCGGCTTCAAGCAGCATCCGGCGCAGCTTGATGTGATCACCGTAGCGGCAGTTGATCTCATACCCCTTTTCACCGGTGACCGACATGCGAGCGACGCGGGCGCGCACCAGACCGATATCGAAATCCCCGCAACCCATGAATTTCAGGCCCGAGATGTCCTGTTCAGCCAGTTTCTCGACCACGGCCTGCGATTTCGGACCGACTACGGCGAACCCGCAATATTCCTCGCCCAGATCGCGAACGGTAACACCGTCGATCATGTGGTCATCAAACCACCGCATATGCCAGGCCCGCAGGTAATAGCTGCCCATGATCCACCACGTGCCATCGCCCCAGTTCAGCACGGTCAGATCACCCTTGAGCCGACCATTTTCGCCCAGCATCGGGGCCAGCTTTGCCCGTCCGGGCGCTGGCAGTTTCGAGGCCATCACCTTATCCAGCCAAACCTGTGCGTTGGGGCCGCTGACCTCGAACCGCGAGAAGCCTGAGATATCCAGCAGACCCGCGCCTTCACGGATCACCTTGCATTCCTCAGCAACGATGTCATGCGCGTTCGAGCGTTTCAGGGTCGGCGTTTCCTCGAACCCTTTGGGCGCGAAATAGAGCGGCACTTCCAAGTCCCAACTGACCCCCCATTTGCACCCTGCCTCGGCCATCGCATCATGGGCAGGGGCCATTTTCAGCGGACGGCCTGCGGGCAGTTGCTCGTTCGGATAGGTCATCACGAAGCGGCGGGAATAGAACTGGCCCGTCGTCTCGCGGATATACCGCTTGTTCTGGGCAAAGTCGCCAAAGCGGGCAACATCCATCGGCCACGCATCGGCCTCGGGCTCACCATGGATCATCCATTCGGCCAGCGTCTTGCCGACACCACCGCCTTGCAGGAACCCGGCCATCACTGCACAGGCAGACCAATAACCGCGCTTGCCCGGCACCGGCCCGACCAGAGGGTTGCCGTCCGGCGCAAAGGTAAACGCGCCGTTGACCCATGTCTTGATGCCCACATTCTGGATCGAGGGGTATCGCTCAAAGCCCAGCGTCAGCTCATTCTCGATCCGGTCAAGCTGCTCCTGAAACAGTTCTTCGCCGTAGTTCCATGGCGCGCCGTCCATGGCCCAGTGTTCGTGTTCCACCTCATAGATACCAACCAACACGCCCTTCTGGTCCTGCCGCATATAGGTGAACCCTTCGAGATCCACGGTCATCGGCATCTCAAACTCTGCCTGCGCGACCTCGGGTACGGTATCGGTGATCAGGTAGTGGTGTTTCAGCGGCGAAACAGGCAGTTCGACCCCCGCCATGCGACCCACTTGTTTGGCCCAAAGACCTGCCGCGTTGACCACGTGTTCACAGGTGATCGTGCCTTTGTCAGTGACGACCTGCCAGCCGTCTGCCGTCTGTGTCAGGCTTTCGACCTTGGTTTCTTCGTAGTATTCCGCACCGCGTTTTTTGGCTGCCGTTGCGTAGGCCTGCACGGTTCCGGTGGTATCGATATAGCCCTCACGATCCGCCCACATCGCGCCCAGCACGCCGTCGGTGGACATGATCGGGCAGCGCTTCTGCGCCTCCTCCGGGGACAGTAGCTCGCAATCGTCAATCCCGATGGACTGGAAGATGCGGTAGTTCGCTTGTAGCCATTCCCACCGTTCGGGCGTGCCGGCCAAAGTCAGACCTCCGGTCATGTGCAGACCGATATTTTGGCCGGATTCCTTTTCGATCTCACTTAGCAGGTCGATCGTATAGGCCTGCAAAGCTGCCATGTTCGGATCGGCATTCAGCGCGTGAATTCCCCCCGCCGCGTGCCACGAAGACCCCGACGCCAGACGACGCCGCTCCAGCATCACCACGTCCGACCAGCCAAACTTGGCCAGATGATACAGAACCGAGGCGCCCACAACACCGCCCCCGATGACCACAACACGATACTGAGATTTCATCCTGCACTCCCCTGCATGACTCGCAAGGGACGCTAGACGCACTGTTCACTTCTGTCTAGACATTTCTGTACAGTCCTGATCGTCGAAATCCGCCAAGCCAGATCGGTCCTTTAAAGCTGGGCGCTGGGCCGTGACGCTATCTTGTCAAACCAGGCCAGAGTTGCGGTGTTTTCCTGAGGAATTTTCATTTTGATCACGCGCGCGAAATCGACGAATACGAAGGTCGAGATATCGGCCAAAGTAAACACATCACCCGCAACAAAATCACTTTGGGCAAACCGGTCTTCCAGAATATCGAAAAACCGTGCGACCCGCGCTGTGCCGCGCTGTGCCAACTCGGGGATCTGTGCGTGGCTCACCGGTCCGGGTATGGCCCGGCCTTCAAACGCCGGATGGGTATTGCGCAGCGCCTCGGCAATCGGCGCGCCGCCCTGTTGCTCGACAATACTGTTCCACATCAGAACCAAGCCTTTTTCGTCCGGCGACCGCCCCATCAAGGGCGGTTCGGGAAAGCGCGCCTCAAGATAGGCCGCGATACCGAGATTCTCGGTCAGCGCGGTCCCCTCGTCGGTCACAAGAACTGGAATTGTGGCGTTTGGATTGACGGCGCGAAAATCCTCGCTCAGTTGCTCGCCCTTCGCGATAGAGATGTTGCGGGTCTCAATCTCAAGCCCTTTTTCGGCGATGAACATCCGGGCGCGGCGCGGGTTCGGCGCGGTAGAGCAATCATAAAACAGCATCAGAATATCCTTGTAGGCCAGTTAGCGGCGATAGATGAAACAGCGGCCTTCGACCGCTGCTGCCGGTAACGGCACTTCAGTCAGGGTTTCAAAATACATCCGATCGCTCGACACCATCAGCCCCCCTTCGGCCAAAAGCGGTTCGATCAGTGGGGACACAAGGCGCGCAAACGCATCATTCTTTTCCCGGTTGTGCCCGCCAAGGTCCGCATGAATCACGCTGGCCGTCGCGCCAAAGCGATCCAGCGCAGCAGGGAGCGTTTCCCGCACATCCCCCAAAATCACCAGATCTTCCGGCGGCGTTGAATCTGGATGCGAGGCAACGGCGCGTTCAAAAACATAGACCGGCCGATCCGCAATGTACTGGACCATATGGTGATAGGTGCGCCCATTGCCCAACCCCAGTTCAAACACCGGTCCCGGCATGCCTTTTGTCTGCGCGATGGCGTGATCCAGACATGCTCGTTGCGAGACCATACGGTCGATGAACAAATCCAGGCGGCTTTGGGTATCGGGCACGGGAAAATCTCTCCTTGGTATCTATCGGCGTAAAAGCTGGGGCCGACATCGCATTTGATGACAAATCCTCAAGGCTTTGTGTAGGCAAATTGGCCTCAGATTCACATTTCCGCGACATTTCGGCATAAGAACGGGTTTGACTAGTTGGGTCCAACCGCGCGAAACTGCGACAAAAAACACGGGGAGTTGATTAAGCCGATGCCGACTCACGGCCTAACGGGTGGAATACCCGCATGACTGCGTTGTTGTCTGTCCGAGACCTAAGCATCGGTTTCGGTGCGGGCGACTCTGTTGTCAAAGACGTCAACTTCGATGTGGAAGCTGGACAGACACTTGCGTTGGTCGGGGAATCAGGTTCGGGCAAAACGATCTCTTGCCGGGCCGCATTGCGCATCTTGCCCCGCACTGCCCAGATTCGCAGCGGCACAATTACCCTGAGTGATTCCAAAGGCGTAGAAGAACTGACCCAGATCAGTGAACGCCGGATGAGGGATATCCGCGGCAACCGCATTTCGATGATCTTTCAGGAGCCGATGCGCTCGCTGTCGCCTCTGCACAAAATCGGTAACCAGGTCAGCGAAGTCCTTTGGCTGCATCGCGGCGCGTCCGAGGCCCAGGCGCGCAAGGAAGTTCTGACGCAATTTGAACGGGTCGGGTTCCCCGATCCCCAACGCGCCTATGATTCTTATCCCTTCGAGCTATCCGGAGGCATGCGGCAGCGCGCAATGATCGCAATGGCAATGGTTTCCAAGCCAGAACTGCTGATTGCCGACGAACCCACGACTGCTTTGGACGTGACAACTCAGGCGCAGGTTCTGGGGCTGATCAAAGAGCTTCAGCGCGAAACCGGAATGGCGCTGATCCTTGTAACGCACGATCTGGGCGTGGTTGCGAATATGGCTGAACAGGTCGTTGTCATGCACAAAGGCCGCGTTATGGAATCCGGGGCTGCCGCGCCGATCCTGACCTCTCCGGCACATCCTTACACACAGCAGTTGTTCAACGCCGCGCCGGAAATACCGGACAAGGACGCAGTTGGCATCCCAATGCCTGACGAAGACCTGATCCTGCAACTGAAGGGCGTGTCCAAGACCTATACGATGCGATCCAGCAAAGGGTGGCAGGGCGAACGGCTGATACATGCCTGCCGCGGCGTGGACCTGAACCTCGCGCGTGGCAAGACTCTGGCCGTCGTCGGTGAAAGCGGCTCTGGCAAAACGACTGCGGCCCGCATTGCCCTTGGCGCAGAGCCACCTGACCCGGGCGGCGAGGTTCTTTTCCGCACCTCCCCGGACGAGAACCCGATAACCGTTCACCAGATGTCTCGCGCCCAGCGCACCGCTTTTCAACGCAAGGCGCAGATGGTGTTTCAGGATCCCTACAGCTCGCTCAGTCCGCGGATGCGTATTCAGGACGCCATGACTGAACCGCTTGAGATACACAAAATCGGCTCACCTGCCGAGCAGCGAGACAAGGCCGCCGAGATGTTGCAACGCGTCGGCCTAAACGCCGACATGCTGAAACGTTACCCGCACGCGTTTTCCGGCGGCCAGCGTCAGCGCCTATCCATTGCGCGTGCGATGATGCTGGACCCGCAACTGATTGTCTGCGACGAGCCGACCTCGGCGTTGGACGTGTCCGTGCAGGAACAAATCCTGACATTGCTTGAAAATCTTCAAGACAGTCTGAACCTGTCCTATTTCTTCATCTCTCACGATCTTGCGGTCGTGGCGCGTATCGCTGACGAAGTTGCGGTGATGCGCCGGGGTCTGGTGGTTGAACAAGCCCCGCCCGAGACCCTGTTCTACAATCCCCGCCACCCTTACACCAAGGCGCTGATTGCCGCTCAGCCGGAACCCGACATCAACCGGCCCATCGACCTGAATTTGGTTGCTTTGGGCGCAGGTTCACCAGACAGTTGGGATGACGCCTTCCGATTTACCGACTCCGTGATACCCTCGCTGGTAGAGATGGAGCCCGGCCATAAGGTACGATGCCATGTTTAAGACCACTCGCCCCCTGCTAATGGCAGCCGCATTGTCGGCTTTTTGGACCCTGCCCGGAATGGCCGGAACTCCGACACCCGTTGAAGGCGTATTTTGGAAAACCGAGGTCGATGCCGGCAATCTACCTCCGATCGAAGAACGGCTTCCGTCGGAACCCCTGGTCGTCGATCTTGCCGCCAAAGGGCGTGATTTCGGCACACCCGGAGGCACGCTGCGCACGATGGTCACGCGATCCAAGGACATCCGCCAGATGGTCGTTTACGGATATGCCCGGCTGGTTGGCTTTGATGAGAATTATGAGATTGTGCCGGACCTGCTCGAGTCATTTGAAAACGAAGGCAATCGAAAGTTCACGCTGCATCTGCGCGAAGGGCACAAGTGGTCGGATGGTTCACCCTTTACCTCCGAAGACTTCCGGTACTGGTGGGAGGACGTTGCAAACAATGAGCTTCTCAGCCCGTCCGGTCCGCCTGATTTCCTGATTGTCGAAGGTAACACGCCGAAGGTCTCTTTCCCTGACGAAACCACTGTTGTGTTTGAATGGGACGACCCAAACCCCAACTTCCTGCAGTCGCTGGCACAGGCGCGGCCGCCGTTCATCTACCGGCCGTCGGAATTCCTGAAGCAGTACCATGAAAAGTTTGCAGATGCGGATGAACTGGCATTTCAGGTCGAGGATGCCCGTGTCAAAAGCTGGGCCGCGCTGCACAACAAGCTGGACAACCTTTATAAGTTCGACAATCACAAATTGCCCACGTTGCAGCCTTGGCTGAATGCCAGCTCTGGTAAAAAGATCCGGCACAATTTCGTGCGCAACCCCTACTATCACCGTATCGACAGCAAGGGCGTGCAACTGCCCTATATCGACGTCGTCGAGATGGAGATCGTCGCCCCCGGTCTGGTGGCCGCCAAGACAAACGCAGGGGAAACCGATTTGCAGGGGCGTGGTCTGGCCTTCCGGGACGCCTCGATCCTGAAAAAGGGTGAAAAGGGTGGCGACTACAAAACCCTGCTTTGGAAAACAGGGGTCGCATCACAGATCGCAATATATCCCAACCTAAATTTTGCCGATGATGCGTGGCGTGAGGTTCTGCGCGACGTGCGCGTGCGTCGCGCCCTGTCATTGGCCATCGACCGAAAGACGATCAATCAGGCGCTCTATTTCAAGCTGGCGCAGCCCGGTGCCATGTCCGTTTTGCCCGCGTCACCGTTTTATGACGAAGAGAACGCAAAGGCTTGGGCGCAGTTTGATGTCGAACTCGCCAATGCCCTGCTGGATGAGGCTGGCCTGACCGAGCGTGACAAGAACGGAATCCGCCTGTTGCCCGATGGACGCCCGATGGAGCTGATCATCGAAACCGCAGGCGAACGGCAAGAGGTTGAGAACGCGCTTCAGATCGTCACTGACACATGGCGCGAGATCGGCGTCGCTCTGGTAATGCGCCCCTTGGACAGGGACATCCTGCGCAACCGGGTGTTTGCCGGCAACACGATGGCATCGGTCTGGTTTGGTTGGGATGACGGAATTCCGCAAAACCACACCTCACCTGCATACTTGGCCCCAACCGATCAGGTGTTTCTGGCATGGCCGAAATGGGGGCAGCACTATCAGACCGGAGGCGAAGCCGGTGAGCCACCAGACATGCCCGAAGCGCAGCGCCTGATGGAGCTTGCTCATGACTGGGAGATCGCCACAACCGACGAACAGCGGCAAACCGCGTGGAGCGAAATGTTGAAGATTCACGCAGATCAGTTGTACGCGATCGGTATTCTGAATGGCGCACCCCAGCCCATTGTCGTTTCAAACCGTCTGCGCAATGTGCCGGAACAGGCAATGTGGGCATGGGAACCCGGCGCGCATTTTGGTATTCATCGTCCCGACGAGTTTTTCTTCGCCGACTGACAGGAGCAGCTAAATGGTAATGCTGCGCTATGCGGTGTATCGCTTTTTCACGATGCTGCTGACGCTTTTGGTGGTGTCGGTGCTGGTCTTCGTGATCATCAACCTGCCGCCCGGCGACTATCTCAGCAACCAGATCGCAGAGCTTCAGGCATCGGGTCAATCTGCCGGAGTCGCCAAGGCCGAGTTCCTGCGCACAGAATACGCGCTGGACCGCCCCATGTGGGAGCAGTACCTGATCTGGATAGGCTTCTGGCCCGGCCCTCATGGGTTTGAAGGGCTGTTGCAGGGTAATTACGGCTGGTCCTTCGAGTTTGACCGCCCCGTGGCCGAAATCGTAGGCGACACCTTGTGGTTGACCGTGGTGGTCAACCTTGCCGCCATTCTGTTCGTCTACGCGGTCGCCTTGCCGCTTGGTGTCATTGCCGCTGCGCGGTCCCGGACGTGGATCGACTATACCTCGGCCTTTGTTGGTTACCTTGGACTGGCAACGCCGAACTTCCTGCTGGCTCTGATCCTGTTCTATTACGGCCACCGCTACTTCAACCTGCCAATCGGTGGCCTGATGGATCCCTCGTTTGAGGGCCAACCGATGAGCTGGGATAAGATGAAGTCCATTCTGGTTCACCTGATTGTCCCGACATTCGTGATCGGCACGTCCGGCGCGTCCGCCATGATGCAACGCCTGCGCGCCAATATGCTGGATGAATTGGGCAAGCCTTACGTGGAAACGGCCATCGCCAAGGGGATGTCTCCGTCGCGGATGCTGACGAAATACCCGCTGCGCGTGGCCTTCAACCCCTTCGTGGCGGATATCGGTAACCTGCTGCCGTCGATGGTGTCCGGCTCGGTTCTGGTTTCGGTCGTTCTGGGTCTGCAAACCATCGGCCCCACCCTTTTGACCGCGCTGAAAACGCAGGACCAGTTCCTATCTGCCTTTATCCTGATGTTCGTGGCGCTGCTGACCCTGATCGGGACCATGATCTCTGATATCCTGCTGGTCATGCTGGACCCGCGCATTCGCTATGAGGGGCGCGAGGCATGACCAAACGATCTGACGGCCGCTATGTCGACGACGCTCCATTCGATCCGGATGCCGCCCTGCAACAGCTTGAGCGCGCGGACTTGGACGCCCCCAACTGGGTTTTGGTCTGGCGCAAGTTCAGAACGCACAAGCTGGGTCTGATCTCTGGCATCTTCCTGTTGCTGTGCTACCTGATGCTGCCGTTTGCGGGGTTCATCGCCCCATATGGCCCGAATGAGCGCAACGACGAACACCTTTACGCCCCACCTCAAAGCATCAACTGGTTCCACGACGGAAAATTCATCGGTCCTCATGTGTATCCAATCGTCGCCGAGGCGGACCTTGAGACATTCCAGTGGAAGTTCATTCCCGATACGGAAGACCCGCGGCCAATCCGGTTCTTTTGCGAAGCAAGTGAATACAAGCTGGCAGGGCTGATCCGAACGGATACGCACCTGTTCTGCCCGCCCGAGGGCGCAACCCTGTTCCTGTGGGGCTCTGACCGTCTGGGCCGCGACGTGTTCAGCCGAATTCTATACGGCGCGCAACTCTCGCTTACAGTTGGCCTGATCGGTATCTCTGTTTCCTTCTTCCTTGGCATCCTGTTCGGGTCCATGGCCGGGTATTTTGGCGGCAAGATCGACTGGGTTATCAACCGTGTGATTGAAATTCTGCGCTCTCTCCCGGAACTTCCGCTTTGGCTGGCGCTGTCGGCTGCGGTGCCGTCGAATTGGAGCCCGGTTGCGGTGTTCTTCATCATCTCGATCATTCTCGGGATACTCGACTGGCCCGGTCTTGCGCGATCCGTGCGCGCCAAGTTCCTGTCCCTGCGGGAAGAGGAATATGTCCGCGCCGCCGAGATGATGGGCGCAAGCTCGGGCCGGGTGATCCGCAAACACCTGCTGCCGAATTTCATGTCGCACCTGATCGCTTCGGCCACCTTGTCCATCCCGGCCATGATCCTTGGGGAAACGGCACTCAGCTTCCTTGGCCTTGGGCTTAGGGCTCCTGCTGTCAGTTGGGGCGTGATGCTGAATGACGCGCAGAACTTGGCCTCAATCGAGATATATCCGTGGACGGCTATCCCGATGCTGCCGATCATTGTAGTGGTTCTGGCCTTCAACTTCCTTGGCGACGGGCTGCGGGACAGTCTGGACCCCTATCAGCAATGACCCTGATCTCTGCCCTACCCGCATCAGGTGGCTATCTGACAACGGGATCAGGTGCGCGGCCCAGTGTCTATGCGGTGTCAGAACTGGCAACCGCCAGTTTCGCCGCTGTGGGTCAGGAACTGGCCCGCTTGATCGCAGCACTGAACCTTGCCCCCGGCGCGCCAGAGGTTTCGGTCGATCACCGGCTGGCCTCTCTCTGGTACGGGTTTTCCTTCAAGCCGGACGGTTGGGAAATGCCAAGCCTCTGGGACGCCATCGCCGGGGATTATCAGGCCGCAGATGGGTGGATCAGGCTACATACCAACCTGCCCCGTCACCGGGCGGCGGCATTGAAAGTTCTAGGTGCCAAACCAGAGCGCGAGGCCGTATCGCAGGCCGTGAAAACTTGGGCGATTTCTGATCTCGAAACTGCGATCGTCGCAGAGGGCGGCGTGGCCGCCGCGATGCGCAGCCGCTCGGACTGGTTGGATCATCCGCAGGGGCGCGCCGTCTCGCGTGATCCCTTGATCGGGTGGACCAATCCCCGCCCGATTACCTTGCGCGACAGGCAACAGGCCACGGCAGAGCGCCCGCTGACGGGCCTCCGCGTCCTTGATCTGACTCGCGTGCTGGCCGGGCCAGTATCCACGCGCACCTTGGCCGGGTTCGGGGCCGAGGTATTGCGCATCGACCCACCGGGCTGGGACGAACCCGGTGTGATTCCCGATATCTCTTTGGGCAAACGCTGTGCCTATCTGGATATGAAAACACCCAAGGGCATCGAAAAGTTGCAGTCTCTGCTGTCGCAGGCCGATGTGTTTGTTCACGGTTACCGGCCCGGCGCTTTGGACGCGCTTGGCCTGACACAGGCAAAGCGAGATGAACTGGCCCCGAACCGCGTCGAAGTCACCCTGAACGCCTATGGCTGGCAGGGACCGTGGGCCAACCGGCGTGGTTTTGACAGCCTTGTACAGATGAGCAGTGGCATCGCCGATGCAGGGCGTGTTTGGGCCAAAGCCGACAAGCCGACGCCCCTGCCTGTTCAGGCGCTGGATCACGCAACGGGCTACCTGATGGCCGCAGCCGTTCTGTCTGCGCTGGCCGAGGCCGCATCGGGCGGATCTGTCATGCAGGCCCGGCTGTCGCTGGCCCGCACAGCCGAGTTGCTGGCAAGCCTCGCCAAGTCCGAAACCACTGAAGAAATAGAACAGGCCCAGCCTGCCGATTTCTCTGACAGACCTGAGGACTCGGGCTGGGGCAAAGGCTATCGCCTGAAGCCCGCCCTCCGCGTGGGCAAGGCAGACATGTATTGGCCCTTGCCTGCGTCCAAGCTGGGCTCGTCCCAACCCAACTGGTCAACGTCTAAGTCATAACGCACCCGCCGCGCGGCACGCGCGGCCCGGCCCAACGCTTTGGGCAGCGTCTCGTCAGAGACGCAACTCAAAGGGGTGGGAGCCGCCCCTAGCGATCATCACCACCCGGACCGATATCGTCGAGGTAATCCTCGTCAATTGCGGCCTGCACCGCGCCGGTAACAGCCTCGCGCTGTTTTGGTGTCAGGTCCTCTGCCGCCTTTTCATCGGCCAGACGAACCGTAACCTCGCGGTGAGCAAAGCGAATGCCTTCGCGGGCGAACAGCTCTCGGATTTCCTGATAGACCTTCTTGCGCACAAGCCACTGGTCACCCGGCTTGGTCATGAACTTGACCCGGATGATCATCGCGGAATCCTGCATTTCGATCACACCCTGAGATTTCAGCGGCTGGATGAAATTGTCACCAATCACCGGGTCACTCAGCAGTTCCTGACCCAGTTTCTTGATCAGCTTGCGCACCTTCTCGACATCGGTGTCATACGTCACACGCAGCGGCAGCTTCATGATCACCCAATCGCGGGAGTAGTTTGTCAGAACCTTGATCTCTCCAAAGGGAATCGTGTTCAGCGCACCCAAGTGGTGGCGCAGTTGGAAGGACCGAACCGAGATCTTCTCAACCGTCCCCTTCACATCGCCAATGTCGATATATTCACCCTTGCGGAACGCATCATCCATCAGGAAGAACGCGCCCGAGAAGATATCCCGCACCAGCGTTTGCGAGCCGAAGCCAACCGCCAGACCAACGACACCAGCACCCGCAAACAGCGGACTGACATTGATCCCCAACTCCATCAGCACGATCAAGACGATTGTGACGACAACCACGGCAAGGATCGCGCCGCGGAACAGTGGCAACAGAGTGGCCAGACGGCTTTGCCCACCTTCGCCGCCTTCGTCACCCAGCTCGGCTTCGCCGCCGCCCTCGTCAATCTCCTCGGCAATCTTGCTGTCGATCCACACACGGAAGAAATGGAACAGGATATATCCGATGAACAGGATGACCATCACGTCGAGGGCACGTTCGATGGGCAGGTCTTCACTCCAGCTTGCATCCGGGTTCCAGATCACCACCAGTGCGTACAGACCAACGACAAAGGCCAGAATACCTGCAACGCGCCGGGCCAGATCCTCATACGTTACGATCGAATGCTTGCGCTGCTCTGCAAGCGGCGTGTCGATGGTCTCAATGTCTTGATCTTCCTCCGCTTCGGCATTGATTTCTTCCATCTGTCGATTGCGGTCGAAATACCGCTCCAGCAGATAGTTCATCGCGCCATAGGCAATGACAACCGACATGAAGATCGCGTAGCTGCTTGCAACAATGGGGATCGAGTTTTCGTTTTCGAGCACCAGATCGACTGCCAGCTTGAACCAGCTGAACACCATGTAGACGATCAGAACCGGTGCCCACGCAAATGAAATGAACCGCAGAATCCAGGACACCTGATCAGGCGAACGCCCCCCGCGAATGGCGTTGGAAATTGCCCGTGCGTTGAACAGGATCATCAGAATATTGCCCAGCGCCCCGACCATTGTCAGACTGCCGTAGACCATCGCATAGACGTTGTAGTTCAGTCCGAAATCCGCGACCCAAGTCGAGAACAAGACCACGGTGATGTCATAAGTCGCCAATGCCGAGGCCCAGACATACAACCGTTTGGCGTCGCGGTCCGAAAACGGTGGCAGGCGGTACTGGCTCAGATACGGCGACAGCACCATGCGCCACAGGTCCGACACTGTTCGAGACAGGAAGAATGCCGTGAAGATCGCCGTGACCGTAAACTGGATCGAGATATCTTCGGCCTCGCCGAAGAACAGATACCCAACGATCAGCGCCATCAGCATCGCAAAAACCGTGGCTCCGATCCCCATCAGGAAGCGGAACACCAGAAACGGCATCTTTTCACGATACCCCTGCGGGTTTTCTTTGGATCGCGCGACAACGATCCCTTTGGCGATGCGCTTGCCGTAAATCTCTATGGACAACCATCGACCCAGCAAAAGGAACAGGATGTTCCAGAACAGAACCTCGACATAGGTTTGAATCCGACCGTCGGGGCTGGTTTGCCGCAGGATGTATTGAACTTCAAATATTGAGTAGGGCAGCGCCTCAAGCCGCGACGCCATCGACTCGCGGAACTTGGAAAACCGCTCTTGCGCTTTCATAAGCTGCGACCCTTCGGACATCGGGTCGTGCGGCGCGGCGCCATCTACAGCGCTCTGTGCCCCCCCTGACGAGACAATCTGACCGGCGCTATCGATCACGATTACGCTTGCTCCGGCCTCGGTCGCCGAACGAATGGCTGCGGCCAGATCGCTTTCGTCGCTCGCATCAGCGCTTGTGTCCGCGCCAGAACTGTACCCTGGAATAAGCGAGGTCTGCGCCAGCGCCTCGGTGGGAAAAGCCAGCGATATCACCCAGATTATCAGGGCGGCAACTGCGAAAAGTCTAATTTTCATCGAGTGTTCTATCCCGTTCGGCGTTTAAAGGGCAGATTACAGAAGCGCGTAGCTGTGTTCAAATCATCAAACATTCGCTTCCCAATATCGTGTCCTCCCGTGTTCCCGGCGCAATGAGTATCATTGAAGTGTTTTCAACCGGGAAAAAACTGAATATGAGCAAACGAGCAAGGTGCGCAAAGGGTGCGGATTTTGCGTTTGATTTAGAACAGGGAACCTCTGGAAAAACTGTTGTAACATGTAGCCAAATCGCAATGGTTTTCGGTTTTGGCTCGTCACGACCGAGTTTTTGCAAGCGGGCGTAAAACATATACGATACAGGTGCTAGCGCGCGGAGTTGCACCGAGACACAAATACAGGCGAAAGCATGAGCCTAGGAAGACAAAACGATACAATCGGCCGTGCGCCCCGCATCCTGTTCTACAGCCACGATACGTTCGGACTGGGCCATTTGCGCAGGTCTCGCGCCTTGGCCTCGGCGATCACGCAGGCCGATCCTAGCGCCTCGGCACTGATCCTGACGGGATCGCCTGTTGCGGGGCGATTTACATTTCCACGCCGCGTGGACCATGTCCGCCTGCCCGGGGTAACGAAACGGGCCGACGGGTCTTATGCCTCACAGACGATGGGCATGGGCATTGAAGAGGTGACGGAATTGCGGGCCGGTTTGATTCAGACTGCGGTCCAGCAGTTTGAACCCGATGTTCTGATTGTCGACAAAGAGCCCACCGGGTTTCGCGGTGAACTGCTGCCAACGCTTGAAACGCTGTACCAGACCAAAGACACGCGTTTGGTATTGGGGCTGCGCGACGTTCTGGATGAACCCGAAGTTCTCGCTGCCGAGTGGGACCGGAAAGAAGCCGTTACAGCGACCGAAAAGTACTATGACGAAATCTGGGTTTACGGCTTGCGGTCGATCTATGACCCCACCAGTGGTTTGCCGCTTAGCCCGGCCGCACAATCTCGTATCCATTGGACGGGCTATCTGCGTCGCGATCTGGGGCCCGTGGGCGAACCGCCCGAACAGCCCTATATCCTGATCACGCCGGGTGGCGGTGGCGACGGCAAGGCGATGGTTAACCTTGTCCTGTCCGCCTACGAACAGGACCCAGACCTTTCGCCGCGGGCCGTGCTGGTCTATGGCCCCTTCCTGTCCGGCGAATTGCGCGAGGACTTTGAAACCCGCGTCGCCGCCCTGAATGGCCGCGTGACAGCCGTGGGCTTTGAATCCCAGATCGAAACGCTGTTTGCGGGCGCTGCCGGCGTGGTCTGCATGGGCGGCTACAACACCTTCTGCGAGGTCCTGTCTTTCGACAAACGCGCGGTCATTGTTCCGCGCACGACACCAAGGCTGGAACAGTGGATTCGCGCCTCACGTGCCGAGGGTCTGGGGCTGGTTCGCATGCTGGACGAAAGCCGGGACGGGCTGACAACGGACGCGATGGTTCAGGCGATCCGCGCCCTGCCTCATCAGCCGCTGCCCTCTCAGGCAATTCAGGACGGGCTGCTGGATGGGCTGGACTATGTCACCAGCCGGATTGACGCCCTGCTGGGTGGTGAGCGGGAACGGGCCACCGGATGACGTCCAAGCCTCCGAAACTAGCGGTGCTGGTCAAAGGGTGGCCGCGCCTGTCCGAGACGTTCATCGCGCAAGAACTGGTTGCCTTGCAGGATGCAGGTCATCGCTTTGACATCTGGTCCCTAAGGCATCCGACAGATGTGAAACGTCACCCGCTGCATGATCGGTTCAAGGGTCAGGTGAAGTACTTGCCCGAATACCTTTACCAAGAGCCTGATCGCGTCTGGGCCGCCCGGCGCGTGGCCCAAGGCTTGCCCGGCTACGCCGAAGCCTATCGGGTCTGGCGCGCTGATCTGCGCCGCGACCCGACGCATAACCGCATTCGACGCTTTGGGCAGGCATGCGTTCTGGCCGCCGAACTGCCGCAGGCCACGCGGGTGATGTATGCCCATTTCATGCATACGCCGTCATCCGTCGCCCGCTATGCAGCCATCATGCGCGGCCTGCCCTGGAGCTTTTCTGCGCACGCCAAGGACATTTGGACATCCCCCGATTGGGAAAAGTCCGAAAAGCTGCAGGCCAGCACGCACGGTGCCGCGTTTGGCGCAACCTGTACCGCAGTCGGCGCGGAACACCTGCGCAGTCTGGCCGACGATCCAAAGCGGGTCGATCTGATCTATCACGGGTTGGACCTGACACGCTTCCCGCACCCGCCAGATCGCAAACCCCGCGCCTCGGGTGATCCGTTTCATATGCTGTCCGTTGGTCGGTTGGTTGAAAAGAAAGGGTTCGACCGCCTGATCGACGCGTTCGCCATGCTGCCAGACGAACTGAACTGGCGCTGGACGCATATCGGCGGCGGGACTTTGGGAAAGGTCCTGCAGGAACGCGCCCGGGCCGCCGGGGTCGCACTTCGGATCACGTGGAAAGGCGCGTGCGACCAACCAGAAGTCATCGCCGCGATGCGCGAGGCCGACTTGTTTGTGCTGCCCAGCCGCGTCGCGTCGGACGGCGACCGGGACGGCTTGCCCAACGTGCTGATGGAGGCCGCGTCCCAGCGCCTGCCGATCCTGTCCACACCCGTCTCAGCGATCCCGGAATTCATCGAAACCGGTCGGCACGGCGTTTTATCAGACGATGATCCTGCCGCCCTTGCCGCAGCCATGATCCAGATGGCCGACAATCCCGACGGAACCGCAGCGATGGCAAACGCCGCCTATGACAGGCTCATCGCCGAGTTTCGGATGGATCCGGGCATCGCGCGTCTTTCCGAACGGCTCAGCGCCCTAGGCGCGGGCCCGGACTGATGGCGCGCGTCGCCTTTTACACTCCGATGAAATCACCGGACAGCCCGGTGCCGTCTGGTGATCGTGAAATGGCACGCAACCTGATGCAGGCAATTGGCGCGCAAGGTGACACGGTTGATCTGGTGTCGCGCCTGCGCATCTACGACAAGACCGGCGACGCCAAAGTCCAAGAGGAATTGCGCGCTCAAGCCGAGACAGAGGCGCAAAGGTTGATTGCAGAGTTGCCTGCGGATACAGCGCTTTGGGTGACCTATCACAACTATTACAAGGCGCCGGACCTGCTGGGTCCCCGCGTGTGCAAAGCCCGCAACATCCCCTATGTGCAATTGGAAAGCACCCGCGCCACAAGCCGGTTGAAAGGCCGGTGGGCCGGGTTCGCGCAAGCTGCGCACGATGCATGCGACGCCGCGCAGGTGATTTATTATCACACGGCCAACGACCTCATTACGCTGGAACGGGAAAAGTTTGGAGCGCAACGCCTGGTGGAACTGCCTCCGTTCCTGCCACTTTCAGTGCTACCGACCCCATCGACCTGCACAGGGCCGATGCTGACCGTTGGAATGATGCGGCACGGCGATAAGCTGGCCTCATATGAGATTTTGGCGCAATCATTGGGTCATTTGCAGGGCGATTGGACTCTCAAAATCGCAGGCGACGGTCCGGCCCGCGCAGCGGTCGAGGCGTTGATGGCCCCCTTCGGATCAAAGGTGCACTTTCTAGGCCAGCTAGATCGGGACGCGCTGCAGGCGCATTACCAAACCGCGTCCCTGCTGGTTTGGCCCGGCGTGAATGAGGCGTATGGAATGATTTATCTGGAAGCACAGGCCAATGGGGTGCCGGTGGTGGCGCAGGACCGGCCGGGCGTTCGTGATGTTTTGGCTCCGGGTGATTATCCGTCGCCGGACGCAGGCCCATCTGCGCTGGCTGCGCGTATTCAAAACGTGCTGAATGACAAGCCGCTGCGCCTTTCGATCGGACGTATATCGCGTGAACGAATGGCCGCGCGACACCTTATGCCCGCGGCCACGGACAGGTTCTGGAAGGCCGCACGCCCATTGATTGAGAGACGCCAATGACCCGCCTTGCACTGCTGCGCCATGGACATACGGAATGGAACCGCGCCGGTCGCATACAGGGGCGCAGCGACATCCAACTGGACGAAGATGCGCGTCAGGACTTGTCGACCTATCGCCTACCGCAACCGTGGGACACGGCGGCCATTTGGTCCAGCCCACTTGCGCGGGCCCGAGAAACGGCCCAACTGGTATCGGGGCAGGACCCAATGATGTCCGCTGCGCTGACCGAAATGAACTGGGGTGACTGGGAAGGCCTGCGCGGTGTCGACCTGATCGCGGATACAGGCAGCGGCTACCGCCATATCGAGGATTGGGGATGGGGTTTTCGACCTCCGAACGGGGAAAGCCCTGCGGAAGTAAGGTTGCGTTTGCGCCCATGGCTGGACTCACTGCGTGGTGATACCGTTGCGGTCTGTCATATCGGTATTATGCGGGTCATTCTGGCGATGGCCTGGGGGTGGGATTTTAGCGGCGTCCCCCCCTTCAAAATCAAGCGCAACCGCCTGTATATCGTTGATATGGATACAATGCGCCCTGACACCGAGCCCGTCCGCCTGATCCGGGCAGAGGTTCCCGAATGAAAGTGATGATCGTCGTCACCCATCTGCTGGGGACAGGGCACCTGAGCCGCGCGCTCACGCTGGGGCGGGCCTTTGTGCAAGATGGTCATCAGGTTCTTCTGGTGTCCGGCGGAATGCCAGCACCGCAACTGGATAGCGCCGGGATAACGCTGCTTGGGTTGCCACCCTTACGGTCAGACGGTACGGATTTCACGCGGCTGCTGACGCAAACAGGCGACGTTGCGGATGATGCCTATATGCAGGCGCGCAAACGGGCTCTGGTAGAGGCAGTGCGATCCTTCGCCCCGGATATTCTGATCACCGAGCTTTACCCCTTTGGACGCAGGTCCTTGACGGATGAGTTCACCGCAGCGCTTGACGCGGCACAGGAACTGCCCGTCAAACCCGTTATTTTGGGGTCTGTGCGGGATATACTCGCCCCGCCATCCAAGCCCTCAAAGGCCGAACGCACCGAGCAGATCGTGCTGGACAGCTACGACGGTATTTTGGTTCATTCCGACCGGAAGGTCGTCCCGTTGGACCTAAGCTGGCCGGTCTCGGAACAGCTTGAAAAACGGCTATTCTACACGGGCTTTGTTGCGCCCAAAGCCCCTGATCCGCACCCCGGCGCGCTGGGTCAGGGCGAAGTGCTTGTCAGCGCCGGAGGGGGATCGGTGGGGCAACCGATCTTTCGTGCGGCTATCGAAGCCGCCCGAAAGATGTCCAACAGGCGCTGGCGCCTGCTGGTCGGTGGACAGGACGCAAGCGCGCGCATCGATCACCTGTCCCAATACGTTGGCGACGCCCCCGTAACCCTCGAAAAGGTGCGGCCCGATTTCCGCCAGATGCTGCCCCACGCGGCCGCATCGGTCAGCATGTGCGGATACAATACCGCGCTCGACATCCTTCAGGCGGGGACACCCGCGGTATTCGTGCCATTCGATGATGGCAAAGAGGTTGAGCAGACGCTGCGCGGAGAAAGCCTGTCTAACTTACCCGCGATCGACGTTCTACCAAGTCAGGACCTAAACGGCGACACGTTGGCGATGGCGGTGGGCCGCGTTATTGATGCCCCCCTCAGGCCAACCGCAGATTTTGGGTTTGACGGGGCCGCAAAGTCCGTGGACATCGCCAAGACCCTCTTGGAGCAGCGCAAATGATCGTCGATTGGCGTCCCTTGATGGTCGAGCTTGAGGTTTGGCAGAGCACGGGCCTGTCGCTGCCCCTATGGTGGCGTGACGACGACGCAGTTACCATCACTCCGCAGCTTGATCGTCTGACCGCCCTGTCAGATAGGCTTGGTTTGCCAGTGCATCTGGCGATGATCCCACGAGACGCTGACGACGCACTGACGGGGCATGTCTTGGACAATCCCTGCCTGATCCCGGTTGTTCATGGATGGGCACATCAAAACCACGCGCCGCAGGGCGAGAAAAAGTCGGAATTCCGGCTGCACCGACCCGTGTCAGAGATACTGGAGGACGCGCAAGCCGGGCTGGACCGACTGAATGCTGCGTTCGGCGAGCGCTTGTGCCCGATGTTCGTGCCGCCCTGGAACCGAATTGCCCCGGACTTCGTAAAACGACTGCCTGATTTGGGCTACCGGTTTCTGTCGACTGCCACGCCGCGAAAGACCGCTTACCCTGTGTCAGGACTGCTACAGGTTAATACGCATCTAGATCCGATTGACTGGCGTGGGACACGGGGATTGGTCGCTTCGGATACCTTGATCCAACAAGCCGTGGACCTGCTGCGGGATCGCCGCCAAGGGCGTACCGACAATACTGAACCCTTTGGCGTTCTGACCCATCACCTTGTTCACGACGAAGACGTCTGGACATTCACGCAAGACCTGCTGCACCGGCTATTGGATGGGCCTGCCGTCATCTGGACCGCGCAGCAGAACGACACGAGACGGAGACCTGAATGAGCCGACTGGATTCCATGCTGCGCCGCCTGACGGCCCAACGCGATGGGCTGAACTGGGCCGCCGAACAGATATCCGACATGACCGGAGACGTTCTGGACATGGGTCTGGGAAACGGTCGAACCTATGATCACCTTAGGGAAATCCTGCCGGATCGCCGCATCTGGGTGATGGACCGGGTTCTGCAATGCCACCCGTCCAGTACTCCGCCAGCAGAGGACTTTCTGCAGGGCGAAGCGGAACCCATGCTCAAGAAGCTGGCTGCAGGCGGGCAAAAAATCGCGATGGCACATTATGATTTCGGGCGCGGTATCAAGGACGAGGACGTGGCCGAAGCCGCTCGTCTAAGTCCCCTCATAGCGCAGGTGATGCGACCTGGCGGACTGTTGATCTCGGGTCAGCCCTTGGTGGGATTTGACCAGATCAGCGGCCCGGACACCATCGCCCCGGACCGGTATCTGTTCTACATGGCCTGATCAGGCCACACGGCGACCACGCGACCAAACACCGTTGAGTGCAGGTGCGCCCTCACGCAGTCGGAACCGAATGACGTCCGCGCGGGCTCCGGCGCGCAATTCGCCGCGATCATCCAGCCCGACGACCTGTGCAGGCGTCTGCGTCACGGTCCGCAATCCGCGCGCCATATCACCCCACATCTCGCCCAATCGGGCCGCCGACAGCAGCAGGGCGGCGGGCACATAGTCTGACGACAAAATGTCCAGATGTCCGAGTTCGGCAAGCTCATGCGCCGCGACATTGCCGGAATGCGACCCGCCCCGGATCACATTCGGAGCACCCATCATCACCTTAATACCGTGGTCGTGGCAGGCTCGGGCAGCCTCAACGGTTGTGGGGAATTCGGCCAGCGTAATCCCATGCCCTGCGGAAATGCGCACTTGGGCATCCGTGGTATCGTCGTGACTGGCCAGCATCGCACCAAAGCGCCGGGCGGCCTTAACCGTCTCGACTTCGTGCCTGTCGCCAAAGCGTTCGCGCAGCGATTTGAGTTGGGCGACATGCTGAAGAAAGTCGTCATCATTCATGCCGTGCTTGCCCTTCATATACGCCTCAAGCTGGGCCATGTCCCGGAACTGTCGCTGGCCGGGCGTGTGATCCATCAGCGACACAAGGCCCACACGATCGCCCGCATCAAACTCGTCAAGCTCCTCGACCAGTGTCTCGGAACAAACCTCTGCCCGAAGGTGAAGGAAGTGACTGATCTTTAGCGCGTCCTGCTCGCGCAAATTCCAAAGCTCGCGGGACAGGTCACGCGCATATTTCTTGTAGCGTTGGCCGCTCGGGATCGAGCCGATGCGCATGGCGTCAAACACGGTGGTGATCCCGGTGCTGGCCAGTTCAGCATCATGCGCGAGGATGGCCGCGGCATGGGGCCAGTCTACCCTTGGGCGCGGCTGAATGTGACGTTCCAGATTGTCGGTATGCAATTCGACCAGTCCGGGGCAGACAAAATCCCCGTCGCAGTCAATCGCACCTGCGGGAATCGCGGCACCCGACGCGACCTCGACAATTGTCTCACCCGCAATCCGAACGCTGCCTGTTAGCGTCTCGTTGGGAAGAACGAGTGTGGCATTGGCAAGGATCATTTCTTCTGTCATCTGAACTTCACACGGTTTGAGCTATTGGGAAGGCCACGCATAGGAGGCCAATGTGACATTCACGCGATACGCGATCTATTTTGCGCCCCCGGCTGAGGCCGGTTGGACAAGGTTTGCGACCCAATGGCTGGGTTGGGACATGGAAACCGGACAGCCTGTTGCACATCCGGACATCGCTGGGATTAACGTTTCCTCGGTGACGGAAGTTCCGCGTAAATACGGGCTGCATGCGACGATGAAGCCTCCGTTTCGTTTGGCGCAGGGGCAATCGCTCGACAGTCTGCACGCGGCTTGTGCCGAATTTGCTGCCACACGCGCGCCCGTGGTGCTGGACGGGCTTGAAATCGCGCGGCTGGGGCGGTTTCTGGCCCTTCGCCCGGTCGGAGACACCGCCGACCTGAACGCTTTGGCCGCAGGCTGCGTGCGGGAACTGGACGCGTTTCGCGCGCCTGCGCCGCAATCTGAACTTGACCGTCGGCGCGGTGCCGGTCTGAGGCCGGAGCAAGAGGCCAATCTCGTGCAATGGGGCTATCCCTACGTGATGGAGGCGTTTCGCTTTCACATCACGCTCAGTGGGCGATTGGACAAACCTACGCTGACCACGGTGCAGACTACGCTTGAAGACCGGCTTGTGCCCCTGTTGCCAAACCCGTTTCAGATCAATGATCTGACCCTTGTGGGCGAGGCTGAGGATGGGCGTTTTCACATGATCCATCGCTACGCCCTTTCTGGTTGAAGCCGGGTCAGAATGGTACCAATCGTCTGATCCAAAGGGCCGGAATTATCGACCTCAAAGACCTGCGCAAGGCCCGAGGGCAAACTGGTTTCGGCGCGTGCGAGACGCCGTCCTTGTTCGGCTGCACTCTCGCGCCCCCGCGTTGCAAGTCTTTGGGCAAGAACCCCGGGATCGGCGGTTAGTGAGATTACGACCAAATCGCCGAATTCCTCCTGCGCCCGAAGCAGGACCGAGCGGGACAGGTTCACAAGCACCGCATCCGAGGTCTGCCTGAAGGTCTCGATCGAACGGGGCACACCATATTTCAGCCCATGCGCCGACCAGTGTAGGACAAACACATCTTCGGCCACCATGCGCTGAAAGGCATCGTCTGTGACCCTGTCAAAATCCTCACCTTCCTCGCCCTTGGGCCGGGTAATCACGCGCCGCACTCTTAAAATTCCCGGCGCGCGCGCAACCAGCGCCTCCATCACGCTGTCCTTGCCTACCCCGGATGGGCCAACAACCGCTATGACAGGGGCACGGGTCATGCTGCCTTGCCCGGCGTGAAACCTGACACGTCGATTTCCCGATCACACACGCGGTTGCGTGCTTCGACATCGTGAAAGATGCCAACTATGGCTGCGCCGCGCTCTTTGGCCTCCTCGATCAGCGACAGCACTGTCTCGCGGTTTTGGGCGTCCAGCGAGGCGGTCGGCTCGTCCAGCAGCATCGCGGGGTATGAGTGCGCAAAGCCACGTGCAATGTTCACGCGCTGCTGTTCGCCGCCTGAAAACGTCGTTGGGCTAAGCTGCCAGAGCCGTTCGGGAATGTTCAACCGGGCCAGCAATGCGGCCGCCCGATCCAGCGCCGCCTGCTTTTCGGTTCCGATTGCAAGCAACGGTTCCGCCACCACCTCGAGCGTTGGAACGCGCGGAACAACCCTTAGGAACTGGCTGACATATCCCAGTGTATCGCGCCGAAGCGCCAAGATCTGGCGCGGCTCGGCCTGTGCCACATCCAAGCCACCCACCAGAACCCGCCCGGATGCGGCCAAATAGTTGCCGTAGATAACCCGCATCAAGGTCGACTTGCCCGCCCCGGACGCCCCCGTCAGCGCGACGCATTCTCCGGGCGAGACTCTGAGCGTTGCGCCCTCCATCACCGGAATGACCGCGCCGCCCTGATTGTGCAGGGTAAAGCTTTTGTTCACATCGATCAGTTCAATCATTGCCCTATCCCTTCAAACCTGCAGCACGCTTGAAACAAGCAACTGGGTGTAGGCATGTTGCGGATCGTCCAGAACCTGATCGGTCAAACCCGCCTCGACCACGTGGCCGTCCTTCATCACCATCAGCCGGTCCGCCAGCAACCGCACCACGGCCAGATCATGGGTGACGATGATAGCGCTCAGACCCATCTCGCGGACCAGACCGCGCAACAGGTCCAGCAGCCGAGCCTGAACGGACACGTCCAGCCCGCCCGTCGGTTCGTCCATGAAAACCAGCCGCGGGCCAGTCACCAGATTACGCGCGATTTGCAACCGTTGCTGCATCCCGCCCGAAAACGCGGTTGGGCGGTCGTCCACACGGCTGCCGTCAATCTCGACGCGACCCAGCCAATCAATCGCCCGGTCGCGGATTTGACCGTAGTGGCGGTCGCCGACGGCCATCAGGCGCTCGCCAATGTTACCGCCTGCACTGACGGACATACGCAGCCCGTCGCGGGCGTGCTGATGGACAAAGGCCCAATCGGTCCGGCCCAGCATCCGCCGTTCGGGTTCCGACATGGTCACCGTATCCACAGGTCCGTACGCGCGCGTGTCAAAAACAACCTGCCCCGCGTCAGGCTCCAGATGACCAGCCAGACAATTCAGCAAAGTCGACTTGCCCGAACCGCTTTCACCTACGATTCCCATGACTTCGCCCGGATAAAGATCGAAACTGACGCCCGAGCATCCGATCCGGGTTCCGTATCGTTTCTCGATGTCTTTGACTTGTAGCAGAGGGGTCATGCTGCAACCTCCTTGGTCATGCGACCTGTGTGGCCCGCCTCACGTCGGGACCGGCAGTAATCGGTGTCAGAGCAGACAAACATCCGGCCGCCAGCATCATCGGTGATAACCTCGTCCAGATAGCTGTCCTCGGCCCCGCACAGATCACAGGGGTGATCGGCTTTTGTCGCCTCGAAAGGGTAATCCTCGAAATCCAGAGACACGACCTTGGTGTGCGGTGGTACGGCATAGATACGCTGTTCGCGGCCCGCCCCGAACAATTGGATCGCGTCCATCTCAAGCTTGGGGTTGTCGAATTTCGGGATCGGAGACGGATCCATCACATAACGCCCCGACACCTTCACCGGATAGGCGTATGAGGTTGAAATAGCCCCATGTTGGCTGATGTCCTCGTACAGCTTCACATGCATCAGCCCATATTCTTCAAGGCTGTGCATCTTGCGTGTCTCGGTCTCGCGCGGCTCTAGGAAACGCAGGGGTTCCGGGATCGGCACCTGATAAACGAGGATCTGATCCTCACGCAGCTTGGCCTCGGGGATGCGGTGGCGGGTCTGGATGACACTCGCCTTTTCGGTTTCCTCGGTGGTTTCGACGCCTGCTGTGTTCTCAAAGAACTTGCGGATCGACACTGCGTTCGTGGTGTCATCCGCGCCTTGGTCGATCACTTTGAACGTATCATCCGGGGTCAGCGTCGCGGCCGAAACCTGCACCCCGCCCGTGCCCCAGCCATAGGGCATCGGCATTTCACGGCTGGCGAATGGCACCTGATAACCGGGCACCGCCAAACCTTTGAGGATGGCACGGCGGATCATGCGCTTGGTCTGTTCGTCCAGATAGGCAAAGTTGTACTCACTCATTCCGCTGCCTCCTTCGGCGTGATGCGCTGTTCGGCTTCGCGACGCAGCTTTCGGACCAGCTCCAACTCGGACTGGAAATCCACGTAGTGCGGCAGTTTGATATGTTCGAGGAAGCCCGTGGCCTGAATGTTGTCGGCATGGCTCAGGACAAATTCCTCATCCTGCGCCGGGGCGCCCAGGTTGTCTTCGCCCAGTTCCTCCCACCTGAGGGCGCGATCGACCAAAGCCATCGCAATGGATTTGCGCTCGGACTGACCAAAGACCAGCCCATAGCCCCGCGTGAACTGAGGCGGTTCGGTCTTGGACCCTTTGAACTGGTTGACCGTTTCACATTCAGTCAGTTCAACCTCGCCAATGTCGATGGCGAAACCCAGTTCCGGGATGTCCATCTCAACCGTGACTTTGCCGATGCGCAATTCCCCGACAAAAGCGTGGTTACGGGCGTATCCGCGCTGGGTCGAATACGCCATGCCCAGCACAAAGCCTTCATCGCCGCGCGTCAGGGATTGAAGCCGTAACGGACGATTGGACGGAAATTCCATCGGCTGCCGGGTCAAGTCGTCAGGGGTTTCATCGCTTTCGGGCTCATCCTGAATAATCCCCTCGCCCTGCAGAAATTCCGTGATATGCGGCGTCGGCTCATCGCGCGGAGCGCCTTTCGGCGCGTCGGGAACCTCCCCTTCAGCGGCAAGTTTGAAATCCAGCAAACGGTGCGTGTAGTCGAAGGTCGGCCCCAGAACCTGTCCGCCCGGCGCATCCTTGAAGGTGGCAGAGATTCGTCTGTCACAAGGCATCTCACCCGTCACGACTGGGTTTGAATACCCGAACCGCGGCAGGGTTGTTCGGTATGCACGGATCAGGAATATCGCCTCGATCAGATCGCCCCGCGCCTGCTTGATCGCCAAAGCCGCCAAATCGGGATCGAACAGAGACCCCTCGGCCATGACCCGGTTCACGGCCAAAGAAAGCTGTTCGCGGATTTGCGCGATGCTCAATTCGGCCACATCCGTTGACCCCCGGCGTTCCTCGGCCAGCCAGGAATGCGCATTTTCGATGGCCTTTTCACCACCCTTGACTGCTACATACATCGCTTACCCCTCCGACCGGATTGTTGTGCTGCGCGGCAGGGCGGCAACGTGGCTGCCGCAGGTGAAAAAGAAATCGCACCCCAGCGGAAACAACGACGAATTGGCCTGCAAAGCTGGGATACCCGGCAGAGACAAACGCGCCTTATCCCTGATCCCCGGACCACTGAGCGTTGCGCCGGCGTTGGTCAGTTCAGCGCATTCAACGATCAGGGTCGCGGACCGGTCCGGGTATTCGGACGTTCCAATCCGATAGGCCGTCAGCGGCCCAAGGTCCTGCCACGTTCCAAGTGCAAAATCCGCCTCGTCAGCGCCCGTGACTGGTGCGCCCGTATGAAATGTCAGCCACTGGCGCACGGCGGGTGTATCGGCTGCCCCGGCCAGATGAACTCTGGTCTCAGGATCGCAAAGCGTCAGCAATAGCGTGCCTGCGGCGACAGACAGCGGTTTAGGCGGCTGCCCACCGGTCAATGATCGAATGTCGCCCGGTCGGGCCATCGCTATCATGGCCGCCCGAAACGCATGCGCAGCCTGAATGGGCGCATCGCTAAAACCACCTGTGAACTGGGGTTGCGTGGTCATCAATCCTCTCCCCGAACCAGAGTAAAGAATTCTACCTTTGTGGCGGCTGCCTTTGCCGCGCGGTTGGATTTTGCGACTCGCATCATTTCGGTCAGAGGTTCGATTACCTGTGACCGGACCTTTCCTGCGGCGTCGGTTTGCATCAACGCGTCAATCAGCGCCGCGACTTCCGCCTTCGATTTCGAGCGGCCCTGCACATATCCATGCCCGACCGTCCCGTCATCCAGCGCCAGCGAACAGCGCGTGACCGTCATTTCCCCAAGGTTGAAGGCCGCGCCCGTTCCGCCCGCGCGCCCGCGCACCATGACCCCGCCCACTTCGGGTCGGCGAAGCCACTCAAAGCCGGGGCGCAGGTCGAACTCGGCCCATTTCGCCATCAGCGCCTCGGACGGCACACGGGCCAGAATACCCATCCATTCCTTGCGCGCGATATCTTCTGTTTTCATCTGATCCGCCATCAAACCCTCTTGGCTGGGTTGTCTATATCAACTATACAACTAGACAAATATTACACCCGACCGAGGCGACTCGCAATCCGGGATACTGTGAAGATTTGGTGACATGAGTAAAACTCCGGTCTGGAAAAGCATCGCGTTAAGCCTGACGACGGACATCGCCGAAGGGCGATACAAAACCGGCGATCAACTTCCGACCGAGGCGCAGCTGGCCTCGCAGCATGGCGTCAACAGGCATACCGTTCGTCGCGCATTGTCGGACCTGGCCGAACAGGGATTGGTGCATTCAAGGCGCGGTGCGGGTGTATTCGTGACCGCGCGTCCGACGGACTACCCGATCGGAAAGCGCGTCAGGTATCACAAGAGCATTTCGGCCAGCGGCAAAATCCCGGGAAAGAGGATCCTGACACTCACCACCCGAACAGCAGACGACGCCGAAGCCGAGGCGCTGCAGCTTGAGCCGGGCGCAACTGTTCATGTCTACGATGGCCTGTCATTGGCTGACGGCCAGCCGATTGGCCTGTTTCAAAGCGTTTTTCCAGCGGACCGCCTGCCCAATATCCTCGTGGCCCTATCCGAGACGCAATCGGTGACAAAAGCCCTGCAAGTGTGCGGCGTGCAGGACTACACCCGAGTCTCAACCCGCCTGACGGCCCGGGCTGCGACAGCCACGCAAGCGCTACACCTTCGCCTGACCGAAGGGGCCCCGGTTCTGTTTTCCACAGGGATTAACGCCGACACAAATGGCGTGCCCGTGGAATTTGGCCGAACAGTGTTCGCGGGTGAACGCGTGACGCTCACACTGAACGAGGACTGACAGGAAATCAGTACTGTTTAACAGCAGCAACCAAGGTCGGCAGCATCAGCAGGCGGGAACTTCCCAAAACGCCTCGGCCCCCAGCGCGCGAAAATCCGGCAGCGCTGCGCGAAAACACGCGATCCTTTGATCCTTCTACCTGCGCCAACTCAGCCAGCTTTGACAGGCTCCGCCTTCTTACGTTTGGGCGCAGTTTCCCCCTGGATCAGACGCCTGCGCAACCAACCCGAGAACCAATCCATCAACATGACCATCAGGATGATCAGGACGATGTAATAGGCGACCTCTTCCCAGTCCTTTTGCGTTATGATCGCTTGCGTCAGCAGCAAGCCGATCCCGCCACCCGTGATGGCACCGATCACGGTCGCGCTGCGTGTGTTGGATTCAAGGAAATACAGCAACTGGCTGAGCAGCACGGGCGTCACCTGCGGGATCACGCCGAATCGATACCGTTGTGGCGCGTTGGCCCCTGTGGACTGGACGCCCTCGATCTGCTTCTGATCGACGTTCTCCAACGCTTCTGAGAAGATTTTGCCGAAGGTTCCGGTATCTGTCACCAGAATGGCCAGCGCGCCCATCAGCGGTCCGGGGCCAAACGCGCGTGCCAGCACGACGGTCCAGATCAAGGCGTCCACGCCACGGACAAAATCGAACACGCGGCGGGTCAGAAACCGAACAGACCTCAGCGGGTTAAAGTTGCGCGTTGCAAGGAAGGCAAGCGGCAGCGCCACTATGCCTGCACCCAGCGTACCGAGGAAGGCCATCAGGATCGTCTCGAAGATCGCCCAGGCTACGTCCTGATGCCGCCACATCTTGTTGGTCCAGAAATCATTCAGGATCGCCCCGACCTCACCATTTGCGGCCAGCCCGACTAGTTGCGGGAAAGACTTGCCGTAATAGGGGCTGTCGAGGGTGAAGAAGAACAGCTCCCACCCGGTGAAATACCGAAACACTTCCGAGCGGTTCCGCGTCACCGTCAGGCGCCCGGCATCCGTCGTGATCGCCATCCGGTTCTTCGTGACATTGATCCATTCCGGCACGTCACCCGCTGGCAGTTCGGCCTGTACGCCTGCTGCGCGAGTCGGCGTTGCTCGCACGGTGCCGTAGCCGGGGATGTCGTATTCAACGGTCTCGGGGCCGAACCGCACAACGTGGCCATCCTCCAGATCAATCACTGTGGTTTCACCCAGCCTGACCCAACCCGGAGCTTCGCCCTCGGGGTAGGCTCCCTTGCGCTCGCCTTCGATCGCGGCCGAGACTTCGCCGGTGCGATTGTCACGCGCGATATGTGTCTTGTAGCTGTAGCTGTCGGCCACCAGAGTCTTGCCGTTTCCCCAGTTCGCACGCTCGGCCAGGCCGGGCATGTCGAAGGCAAAGAAAACGTAGATCAGATAAGCCAGCACCAGCGAAGGCAGACCGAAATTCACAAGACGTTTGCGGCTGAATAGATGGTCAGTTTCGGCTTTCAGCGCGTCGATGGTCAGGTTCGTGGCGAAGGTACTCATGCCCGCGCTCCTTTCTCGGATCCGTGGGTCAGGCGATCACGCAGATGGCCCGAGATTTGGTCAACGACAACGATGGTGACAAACAGCAGCAGAAAGATCGCGGCGGCCTCATCATAGCGCCCCTGCCCCCACGACATCGAGTTGCGCAGCTCATACCCCAGACCGCCCGCGCCGACAAAGCCCAGAATGGCCGAGGCTCGGATGTTGATCTCGAACCGCAGCAAGGCATAGCTGACATAGTTCGGCCCGACCTGCGGGATCACACCCAGATACATGCGCTGTGACCAGTTGGCGCCGACCGAGTGCAGCCCTTCGACCGGCTTCAGCGAGGCGTTCTCGTTCACCTCGGAAAACAGTTTACCCAATGCACCGGCTGTGTGGATGGCGATGGCGATCATCGCGGGCACCGGCCCGCCGCCCAGAATGAAGATCAGGACCAGAGCGATCACGATCTCGGGGATTGCCCGGCAGATATCGGCAATACGCCGGAACAGCGGGATCAGAGCAGGCCAAGGCGCCATTCCACGCGTGCACATCAGTGCCAGAAAAGTCCCCGCGATGGTGCCGATCAACGTGGACGCAGCAGCGATGTTGATCGTCTCGACCAGTGCCGGGAAGAACTTGATCAGGTTGGCAGGCAGCGCGTCGATCTTATCCCAAGCCTCAGACAGAACTTCGGCGGGGTAGTCAAAGACTCGGTGCCAGCCGTCCGCAAAGCTGCCTGCGTTGCGGTCATCGGCGGTGCGAAACCCTGCGGCCATCAACGCCACGAATACGATCAGAAGGATACCACCATAGACCCGCTTGCGTCGTGTCATCTCGGTATAGTCGGCCCGGATCTGGTCGATGGCCGTGGACCCTGCGGTCAGGTCTGTCATGGAATGCTCCTGAGTGGAAAAACGGGGCCCGGCTAGGATAACCGGACCCCGGTCTTTGGGGGGCGCAGGCTTAGTTGGACTTCAGCTTGCGCGCTTCGATGATGATCTCATAGGCGTCGTGGGTGATCGGCTCGAACGCCTTTGCTTCACCCGCGGCAACGCCGTAGAAACACTCGCGATCCTTCTCGGCCAGACCTGCCATCAGAGCGGTCATCTTCTCTTTGACATCCGCAGGCAAAGCGGTGCGCAGAACGACGGGGCCTTCGGGGATCGGCTTGGACTGCCAGATCAGGACCATGTCGTTCATGTCGACCAGACCCGCGTCAACCGCACGACGCAGAGCGCCCGAGTTGAAGCCGTCTTCCCAATCGCCCAGACCGTCAGCCCAGGTCACGCCGCCATCCACGTCGCCGTTATTTACGGCAACAATGGTCTGCTCGTGACCGCCGGTGAATTTGACTTCACCGAAATAGTCGCCTGATTCCATGGTCGCACCAGTCGCGGCAGGAATTTCGATCGACGGGATCAGGTAGCCCGAGGTCGAGTTCGGATCGCCAAAGCCGAAGGTTTTGCCCTTCATGTCGTCCAGCGAGGTGATGCCGCTGTCCTTGCGGGCAAATCCAATCGAGTAGTAGCCATAGCCGCCGTCGGTGTTGACCTTGACCAGAACCGGCTCAACCGCTTCGGGGTCAGACAGGTAGGTTTTCGCATAGCCCGAGGCACCCAGCCACGCCATGTCGATGGTGCCGCCCAGCAGACCCTGGATCACGCCGTCATAATCGGCAGGCGCAAACAGCTTGGTTTCTACACCCAACACTTCTTCTGTGTATTCACGCAGGCATTCGTTGTTGTTCAGACGGTCCTGAGCGTTCTCGCCGCCCAGAATACCGATGCGGAATTCGTTGATGTCCGCAGCCGTCGCTGGGGCGGCAATTGCGGTCGTCGCAACAAGGGCAGCAATCAGTTTTTTCATCTGTCTCTCTCCGGTTTGATATGCCGGCCTTTCATCGGCCGGTCGATGAAAGGGGGATCGGCTTAGATGGTCGCCTCGGCTTCCATCAGAGCCTTTTGGGTGGTGCCGAGCGTCTCGATCTCGGTCGAGGTCGCCTCTTCCGAGAAGCTGGCATCGGCACCGTAAATCTCACGCGCGACGCCGGTGGTCAGTTGCTCGGGAAGGCCGTCGAAAACGATACGTCCGTCGCGCATCCCGACGACTCGGTCGCAATAGCGGCGCGCGGTGTCCAGCGTGTGCAGGTTGGCGATCACCGTCCGGCCGTCCTCTTCGTGGATGCGGCGCAGCGCCTGCATCACCACCTGCGCGTTCATCGGGTCCAACGAGGCGATAGGTTCATCCGCCAGTATGATGCTGGGGTCTTGCATCAAGGCCCGCGCAATGGCGACGCGTTGCTGCTGACCGCCCGACAATGCCTCGGCCCGTTTGGGCGCGTGTTCTGCAATGCCCAGACGGTCCAGAATGTCGATGGCGCGGTGGATATCCTCCATCGGGAACAGGTTGAACATGGTCGCCAGCGTCGAATGACGATTCAGGGTACCGTGCAGCACGTTCGACACCACATCCATGCGTGGCACCAGATTGAACTGCTGAAAGATCATCGCGCAATCGGCCTGCCATGCACGCTTTTCGCGACCCCTCAGTCTGGTAACGTCGCGACCTTCAAAAATGATCTTGCCGTCGCTGGCGTCTGTCAGGCGGTTGACCATGCGCAAGAGGGTCGATTTACCTGCGCCCGAGCGTCCAATGATGCCGATCATGCACGGCCTATCGACGTCCAGCGAGGCCGCATCCACAGCCGTGTTCTCGCCAAATCGTTTCGTCAGTTTTTCAATTCGCAGCACGAGCCACCCCCAAATGTGTTGGCGGCTAGCTAAAGGCGGTGTTCAACGGCTGTGTGTCGGTTGGGTGAAAGTTTTGTAACGCAGCGCTCGCTGCCGTAGGCTCTACCCTTCTCTGGCTATCGCAGGTATACGCGAGCCGACTCTATTTCCTGACACGAGGCCAAACATGTCCTTTGACCGCAGCATCAAAATCGCTCCGTCGATCCTGTCCGCCGACTTCGCCAACTTCGGCGCCGAGATTCAGGCGATCGAAGCGCAGGGCGCCGATTGGGTCCATGTTGACGTGATGGATGGCCATTTCGTGCCAAACCTGACCTTTGGCCCGCCCGCGGTCAAAGCGTTTCGTCCGCACGTAAAAACAGTGATGGACGTGCACCTGATGATCACGCCCGTCGATCCGTATATCCAAGCCTATGCCGATGCCGGCGCGGATATCCTGACCGCCCATGTCGAGGCTGGCCCACATACGCACCGCACGTTACAGGCCATTCGCGCCGCTGGCATGAAGGCTGGTGTCGCCCTCAATCCCGGCACCCCGGCCGAGTCGGTCGAGCATCTGCTGGACCTGACCGATCTGGTTTGCGTAATGACCGTAAACCCCGGTTTTGGCGGACAGAAATTCATCGACATGACCCAAAAGGTCCGCCGCCTGCGCCAGATGATCGGAGATCGCCCCGTCCACATCGAAATTGACGGCGGAGTGGACCCGAAAACCGCCCCTCTTGTCGCGGCTGCGGGCGCAGACGTGCTGGTTGCGGGGTCTGCTGTCTTCAAGGGCGGTTCGGTGTCTCAACCGGACGTATATGGCGAAAATATCCGTGCTGTTCGCGCAGCGGCAGAGGCTGCACTCTAATCAGCATAAGATGGCCCGGCCGAAACGCTGGGCCATTGCACCAGACGCACAGCGGATATGACTGGGCGGGACTAGCTGCCAACAGCAAGGGTGCGTAAATTGCATTGGTTCAATCAAAATGCAACGAAACGCTCTCATGCCCAAATCCACTGTATACCGCCCGCTAGTACTTAGCCCTGCCACATTGTGGCAACAGCTGAACCGCCGCGTCCGTTCCAACCTGCGCAGACTGTCTGAAACCCGGTCGGCAATCCGCAGAATCCGCGCCTATTGGCTGATGAGTGATGCCGAGCTACGCGCTCGTAGCCTGAAACGCGAAGATATCGTTCGATTGGTTTTGGCTGGCGTCATCTAAGCCGCTCAGGGGCATTATTGCCCGCGAAGGCAAGGTTGCGCACCTTTGAAACAATCCAACCCAAGTAAAAAGGCCGCCCCGTGAGGAGCGGCCTTCTTTAGTTTTATCGATGTGCCGGGCTGAAGCCTGGCCTACCGATTATTCAATG